>JAUXWQ010000054.1 GCA_030680235.1 Coxiellaceae bacterium
GCAGCAATTCGGTGAATAAAAAATTTTCATCTTTTGACGATCTTGAACGATAATTTGTTTCGAAAATGCTCATGGACTTCGTGACCACTGCGCTTTTCTCAACAAATTATCGTTCAACCTCGCCTAAAATCTGAAAATTAGTGGTTTTCCAGACATTCGCCGGGAACTACTGGATGTGTGGGGATTAAATAGACAATTTTGTTCAAATAATGTATGATTCATGAAATCCACCTGGGTATTTTTTATGTCGATTGAAGATCAATTGCGTAATTTCACGCCCGCGCTGCTGGTTCTTGCAGAGGGTAGTATTTTTTCCGGTGTTTCCATTGGCGCTGAAGGCGAAACCGTTGGTGAAGTGGTTTTCAATACGGCGATCACGGGTTACCAAGAAATTTTGACGGACCCTTCTTATGCAGAACAAATTGTCACCTTAACTTATCCGCATATTGGCAACACAGGCATTAATCGAGAAGATGTTGAGTCTGATCGTGTGCATGCGGCGGGCTTAATTATTCGTGAATGTTCACCGATTGTGAGCAATTGGCGCGCAACAGAGTCGCTTCCTGATTATTTAAAAAGAAATAAGATTGTTGCGATTGCCAATATCGATACGCGTCGTTTGACGCATATTCTACGTGATAAAGGGGCGCAAAGTGGTTGTATTATGACGGGAAAAATACATCCTGAGATTGCCTTACAAAAAGCGAAAAGTTTTTTAGGATTAAATGGAAAAGATCTGGCAATTAAAGTTACGCGCGAGAAAATAAGTGACTGTGACTGTGACTGTGACTGTGACTGTGACAGCAATAAGCATATTGTTGTCTATGATTTTGGGGTCAAAGAAAATATTATTCGTGCACTGAAAGATCGTTTTTGTCGTGTCACGATCGTTCCTGCAAATACTTCTGTTGAAGTGGTATTAAAATTAAAACCTGACGGTATTGTTTTATCGAATGGTCCTGGTGACCCTGCTGCCTGTGATTACGCCATTGAAAATACCAAAATATTACTCACTAAAAAAATTCCTATTTTTGGCATTTGTTTGGGGCATCAAATCTTGGGTTTGGCCTTGGGTGCCAAAACACAAAAAATGAAATTTGGGCATCATGGTGCAAATCATCCGGTGCAGGATGTTAGAACCAAAAAAGTATTTATTACCAGTCAAAATCATGGTTTTTGTGTGGATGAAAAAACCTTGCCGGATGATGTTGAAGTCACGCATATTTCTTTATTCGATCATTCTTTGCAAGGATTTAAGCATAAAACATTGCCTGTGATGGCATTTCAGGGGCATCCGGAAGCGGGGCCTGGACCGAATGATATGTTGGGGTTGTTTGATGAATTTTTGAAGTTGTGAGCACCTATGCCAAAACGTAACGACCTAAAATCTATTCTCATCCTCGGTGCTGGCCCTATCGTCATTGGCCAAGCGTGTGAATTTGATTATTCTGGCACACAAGCATGCCAAGCATTACGTGAATGTGGTTATCGCATCATTTTAATTAATTCGAATCCTGCGACCATCATGACCGATCCTGATATGGCGGATGCCACCTACATCGAACCGATTCATTGGGAAGTTGTCGCAAAAATTATTGAAAAAGAAAAGCCAGATGCCTTGTTGCCAACGATGGGTGGACAAACCGCTTTAAATTGCGCGTTGGATTTGGTACGTGAAGGCATTTTAAAAAAATACCATGTTGAATTAATTGGTGCCTCACGTGAAGCAATCGATAAAGCAGAAGACCGTGAGCAATTTCGTCGTGCAATGGCAAAAATTGGATTAAAAACACCGCGCTCGGGTATTGCGCATTCCATGGAAGAAGCCTTTGCCATCTTGGAAGACCTCGGGTTTCCGTCAGTCATTAGACCTTCTTTTACGATGGGCGGTAGTGGGGGCGGTATTGCTTATAATCGTGATGAATTTTTAGATATTTGTCAGCGCGGCTTAGAGTTATCACCTACACGCGAATTATTAATTGATGAATCTATTATTGGGTGGAAAGAATACGAATTAGAAGTGGTGCGCGATAAAAATGATAATTGCATTATTGTCTGTTCCATTGAAAATATAGATCCAATGGGCATTCATACGGGAGATTCCATCACAGTTGCACCAGCGCAAACATTAACAGATCGCGAATATCAAACAATGCGTGATGCATCGATTGCGATTCTGCGTGAAATTGGCGTTGAAACAGGTGGATCCAATGTGCAATTTGGGGTAAATCCTGCAAATGGTGACATGGTTGTTATTGAAATGAATCCGCGTGTTTCGCGTTCATCGGCATTGGCTTCAAAAGCAACGGGTTTTCCAATCGCAAGAATTGCCGCGAAATTAGCAGTGGGTTTTACACTCGATGAATTGCAAAATGAAATGACGGGTGGAAAAACACCGGCATCGTTTGAACCCAGTATCGATTATATCGTTACAAAAATTCCGCGTTTTGCTTTTGAGAAATTTCCGAAAGCAAATGATCGACTCACAACACAAATGAAATCTGTGGGTGAAGTCATGGCGATGGGCTCGAATTTTCAAGAGTCCTTACAAAAAGCCTTGCGTGGTTTAGAAATTGGCGTGCACGGATTAGATCCTAAAATTATTCTGGATAAAAATTCTGAAAGTTATGAATTTGATTTAGAACAAGCGAAGGAAAAAATTAAATCTGAATTGCGCATGGCAGGTCCTGATCGATTATTTTATGTCGGTGATGCCTTTCGTTTTGGATTTACGCGTGATGAAATTCACAAGCACACGAAAATTGACCTATGGTTTTTGATGCAAATTGAAGAATTAATTATCGTGGAGACGCGCGTGATGCAAGAAGCGCGTAACAGCTATACCAATAATGAGCAGCTTTTTCGTTATTTAAAGAAAAAAGGTTTTTCCGATCATCGTATCGCCACTTTATTCAATTCAACCGAAGAAAAAATTCGTGCACAGCGTCATGCATTCAATATCCATCCTGTCTACAAGCGTGTTGATACTTGCAGTGCAGAGTTTTCGACGGAAACCGCCTATTTTTATTCAACCTATCAAGAAGAATGTGAAGCACGCCCAAGCAACAGGGAAAAAATGATGGTGTTAGGGGGCGGCCCGAATCGCATTGGGCAAGGCATCGAGTTTGATTATTGCTGTGTGCATGCTGCATTAGCAATGCGTGAACTGGGTTATGAAACCATTATGGTGAATTGCAACCCTGAAACGGTTTCAACGGATTTCCATATTTCCGATCGCCTCTATTTTGAGTCTGTTACGCTAGAAGATGTTTTGGAAATTATTGCCATTGAAAAACCCAAAGGCGTGATTGTGCAGTTTGGTGGGCAAACCCCTTTAAAATTAGCGCGTGCATTAGAAAAGGCGGGAGTGCCGATTATTGGGACAAAACCTGATGCGATTGATTTAGCCGAAGATCGTGAGCGCTTTCAACAAATTTTACAAAAACTGAATTTGCAGCAGCCAGCGAATGGTACGGTACGTTCGCGTGAAGAAGGATTGCGTTTGGCAAAAGTATTCGCGTATCCACTCATTGTGCGTCCCTCTTATGTGTTGGGTGGGCGTGATATGAAGGTTGTTTTTCATGAGCGTGAATTGCGGGATTATATGACACAAACGCAACATGTTTCACCTGAAAATCCCTTATTGCTCGATCATTTTTTGGATGATGCCATTGAGGTTGATATTGATGCGATTTGCGATGGAAAAAATGTTTTTGTTGCCGGCATTATGGAACATATTGAGCAAGCGGGCGTACACTCTGGGGATTCTTCCTGTGTTTTTCCAGCGCATAGTTTGTCTGAAGCTATTCAAAATACATTACGAGAGCAGGTGACCTTATTGGCAAAGGCTTTAAATGTAGTGGGTTTAATGAATGCGCAGTTTGCGATAAAAAGTGTGGGCGGGAATCATGAGATTTATGTACTTGAAGTCAATCCGCGTGCTTCACGCACGGTCCCATTTTTGGCAAAAGCAACTGGGTTGCCCTTAGTAAGAATTGCAACAAAATGCATGGCGGGTGTGTCACTTTCCGAGCTTCTTCCTCACACTGACACTGACACGCACACCGCATATTTCGCTGTCAAAAAACCCGTTTTTCCTTTTGCAAAATTTCCTGGTTCAGATCCTATTTTAGGGCCAGAAATGCGTTCAACCGGCGAAGTGATGGGTATTGCAAAAACATTGGGTCAAGCATTTTTAAAAGCAGAAAAAGCGGCAAGCAGTCGCTTGCCACAATCGGGTTGTGCCTTTGTGAGTGTGCGTGATGCTGATAAATCGCGTGCTGTTGAGATTGCAAAAAAATTATTGCAGTTGGGTTTTTCGATTGTTTCAACATCAGGTACAGCTGCTGTATTTCATCGTCATGATATTCCTTGCGTTATTTTAAACAAGGTGGAAGAAGGACGCCCACATATTGTGGATAGTATCTTGAATGCGGAAATTCAACTGGTCATTAATACGACAGAAGGCGAAAAAGCGATTGCGGATTCTTACTTGATTCGCCGCAGTGCACTTGAGCGTGGCATTTGTTACACTACGACCTTAGCTGGTGCGGACGCAGTCTGCAGGGCGATTGAAACAAAGCAAATTGGCGAAGTTGTCAGTTTGCAGGACTTAGGCGCTGTACACAGGGCCTTATCGTAGAGACGAGGATTTCATGAATTTATCTCCAATGACCGTTCAAGGTCACAAAAAACTACAAGACGAATTAGAGCATTTAAAAAGGGTGGATCGCCCTGCGATTATTAATGCGATTTCTGAAGCGCGCGCGCATGGTGATTTAAAAGAAAATGCGGAATATCATGCTGCAAAAGATAAGCAGGGTTTTATTGAAGGGCGGATTCGTGATTTAGAGTCGAAGTTATCGAGCTGTCAAATTATTGATATCACTACAATAAAGAATGAAGGCAAAGTAATTTTTGGATCAACCGTTACGATTGTGAATATTGATACAGATGAAGAAGTGACTTATCAATTGGTTGGTGAAGATGAAGCGGATTTAAAACACAATAAAATTTCTGTAACGTCCCCGGTTGCACGTGCGATGGTTGGAAAAAGCAAGGGTGATGAATTTACGGTGCAATCACCAAAAGGTGAAACAACTTACGAGATTCTGTCTGTTCACTATCTGTAATAGCTGGCATTCTTGGTGCGAGCATTTGCGTGAGTGGGTGCGAGCATGAGCGTTAGCGAGTGTTTTTGCAGAATATCTCGATACACACAAACCCTGTAAAAACACTCGCTTCACGCATGTTCGCACCCACCCATTATCGCAATCCATTAGAATGAGTATTGATTATGTATTCTTATTATTCCATGCAGAGAAAACATTGGTCGGCAATGGTGACATTAGGGGTTAAAAAAAACGGTGTTAATTGTAAGGTTCGTATCGATTTTTCAACACCTAATGCGGTAGATTTTAAAGAGGTGCTTCATTATCACCGTTCTTATTCTTCGGACCTGTCTTGTATTGGGCACAGCAATTTATTTGAAGCTTTTGTCAGGCTTTCTTTTGATGACCTGGATAAGCTGCTCTCACTTTTGTCTCATGTGCTTGAGCCATTGGGTTGCCATGGGGGTGGGATTTTGAGCTGGGTAGATGCTGAAATAAAAAAAATTCAATTGGTGAAATCGCATGCCAACAATCCACAAATCTTGATGGCAGCGCCGAGGGCGACAGTAGGGCAAGGTGGGGCGCCTATATTGATTGCAAAATTATAGTGCTCTCGTTTCTTGGTGCGAGTATGAGCGTAGCGAGTGTGTTTTTGCAGGATATCTCGATGCGCATAAAACTCTACAAAAATACACTCGCTACAGCGATTCCCCGCGACTATCTGAAAAACCGCTAATTTTCAGATTTTAGGCGAGGTTGAACGGTAATTTGTTGAGAAAAGCGCAGTGTACATGAAGTCCATGAGCATTTTCGAAACAAATTACCGTTCAAGATCGCCAAAAGATGAAAATTTTTTGTTCATGGGGAATTACTGCACTCGCTACGCTCATGCTCGCATTATAGAGAGGGGAGGGTAAGGCTTAATCTATCTTATATGAACAATAAACGTTTTTTTCGTACCCAATGTTTTTTCCCATGGGCGTTGATATTCCATGACAATATGGCCCACTTGAACAACACGATAATTCCCTGCTTTCGCCTTAAATTCCCATACTTCATAACCGGGTGCGCCAAGCATTTTTGTATTGGTTGGTGCAACATATTTATGGCTCACCAGCGTTACTAAATTTTGATCGTATTGTGTCGCATTCCATTTCCAGGAAAACCCTGTCGTTGCATTTGACGGCAATACAATATCAAAAGTTTGATTTTGTGCGACCTTTATGGGGTCTTTATTTGACGTAAAAGGAATGGTTTGCGTTGTTCCTGCGAGTGTTGTTGTCACAGAAAACACAATGAATGTCGTTAAGAAAAGTTTTTTCAGCATAGCAACGCTCCTAAAATCTAGGGTCTGTTTACATTTGGTCGTCCGTAGCGAAAAAAGCAGGCTTTGAGATAAAAAATGCTTTTTGCAGTAGGACGAGCCAATTGTAAACAGACCCTACACCAATGTATTCTTCAGTTTAGCATATACGGGCAAACCGTCTTTGTATTCTGGATAGGACTCCCCTTGAATCAACGGCAACAGGTGCTCACGACATTTTTCTGTAATGCCAAAGCCATTCTGGGAGATGAAATCGCGCGGCATTTTAGCTTCAATATTCGCAACATCGGCCAATTTTGCTGTGCCAACTGACCAGCGATAGGGGGTTGTTGATTCGCGTTTAATCGTGAGCATGATGCTGTTCTCACCTTTTAACGCAAATTCAATCGCTGCTTTTCCTAAAGCATAGGCTTGTTCTACATCCGTTTTTGATGCGATATGCGCGGCCGCACGTTGTAAGTAATCTGAGACAGCCCAATGGTATTTATAACCTAAGTTGCTTTTAATACATTCTGCTAATGTGGGCGCTACGCCACCCAATTGCGCATGGCCAAAAGCATCGGATATGCCAGATTTTTGAATAAATTCACCTTTTTCATTGCGAATACCTTCAGATGCGACAATCACGCAATAACCGTATTCATCGACAGCTGCACCGACTTCCACTAAAAATGCCGCTTCATTAAAGGCAATTTCAGGAAATAAAATGAGATGTGGCGGATCGCCCGCTTGTTTTTTAATTAACCCTGCAGCGGCTGCAATCCATCCCGCGTGTCTCCCCATGACTTCTAAAATAAATACTTTGGTGGAGGAGGCTGCCATGCTTTTGACATCAAGGGCTGCTTCCATGGTTGAAACGGCAACATATTTTGCAACGGAGCCAAAACCGGGGCAGGAGTCGGTGATGGGTAAATCGTTATCAATTGTTTTGGGAATGCCAATACAGATCATGGGGTAGCCCATTTTTTCTGACAACTGTGAAACTTTGTGTGCAGTGTCTTGCGAATCTCCGCCACCGTTATAGAAAAAATAACCGATGTCATGCTTTTTAAAGACCTCAATTAATTGTCGGTATTCAGAATCGTCTTGTTCAATTTTTTTTAATTTGTAGCGGCAAGAGCCAAATGCGCTGGCCGGCGTGTGTTTCAGCAAGGCAATTTGTTCATTAGACTCTAAAGTGGTATCAATTAATTCATCATTTAAAACGCCAATAATGCCATTTTTCCCGGCAAATACTTTGGCGTCCGGCATTAATTTGCGTGCAGTTTCAATTAAGCCGCAGGCGCTTGCGTTGATAACTGCGGTTGGGCCGCCGGATTGTGCGTAGAGAATATTTTTGCCTGTCATAGGAGCTGTCCTAATTGATGGATAAATAACGCAAAGCGTAGCATTGTCTAAATGCACTTTGCAATTAGACAATGCTAAGCCATAATTGTGACTTATTTTTAATTTAGGAGCTGTGCAAAAATAACTTACCCTTTTTAGCATCACACTGTGCGCTAAAAAAGCCAAGTTATTCTTGCACAGCTCCTTACGCTGAGAGACGCGCATGAGTAAAATTCATATCATCGGTATTTGCGGTACATTTATGGGCGGCGTTGCACTCATTGCGCGTGAATTAGGTCATAGTGTAACTGGCTCAGATTTAAATATTTATCCACCAATGTCTGATGCATTGATTAACGCAGGCGTTGAAATTCGTTTAGGCTTTGAACCTTCAACGATCGATAAAGATGTCGATTTGGTGATTATTGGTAATACGATTGCTAGGACAAATCCATCGGTTGATTATGTTTTAAATAACAATATAAATTACATATCCGGTGCGCAGTGGATGGGCGATCATGTTCTGCGTCATCAACATGTATTAGCGGTTTCTGGTACGCATGGAAAAACAACAACAACAGCATTGTTAACGTGGATCTTAGAAACAGCAACATTAAATCCTGGGTTCTTAATTGGTGGTGTGCCAAACAACTTTGAAGGCACCAGTCGTTTAGGTGCTGGGAAATATTTTGTCATTGAAGCGGATGAATACGACACCGTATTTTACGATAAGCGTTCGAAGTTTTTGCATTATCGTCCAAATACATTAATTGTGAATAACATTGAATATGATCATGCAGATATTTTTCCAGATTTAGAAGCGATTAAAAAACAGTTTCAAATTTTATTGCGAACAGTTCCTACGAATGGCTCAGTCATTTATCCTAAGTCAGATAAGAATATTCCTGATGTTATTTCTCGCGGTTGTTGGGCTAAACAAATTGTGACGGGTGATGATCATGGTTGGCACGCAACATTAATCAAACAAGATGGTAGTGAGTTTGAATGCCATTTTGGTACCGAAAAACGCGGTGAAATTCGATGGTCTTTGGTTGGCAATCATAATATTCAAAATGCATTAGCAGCAATTGCAGCGGCAGATGCCATTGGTATTTCAATGGAAGTAATTACAGAAGCATTTGCAACATTTGGCAATGTCAAAAGACGTTTGGAAGTACGTGGTTGTGTGAATGATGTTACCGTCTATGATGACTTTGCACATCATCCAACCGCTATTGCAGCAACGATCGATGGTTTACGTAAGCATGTTGGAAATGCACGTATTATTGCCATTGCGCAGTTGGGGTCGAACTCAATGAAAATGGGTGTGCATGGAGATGCCTTGGGCGCTTCATTGATTGCTGCTGATGAAATTCATATTCTGCAACCAGAGGATAAAAGCTGGGACCTTGAAGCTGTTTTAAAGCCTGTCAAAGACAAATCTTTTGTGCATGTTTCAGTGCCTGATATCGTCGCTTCTGTTTCTAAGCGGGCGCATCAAAAAGATCATGTGCTTGTCATGAGCAATAAAGGTTTTGATGGGATACATGAAAAATTATTACAAGGTATCGCAGATACTGTTGTTGACTAAATTCCCCCGACGTGCAGCGTCGGGGGGATTTATGCAACAACCCCGCCGCGATTTATCGCGTCTTTTTGCAGAGAATTTAAATAGTCGCATTTGGTAATAAGGAGTTGCTCGCTTCATTTTCATTAGCGATAGGGTGTTGTTTCAAAGCGGATTGTTTACGTAGGGCTGTATAGCAGACCCTTGTGTCTGCAGCGCCACAAACAAGACCAAAAATTAATGCAGCTAAATTAATAAGGAAAAAAGTCATTTTTGGTAGCGCATTGTGTGTTGCGAGCTTGACAACAAAGGTAGGGCCTGACGCAATATCCGCAGCACGTGCAATCATATTGCCGATGAGTGCAATTTTTTGTATTGCAGCTACTGTTATTACAGCAGGTGGATTTGCCTCTACTGGATGGGTATTTAGCAGGGTATGTTCGTTTGGAATGTTAATGCTAGCGGTAGCAGGATTGTTGTCTGATGCTTCATGCGCACTACTGTTCAGTTGTTTATGGCAATAAGCAGAACCTATTGAAGAGACAATAGCGAGTGCAGCACCAAAAACGATACCATAATAGGAAAGGCCAAAAACATCTTCATCATTCCCAACCACCAAATCAAGAAAGTTGGCGAACCAGTATGCATCGCTTACAATCCCTGTCAGCTCACCAAGAACAGCAAGCTTCACAAGCACATCGGATTTTTTTTCTTGTACTGCTGGGGCTGCTTCTAAAGGTATATTATTGTTTGTTGTTATCATAGTCTTCTCGTATTTGAGCTTGTTATCTTTTTGATAGTACAATCGTAGGGGAGGATTCTTAGCGTATCCTTAATGCTGAAGATAAGCGCAAAAAATGTGAAGAAATGGAAAGACCATGCAAACCTCATTTCAAGCTGTTTTGACAAAAGAAAAGCCACTGCAAATTGTGGGTGCTATTAATGCCTATAGCGCACTTCTTGCTGAAAAAAGCGGTTTTCAAGCACTTTATTTGTCGGGTGCAGGCTGTGCAAATGCTTCTTATGGACTGCCAGATTTAGGCATGACGAGCTTGGATAATGTGTGTGAAGATGTGCGTCGCATAACCAGTGTGACAAATATACCCCTGTTGGTTGATATGGATACGGGTTGGGGTAATGAATTAAATGTCTCACGTTCCGTGCTACAGTTAATTAAAGCGGGTGCGAAAGCAGCGCATATTGAAGATCAAGTGTTTGCAAAGCGCTGTGGTCATCGTGATGGGAAAAAAATCGTTGAAACCGCAGAGATGGTTGGACGAATAAAAGCGGCTATTGATGGAAAAGGCAATGCAGACTTTTATTTAATCGCACGTACAGATGCGATGCAGAGTGAAGGTTTGACCGGTGCAATTCGTCGCGCACAAAAATATGTTGAAGCAGGTGCTGATGCGATTTTTGCAGAAGCTTTTTATACCTTAGAAGATTATAAAATTTTATCACAAGAAATTAATGTGCCTATTTTGGCTAACATCACTGAATTTGGAAAAACCCCTTTATTTACCGTTGAAGCATTAAAAAACGCCGGTGTACAAATGATTTTGTATCCGCTAAGTGCTTTTCGTGCGATGAATCAAGCTGCATTGATGGTATACCAGACAATTCGTGACAAAGGGACGCAAGCATCTGTTGTTGATCAAATGCAGGATCGTAAAGCACTTTATGAGTTTTTGAATTATGAGTATTTCGAAAAGTTAGTGAAATAAAGAAGTAACGTAACTATTCAACACTATGGACATAGCATGAAGATATTTAAGCTTCCTGATTTAGGTGAAGGACTGCCCGATGCAATTATTCGAGAATGGCACGTAAAAGAAGGTGAAGCGGTTAAAAAAGATCAGCCTATCGTAGCAATGGAAACGGCGAAAGCCTTGGTAGATGTGGTAGCACCCTTTGATGCAGTGATTGAAAAATTATTTGGTCATGCAGATGATACGATTGAAACAGGAAAGCCTTTAATTGGTTTTGAAGGGATATCTGAGAGTGACGAGAAAAAAGATACGGGCACGGTTGTTGGTAAAATTGAACAATCAGACAGGACCTTATCTGAGTCACATTTTTCTGCAGTGACGGTTTCATCGACTATCAAAGCAACACCGGTTGTCCGTGCCCTTGCTAAAAAACTGGGCGTTGACTTAACCAGCATTTCATTTAGCGGCGATCGCATTACAGCTGATGATGTGCAAAAAGCGGCAGAAAAAATCGCATTGCCAGAAGGTTTTGAAAAATTATCTGGTGTTAAATACGCAATGGCTTTGGCGATGCAGCAATCGCATCGTGACATTGTGCCAGTCACGATTATTGATGAGGTTGATATTCATGCATGGCAGGGAAAACAAGATATTACTGTTCGAATTATTCGCGCAATCATTGCTGCTTGCCAAATTGAGCCTGCATTAAATGCGCATTTTAATGGCGCTACAATGAGCGTGAAAAAATTTCCTGAAATTAATCTAGGGTTGGCGGTAGATATGCCGCATGGTTTATTTGTACCCGTCATTAAAAATGCTGTTAACTTATCCGATGTATTATTGCGAGAAACGATTCAGCGTTTTAAAATACAAGCAGAGACAAAATCGCTTCCACAAAGTGATTTGCATGGGGCGACGATTGTGTTATCAAATTTTGGTGCCATAGCGGGGCGTTATGCAAACCCCATTATTTTACCGCCAACAGTGGCTATTGTTGGCATAGGGCGCCTAGCGAATCAGGTGGTTCTGGATGAAAAGGGTGGCCCTGTTTTGCATCGCACCATGCCAATTTCACTCACAGTTGATCATCGTGCTATTACGGGGGGTGAAGCGGCGCGCTTTTTAAAAGAGATGATGAAAATGCTAGCAGTATGAGTATGCTATAGTAAAAAAACAGAAAGAAAATGCCGTAATGTGAGGTTTTTTATGTCAAGAGAAAGCACCAGTAATTTTAGTGTTGAGCTAACGGAGGAGCAGGTGAAAGTCATCGGTACAATCGTTGATGGCTTGGTTTCCGCTATTCAGCGGTTTTCTGAAGGCAAAATTGACCATGATGCTTTTATAGCAGAGGCGAAACAACTGAAGGGCGAGCTTGTTTTATCATGTGCTCTTAAACAAAAAAAGGTTGATTTAGATACTTGTTGCAGCCGCTTTGGATTTTCAAAGGAAAAAAGCCGTTCTTTTGAGTTGATGCCTGTAGAAGGGGGTCTTATAAAGTTTTTTGTGGATGCTTTTTGGAGCAACAATGTGCTTCCTATTTTGGTAGAAGAACATCCCGATTTGGTTAGCAATAATTCGGTTCTTGTGGAAGCGTTGTATGAGTTAGGTGAGGGGGTTGTATCCCCTTCGCGGCTTAAGCCTTAGAGCGGCCAAGATCTTTGGATTCGACTTCTTTGACAGCCCCCACTTTCTAAAAGTGGGCGGTCAGAAGCAGCGGCCCGCTATGAAAAACTGGTAGAAGAGTCGTTAGTTGCTATAACGCGTACAAATTAACGTTGGCGTTTAAAAGCCAGTCTCCACCGCCATTGAGACTTAAGAAATTTGATAAATCACTCGCTACACTCGTGGCTCGCATCATGCGCAATGTATGATGCGAGCTGCGAGTGTAACAAGCGGATTTTTCGAATCTAGAGTGGCATTCCCCCGGGTTTTTGAGAAGTTACGTCACTATATTCTAGGTTATTGAAATTGTGCAATTTTAAGCGCGTTTACTCTGACGGTATGGCTTATATTCCCGGTATTTGCATTTTCAACCTTGATAGACTAAAATTTGACCAATTTTTGATTCATTTCAAAGTGATTGCATGGTAAGCGCTTTTTTCAGTCGTACTCCTGCTGATAAGGTTTAGCAAAAGTATCAGCACTTATTTTTTTACGGCATATTTTAATGTGTCTGCTCGTACTGTTAAAAAATTCCAATGATGAAATGGTGTTGAAAAATTAATGGATAGTTAGCCCGGAGGGCATTTTATATAAAATGTATTTGATGTTTATCAATGAGGCGAATCATGTCTAGACAAACCACTTCAGCAACAAGCCATCCAGAAAGAGAGTTATCACGGTCCGATATTCCTGCATTAAATCACGATAAAGAAGCCGCTGAATTGAAAGGCAGTTTATTCATGCTAAGAGAAGGGGTGGTTCATGTCATTCCTTTGTATAGAGGAGATGGGAGAGTACCTGAATCAATTTTTCCTGTCGGTTTTGATTCGCGCGGAAATAATCCTGATTTATTAGCGCATGCTCACCCTGGTGCTCGTGAAAGTGGCTATATCTCCACATCGAGATCTAAAACTATTTCATTTGGATATGCGCGAAATAATAGTCATGGAACGCATTCTTATATTTATGTACTTAATCAACAAAAAACAGGGATCGATGTTTGCAAGGAATTAAAAGCCGAAGTGAAATCAGGACGCGTCGATTCTAAAGTATGCGATTTAATTCGCACAGAAAAAGAAATTGCAATTCCTAAAAAAATTGCTGCAGAAGATGTGAAAGGTGTTTGGGTTTTAGAAAAATCCCCTGATGGCCAATGGCAAAAGGAAAGTTTTGTTGCAAACCCAAATTATAAAGCACCATTACAAAAGGCCGTCAATGCATTACGCACGGTCAGTCGCGGTGTTACAGCAGTAGGTATTGCAATAGACAGCATTAATCTTTGCTACGCGTTTCAAGAATGCCATGAATCGGGTGATTATCGCCGTGTATTTTCAGAAGGTGCTAGTGTCATTGGCGGATGGACGAGCGCTATCACTTTAGGCGGTGCAGCTGCACAAGCGGGTGCTTTTTTATTTGCACCATTTGGCCCCATTGCTTCTTTAGCGGGCGGCGCTATTTTTGGTGTTGTTGGATCTGCATTGGGCTACTATTTTGGATCCGAATTGGTTTCCCAGATCTGTCAATTTTATGAAAATTTACAGCAGAGAAATTTAATGACTGCTTTAAAACAAGCAGATTATGCTACTCATTTATATACTAAAATGACTGTCCCACTGCCTAGTATCGTACCAACTATATATTCTTATGAGGCTGAAGAAACAGTTTGCGTAAAAATTGATGCTTATTTTGATGACATTATCAGAAATTATTCAGATTCAACGAAGCAGCTATTGTGTGATATGTATTACAACAATAAAAATGTTAAATCACTTGTGAATACCATAGAGAATGGATCGGCAGCAAACTGGCGTATTCGCTACAAAAATAAAAACAGACTTGTTTTTGAAATGACAATCGATCAAAAATTACGCCTTTGTCCAATTCAATTTCGATTGCGCAAAATACATGAAATAGCGGTGCATATAGGACAAGCGCATCAAATAATTGAACAGGTAGGCCTTGATACATTTATTTCTGGTCTTAGTACATTTCAAAAATTTACTGAGCGATCTGTAGCATTCCCAGAAAAAATATTGTTCGATTCATTACCAAAAAATATTACTGATCGCGATATATTAAAAATACCGCAATCATTAACTCGCAGAATAATGGCAAATGAAGTTGCTTTTAGAAAAGCAATGAGTATTAGTGACTACTTACACCTGAAACATCGGGCTAGTGATGACAAGCTTACTCAATCAGATCATGAATTATTTCTAAATAACCAAAACATTACTCAATTTTTGGATAATGAAATACAGCGATTTTATAGTAGCAACGAGATTGAAACTCTAAGAAGAAATCACACAGCACAAAGTAAAGCAGTAGTATTAACTGATAAAGAGATAAAAATTAAAACAAAAACAATCGATGCCTGTAAAGATGTAATAAAAAAATTTACAGACGCAGAAATAGCAAAGTTCCCACGTTTTAAAGATAGAGTACCAGAGATTCCCTGTTGTCAATGCGCGTTGGTTGAGCCAAAATCATTAATAAATAAATTACAATCAGGCGATACGAGAGACTATGTTTATGTTATAACGGATGATGGAAGAGTAAAAATTTCAGATAACACAAATATGAAGATTTTTCATCGGGATTTAGTAGGAAAAAATTTTACTGTGCTGGCAGCAGGTGAAATAAAAACAAAAGATGGTGTTTGTGTTATCAATAATCAATCAGGTTCTTATGCGCCATCGGGCCCGCATTTAAAAGATTATGTATTAAGTAAATTTCTGCCTTATTTTGGAAGTAGTGCTGATAAAGTGCAATTTGATTATTTTCAAGGATACGATGAAAAAGAAGTAGCAATAATAGCACCGAAAATAAAGAAAAAAGAATCAGAAGCTGCTAAAGCCGCATTAGCAGAGCGTCGTGAATTAGAGCGTAAAATAGAAGCTAAAAAAGCAGAGCTTGCTAAAGCTCAACTTGAAGCGACTGCTGCCATCGCTGCCTCCAAAGCTGCCACTGCTGTCGCCAAAGAAAAAAATGAAAAATTAATTAAATCACAGGCCGCAGCGCAGCATGCATATTCAGATTTTGAAGAGAAAATGCGACTTCTAACAAAAGCACATCAAATTGCTAATGAAGCAAGAAAAAAAGCTGATAGTGCTTTGAAAGCAGGTGGCCTTTTAACCGCAAATGGTTTATTAAAATCAACGCTGGTGCCAACGCAATTAACAAATGCTTCTTCATTTTCTGAAGCGTTTACGGCCATAAAAAATGTGATGAAAAATCCTGAATTGAAAAAAAATGAAAATTGGCCTAAATATTCGAAAGAACTTCAGGCATTTGACGCGTATATATTCAGTAAAGTTGGTCGGCGTTTACCTTGTCTGCGTTTCATTATTGAAGCGCATCCCAGTGTTTCAACTGCAGATGAATTCTATGGATTAGCGAAACAATATCTAAAGGGTGATGCGACAGAAAAGCATTTTTCATTAGATTGTTTGTACATGGCATCTGAACTGAACCCTAATCATCATAATGCGCTTTGCTTAATCGGCGCTCTTCTTTTTAGTAATTTTTTTGGAACACAAAATACTCAATACGCTGATGCTATTGAGTATTTAAAACGCGCACGAGAAAAAGGAAATGCCACTGCCGCTGAGATCTTAAAGGCTATACCATCGGGATCCACAACGCCTGATAATGATGGTGAAGGTCAGAGAGCGGCTGTGGCACAAGGCGCTGCATACGCTAGAATTGCAAATAGCATTAGAAATGCTATCAATAATGGCCAATTTGACTTGCGTGGTGACAGTTATTCTCATGGTGCACGTGGTTCGTCGAATCAAGGTAATGACGATCATGACCATCTCGGTGAACGCGCTGGAAATTGGGGTGCGCGTGGTGGTTCGGATATGTGGGGTGGTGGATCAGGTGAATCACGCGGTAAAAATTCTGCTGGGCATAATTCGAATGGAAGAGGCAGCATAGGCAATGGCAGCAATCAAAATGGAAATAGTTTTTTTACGAGATCAGATAGCGCTGGAGATCATTATACGCGTTATGAGCATTGTGGTGGTGGTGAATATACATTGAGTGGCACAGGAAATGATGCCAATCGCGTGTATTCAAATTCTGAAGGTGCGATTGAAAAATGTCATTTATCATGGCATGGCGATGATCGGTTAGGTTATACGTGTGTTGATCAGAGCGGTGATCAAAGAAATGTTACGGTGAACGAGCGCGAGTACAGAGAAAGTTCTGTTGGTCACAGTGGTTGGGACAGTGATAAGGGTTGCTTTAGTACTCCGGACCCATGGGGAAAATAAAGGTGGATCAAAAATATGTAGCTGTAAGCCGTAATTTCCCCTATTTTTTTAGATGGTCGTTGTTAGCGTGAGCATTTATCAGGATAGCTCAAAATTTGCATTTATCTGTAAAACTTGAGTTTGCATTAGTTCCGATCTAATCTGACGCTTCCCCCTCCCGCTATGTCATTTTTATTACACATAATTCATCTGGATCAAATGTTGTATCTTCGGTTGGGTTGGTTAATGCAGGTGCATTATTAGCAGCTAATTCAGTCTGCTTATTAAGTGGTAACGCTTTGCTAAACACTTCTTTTGATTGACGTTCAAATTCCGTAGGATCCATTACGGTTTTAAAATAAGCAATGATATCTTCATCCTGACTGTACAATGCCATTTGTAGTGGCGTGCCAGTGCGTTTAATATTGAGACGCGCTAGATGTCTAATGTCAGCTGTTCCTGAACTGCTTAAATAGGTCAGGTAATTCTTTAGGGTCGCAAGCATTTAGAATGCACTTAATTTCATCTATATTTTCAACAGCGTTAAGTCTAACAATTTATCTAGCGGTGATGATGTTAGTGTTGGTGTTTAAAAAAACGCGGTGTGTCGTTAATATTATGCTGAGGGGGTATTGTATCGACAGTTGTACCCGTTTCTTCTCTATTTCGCTTCATAAAGACAGAACTCCCTTTTTAATAATATCGCGCAATGTCTACAGTCTTGGTGGCGCAGGACGTTAATGTATCAATAATTTCTTCATGAATATACTTGTAAAGTGCCCTAATCGTTGACCACACAATGCAAGGTATGCTGATGTAGATTTTACATTATACTTGCTGAATAGTTACATATAAACTTACTAAATAAGGCTCACAAGGCTCGGCTGGCATTGGTGTTGTGTTTAAAAAAAGGAAAATAATATGAAATCAATTGATGTAAAAACAGCAAAAGAATGGCTTGATAAAAATGAAGCGCTCCTTATTGATGTGCGTCAGCCAGAAGAATATCATGCGGTGCATATATCAGAAGCGCAGTTAATTCCACTGGGTGAGCTTGAAGAACATAGAATTCCGGACATGACGAATAAAAAAATCATTGTGCACTGCAAACTGGGTCCGCGTGGAAGGACTGCCGGTGAAAAATTACAGACGAAAAATCCTGGATTGGATGTTTACAATATGGAAGGTGGCATCGTTGCATGGGAATCTGCGGGTTTTAAAGTACTAAAACAAGGTAAAGCACCATTCTCAATTGATCGCCAAGTTCAAGTGACAATCGGTGGTGGTATTATTTTAGGCTTAATTCTAGGGTATTTTGTAGCCCCTGCATTTTTATTACTATCAGCATTTTTTGGTGCAGGATTGCTGTTTGCAGGCATTACAGGCACTTGTCGATTAGCCATAGTCATGGCGAAAATGCCTTGGAACAAATAAAGGAAAAAAAATGCCATGCCAGCCGAGTCTTATTTAGGCGCACGAAATAAACAGGGTGTTTATTATCGCGCACAGAATATTGACAACCATATTCCGTCGCGTCGATAGCTTCTTCTTTCTAATCGACCTGTTAACCCGAAACAAAAGCCCAGTATAGGTTGCAATATCAAATGGAAGTAAAAACAAATCGTACCAAGTTTAGAGTTATTTTATAGAAAAACATGCGAGGTCGTGATGAAACATGAAAAAACCCACTGTAATAAAATGATATTCGCTGGATTAACAGTGCGTACCAATAACAAAAATGAAATGAATCCATCAACGGGAAAAATTGGACCATTGGTACAGCAATATTGGAATGAGCAAATTGCAAAACGTATTTTAAATCGTGCTAATTCCGGCTTAACTTACACTGCTTATACAGATTATGAAAGCAATGAGCATGGGGATTATACTTTTTTTGTTGGGGAAGCTGTGCTATCAGACGCACCACAATCAGATTTTCAGATTCTTACCATTCCAGCAGGGAAGTTTCAAAAATTCACAACGGATGCTGGAAAAATGCCAGACAATATCATTCAAACGTGGCAAGCCATTTGGGCAATGGATGCGAAACAGTTGGGCGGAAAAAGAAATTATATTGCTGACTTTGAAGTATATGATGATAGAGCTTTGGATCCTAATAATGCCATTGTAGATATTTATATTGGCATTCAGGAAGATTAGGGTCTGTTTGCATTTAGATTTTGTATGCTACTTGCTGAGTCACCAAAAAATAAAAAGTAGGGCGTTATGTAACGACTATTGATCATCATCAGGATAGTATGTGTTCTTGCTGGTGTTACATGGCCATGGATTAAAATTGCATAAATGCTTTCCTACGCTTCTTTTAGCGTCCAAGTCTGCTTTTAAAATCCTCAAATAATCCACTCTAGCATGTTGGTATTGACGCCCCATATTCGTATTGTGAATACGACGATATAGCCCTAAGTTATTTAACAACAATACTGGAATGTTTTTTAAAACCGCTCTTAAATACCATTCTAAAAACTCACCCAGTTGTTTTTTTTCTTCAAATAATCCAATTTCAAGAAAACGCTTTTTGCTAAGCAGTAAAGTACCTGCAATTTTTCCAGGTAAGACAGATTCATTAACCATCACTTTACTCGCTTCTACAGGCGTTAATTTATTGCAAATAAATTGTTTTAAATGCATAAAAATAAGTGGGTCATTGTGTTGCGTAGCCATTGCATGCATTTGTACTGATAATTTATCTCTTTCAAAGAAATCATCATGATCTAAAAAAGCAATATACTCACCTTTTGCAAGCTGAGCACCCGCATTTCGCGCAGCACCCAAACCTTTATTTTCTTGAGAAAAAGAAATGATCTTGTCAGAATATTTTTGAATAATGTTGGGTGTATTATCTGTTGAGCCATCATTTACCACAATAATTTCTATATTATCGTAGGTTTGATTAATGACGCTTTCAATGGCTTCTGACAAATAATTTTCACCATTCCATACAGTAATAACAATGCTAATTTTTTTATTCGTAGCCATTTACTTTTCTTCTATTTTTTAAAGATTTTTTTGCTATCAACAAAAGCTCATGCTGCGTTGCGCCAACATTACCAGAAGCATTTTCCCCGTGAATCCGACGATTCAATAACACCTCAGGAAGTTCAGCAATTACCATGCCTTCCTGTTTTATTTTAAAAAACCAATCAACATCTGCTGCCAATCGAAATTGTGTGTCAAATAAACCAACCACATCAAATACAGTTTTTCTAATTAAAATAACACTTGGAAAATAGGCGTTTTGAGGTTTTTCTAAAAAACTTTGCTTCAACCAATGCGGCTTAACACATCCGCTTTCCAAGAAAAATCGCGTCAATCCAATCACGCCGACATAATCTTTAAATTCATTCAAGCAATGGACTTGAAGCGCCAATTTATTGGGCTCCCAGATATCATCTTGATCTAAAAATGCAATATAATCACCACGTGCGCAAGAAATACCCTTGTTTCTTGCAATATTGATATCCGCTTTTGCTTCATAAAGATAATGAACAACCGAAAAAGAGTTCGCGATCTCGGCGCTACGATCAATAGAGGCATTATCAATTACCCATATTTCATAATTTTTATACGTTTGTGCCAAAATACTTTGAATGGCATCTGACAAATATTTTTCACCGTTATAAACAGGAATAATAATACTCACAAAAGGCTGTGCCATTTTAAGCCCCTAATAGTGCTTGATAGAGTGATACATATTGCTCAGTCATTTTTTCCGCCGTAAAGAATTGACGCGCTCTTTTTTTAGCATTCACGCCCATCTCATGCATTTTTTTTGGATCACTTAATAGTTGATCAATAGCCTCTGCCAATGCCTGGGGATTTTTAGGCGCAACCAATAATCCCGTTTCACCATCAACAACCATTTCCGGCAACCCACCAACCCTACTTGCAATGATCGGTCGACCACGCATCGCTGTTTCTATCGCCACCAATGGAAAAACATCATAGGTGGAAGGCAGCAAAATAATAGAAGCTGCGTCTATATGTGCATAAATTGCATCGCCGGGTGCAACATAATTTGTCATTTCAATATAATTCTGTAAGTTCAACTGGTTTCGAAGGGCCATTAAGGCATTAAATTCAAGACCACCACCAACTAATGTCAATCTTACATCAGGATGCTTTTCAAGCAATAATTGAATAGCGTAAAATGCAATATCAAATCCCTTATCATCTGCCAAACGACCCAATGCTAAAATATTTTTTTTAAAGCAAATAGAGCGTTTTTTAATAGGTGCTTTGAGCATTGCCAACCCATTGTAAATACAGCGCACTTTTTTATAAGGTAAATACCCATAAGATTCTGCTTCTTTTACCATCGAATGACAAACCGTAGTAACGCTACTAGCCATAGCCCACAGTCTTAAACATTGCACAGTGCGATAATTAGGAATTGTGCGAAAACAGTGGAGTGTCAAAATCAGGGGTATTTTCTTTTTTTCTAAAATACGCACCTGAAAATAAGCATTACATTCTATCCAACCATGAATATGCAATATATCAGGCGCATAACCATCCATTAGTTGATGGATAGCTTCCAAAATTTCTTTAATGTGTTTTAAATTAAAATCAAGTAATGCCTTAGTAAAAGGAAAAGTAACTACCCTTACTCCATCATACATGACAGCTTCAGCTGGCTTTAAATTGGAATTTGAAATAACCAATACCTCATGATCCATTGACTGCAATTGTTTTGCCAATGCATGCGTAATAATCTCAATACCGCCAATCGAAGGTAAATATTGTAAAGCCCACAATAGTATTTTCATTGTAGGGCCTCATGGTACAATGCTAAATATGCTTGCGTCATTTTTTCAAGTGAAAATAAATCTTGTGCGCGCTTTTTTGCAGCAATTCCCATGCGCTGCATTTTCTCTCGATCAGATAACAAATAATCAATTGCGTTTGCAAGAGCATTAGCATCACTTGGCTTTACCAAAATCCCTGTCTCTTCATGCGCTATCACTTCTTTTAAACCACCGACGTTACTTGCAATCACTGGCTTAAAACGATTTGCGGCCTCTACTGCTACCAAACCAAATGACTCATAAGACGAGGGCATGACTATGAGTGCTGCAGCATCAATATAGTGTGCAATTTGATTATTTTGAAGAAATCCAGTCATGGTGATGGCCTCATTTAATTGCAATGTATTTTTTAATAGCAACAAAGGATTCATTTGATCACCATCACCCAGCAATGTTAATTTTATTTTTGGGTATTTTTTAAGTAATGCTTTAACTGCATAAAAAAGAAATTCAAATCCTTTTTCTTGAGACAATCTTCCGATAGCCAGTATATTGAATGTGTTTTCTATAAGAACATTAACAGAGGGTGCTAAAAAAATTCCATTATAAATAACGCGTATTGTGTTCTTATGAGTAATATTTTTTTGATTTAATTCCTCTATCAGCGCTTTTGAAACCGTATTGATATTCTTTGCCATAGCCCATAATTTAAAACAAGCGGTAGATTGATAGCTTTTCTGTTCAAGTAAGCCGTGCAAGGTTATAACAATAGGATATTGTTTTTTTTCCAAAATTCGTACTTGATAAAAAGCAAGGTGTTCATAAAACCCATGAATATTAATAATATCTGGAGAAAATGCCTCGATAATTTTATGCGTCTCCTCTAGATTTTTATTGATTTTTTTTAGGTCATATTTTTGTATTGCAAAAAAATACGGGATAAGATGGACAATAACACCATCGATACAGATTACTTGAGTATCATCAGATTCAACATTTTGAGAAATAACTAACACATCTTGTTTCATCGAACAAAGCGCTTGAACCAAAGAATGCACTACTGTTTCAATTCCGCCAATATAAGGAAAATAACGTGTCACCCAAATTAGGATTTTCATAGGAGTGACCTTATTAAGGCGACATTTTTATCGACATCCTTGCCCAATATCAATTCATAACAAGCTGTTTTTGAAACAATATTCATCAAAATAGGGATTGTATTGTGATGCGCCAAAGGCAACTGCTTAACAGTGCTCATCATCAAATTTTTAAGCGCCAAATGTCTTTCTTGTTTTTTAAGAAAAGGAGCTTCAGCATCTCCTACAGACAAAGCAATAATGCCAGAAATAGGCATTGCCAATTTAATTTGAGCAGAAAAAAAATCTTGATAATAGACTAGAGCCTTCTCAGTGATTGCCTCTAGAGGATTTTTGATGTGACTTTCATAGTCTGGAAATAATTTTCGTGTGTTAGATTCCCATTTTGCTGACTGATAGATGCTATAAACAGTGGGATAATTGTCGCATTCTAAAATACAATAATCTTCTCCTAAATAACTCAAACCTGCTCGCATACAGGATAATACCGTAGTGCTCTTGCCACTCCCACCTTTTCCCGTTAGTAAAACAGCAGCGCGTTCATTACCAATAGCAGCCGTATGTGTCAGCTTTAAGTCACGCGCTGACAACCACAGATGTAAAATAACCTGTAACGGCGATCCACTCACCCACCATGGTAATTGCTGACTATCTCGAACAATATAAAAAGCTTTATTTTTTGCGTTACTCAATACACTCAAAGCCATTATTTCTTCAAAATAATGAAAGTAAACCCCCCTTTCTAAATAGCCAGCGTATCCATAACTGCAAATTAACGCCCAATTTAAATTTGGCAACTTGCAAGCAGTCTCCGTTACATCCCACAAACAGATGGTCAAATCTGGGGTGTCAATCGCATCGATTTTAAGGTGATCAAATGCACGCACTATTTTTTCAGGTAATGTTGTGTCTGCGAAAGACAAACAAACACGATAAGCACCCAGTTTAAAATAATAATGCGAGATATTGGGAAACAACGACCATTGATCATCAAGCAATTGAAATTGCAGCTGCGCATTCACAAAAAATATCCCTATAAGACCAACTTAGCGGGCCATCCTTGCTCATCGACTTCATGAACAGGATCAATCATCAAAAGATCCTTCATTTCTTCATATTTTTCTAATACAGGCGCACTAAAGTAGTCTGGCCAATAAATCGCGGATTCATCATTTATTTTTTCATGATCACTATCATTGATAACCAACATTGCTTCATCAAGCAATTGTGTCAAAAATAGCTGCAAAGGAGGCGTAATTTGCGTAATAGGCAATTTATATTGCTCACAAAATATAGCGACTATTTGGCCAAGTGTTTTTCCTGATAGCAATAGTTGCCATACCGGAATACTACATTCTCGCATACTGTAGTAAATTCCTATGTCCAAATTAGCAGCAATAACTTCATTGTAAAGAAATTCATGAATAATAGCAGTCGTTGGAATTTTGTAGGTGTTTTTCATTGCATTAAATCCTTATAAGACACGTAATTAACATAGCCATTTCGACAAGATTTTGAATATTTTTTAAATGCATTTTCCATTCAAATTGGCTTGGGTTTCTGGATTGCTTTAAGCACAAAATTATTTTTGCTTTTATGCTTTTTTATCCAATCTGCTTCTGCATAAAAAGTGAAATTAATTTGATATCCCAATTGTTTTTGTGGTACTTCAAACAAAGGAAAAATATCAGCGTAAGTAAGCATATCTGAAATCATCATTAAATCAATATCACTTTTTGCCAGAAATTCCTTAGGCCCCATCTCTCCTAAAGCGTTATTTAAGGCATTTTCCTTTGCAGCCCAAAATATTTTCAAACAATCGATGTTTTGTTGCGAGCCGCGGGTGTAACAAGCGGACTTTCCGAATCTAGCGTGGCATTCCCCTCGGGTTTTTGAGAAGTTACTGGCGAATTTTGATTTTTAACGGCTTTTAATGAAGCTGGCGAAAGAATTTGAACTCTCGACCCGCTGATTACAAATCATCAGAAGCCAAATAATAACAATAAGTCACAATAATATACAACAACTTTACACTGTAAAAATAGACATTTTGTGATTGTAGTGTATAGCGTGCTGTTGTGATTTGTTGGGGGCGAGTGGCCCATTTTTGGCTACGTAAAAATCAGTCTTTGGGCCTCACTCGTATTAATTCTTTATTAGAATTGCACAGACCAGCCCAATTAATCTGTTTTTATCTTTTGGTGCGCTTTCAGCAACCAGCAGCGTTAATGCTGTTAATGCTGGCGGTGTAATGCGCGAAACATTTAAAATTTTCGTGTAATTCAAAAACCAAATAAACGCATAGGCGGCACTACGTTTATTGCCATCGATAAAAGGGTGGTTTTTAATTATAAAATAAAGCAGGTGAGCTGCTTTTTCTTCGATGGAAGGGTAGAGCTCACTTCCGCCGAAAGATTGCATCACATTGCCGACAATGCCTGCGATGCTGTCCTGTGTGCGCTCGGCGCCAAATAATTCAGTCGCTTCACCCTTTGTAATGAGGTTTTGTTTTAGCTTAGCCAGTGCGCGCGTGAGTTTGTCTGCTGTTAAGGCCACTTTCTTTTTGGTTGAGCCTTTGATGGACAGTGTATCTCTGTCGTAAGCATCGAGTGAGAACCATGTATCAGCAAATAATGTCACCAATTCTAGGACGCTGTCGTTATCAACTGTTGCATTTTTCGCAACACTTTTGATATTAGAGACTGCTTTTAAAAATTCGTCGTAATTGGTTTTGATGCGATGACGATTAATCGTGTAGCCCTTTTGGATATGCTCTTTGAGGGTTTTGGTTGCCCATTGGCGAAAGTGAGTAGCTTTTTTGGAATTGACGCGATAGCCGATAGATAAAATCATGTCCAAGCTGTAATGCTCAACATCACGTCGAATTTCTCGGTTTCCCTCCTTTTGAACTGTTGCAAAATTCGCAACAGTTCCTTTCTTAGGAAGTTCTTTGGATGTGTAAATATTGCGTATATGTCGAGAAATACCGGATTTATCGGTAGCAAAAAGTGCAGATATTTGCATCAGATTTGCCCAAATAGTGTCGCGTTGCGTGTCAGCTTGTAATTCTAGGGCGCCATTTTTGGACTGGTAGATAACAGTAGACGAGGCTAATTTTGTCATGTGATGTTCCTTGTCACAAATTGATATGGATTATCGCAGTATTGAGGGCGTAAAAAAGATTTTAACATGATCACTTAGGATTGATATTCGGGTTTTTGCAAAATTGTACAAAAATATTTGTGATAACAAGTATTTTAGAATATTTCATGGTAGTTGTTTCCAAAATGGAAACAGCTGCTTCAACGAAAAAAATCCATATAAAAAACAAAGGCCCCCGAAGAGGCCTTGTACCCTACCACAGAGTGATAGGGGGTGGAAATAAACCTGCGCATTGCAAAAGCGCTCAAAGTTGAAGTGAGCGAGTTATTCCCAGCTATTCGCGGTCTTTCTGTTGAGTAATTTCAAATCAAACATATTGCTTATTTTTTTGATCAAATAAAATTAAGTGTACCCAAATGATTTTTTTCAGAAAAAAACAGCGAGAAATACAGCTTGAAAATCGGATCTAACTACTTGAATCTAAACAAGAAGCTGGCGAAAGGATTTGAACCCTCGACCCGCTGATTACAAATCAAATCGATTGATTGTAACGTATTATTAATCAAACACTTGCGATGCACATAACAGCGAAACACTGCCTAGAACGGCCTAGAGCACATGCAGCACGGTATGAGTTGCTGACGTTTTGGCTACACTGCTAATTCCTTATTTTATTCGGGGCAAATTCAAAATCTCAATGCGGATATTGTGAAGCAACATGTATTCGCAATTCGCAATTCGCGAATTGCGAATAAAAAATACTTGCGATACAATACTACCTGTTAATATCAATTGGAGTGAGGCATGCTAAAACCGCAGGATATTGTGATTTTGTTAAAGATCATATCAGTCGCGAAGCTTTCTGCTAGCGACAGAAAAAATGATTCTTTATCGCAAAACAAACTCGCACTGCTTTTATGTATGAGCCCTTCTGAAATTAATGCCGGTATAAAGCGGTTGATGCTTTCGGGGTTATTAGCGCCGACATGCGATAACGATACGCATAAAATCGTATTTTTGCCGGTCAAAGAAGCTTGCCTTGAATGCTTGATATTTGCAGTTAAATACTTTTTTCCAGCGCAACTTGGCGTATATACACGCGGCATCCCAACAGCTTATGCAGCGCCATTATTTAAAAAACTGATTGTGTTGGGAGCCGATCCCGTTCCGGTTTGGCCACATGCAGAAGGTAGTGCAAGGGGGATTTCACTGAAGCCACTATATCGCTCAGTACCTTCATCGCTGATCCAGCACCCGGACACCTTGTTTTATGAATTATTGGTATTACTTGATACCATGCGCATTGGAAAAGCGCGTGAAAAAAACATTGCCATACAATTATTAAGAGAAAAATTAGATGCAAAAGTTATTTAGGGCGTCATCCAATTTGGCTATGCTTGAAATTGTGGCAAGAAAGCTGGGTGAATTAAACCAAGATGTTGTGTATGTCGGTGGTTGTGCAACTGCAACAGGAATTTGAAATAATTAGAAATAATGATCAATTTGAAAGGGTTTTGCCTGGACATCTTAATGATGGTCCGCTTTCTGTTGTTATGCAGCGAGTGAGTGTGGTTATGCGGCGATTGGAACAGATTCTCCAGGGATAGCACATTATGAAACTTGCCTGGCTTACTGACATCCATGTCAATTTTTTAGATCAAGATGAACGCATGCGGTTCTATCAAAAGATCACGCGCAAAAAATGTGACGCATTATTAATTAGTGGTGACATTGCGGAGGGAAGTAGTATTGTTGATTTATTAACAGAAATGGCTGATGCAATACAAAAGCCTATTTATTTTGTACTGGGCAATCATGATTATTATTTTTCAAGTGTTGCGAATGTCATTAAAGATATTACACGGCTTACTAAAATCCATTCTGGGTTGTATTGGCTTAATATATCCGGTATTCAAATGCTTAATGAAAATACGATTCTGCTGGGACAAGATGGTTGGGCGGATGGTCGATTGGGGGATTACCAAAATAGTCGAGTGGTACTGAATGACAGTCGATTAATTGCTGAATTATTTCAGCAAAAAATGCTGGGAAAAAATAAATTATTACAAAAAATGCAATCATTAGCTGATATTGATGCAAAAAAATTGAAATCAGATTTATTAAAAGCGATTTTGCAGAAACCTGGAAAAATTATTATCCTAACGCATGTACCCCCATTCAAAGAAGCTTGCCTCTATCAAGGAAAAATCAGTGGTGATGATTGGTTGCCATTTTTTGGTTCGAAAGCAACGGGTGATGTTTTGTTGGAAATTGCGCATCAAAATATGAATATTCAGTTTTTAGTTTTGTGTGGGCATACGCATGGAAACGCATCTTATTCACCATTAAATAATTTAATGGTGAAGGCGGGTAGCGCAGAATATTATCGGCCAAAGATACAAGAAGTAATAGAGATCTGATGAATGACAAACACACCCTTGTCGTCCACCGATAAAATCGCCTTATTCCGCTCTTTTTTCAAAGGTCGCGATGATGTCTATCCTCGTCGATTTGAAAACTATCGAACAAAAAAATCTGGCTATGCGCCTGCTTGCGGAAATGAGTGGGTGCCGGGCGTTTGCGCTAAACCTAAAATAAAATGTTTTGATTGCCCTAACCGTCGATTTTTAGCAATCACTGATGAAGTTATTCGTTGGCATCTTCCGGGAGTTGATGATCGCGGACGTGATTTTGTCATGGGTATTTATCCTATGCTGCTTGATGAAACATGTTTTTTTCTAGTAGCAGATTTTGATAAATCAACTTGGCAAATTGATGCAGTTGCCTTTTTAAGAACTTGTTATCAACTGAATTTACACGCTGCATTAGAACGTTCACGTTCTGGAAAAGGTGCGCACGTGTGGTTATTTTTTTCAGAAGCGGTTCCCGCAGGTTTGGCAAGGCGATTAGGTGCATATATTCTGACTGAAACAATGGAAAAAAATCCTGATATAGGTTTAGATTCTTATGATCGATTTTTCCCCAACCAAGATACATTACCTAAAGGCGGTTTTGGTAATTTAATTGCCCTCCCATTGCAAAAAAATGCGCGGAATTTAAATAATAGCGTTTTTATCGATGAGAGTTTAAATCCGATTGAAGATCAATGGGATTTTCTTGCCAATTTATGCAAAATTAATCTATCTCAAATTGAAGAAATTGTTTCGCAAGCAGAAGCCAGAGGTCGCGTTGTTGGTGTTCGCCTTGATATTTCAGAAGAAGATAATTTAACACCTTGGAATAAATCACCACCAAAACGAGAAACTATTTCCAGCATTGAAAATTGCCCGAAAAAAATGGAATTAATTCTTGGTAATGAAATTTACATCGAGAAAAATAATTTACCTGCGCCATTAAAAAATAGGCTCATTCGATTGGCGGCTTTACAAAATCCTGAGTTTTATAAAGCACAAGCAATGCGGTTACCTGTCTATGATAAACCACGTATTATTGGTTGCGCGCATGATTATACCGATCATATTGGTTTGCCTCGCGGTTGTCTGGATGAGATAAAAAAATTATTTTCAGATTTAAAAGTTAAAATAAAAATTCGTAATGAGTTATTCAATGGTGAACCGGTGGTAACCCAATTTTGTGGTCAGTTACGCCCCGAACAAGAAAAGGCAGCACAAGCAATGCTGGAGTTTGATATCGGCGTTTTATCGGCAACAACCGCATTTGGAAAAACAGTGGTTGCTGCATGGCTGATTGCAAAACGACAAGTGAATACCTTAATTATTGTCCATCGCAAACAATTACAGGATCAATGGATTGAACGATTATCTGCTTTTCTTGATATTCCAAAAAAATCAATCGGAAAAATTGGTGGTGGAAAACGAAAACCAACTGGATTAATTGATGTCGCGATTATGCAAAGTCTAATTCGCAAAGACGTTGTTGATGATTGTATTGTGCAATATGGTCACGTGATTGTGGATGAATGCCATCATTTGCCAGCGAACAGTTTTGAGAATGTGATTCGTCAGACTAAGGCAAGATTTATTACTGGATTATCGGCAACTGTTGCACGAAAAGACGGTCGTCATCCTATTATCATGATGCGTTGTGGTCCAATACGTTATCGTACAAACGCAAAAGAACAAGCAAGAACTCATCCATTTGAGCATCTTGTTTTAGTGCGTTCTACTTCATTTTGTCCTATAAAAACTGCCAACATTGATTTACGAATCCAATTTCAGGATCTTTACAGTGAATTAATAATGGACATAAATCGCAATCAATTAATTTGCGATGATATTATTTTTTCGGTGCAAAATCGTCGTTCACCAATCGTATTAACAGAACGCAACGAACATTTAGATTATTTATATGAAAAACTCAAAGAAAAAATTCAACATGTGATTTTATTGCGTGGCGGTATGAAACAAAAAGCAATTCAAGAAGCCATTGAATATTTAAAAACTGTTCCAGAACCTGAAGGACGCGTGTTGATTGCTACGGGCAAATTTATTGGTGAAGGCTTTGATGATGCGCGTTTGGATACATTATTTTTAACATTACCTATCTCATGGAAAGGAACGATCGCACAATATGTGGGAAGGCTGCATCGTCTGCATGATCTAAAAAAAGAAGTTCAAGTTTACGATTATGCGGATTTAACGGTGCCAATGTTAGAGCGGATGTTTAATCGTCGTTGCAAGGCTTACGAAGCAGTGGGATATAAAATTTTATTACCAGCAAGCGCATCAGCTGGTTGGCCTGCTAATGTGCCATTGCCTGTTGATCCAATATGGAAAGCAGATTATGCAGGCAGTGTTAAGCGATTAATTCGTGATGGTGTGGATGAACAATTAGCACATTTATTCACAAGAGTTTCAATTGATAATAAAACAGGCATTGCTCGTGCGCGTAGTGCTTCGGAAGCTTTTTTATATCGCCGACTGGAAAGCTTGCCCGAAACGCGAGGACGTTTTCAATTGAATGTTGCACTACCCATTCCATTCGGCGGATCAGGTCATATGGAAATTGATTTGTTATGTATGGATGCTCACGTTGCAATTGAAATTGATGGAGAACAGCATTTTTCTGATATGAATGCCTATCGATCTGATCGGCGTAAAGATGTCTTACTGCAAGAAAATGGTTACATGGTTTTGCGGTTTTTGGCGGAAGATATTGGTATGCGCCTCAATGACATTTTAGATTGTATATTGAGGGCATTAGTGCGAAATAATCCCACAAATAATTTGCAGTTTGAGGCGACCAGCTGATTTTTGTGGTGACAAATTGGCTACACTGAAAAGTTATTTAAAAAGCGAGACACAATAAATTCTTTATAAAACAATGCATTAAGAAGCTGGCGAAAGGATTTGAACCCTCGACCCGCTGATTACAAATCTCTTTTATTTCGATTTCAAACAGTATCAAATCATTTCAAAGAAAACGCACTTTATGCTTGAAATACAGTGTTTTTGCAAATAGTATCTCTCACTTAGTATCACTTGATATCAAATAAGAACGCGATTAAGTGTACCCAAAAGTGTACCCAAAAGTGTACCCAAAGGTGTACCCAGCAATTTGCGTAAAAATAAATTGTTTCTGGAGCGTCACTTTCACCACTTTCAGTTCAGGGAGAACGATTAATGCCTAAATTCACCGATACCCACATCAAAGGATTAAAAAAGAAAGAAGCGCGATACGAGGAATATGAAGGCGGTGGTTTTGGGATTCGTGTTGCTACTACAGGCGTGAAGGCTTGGATCTATCGTTACAAAATCCTTGGGACAACATACAAGCTAACGCTGGGGTATTATCCAGACATGAGCTTGGCTAATGCTAACAAACGCTATATTGACCTCAATGCCTTGCGTAAAAATGGTTTGAACCCAAAAGAAGTGATCGAACAGCAAGAGCGTGAAGCACAAGAAAAAAAGGCGCAAGAACAAAAATTGGCTGAAGGAAAAGAGACGGTCGCAAAATTAGTATTGCAGTGGTACTCAGGTTACGCGGAAAAGAATCATAAGAAGCCCTATAAAATTAAACAGCAAATTGATGCCGATATTATTCCGACATTAGGGCATTTCGCCTTAGATGAAATTGAAACAAAAGATATTGTGGCGGCGCTCGATAAGATTGTTGCCCGTGGCGCACGTATTCATGCGAATAGGGTGCTCAGCACAATCAAGCAAGCTTTTCGTTATGGTAAGAGTCGTGGAAGCTTAAAACACAATCCTGCAAGTGACATTCGTTCGCGTGATATTGGTGGCATAGAAAATGCGCGTGATCGTGTGCTCAGCATGGAAGAAATAAAAACAATATGGTTGTTTCTTGATGCTGACGAAAGTCATATGACACTGCAAGTACGAATCGCAATTAAAATTATGTTGCTCACAGGCGTTAGGACATCAGAGCTTCGGCTAGCAACCTGGGATGAATTTAATTTTGATGAGTCGCTGTGGATTGTGCCCGCTGAGCACTGCAAGGGCGCAGCTATTCATAAAGTACATTTGTCGCCGCAGGTAAAAGCATTGCTAGTCGAATTAAAAAGATCTATTAAATCTAATTATGTGATTTGTGGATTTGATAAAGATACGCATTTATCTGAAAACGCATTAGCAAGGGCGATTAGCCGCATACAAGCGCGTGTTGGTATAGCGCAATGGCGTGCCCATGATTTAAGACGCACATTTGCCACGAAATTAGGTGAAACACTTCGTATCGATCCTGTAGTGATTGAGAAATGCTTAGGCCACAAGATGCCGAAGATTATGGATACCTACAATAAAAATGAAATGTTGCCTGAGCGACGTGATGCGTTAAATCAGTGGGGGCGATATATCGAAAATTTAGTGACGAACGCGAATGTAATTGCATTAGAGCACGCGGTATAATTCGCGACATTGGTCGCTGTGATAAACCTAAAACTTGCATCACTGGTGTGAGAAATTGGATGGAAAATATGAAGAAGAAGCTGCCTCAAAAGAAGTCATTAACTAAAATTAAACAGCCTAATGATGTTGCAAATGGATTGTATGAGCGTATTGCTGTCGTTATTCGCAAAGCAAGAATGACCGTTCTGCGCGCAGTTGATACCACTATGGTGAAAGCCTATTGGCATATCGGTAGTTATATTGTTGAAGAAGAGCAAGCTGGCGCTAAGAGAGCGGGGTACGGCAAAGCATTGCTAAAAACAATTTCCGTGAAATTGAATCAAGAATTTGGTCGAGGGTTTGGAATAGACACCTTGGAACATGCTCGAAAATTCTACTTGGTTTACTCTGCGTCACTCAATAAGAAATCCGACGCAGTGCGTCGGAAATTGGATATCCCCGCATTTCACCCCAATCTGTCTTGGACACACTACAGAGCATTAATGCGTATTACAAGGCCAGAAGCAAGGCAGTTTTATGAAATAGAAGCCGTCAAAAATCGTTGGTCAGTGCGCGAATTAGAGCGACAAATCAACACCCTGTTGTTTGATCGATTGGCAAAAAGTAAGGATAAGGCGGGGCTGCTGAAATTGGTTTATCAAGGTCAAGAAATTGTTAAGCCGGAAGATGCTATAAAAGACCCATTTATACTCGAATTTTTGAATATTCCAGAAGCGCACCAATTAACAGAAACAAAGCTCGAAGAAGCGTTAATAAATAATTTACAGCACTTTTTGTTGGAGCTTGGCAGAGGTTTTGCTTTTATAGCGAGACAGAAACGCTTAACGCTGGATGGTAAGCATTATTATACTGATCTTATTTTTTACCACACGGTTCTTAAGTGTCACGTTATTATTGATATAAAAATGAATGAGCTTACGCATGCGGATCTGGGGCAAATGCTGTTGTATGTGAATTACTATGACAGAGAATGTTTAACGGAAGGCGATAATCCAACGATTGGATTGGTGCTTTGTACAAAAAAAAGCGATGGCATGGCAAATTATCTTTTAGGCGATAAAGCGAAACAAATTTTTGCGAGTAAATATCAGCTTCATTTGCCAACAGAGCAAGAATTAGAGGCTGAATTAAAGCGCGAATTAAAGTTGCTGAAACCCTGAAATTAACAACGCAGAGGCGCATTAAATTTATGATGGCGCGTGCTTTGATGGAGCAATAATGAAAAAAACTGATTTAAGCTCTTTGTTTCGTCAAAACATTATTATTTTTCTTGAAAAATATGTTGCGGAAAAACTACCAGAGCGATGCCCTAAAATTGATTATTTTGCAATAAAAGAACGCATCAATACATGGGAATTAGCGTGGATTATTGAGATTCTTAATGGAAAATACCCAATTATCGGCATCCCCTGGACCGATTCAAGCCTGATTGACTGTGTTAAGGTTCGTCATCAAATTATTCTTGAAAAAATAGATGCCGAAGTTATTGAGTGTTGCAATAGGGTTGAAATCCAAGCCTTATCACTAGTTGATCGAACTAATGCTATTTATGAATTATTGGGCATTACCTGGGAAATACTTTCTGATTTTAATGGAAAGGATTTTTCTGGATATTGGATTGAGCCAGTAAAGAAGACATTTGAATCTATAATTTCTCGGATAGTTGATTCAATTCTAAAGAGTAGCTCGTTATTAAATAACAACTCGATCAGTGATCTTGGAGTAAGGACTACAAATGTAACTAGCGCAATGTTGTTCGCAGATAAAGATAGGCCATCTAAGAAATGCAAAGATAAGACCGAAGCCTTCTACCTAGAGATTGAGGAAATTGTCATTAAAAATGGAAGTGGTATTAATCTAGGGTGTCCAAAACCGCTCTAAATCACATACTTTCATTCCCTAATAAATGGACCCGAGAACATGGTCTTCTTTCCCAAAACTAATCGCCAAATTAAGGCATTATCCTTGCTAACTCGATGATTTTTTTAAAAAATCA
>JAUXWQ010000065.1 GCA_030680235.1 Coxiellaceae bacterium
CTAATTTTCAGATTTTAGGCGAGGTTGAACGGTAATTTGTTGAGAAAAGCGCAGTGTACACAAAGTCCATGAGCATTTTCGAAACAAATTACCGTTCAAGATCGTCAAAAGATGAAAATTTTTTTTCACCGGGAATCGCTGTGTTTTAATGTTACAATGCAACCCTCTTTTTTTGAGGTGAGCATGCAAAAATTTTCAGTGTCTGATTTTGACTATCATTTACCGGAAGACCGTATCGCGCAATTTCCGGTAAAAAATCGTACGGAAAGTCGATTGATGATTGTTGAGACCCATAATAAACATGCACAATTTCCCGATATTTTAAAGCATATTCATTCGGGTGATTTGGTCATTTTTAATGATACGCGTGTGATTCCCGCGCGATTATTTGGGATCAAGAAATCAGGCGGAAAAATTGAATGTTTAATTGAGCGTGTATTGAATGATCATGAGGCGCTAGCACACATTCGATCAAGTCATGCACCTAAAATCAATTCAGACATTATTTTAGAAAATGATTTAGTGGCAACGGTTGTTGATCGTCAAGAGTCGCTTTTTAAGCTTAAATTTAAATCAAAAGAACCTTTGTTTTTATTGCTTGAACAATATGGGCAAATACCTTTGCCGCCGTATATTACGCGCGATGTAAAATCGGATGATTTAGAACGCTATCAGACGGTGTATGCAAAAAATAAAGGCGCTGTTGCAGCACCAACAGCAGGATTACATTTTGATGAAGCGATATTATCAGCATTAAAAAATAACAATGTTGAGGTTGATTTTTTAACGCTTCATGTGGGTGCAGGTACTTTTCAACCAGTACGTGTGGATAATATTGCTGAACATGTGATGCATGGTGAATTAATTACGGTGTCTGCAGCATTATGTGAAAAAATTCGGGCTTGCAAAGCCCGTGGAAATCATGTGATTGCGGTTGGCACAACCGTTGTGCGTGCATTAGAAAGTGCGGCGCTATCCGGTGAGATTCAACTTTTTTCAGGGGAGACTAAAATATTTATTACACCAGGCTTTCAATTTAAGGTTGTCGATGTGTTATTAACCAATTTTCATTTACCTAAATCAACCTTGTTAATGTTGGTATGCGCATTTGCAGGCTATGACTGCGTGATGAATGCCTATCGTGAAGCCGTTGAGAAAAATTATCGGTTTTTTAGTTATGGGGATGCGATGTTGCTTTACCCTAAAAGAAGCACAGATTAGAATGACGTAAATAACAGCAGAGGAAATCCATTATGTCCTACCAACACATTACTATTCCATCCGACGGTGCAAAAATCACTGTTAATCCTGATTTTTCGCTGAATGTGCCAAACAATCCGATTATCCCTTTTATCGCAGGTGACGGTATTGGCGTGGACATTACGCCTGTTATGCAAAAAGTTGTCGATGCAGCGGTTGAAAAAGCTTACAAAGGGGCTAAAAAAATTCAGTGGATGGAAATTTATGCGGGTGAAAAAGCCGTTCAAACCTACGGTGGTGAAACGTGGTTGCCTACAGAAACCATGACGGCAGCAAGGGAGTTTGTGGTGTCGATTAAAGGGCCATTAACAACGCCTGTTGGCGGGGGTATTCGCTCGCTCAACGTTGCGTTAAGACAAGATTTAGATTTGTATGTCTGTTTGCGTCCGGTGCGTTATTTTAAAGGCACACCAAGCCCTGTAAAACACCCTGAAAAAACCAACATGGTTATTTTCCGTGAAAATTCTGAAGATATTTATGCAGGCATTGAATTTGAAGCGGGCTCTGATGCCGTAAAAAAAGTCATCCACTTTCTACAAAATGAAATGGGTGTGAAAAAAATTCGTTTTCCAGAAACGAGCGCGATTGGTATTAAACCTGTTTCGAAAGAAGGTACGCAGCGTTTGGTGCGTCGTGCATTTCACTATGCAATTGATAACGACCGTGATTCTGTTACCTTGGTTCACAAGGGCAATATCATGAAATTCACTGAAGGTGGTTTCCGTGATTGGGGCTATCAATTGGCTAAAGAAGAATTTGGTGCACAACTTATTGATGCGGGCCCTTGGATGACTTTTAAAAATCCCAAAACAGGTAAAGACATTGTTGTAAAAGATGTGATTGCAGATGCTTTTTTACAGCAAATTTTATTGCGACCAGAAGAATACAGTGTGATTGCGACCTTGAACTTGAATGGTGATTACATTTCTGATGCCTTAGCAGCACAAGTGGGTGGCATTGGTATTGCGCCAGGTGCCAATTTGAGTGATGACGTTGCTATTTTTGAAGCTACCCATGGTACGGCACCCAAATATGCAGGTTTGGATAAAGTTAACCCGGGTTCTATTATTTTGTCAGCAGAAATGATGCTGCGTCATATGGGCTGGACAGAAGCAGCTGATTTAATTATTAAAGGATTAGATGGCGCAATTCAATCAAAAACAGTTACTTATGATTTAGCGCGTTTGATGGATGGTGCTAAAGAAGTGAGTTGCTCGGGCTTTGGCAATCAAATTATCGCTATGATGTAATCGAGTATGAGATGTATCTGTAGAGGCGCGAGTTATCGCGCCTTTTTTATGTGTAATCATCACTTCTTAAGATTCGTTTTCTATACTTCAGATCACTAATGAAGTTTAGTTAGCGGGGGCTTATGTCAAGAGAATCACCAGAAGAAAAGCGTGTCTTTCAGAGTATCGTCTTCACCTTTTTAGGCAAAGGTTCTTTTAGTAAGGCATTTATTGCAACCCTAGACCGCAATAGGGAGATTAATGGCCAAAAATTTCTAAAAGGTCAAAAAATTGTTTATAAAGAGATTCGTAGTGATGATGAGAGCGCCAGTCAGTTAGTTGTTGAGCGCGAATCTAAATTTAAACAATTAAGCGAAGCGCTTCAAAAAAAAGAAGAGCCCTCAGAAGCAGAATTAGAAAAGGTAGCGCAGGCTGGGCATGACTATACAAAAGCCTTGGCACAGTCGGAGCTTGATTCAAACGAACGCTTGATTCGCTTATGGAATACCTACAATAAAAATCTTGAATTTCCAGCGCAAGCATTTGGTCGTGGTTATATCGTTCCTTATATTGAAGGCGATGTGCCTTCTTATGAGGAAATTGCAGATTTTTGTTTGGATTTTTTTACGGAACATCAGCGTGTTATTTTGGATTCACAGGTTCAAGATAATTTTAGACGTATGGATGATGACAGGATTGTGCCAATTGACTTCGGGCAATTCTTATTGGTGAGCATTGAAAAAGAGGTATTGATGAAAAGTGCTGCCAGCTTAAACTATGTTAATTTTTTTCGTGAGTTAATGTCAGTTAATTTTAAAAATGCTATTGACCAACAGCCTGAGCTAACTTTTATTTTTAATGTAACTAAGGCACTGTTTTTTTTACAGGAAAATTTTCCTGGTGTAAAAGATGTTTCAGCATTAAAAGATAATCGCGATTTTATTAATACATTAGCTGCTTATTATGATGCAGTTAAAGTTGAAGTATCCTTGGCAAAAAAAGAAAAAAGGGCGGCTAGGCAATTTCATTTTAATGAAGTGAGGCAATTTTTTGGGTTGCCTGAATTAGTCAATTCTGATCACGTGCTTCTTGATTTTCCAACGGCTACTACTGAAAATCCTTTTTTCCAAAGGCTGATTACTAGGGAAAAGGAAAATTGTGAAAAACTTATTCAAGCAGAAAAAACTGCAAAAAATTCAGAAACGCGTGAAGATCAATTAGATAAATTAGCAGAAACCCTATTGAATAAGGAGTCAGATCTTACGAGGATAGTGCGTTTAAAACGTAATATCTTAATTGCTTTAGTGGAAAACCCAAAAACAGCTGCTTACTCTCTGGAGAGGTTGATTGAAACTGTCAAAAATGCAAGTCCAAGCGATCAATGGGTATTGAAGCGTATTGTAAAAAATCCGAACATGACACAAGCATTATTTGAAAAATTAATCGTGTCTGCCAATAAAAAATTATTAATAGAAATTAAATTTTTTGCTGAAAAAAAACTGAGTGGTGATGCGCTAAAAGCAGTATTAAAAAAAATTGATCGTCAAGAAAATATAATTGAAGAAAAAATTCAGTTTGAAAAAATAAAAAATAATATTATCGAAAAAATCGATCATTATTTAAGTGCTCGATTTGGAGATCATGAAAAGCGTTCTGAACTTTCACCAAGGCTCTTTTGGAATAAAGCGTTAATTGTAGAAATTGAAAATCTATTGGTTAAATTAAAAGAATGTGCAGATGATAATAGTCTTTTGACGACCTTAGTGGCAGCGCGCCAGATTGATAAGCTCAAAGATATTCATGGGCTTTTATCGGAATGCGGGCAAATGTTTATTTTCAGCTTGGATAAAAAACGCACCGGGGTGGCGCCTGATTCCCCTTTACACCCCTTGCAAAAGCTGTGATTTTACAAGAACTATCTTACATAACCCAATGAAAAAGTAAGTGCCCTTTATTTTAAAAGAAATCCAAGCTGTGCCTGGCATGCTGGTCATGTAATTTACACCTAAAGAACCTATTTCCTTGTCAACTCTTTTTTTTGCCTTTTTTTTAAAGCAAAGTCGGAAAAATGTTCATTTATTGACTACAGTTAAAGTTAAGAAGATTTAGAGCAATAAATGGACAAGGATTGGAGGTGGACATGTTTAGTAAATCATTCGAATTAAGCCTCAACGCAGCTTACACCAGAGCACGTGAAAAAAAGCATGAATTTATTACGATTGAGCATTTGCTGTTAGCGCTTGTTGATAATAGGGAGGCTACGGAAGTATTGAATGCCTGTGGCGCAAACATTGATCGCCTTCGTGCAGGTTTGGGTATTTTCGTGGATGAAACAACGCCCAGCATCTTGCATCGAAATGGTATTGAACGTGAAGTTCAGCCAACCATTAGTTTTCAGCGGGTTTTGCAACGTTCTATTTATCAAGTACAGAGCAACAGTCAAAGTGAAGTGAATGGTGCACAGGTGTTGTTGTCGATTTTTGGGGAGCCAGAAAGTCAGGCGGTTTATTTTTTGAATCAAGAGAATGTAACACGCATTGATGTAATGCGTTATACAACACAAGATATTGCAAAATCACCGCACCCTGACGAATTTCAATTGGATCAACATCAGTCTCCAATGGATATGCAGTCTGGATTGCGCGAACAAAATGGTGAAGAAAATTTACTGGAGTTGTATGCAACCAATTTAAATGATCGAGCCCGTCTTGGGCAAACAGATCCATTAATTGGGCGTTCAGAAGAAGTGTCACGCGTCATTCAAACCTTGTGTCGTCGTAGAAAAAATAATCCTTTATTGGTGGGCGAAGCGGGCGTTGGGAAAACGGCGATTGCTGAAGGATTGGCACGTAAAATTATCGATAAAGAGGTGCCGGAAGCATTGGAAAATTGTACGGTATATTCTTTGGATTTAGGGGTTTTACTAGCGGGTACAAAATATCGAGGTGACTTTGAAAAGCGTTTTAAGGCTGTGTTAAAAGCCTTGCGTAAGCAGACGGGTGCCATTGTTTTTATCGATGAGATTCACAACATTGTCGGCGCTGGTTCTGCAACAGGCGGTACAATGGATGCCTCTAATTTAATTAAACCCTTTTTAAGCTCAGGTGAATTACGTTGCATGGGTGCAACGACTTATGAAGAGTTTCGTCAATATATTGCGAAAGATAGCGCACTGATTCGTCGTTTTCAAAAAATCGATGTAGCGGAACCTAATGCGGATGATACCTTGAAAATTTTGCGGGGATTAAAACCAAAATTAGAGGCCTATCATGGCGTAAAAATATCAACAAAAGCATTAATGAAAGCCGTACAACTTTCTTCCCGCTATATGACAGACCGACATTTGCCAGATAAAGCAATTGATATACTCGACGAAGCGGGCGCTTATCAACAAATGCAAGCTCCTAAAAAAAGAAAGCAATGGATTGGTGTTCATGAAGTAGAGGAAATGGTTGCTAAAATGGCGGGCATTCCTATTCAAAATATTTCGCAAAGTGATCGTGATCAACTGCAACAATTAGATTTTAGCTTGAAAAAAGCTGTTTTTGGTCAAGAAAGCGCAGTGAATGCGCTGTGTGATGCGATTAAATTATCACGTGCAGGATTGCGTCATGAGGAAAAACCGATTGGCTCTTTCTTGATGGCGGGTCCAACGGGTGTCGGTAAAACAGAATTGTGTAAACAACTCTCAAAGGAGCTGGGTGTTGAGCTTATCCGATTTGATATGTCTGAATACATGGAAAAACACACCGTCTCTCGTTTAATTGGTGCACCTCCAGGCTATGTTGGATATGACCAAGGTGGTTTATTAACGGAAGCGGTGCGTAAAAAACCTTACTCAATCGTTTTATTAGATGAAATTGAAAAAGCACATCCAGATTTGTTTAATATTTTATTGCAAGTGATGGATTATGGATTTTTAACCGATAATAACGGTAGAAAAGCAGATTTTCGTCATGTGATTTTAATGATGACAACTAATGCTGGTGCTGAGTTATTAGAAAAAACATCGATGGGTTTTGTGAAAAACGATCAAAGCAAAGATAATGTTCTTGCGATCAACCAGTTATTTTCGCCTGAATTTCGCAACCGTTTAGATGCGACTTTGCAATTCGGCTATTTAAAACGCGACGTGATTTTGCAAATTGTCGATAAAAATATTGCGGATTTATCGATGAAGTTGCGTGAAAAAAATATTACTTTGAATTTAGCTGATTCAGCGCGTCAATGGTTGGCGGAAAATGGTTACGACCATAAAATGGGTGCGCGTCCAATGGAGCGTTTGATTCAAGAAAAGTTAAAAAAACCATTAGCGAATGAGTTATTGTTTGGAAAATTAAGTAGTGGCGCTGAAGCATGGGTCACTGTTTCTGTCACTGCGGGTGAATTAATATGGGAAATTGCAGAGGCGAAGAGTGATGTGTGTGTTTAATAGTTCGAGCGTGAGTGCGAGCATGAGCGTAGCGAGTGTTTTTGCAGAAAATCTCGATAAATACCAAATCCTGCAAAAACACTCGCTACGCTCATGCTCGCACCCACGCTCGGGCTCACACTCACACTACTTCAGTTTTCGTCGATGCCACAAAATAGGCGCCGCACTAATGATTTGCGCATTTGAAATCGTTAGAGGTGCCTGTTTGGAGCGGAAATTGGTGCATGATAGCGTGTAGTAGCCTAGTTTTACATCGCCGTGTAAATGGCGAGCCAGAATAGTATGATCGCTCAGCTCAACAATACAGGGTTCTCCGAGATGTTTTTGAATGTCTTCAGGCTTTGTTAAGCGCGTCCCTGCAACATAATCGCCTTCGCGAAATTGCGGTTCCATCGTGTCATCAGAAATGGTAATGATAATTGGATTTGCGTTGTGGTTTTTAAAAGTTTGTAATTCTTGATAAATCGCTTGTTCTTCTTGCAGATGCATTTGGTTTAATAAATTTTCTAAATCTGTTTCTGCAGAAATTTCTTTTAGCATTTCAAATGCACGTGGTGGGACGCCTTTTCCATTGATGAGCCAGTCAGGTGAACAGATCAAGCCTTCATTTTTAAGGGCCTCAACAATACGTTTAGCCCCTTTTTTTGAAAGTGGATTTTTTCCTTGCTCCCACCCTTGTAGGGTGTTTGCACTGACTTGATATTTTTCTTCAAATTCACGACGTGTGGAAATACCTGCGAGAATTCTCGCCCTGCGTAAGCGTTCACCGGAGTGAGTAAGATTTTTTTCAATTAACATCGTGTTGCCATCCTTGCTTATGATGTTGTTGGAGCCAAGATGATACTAGCAAAAATATAGTATCAAAAAAAGTACAATATGCAATGGAGCGTTGCAAGTGTTGCAAGTGCTGCAAGCATGTCATCAAACATGACGCCAAAGCCACCATGAATGTTTTTATCGACCCATGAAATTGGCCAGGGTTTTACGATATCAAAAAAACGAAATAGTAGAAATGCTATCAAAAGATATTTCCAGTTGAGTGGAATGCCAATCATTGTAATGGGGAAAGTGGCGATTTCGTCAAAGACAGTAGCGGGGTGGTCGTCTGTTTTAAAATCAGCATTTGTTTTACCGCACAAATAAATTCCAGTGATAAATAAGATAGTGCATGCAACACTATAAAAATAAATTGAAAAATGAGATAGAAAAATAACAATGGGAATGCTAGCAATGGTTGCAACTGTGCCAGGAAAATAGGGAAAGGTACCAACCCCGAATCCACAGGTGATAAAATGTATGGGATTGGTCCAGATGGAATGTGGAAGCGGAGTACGTTTTTTTTTGAATTGGTCGATGTTCATTTTAATCGCTCGCTTCGCGTGCTTGCGCATATGCGCAAGCACGCTTTCGGGTGTGTTTCTTTTATAATTCCCGTCTTGCCTGTCCTGTATATAATTGACGTGGACGATACAGAGGATGATTAGCATCATCCATCATTTCCATCCAGTGACTTGCCCAGCCCACCGTTCTGCCGAGTGCAAATAAAACAGTGAATAAATTCGTTGGGATGCCCATGGCACTTAATGTAATGCCTGAGTAAAAATCAACATTGGGATAGAGTTTACGCTCAACAAAATAAGGATCTTCAAGTGCAATTTTTTCCAATTTGATCGCTAATTTGAAAAGTGGATCATTGTGTTTTTGCATTGCTTCAAGCACGTCATAACATGTTTGCTGCATGACTTTCGCGCGAGGGTCATAGCTTTTATATACACGATGACCAAAACCCATTAGACGGAAAGGATCATTTTTATCTTTTGCTTTCGCAATGTATTTTTCAATTTGTGATTCATCGCCAATCGTTTCAAGCATTTTCAAGCAAGCCTCGTTTGCCCCGCCATGCGCTGCGCCCCATAATGCGGCGATACCAGCGGAAATAGCCGCAAAAGGATGTGTGCCAGTTGAGCCCGCCATGCGCACGGTTGAGGTGGATGCGTTTTGTTCGTGGTCTGCGTGTAGTGTAAAAATACGATCGAGCGCAGTCGCAAGTACTTTGCTATGTGCTTTTTCATCGTCACCAAAGAGCATATGTAGGAAATTTTCAACAAAGCCTAGTTTGGGGTCTGGCGCGATAAAGGGTTTATTTTGGCTGTGACGGTAGGTCATTGCAGTTATGACCGGTACTTTTGCAATCAAACGAATAACGGCGTTTTCTCGATCTTCTTTTTTCTTAAGGTCGCAAGCATTGCCTTTTCGGGTGGATAATCCACCAATAATGCTCAGCAATATGCCCATGGGATGTGCATCATTGGGGAATCCAGTAAATAAATCTCTTGTGAAATCACAGACTGGAGCCGCTTCTTTAATCCTCTTCTCGAAGTTTTCTTTTTCTGTAACGTTCGGTAATTCACCATAAACGAGTAAATAGCAAACGTCCATATAGTCTTTTTTTGCAGCTAATTGATCAATAGAGTAGCCGCGATACAAAAGCACTCCTTTATCACCATCGATATAAGTGATTTTGGATTCGCAGGCAGCTGTTGAGAAAAAGCCAGGATCAAAGGTGAAAAATTGTTCATTGCCGAGCTTTTTTACGTCGATTACATCGAAGCCAAGTGTTGGAGAATAAACAGGAAATTCAACTGATTTGTTGTTGAAAGAGAGGGTTACGGTTTTTGTCGACATTGCTTTATCCTGGTCCGTCTAGTAATTAAGTGTGTGAAATATAGCGAACAAATCTTGAAATTTCAAAGAAATCGCGTACATTTGCATTCTCTCGAATCTTCAACTGTATGATATACTTTTAACACGATAGTCTTCCAGGGAAAAACACCGTGAATGCCAAATCAAGACCTATTCATCTTAATTTGATGAAAATGAAATTTCCGCCGATGGCGATTGTGTCCATTATGCACCGTATCTCTGGTGTGTTGCTGTTTTTATTGTTACCACTTGCGCTGTATTTGCTGCATGCCTCCTTAAAGTCTCAAGTCAGTTTTGCAGAGCTACATGCTTTCGTTGCAATGCCGATTGTGAAATTTTTATTGTGGATGTTGGTTTCTGCAGTCAGTTTTCATTTGTTCGCAGGTATTCGCCATATGCTGATGGATTGTGGATTGGGCGAACAAGTAAAATCGGCACGCATGACAGCTTATTTAATTATTGCATTAGAAGTTGTCGCAGTGGTTTTAGCAGGAGTTTGGTTATGGGGTTAAAAAATAATAATCGTGGACTTTTAGACTGGATTATCCAGCGCACAAGTGCGGTTGTCATTGGTGCTTATGCTGTTTTTTTATTTGTTTTTTTTCTGACGCATCATCCATTGCACTATCCTGAATGGAGCGCTTTGTTTTCAAGTATTACGATGCGTATTGTGACAATCATTGTTGTGCTCGCCGTATTGTGGCATGCGTGGATTGGTTTATGGACGGTATTTACTGATTACGTAAAAAATGGTTTTGTCCGATTGGTATTGCAATTAGCGGTGATTTTGTTGTTGCTAGGCTACTTTGTATGGTGTTTGGATGCGTTTTGGGGATGATAGAGTCACTTTCACTATGTGAGAATTACGAATGAATTTACAAACAAAAGAATTTGATGTGGTTATCGTTGGTGCCGGCGGCGCAGGTATGCGCGCAGCATTACAAATGGCACAAAGCGGTTATAAAGTAGCCGTGATTTCGAAAGTATATCCAACACGCTCGCATACCGTATCTGCACAAGGTGGTATTGCAGCAGCGCTTGGTAATGTGGTTCCTGATAAATGGGAATGGCACATGTACGATACGATTATGGGTTCAGACTGCTTAGCAGATCAAGATGCAGCAGAATATATGTGCGAACAGGCGCCGGCGTCCGTTATTGAATTAGAGCATATGGGATTGCCTTTTTCGCGTTTAGAAGATGGAAAAATCTATCAGCGTGCTTTTGGTGGGCATACGCGTGATTTTGGTGGTGAGTTGGCAAGACGCACTTGTGCGGCAGCCGATCGTACAGGTCATGCTATGTTGCATACCTTGTTTCAAAAAAATATTGAAGCAAAAACACACTTTTTTAGCGAATGGTTCGCAATTGATTTAGTGAAATCTGAAAACGGTGGCGTGTGCGGTGTTGTTGCGATGTGCATGGAAACGGGCGAATTGGCTTATTTCAAAGCGCGTGCTGTGGCTTTGGCAACCGGTGGTGCAGGTCGTATTTTTGAAACGACTACAAATGCCTTTACTAACACGGGTGACGGTATTGGTTTAGTACTTCGTGCCGGATTTCCCGTGCAAGACATGGAATTTTGGCAATTCCATCCAACAGGTTTGGCAGGGGTTGGGGCCTTAATGACAGAAGGCTGTCGTGGTGAAGGCGGTTATTTATTGAATGGTCAAGGTGAGCGTTTCATGGAACGTTATTCGCCGCACTTAAAAGATTTGGATTGTCGTGACATTGTGTCACGTTCATCGATCATGGAAATTTTAGATGGTCGTGGTGCGGGTCCTGATAAAGATTACGTATTATTGAAATTAGATCATTTGGGTGAAAAAGTATTGAACGAGCGTTTGCCGGGCATTCTTGAATTGTCACGCAAGTTTTTAAATATTGATCCGGTGAAAGATCCTATTCCTGTTGTACCAACGTGCCATTATCAAATGGGTGGTATTCCAACAACCATTCATGGCCAGGCGGTTACGCGTGAGCATGGAAAAGATCACATTATCGAAGGTTTATTTGCAGCGGGTGAGTGTGCTTGCGTGTCTGTGCATGGTGCGAACCGTTTAGGCACAAATTCCTTGCTCGATTTAGTGGTGTTTGGTCGTGCAATTGGCTTGCATTTAGAAAAAGAATTGAAAGAAGGTTTGCCGCATCGCGCTGAGGCTGATGGCGAATTGGAGCGAGCAGTGGCACGTTACAATCGCTGGACGAATAAAGAAAATACGGAAGATCCGTATGAGATTCGCAGTCAAATGAAAAAAATCATGCAAAATAATTTCGGTGTGTTTCGTGATGGTGAGCACATGGAAAAAGGCTTACGTGAATTACAACAATTGCGTGAGCGTTTACAGCGCGCAAAACTGGCAGATGATAGTCAAGCATTTAATACAACACGTATTGAAATGCTTGAGTTAGATAATATGATGGAAACGGCATTGGCAACAGCGGTATTGGCAGCACAGCGCACAGAAAGCCGTGGCGCACATGCGCGTTATGATTTCACAGAGCGTGATGATAAACATTGGTTGAAGCATTCTGTGTATTTTGCAGATGGTGAAACGGATTTTCGTCCAGTAAATATGAAGCCGAAGCATATGGCGCCGATTCCATTGAAGCTGAGAGAGTGATCCCTGATCCCTAAATTAGGAACTAAATTTATGACAAAATCCCGAGTAATGACCTTCTCTATTTACCGCTTTGATCCTGATAAAGATCAAAAGCCATTGATGCAAGATTACAAACTCGACATCGAGACAATCAAAGGTAAAATGCTATTGAATGCGCTCGAAGCCATTAAAGAAAAAAATCCTGAAATTGGGTTTCGTCGTTCTTGCGGTGAAGGGGTATGTGGATCCGATGGTATGAATATCAATGGCACAAATGGTCTTGCCTGCGTAACGCGTTTACATGATTTACCCGACCGTGTTGTGTTGATGCCATTGCCTGGCTTTCCAATCGTCCGTGATTTAATTGTCGATATGGAACCTTTCTTTGAGCAATACAAGCGTGTGAAACCGTATTTACAAAATAAAGAACCTATGCCTGAAAAAGAACGTCTGCAATCGCCTGCTGATCGTGCGAAATTAGATGGGTTGTACGAATGTATTTTATGTGCCTGTTGCACGTCATCCTGCCCGTCTTATTGGTGGAACCCTGACAAATATGTCGGTCCAGCCGGATTGTTAAATGCGTATCGATTTGTGGCTGATAGCCGTGATACACAAAAAGCGGAACGTTTGGCTGGATTGGAAGACCCCTATAGTGTATTTCGTTGTCGTACGATTATGAATTGTGCGAGTGTGTGTCCAAAAGGATTGAATCCAGCTGAAGCGATTGGGAAGTTGCGTAAAGAAATGTTATCAGAATAGTGGGAGGGTGAGTGTGAGTGTGAGTGTCGGAGGTATGATTTAATACAAACTAAAAAAACAGGGTTTATACGTTTTTTTTTGATTAAGGTTTGAATTGAATGATACCTCTGATACTCACACTTACCCTCACACTCACGCTCAAAGTGAAGAGCCCCTTATGACAAACCCAACAAAACAACAGTTTGAAGCCAACTCCTACCTCGCTGGTGATAGCGCAGGTTATGTCGATGATCTCTATGAGTCTTATTTAGCAGACCCTAATTCCGTTTCAGATCATTGGAAAAATTATTTTGCCTCTATTCAAAATGGATCGCCTGATATTTCACATGCCATGATGCGAGACCAGTTGCATGGTATAGAAACACGCTCTGTTGTTGCTTCCGCTGTTAATGCAAGTCTTTCTCCTCAGAAACAATCTGCGGTGGATACCTTAATTATTGCGTATCGTCGTTATGGTCATCTTGAAGCAAAAATAAATCCACTGAATACGCTTATTAAAAAAGATGTGCGTTTAACCTTAGATTATTATGGTTTATCACAAAATGATTTAGTTGAAACCTTTGATGCACGCAAATTATTTCCGAACAAACCAACGGCGACTTTAAAAGAAATTCTTGATGCGCTGCAAAAATTTTATTGCGGTTCAATTGCTTTTGAATATACGCGCATTATAGATCAAGAAGAACGCGATTGGTTGCGTGATTACATTGAAGATGAAATCCCAGCAATGCAATTTTCTGTTGAAGATAAAAAAAATATTTTACAAAAATTAACAGAAGCCGAAGGTTTAGAAAGATATTTAGATACGAAATATCCCGGTCAAAAACGTTTTTCGATTGAGGGTGCAGATACTTTAATTCCGATGTTGGATTTGTTAACCAGAGATGCACGTGAACACAACGTGCGTGAAATGGTGATCGGTATGGCACATCGTGGTCGTTTAAATGTGCTCACTAACATTATGGGCAAACCCGCAAAAGAATTATTTTCAGAGTTTGATGGTACAAAAGATTATGGCGATACGACAGGCGATGTGAAATATCACAAAGGGTATTCCAGTGATGTCAAAACACCCTATGGTAATATTCATTTGTCGTTAGGATTTAATCCTTCGCACTTAGAATTTATTAATACAGTTGTGATGGGGTCTGTGCGTGCACGTCAAGAATATTCAACGGAAGTCCCTAAAAAAGAGTATGCATTGAGTGTGTTAATTCATGGTGATGCTGCATTTGCAGGACAGGGTATTGTGATGGAAACACTCGCAATGTCGCAAACACGTGCGTATAACGTGGGCGGCACGATTCATCTTATTATCAATAATCAAGTGGGCTTTACAACAAGTAACCCAGAAGATTCTCGCTCATCGTATTATTGTTCTGATTTAGCAAAAATGATTGATGCGCCAATTTTACATGTGAATGGAGATGATCCAGAAGCGTGTGTTCGTGCAATGAATTTGGCTTTAGATTATCGTACGCGTTTCCATAAAGATGTGGTGATTGATTTAGTTTGCTATCGTGTGCATGGCCATAATGAAGCGGATGAGCCTATGTGTACGCAGCCACTGATGTATCAGGTGATTCGTGCTAAAAAAACGCCCCGTGCGATATATGCTGAAAAATTAATTCAAGAAAACGTGATTGTTTTGCAAGAGGCAGATGCCTTTGTACAACATTACCGTGGATTATTAGATGCTGGAAAATCGAGCATTGCGCTTGAAGAACATGGGCTATCTGAATTTCATGCGAAAAGTTGGGCGCCTTATTTAAATCAATCGTGGATTGCAAAAGCAGATACGACTATTTCTAAGCAAGAGTTTGATTTTCTTGCCGAAAAAATTACGCAAGTGCCAGAAGGGTTTAATTTACAGCGTCAAGTTGGCATGATCATGCAAGCACGCGTAAAAATGAGTAAAGGTGAAATCCCAATGGACTGGGGATTTGCAGAAACTATGGCATATGCTGCTTTATTAAATCAAGGTGCGCCTGTGCGTTTTACAGGTGAAGATGTGCGTCGTGGCACTTTTTTCCATCGTCATGCAGCATTGCATGATCAAAAAACTGGCGATGTTTATATGCCACTTGCGCATCTCAGTGACAAGCAGGCACATGTGCAAATTTACGATTCATTGTTATCGGAAACAGGTGCATTGGGTTTTGAATATGGTTATGCGTCAACAGATCCTTCTTCGCTCGTTATATGGGAAGCGCAATTTGGTGATTTTGTGAATGTTGCGCAAGTAATTATTGATCAATTTATCAGCTCTGCATGGCAAAAATGGAATCGCTTGTCGGGCTTGGTGATGTTGTTACCGCATGGCTCGGAAGGACAAGGCCCTGAGCATTCATCTGCACGATTAGAGCGGTTTTTACAATTGTGTGCGCAAGAAAATATGCAAGTCTGTGTGCCAACAACGCCGGCGCAAATTTTCCACTTGCTGCGTCGACAAGTTGTTCGTCCTTATCGTCAGCCATTAATTGTTATGTCGCCAAAAAGTTTATTGCGTCATAAGTTGGCGGTTTCAACGATTGACGAAATCACGAATGGTGAATTCAAATGTGTCATTCCAGAGGTGGATGCTTTGGATGTAAATCAAGTTACGCGGATTGTTTTATGTTCAGGAAAAATTTATTACGAATTATTACAAAAGCGTCGTGATGAAAAAATGGCACATGCTGCGATTGTGCGTATTGAGCAATTATATCCATTTCCAGATGATGCTTTGAAGGCAGAGTTTGCAAAATATCCAAATGCAAAAGAAATTGTGTGGTGTCAAGAAGAGCCAAAAAATCAGGGTGCATTTTATGCATCGCGCCATCGCATTGTACGATGTATGCCAGAAAATGAACATCGATTGTATTATGCAGGACGTTCTGCAATGGCAGCACCGGCAGCCGGCTATGGTGCATTGCATGTCAAGCAACAAGCAGCGCTCGTTGATCAAGCGCTTGGGTTATCCCCAGCGGATGAGTCTCGTTAACTTATGAGACATTGGGTAAGCGTTTTTGATGCAAGGAAGAATCTCTTTCTCTTGCCCAAGCAAATTTTTCTTCTGCATTTTCCAGTAAAATACCTGTTGTTGAATTAATATTTTTACATTTTTGTTGTTCTCTATAAAACTTTGCAATCATTTCTTTTGTGATTTGCAAATGCAGACCATCGAATTTTTCATTCGCAGAAGCAAAGCTTTCTACGAGACATTCATAGGATATTTCTTTTTTATAGTTTTCATAAAAGAAAGATTGAAACAGTGTGATATCACGTGCCCATTCATTTAATAAATAGCCACGCAGATGTGGTGTCAGAGGCGATGAAAGCAAATATAAATTAATGCGATAAGGTGATCCTAAATGGAATTGAAAATAGGGTTTTTCTTCGCCATCGTGAGTTTCTTGAGCATAATCAATTAGGGCGCTCCATCCAGATGTATTGTAAGCTGTTTTTGAATCAATCATCAGAGTCATTATTTCATAGAGGGACACCAAAGGGCTTAATTTTATAATGCCTTTTTCAATAGCCATTGAAAATAAATACCATTGCAAGTAATGAGCATAAATACCATGTAGAATTGCATTTCCACTGAGTGGTGATTCACGAAATAATATACCTTGACGTACTAAGTTATTCGCAATTTCTTCATTGATGAAATCAAAAAATGTATAGATTTCATTTTGAGTGTCGATACCTTCTTTTGCCAACTGCTTTCGAATTAAATAGAGTAGTAGGTCGTGTGTATCAATTTTTTTTATACTGAGAATAGATTCAGAAGGGACAATGTAATGTTGACTTAACAAAATACCAGGCCCTGGTGATAACTGTGCAAAATCATAGTCTAAATACTGTTGATAGTTGGCAAGTTCTGTATCCAGGTTTTTCAATAATTCACTGCATTGCAGGGGGTCTGCCAGTAGATTGTTTAGCTTATATAATGCCTGTTGCATAGCATGTTGCTTTTTTAGCATAAAATTTTCTGAGAAAAAACGTATTCTTACGAGAGGTTTTTCAATAGTAGGGTTCATTTCTCTGAAAGTATTTTTTTGAAGTTTTGATTTTATTTTTGCTAACAAAATAGTAGCTTGTTGAAAGTCGTGTAAATTTACTTGTCGTAAAAATTGTTGAGACAGTGCCGCACTTTCTGGGGACTGAACGTTTGTTTTTTCTTCATTCATTGAACACTCAAAATCGTCAGCTTTAAAATGTTGAGGTCTCTTTGATTGAAGCGGAAAAGAGTTGCTATTTTCAGATTCATCGGGCTTTGCTTCATGTTCATGGTAATCATGGTGAAAGGCAGCATAGGCGCCTGGGAATACGCGTTTTGCAAAAAAAGTAGTTCGTTTGAGCATGGCGTTAAATATTCCGTCTATTTGTCTATTAATGAAATGCCATCATAATTGAGTAAAGTTAATGCTTTATTAGATGCCGTAATATATGGCGTTAGATTAGAGAATTTGCTTATAATATGTACACAGTGAAACTTAGAATAGGAAGTTCTTATGAAAAAAGTAGTAGTAATGATTGCGTTATGCGCGGTATTGGGTTCATCTTATGCTGCAATGCCAACAGCAGCGGATTGTCAAAAAGCGCATGCTAAATGTCCAAGCCATCCTAGTAATGCACGTTGTGCAAAAGTGCTACCTAAGTGTGCAAAACAAGGTATGTAATGACGAGCCCACAGTAGATTCATCTAGTGTGGGCATTTCTACATGTATTCATCAGCACTAAATTTATCTCCTCTACTATAATCTGTAGACAAGGAGAATTTATGCGTCTATTTTTTACAGTGTTTATTACGGTTTTCGTTTTTTCTTTATCCGCTGAGGCTATGTGCACTTGGACTTTTACCGGCTGCACAGATTATTGCTATTACAGGGGCACATCGGGTTGTCGTAATCATAGTTGTAAGCTACAGATGGGGGATAATGGCCGTGTGAGCGTCTCAAGAATGGGGGAAGAAGTAGGGATTGGTGTTCGTGATATGAGTAATCGACCCGAAGATGATTGTTCAATTGTTTACAAACACTCTTGAATCAGCAGCAATTCCTTAGCACTTTTTTTCAGATTAGGTATAATCCCCAACGTTCTCTGTGCTTGCGTTGTAGGTATCACGTATTTTGAACCGATACGTACAAAAACGGGGGTTAACAACAACGCTGTTGTGATTTTGTCTTGGGATGGAACCTTTGTGCAAAAACCTGATGCAATGTTACGATCTCCACCCTGACTTTTAGGGTTCAATAATCGGCTCTTACAGTGTAGGTTACGGAGAACACTTATCTCGATGTAAGCGCTCGCATCAAACATCGTCTATTGATAACTATCTTCCATTCGCCATGCAAATACACAGGCAATCACGAGAAAAATGGGAATAATCCATAAAGCGTGTTGATAATCGGAAAGTGTATGATGCATATTTGCGTGTACAGTGTTTATATTGCTTGCAAAAAAATCCAGGCAAAATGCAAAAAAGGGTTGAATAATCATTCCACCCACCATAATGCAGGCATTCATAAAGCCAACGGCTGTTGCGGTAAGTGCATGGTCAACAACGTCGTGACCAACGGCAAAACAATTGATTTCTGCGCTGCAAAAAAAGGAAAATAAAAACAATAAGAGTGCAAATACACCTTTTGATAACGCTAGCGGACAAATAATAAGGGGTAAAAATGTTACTAACGATAATACACAGCCAATAATGAGTACGCATCTACGCGATTTTAATTTTTCCGATAAAATACCTTGAATGGGAGACCCAATTAACCAACCGAGAAAAATCATATCTACAAAATAACTTGCAGATTCTGCGCGAATATTAAATATTTTTTGGATGTAGCTATTTCCCCACTGCTCACCTAAAACAGACAATGATAAATACAATGCACAGCCAATAAAACCTGCTTGCAATATTTTTTTAGAGCGTGCAATTTTAAAAACATTTTGAAACAAAAAGGCAAAACGGATAGGTTCTTTCTTAGTAGTTTCATTTTTTTCAATAATAAATAAAAAAAAGATCGAAAATAAAATAATACCGAGCCAAAGGCTATCCGTGATAACGGGATGCCAGCTTAAATGATCGACTGTGTAGCTCATCGCTGTTTCGCCAAACATTGCGCCTAGCATGCCGAGCGATGTGCATAGTCCTGCAAAGAAAGAAAAATATTTTTTGGGTAACCAGTCCGCACACAACTTTAAACTGCCAACGAAAGCAAATGCACTGCCAACACCCGTCATGAAACGTCCAGTACCTGCAATCCAAACATTGTCTACAAATCCAAAAATAAAAGTTCCCAGGATGCAAAATAGGAGCGCAGAAAGCAGTGTGTGTCTTGCGCCAAAGCGATCAAGCACCAATCCCACTACTAATTGTAAAGGGGTGTAAGCCCAGTAGTAGGCAGAGGCAAGGAGTCCAACACCCGTTGCATCGAGTGCAAAGTGATGGCTTAAATCATTCACCATAATACCGGGTTCAATACGGAGTAGATATTCATAGGTATAAAACAGAGCGCCTAATAAGCAGATAAACCAGCCGAAAACTAAGGATTTATTTTGATAGCTTAGGGTTTGTTTCATGAAAGACTCCTTGGGCTTGGTCTTTTTGTACTTTATCAGGAGTTTGTGAATTATGTCGATTCCTTGCTTTTTGTAAATCATAATCATTTTTTGTTAAGATCGCATTTTTGAGTAAAGTTGATATAATTAAGAATATTACCCCGATCTTTTAAGGAATTTTTCCATGTCTATTGAAATCAAAGTCCCTGTTTTGCCTGAATCCGTTACCGACGCCACTATTGCCAAATGGTATAAAAAGGTAGGAGACGCTGTTACACGTGACGAAAACTTGGTGGACTTAGAAACAGATAAAGTAATGCTTGAAGTTCCTGCGCCAGTCTCAGGTGTTCTCGAAAAAATTATCATCGTTGAAGGCACGATTGTTAAGGCCAATGAACTGATTGCGATCATCAAAGAAGGGGCTGTTGCACCGGCGCCTGTTGCTGCACCAGCGGCAGCACCGGTTGCTGAGGCACCAAAGTCAGCAGCAGCGCCTGTCGTTAAGCCAGAAGTGGTAAAACCACAGCCTCAAGTCGATATGCCAGTTGGTCTATCTCCTTCGGAGCGCCGTGCTGTTCGTTCGGGCAAACCTTTGCCAGCAGAACTTACGATGAGTACAGTGTCGCGTGAAGAGAAGCGTGTGCCAATGTCGCGTTTGCGTCAACGCGTTGCTGAACGCTTGAAAGAAGTGCAAAACACAGCGGCAATTTTGACGACATTCAATGAAATCAACATGAAAAATGTGATGGATTTACGTTCACACTTCAAAGATGAATTTGAAAAGAAAACAGGTTCGCGCTTGGGCTTCATGTCTTTTTTCACTAAGGCTGTTGTAGAAGCTTTGAAAGAATTCCCTGCTGTGAATGCATCAATAGATGGCACGGACATTTTGTATCACAACTATTATGACATCGGTATTGCCATTGGCTCTGAGCGTGGATTGGTTGTTCCTGTATTGCGCGATGCAGATCATCTTTCTATGGCAGGTATTGAAAAGCAAATTCGTGATTATGCCAAAAAAGCGGGTGATGGAAAAATTGCGATGGAAGATTTAACGGGTGGCACTTTTACAATTACAAATGCAGGCACTTATGGTTCGATGATGTCGACTCCTATCATTAATCCGCCCCAAAGTGCGATTTTAGGCATGCACAACATTGTTGAGCGTCCTGTTGCTGAAAATGGTCAAGTCGTGATTCGTCCGATGATGTATGTTGCGTTATCTTATGATCATCGCATTATTGATGGTCGTGAAGCTGTCTTGTTCTTGATGGCAGTCAAAAAATTTATTGAAGATCCAGCAAGATTTTTGTTGCATATCTAACGATGCAGAAACGCACCCGGCAGGGTGCGTGTATAACCATCCAACAGTAGTTCCCGGCGAATGTCTGAAAAACCGCTAATTTTCAGATTTTAGGCGAGGTTGAACGATAATTTGTTGAGAAAAGCGCAGTGTACACGAAGTCCATGAGCATTTTCGAAACAAATTATCGTTCAAGATCGTCAA
>JAUXWQ010000001.1 GCA_030680235.1 Coxiellaceae bacterium
AGGAGCTGTGCAAAAATAACTTACCCTTTTTAGCATCACATTGTAACGGCATCTTAAAACGTTCTTCATTCGAAAATGCTCGAAATACTTACGAGTATTCCTTCACATTTTCTCAATCAGAACGTTTTAATCTACCGTCACACTGTGCGCTAAAAAAGCCAAGTTATTCTTGCACAGCTCCATAGTCATTTACTGAGCTGTTGCAGGTTGTTGTGGTGCTGCAGCTGGAGCAGGTGTGTTGCTGGCTGTTTGTGTGTTGTTGTTTGGTTGATTGGATGCAGCAGGTTTGCTCATGTTTATTTTGCAAGCTTTTTTGTCTGCTTTTGCCTTTTTGAAGCATGCTTTACGTGCATCAGAATGTTTTGCTAAGGTTTTGCAATGTTGGAAAGCGGCTTTGCAATGTTGATGGCAGTCTGGCATAGCTTGTGTATCTGCGAACACAGCCGATGCAGTGACAGCGGATAAAGCGATAGTAGCGAGTAAGATAATACGTTTCATAGTGACATTCCTTTGTGATTGAGATTAGTACTAAAACAGTGTAAATGCTTGTGGGCATTTCGTCAAAACTAAATGGAGCCCCCTTTTTTTATTTTTTCCAAGCAGGCGACAAAAAAGCCATCCATCGTCTCATCCGGCAAAACACGCAAGGTATTTTGCAGCGCAGCATCGAATGTGTTATCACGACAATGTGTTAGCCCGGCCATTTTATTTTTTTCAGGTAGGGCGATATCAATTGGCACTATTTTTAGGTCATCTGGAAAGGCGTGTAATAATTTTTGAACCATCATTTCATTTTCTTCCGGTGCAAAGGTGCAAGTGGAATAAACGAGTATTCCGCCGGGTTTTAATGCATGAAAGGCAGATTGCAATAATGGCCATTGTTTTTTTGACATCGCTTTAATTTTATTGAGAGACCAATAGGCAAATGAATCGGGGTTGCTTAAATGAAATCTGCCTTCACTTGAACAGGGGGCATCTAATAAAACACGATCAAAGCGGTCAGGACAGGCTTTACCAACACGTGTGCCATCCTTTAAATAAGTGACTACATTTGTCGCACCTTGTAATTTCACATTCGCTAGCAATCTAAAAAAACGGGGCTTTGCCATTTCAACCGCCGCAATACGCCCTGTATTTTGCATTAAGGCCGCAATTTGTGTGGTTTTACTACCAGGCGCTGCGGTTAAATCTAAAATTTCTTCATCTAATTGCGGATTTAAAATCAATGCTGGAATTTGGCTTGCAAGGCTTTGAATATAAATGTCACCACTTAAAAACAAGGTATGACGTGTCAATTGTTCGCGTTGTTCAAAAGGAATGGTGAAGGCAAGTGGATTCCAGGGTATGTTTGTTAAATCAAAATGATGATCTTGTAAAATGAAGACAACATTGTCTATTGTGTTTTTTAGCGTATTAACACGAAAGGCAACCGGCTTTTCTGCGGAAAAGCTGTTGGTCACCTGTGCGATGCGATTTTCTGGAATAATCTCTGAAAGACGATTATAAAATATCGTTGAAAGAGGGGGAAACATTGCAAATTTCATCCATCGCTGTTGTTGGTGTTGTTGGTGTTGTTGTTGGTGGTGTTGTTGTGTTTACAGTTGTGAGGCGATGTCGGTTGCGTTTTTGTGGTTTTGGATTTTGTTTTTCTTGCGCGGCAGAAGCTTGTGCCAGTGCAACCCCCAAAAAAGCAACGAGGGCTGTAACGCTGAGTGTCAGTGCAGCAGGATTTGTCGAGAATGCAGGGACTCTGGTGTCGCTGCTGACTGTTTGTTGAGTCTTTGTTGTTGCAGCAAGGTAACGAGGATGTTCAATTTGGTTTTTTTTGGGGTTGCTCATAGTTGCTTTTAGTGTCTCATGGGCTTGAAATGCTTGTGCTTTGCGAGGAACCTCAAGATGTTTTATGAATACTGATTTTGGCATGGGTATGTTTCCTTTTTTCGTGTCTGGGTGCACTATACAGCAGCAGCAATTCCCCGTGAACCAAAAATCTTCATATTTTGGCGATCTTGAACGATAATTTGTCTCGAAAATGCTCATGGACTTTGTGTACACTGCGTTTTTCTCAACAAATTATCGTTCAACCTCGCCTAAAATCTGAAAATTAGCGGTTTTTCAGACAGTCGTGGGGAATTACTGAATTGACAGTAGTTGATAACTTTTTCATAATGCATGTAATTGATAATCATTCTCATTTGCAAGGAGTCGTTTCAGTGTCTCATTCCTCTGTTTCAAAATCGCGCAATAAAGCGTCATTGTGGTCATTGATGGTATTGGTTTTTGGTCCTGGCCTGGTTGTTATGTTGGCTGATACGGACGCTGGCAGCATTATTGTGGCGGCGCAAAGTGGCGCGCAGTGGGGGTATCATCTCTTATCGCTGCAATTTATTTTGATGCCTATTTTATTTATTGCGCAAGAATTAGCGGTGCGACTGGGTATTGTAACGGGCAAAGGTCATGGGGAATTAATTAAAAAACATTTTGGAAAATTTTGGGCGGCTATTTCTGTTGGCACTTTAATGATTAGCTGTATTGGCGCCATGTTTAGTGAGTTTAGTGGGTTAGCAGGGGTTGGTAGTTTATACGGTATTTCAACCTGGGTTGTCATGGGGTTGGTGGTGATTTTTTTGAGTACAGTTGCTTTGACGGGATCTTACCGCTCGGTTGAAAGAATTGCTTTGTTTTTAGGCCTTTTTGAAGTTGTTTTTTTTATAGTTGCGTGGATGGCACATCCTTCATTGCATGAATTATTTCAAAAAATGCAAAGTGTGCCTATTCATAACGCGCAATTTTTATTATTAGCGGCTGCGAATATTGGTGCAGTCATTATGCCGTGGATGATTTTTTATCAACAATCGGCAATTGTTGACAAAAAATTAACAATCACACATTTAAAAGCAGCGCGTTGGGATACTGCAATTGGTGCAGTGATTACGCAGTTAATTATGGCGGCCGTGTTAGTCAGTACTGCGGCAACAATCGGCGAAAAAAATCCAGGCGTTGCATTAAATACAGTACATCAAATTTCAGACGCATTAACCCCCTTTTTAGGCAGTGTTGCAGGTAAATTATTGTTTGCAATGGGCATGACAGGGGCGGCATTAATCGCTGCTATTGTGGTGTCATTAACAGCAGCATGGGCATTGGGTGAAGTGATGGGATTTAAGCATTCGCTTGAGCATCATCCAAAAGAAGCGCCTTTATTTTATGCGATTTATATTTTTGTTTTAATTATTGCCGCTATTGTTGTGATTTCTGGCGTGAATCTTGTGAATTTAAGTGTTGCAGTGAATGTAATGAATGCGTTATTGCTGCCGATTGTTTTGGGATTTTTATTTTTATTGGCAAAAAAAGCGTTGCCAGAAGAACATAAATTGAAGGGTTTTTATGGTGCCATGGTTGCGATTGTATTATTGATTACGGCATCCTTTGGGTTGTATGCTGGATTAGTGTCGCTCTAAAGTGGATTTTATTGGAGTTAATCTCATGGAACCTGAAAACAAAACCCCGCGTATTACATCTGTTATTAATGCTGAAATGAAAAAAGAAGCGGAGTGGGAAAAAACACTTGCGCGGATGGGATTGGCAACGGTTGATGTGACACAAGTGCGTGACTCCGATATTTTATACCTCGCGGAACAATGGCAATTTTTGCAAGTGGTTGAAAGTGGTGGGCATGTTCCGCCATTACCTGAGCCGCAGATTATCACTGCAAAATCGGGTTGGAATATTATCAATTTTGGAGATGCCATGGCGACCTCGCCAGGCAAATGGATTTTTCGGGGGGGTTATTTTCAGTGGACTGAAAATAAAGACGATGAAGGGGATGGCAGTGGTGGTATTGTGAACCCTGGTAAAGGCACGATTCATAAACAGGCTTTCGATTCCGCATGTGAGATCATTCAGCTTGCAAAAGAATTTGGATGGCGTGGGGTGCAAGTGGTGGATGGTCATCCCAATATGCAGCGTGCGGCATGGGTGGAAGCGTGTCGAATCGGCGTGCGGATGGATGGTTTTGTGCCGGATGCAGTCGCAGAAAAACAGCGTCGTAGAATTGTCTCTGCAACAGTTGAAGAAATGCATACTGTGTTAAAAGGGATGCCTAAATAAAGCGCCAAAAAATGAGCGGGTTAAGCGATGGTTGAAGTTACAATAAATCATTGGATTTTGATCTAAACTTTTGCAAACACTCGTGCTCGCATCAGAGGTAATTAGTCAGTCAATAGTGTCAACTTGAGCATTTTTTTACAAAGATATCATTGTCCGTTGCATTAAGTACTTTGATGCGAGCGCGAGTGTAACGCGTGTTTGCAGAAGTTTAGATCAAAATTCGATTAGGGGTACTGCTGGGGAGGGGTCGAATTAGCGGGAGGCTCTATAACCTGAGGAGTAGTTCCGTCAGCTACTGCACCCTGAACAACAACCGCATTAGCAGTCACGGCAGGCGATGCACTTGCGGGTATGGCGTCTTGTTGAGTGCGCATTGCCGCATTGGGATTTGTGTTCGCAAGAAGCTTTGCGTCCTCTTCAAGTCGTTTTTCTTGAAGTGTTATGAGCAGATTTTGAAATTTTTGGTTGGTTTCTTTATCTGGGCATTGAACAGTAAAATTATTCGGACCGTTTTGTATTATTTTCAGCTCAGGTTTTGTTATTGCGTGCTTACCTGCTGCTAAAGCTGCTTCATTTGAACTACGAATGTCGGCATTTATTTTTTCAATGGCGAGCAGTAATTCCTTGCTGGTGGGTTCTACCGATTTTCCATGCTTGTCCAAGAACGCCTTTTCTTTTAATTCATTGGTTATCGGATCCATGTAGAAAGTGGTCACAAAAACTTTTTGATTATGAGCGGCAGCTGTTATCAGTGCTTGCATAGCCGATTCAGGTGATTTTTTACTGAAGGTTGTTGGTGCAGTCATTTCTGCAACAGTTGCTGGTGTCGAACTTAATTTAGCGCGTGTTGTGGCTTGTAGTGTAGTGCGTACACGTGCAAGTTCATTAAGCGTACCATTTAAATCTTTTTCAGAGAGTGCTTTTACGAGCGCATCTTTGTTAATGGCATTTTGTAACATACCAGCAACTGCTAAGTGTGCTTTTTCTACAGTCCGTGTTTTTTCTGTGATGTCGAGGCTGCTTGGATTTTGGTTGGTCTCCAGGGCTATTTTTAAGGCATCCACGGCTTTATTGAGTGCTTTAGTGGCCACATCAAATTCAGTTAAAGTATGTTTTTCATGTTCCAGAGAGGTTTGCGCAGGGGTCGTAGCGGAGGCATGGGGGTCTATGCCTGCATTGAGTGAGGCTAGCGCTGCTTCTAATCTTGTTTGACCGGCTGGTGCATTTATCGTTGGATCAGCCGCTGGTCTTGGGTCAACCTGCCAGTCTTCGGCAGCTGTATGCAGGGAAAGCGCATCTAATAAAGGTTTTTGGGCTGCTGTCATTGTCTCGCCAGCTTCTGCCAGCGCATTCATTTGCAGGGAAGCAGCAAGCAAGGGGTTTTTTTCTGGGTCTGTTAAGCCGGGATTATTTTTTTCAAGGGGTTTAAGGGCTGCTAAGTAGGCTTTGTGAAATGCTGCTGGGTCGTTTGTGGGTGCCTGATTCCATGCCGCTATTGCACTTTTCATCAGGGTATCGTCGGGTGCAAAAGCGGTGTTGATAGTAACTATATCAGCCATTGCTGTGTGCTGTGCTTTCATCATTTCTTCAAGATGGTCTTTAATAGACATCGTTGATGTCTTCATGGATTCTTTGAGAAGTTCAGCTGCCTTTTCTGACAGGTTTCTTTGCGCAAATACTTCTGCAGGCGTACGAATTTTGCCATCTTCTTGGGTATTTAACAGTCTTTTGTTTTGAAAGAGGGGTGATACACCCAGTTTTTTGAGCGTAAATGCTTGCGCTATTTCGTGGTCGGCTTCTGTGGCTAATGCTAGAAGCCTGTTTGCGCGTGCAGTTGCTTTGGGGGTGGGGGTGGCGGGCAGTTGTGCATTTTTGACAACACTGCTTGCAGTCACAGGAGAGGTTGGGTCTATCTCTGCCAAGCCTTTAAGTTTTGTTTTGATGAGAGCGTCAGAGCGATCGTTTTCGTTTAAAAGTCTAGCACGTGCCGCGTGCGCTGCTTTTTCTGCCGCATTCAGCAACACTTTTTGTTGCAACGCTTTGATTTGTTGGGCCGTAGTCCGCATAACCTTTCTCGCCGTTTATTTTTAAGACCAATTCGGAAAGTATAGCGTCTTTTCCTTAAGGGAGAATTAAATTTTTGGTGATGCTTATTAGATAAAAAAAAGCCCTGACTAGCAGGGCTTTTCGTATTTCAAAAAATGATTAATTAACCATTTCTTTCAATGCTTTCAATGGACGAACTTTGATAACGTTACGAGCAGGTTTTGCTTTAAACATTACTTCTTCGCCTGTGAAAGGATTGATACCTTTACGTGCTTTTGTCGCTGGTTTACGAATAACTTTGCATTTCATCAAGCCAGGAACGGTGAATTCACCTGGGCCGCCTTTTTTCAAATGGCATTCCATTACTTCAGACAATGCGCCAAAAATTTCGGAAATTCCTTTGCGAGAAATTTCTGTGCATTCTGATAAGTGCGAATACAATTGTGCTTTTTTTAATGGAGCACTTACTTTTAACGATGCACTTTTGCGAACGGTTTTTTGTGTTGCTGTTTTTACTTTAGCAACACCTTTTTTCGCTGCAGCAGTCATTGCTTTTTTAGGCGCTTTTTTAACTTTAGCTCGAGCCATTGTGAATCCCTCTTTTGTTGTTAAATAAGAACGAGTTAGCGAAAACGTTCTTGATTAACAACATAGCATAATTTTTTTAAAATGCGAACAAAAAACCCTGTTTTTTAGCTGAAAAATCGATTTTTTTAGCTATTTTTCAAAAAATAGCTTTTTTTGAAGGGGAGTTTTTGGATGCATCACAGAAAACCCCTTGTTTATTTGAAATCTCTACTGTAAGATTCTCCTCCTTCAAAGCAAGTGAAACTTGAGGAATTTATTGGTTATGAAAACGTATATGGCTTCTGCACAGACAATTGAGCGTAAATGGTATATTGTCGATGCAACTGGAAAAACATTGGGTCGTTTGGCAAGTCAATTGGCATCGCGTTTGCGTGGCAAACATAAGCCAGAATATACCCCGCATGCAGATGCTGGTGACTATTTCATCGTGCTAAATGTTGAAAATCTCAAGGTTACGGGCAATAAAGAAAAAGAAAAATTCTATTACCGTCACTCAAATTACCCAGGTGGTTTGAAAGAAGAATCATTTGAAAAATTACATGCACGTAAACCAGAGCGTGTTTTGGAAATCGCGGTAAAGGGTATGTTACCAAAAGGCCCATTGGGTCGCGATATGTTCCTAAAATTGAAAGTTTACTCGGGTAATGAACATCCTCACGCAGGCCAATGCCCTGAAGTGTTGGAAGAAATTTAATTGTAACGACGCGATTTATCGCGTCTTTTTCGTATTGTATTATGCGTTTTAAATTGTGAGGATAGAGTCGAAATGGCTGCAGCAAAAAAACAACAACATTATGGAACTGGTCGTCGTAAAACATCCACTGCACGTGTATTTTTACGTCCAGGTAAAGGCAATATCGTCGTTAATACATTGCCAGTAGAAAAGTATTTTGGTCGTGAAACAGCCTGTATGGTCGTTCGTCAGCCTTTGGTTCTTGTGAAAGCTGAAACACAATTTGACGTGTATGTAACCGTTAGTGGTGGTGGTGCGAGTGGTCAAGCAGGTGCGATTCGTCATGGTTTGACACGCGCATTGATTTCATTTGAACGTAAAGGTAGTACAGAATCCGCTGAGCCAGGTGAATGGCATCGTGCATTGCGTGCTGCAGGTTATGTAACACGCGATTCTCGTGTGGTTGAACGTAAGAAAGTGGGTCACAGAAAAGCGAGAAAGAGCGAACAGTACTCAAAACGTTAATATTTTTTTCAGTTTTTTCAAAAAGGCGCATTTTATGTGCCTTTTTTTTGCGTTATTTTTTATAGCCTAAGCGTTCACAGTAGGGTTTAACTGCCGGATCTAGTTTAAATAACCTCTCCCAGATAAAATCTAATCCTTTTCTTATTTTTTCAGCCAGGTATAATCTTTTTTCGTTATAAATCCAACGTGCAAATAAATTTGGGGAACGCAATGACAGTGTTAAAACGATCTGTAATGACTTTATACTCTGGCCCAGCTGACTTAGATAGCCATCAAGCTCGCATAGTGCTGGCTGAAAAAGGGGTCACAGTCGATGTACTGCCCATTGATGTTGCGCAGCCAGGTGATGATATCCTTGCGTTAAATCCCTATGGCATTTTCCCTATGTTAGTGGATCGTGATTTGGTTTTGTATGATGTTGATGTCATCATGGAATATTTAGATGAACGCTTCCCGCATCCACCGCTATTGCCTGTATATCCTATTGCGCGTGCAAAAAGTCGTTTGATGTTACGCCGTATTGAAAAAGACTGGTACAGCCTTGTCAAAACAATTGAAAGTGACAAATCTTCTGAAGCAGAAAAAGACGTTGCGCGTAAATCATTGCGTGATGTATTGGTAACTTTGGCGCCGGTTTTTGCCGAAGCGCCTTATTTCTTGAGTGAAGAATTTACATTGGTTGATTGTCGTATCGCCCCTTTATTATGGCGTTTACCGTTATTGGGTATTACCTTACCACCTGTTGCAAAAGCTATTTTGAAATATCAGTCGCGTGTTTTTGGTCGTGATTCGTTCCAGGCGAGTCTTACAGAATCAGAACGCGAGATGCAAGAAACCGTCGTTTAAGGAGATGTTATGACTTCAAGCCGCCCTTATTTTTTGCGTGCATTGCACGAATGGATTGTCGCTAACGCATTAACGCCCCATTTGATGGTCGATGCGACGGTCTTTGGTGTTAGCGTGCCTGAACAGCATGTTAAAGAGGGTAAGATCGTTTTGAATGTGTCGCCACAAGCGGTTGTCGGTTTGTCATTGACGAATGATTGGGTAACGTTTGATGCCCGTTTTTCGGGTGTTACGCGCAATATTCGCTTGCCAATGGCGTCGATTACTGCGATTTACGCTTTGGAAAATGGCCGCGGTATGGTCTTTGAAGAAGAAGACTTTGATGATCTTCCGCCTCCAGAGTTAACGCCTTCTGGTGCGCGTCCTAGTCTAAAGGTTGTTAAATAGCTTAGGTTTACATCCCCTCCTGGTGCGCAGCATTGGAGGGGGGTTATCCTACAGTAAGCTACATTACTTTGTTGTAATCCACTCCGCCCAAATAATCCCAAACACGGCAATAATAATTCCCCCAATCACGTCTGTCACATAATGCCATCCGAGCATGACTGTTGAGATAATCAGTAACACATTAAAAATCGCAACAGGATACAAAAACAGTTTTCGTGCGCGACAGGCATACGTTAATAACACCGCCCAGATCACGTGAAAGGAAGGGAATGCGATGAGTCCACCATCGGCTACAGTCGGCTTAATAAAAGCGTGTATTTGATGAAAGCGCATCGAGGTGTCTTGTTGTTCATGTGAAAAATAAGGGCTATGAATAATGCCTGATGGCGCCATGGTTGGAAAAAAATAATAAATAAAACAACCGATGAGGCAGGTCATCATAAACGCGAGATAAAATATGCTGAGTGCATGTCGGCCATTAAAAAGCGTTAATGCAAGCGGAATACCGATTAATTCTAAAACTAGCCCCTTGTAAATAAAATTTAATGTATCGTGTATGAAAGGATGATTGTGTGTCCAAGCCATTAGGGCTGCAGAATGTATGCCGAAGGCATGATCAATTTTAACAAGAAGTGGATCAATCGGGGTAAAAGGTGTCGATTGAATGCCATTGATGACGACTAAATTTGCGAAGGCACACCATGAAAATAAGCCTAAGCCCCATAAAAATGTTGAAGCGCGAGGTGTTTCTGTGCGAATGGTCATGCCATAAAATAAAAATCCGCCACATAAAAAAGTGAGGGCTGCCGTTTGAAACCAGCTTAGCGTATCAATATGAGTTGCAAATAGTAAAATGGTAGGATAATGAAAAAAGAGTTGATTTAATGCGCTACAGAGCCCACCGCATAGCAATGTGAGTAGCGTTAGCCACAAAAAAACGCGATCGGTGCGTGTGCTATAGTTTTTAAAAAAGGTTTTTGTGATAGGTATAATTTTCATAGTGTTATTGTAACAATGTAGGAAACCTTATGTCGAACAGTAGAGAATGGCCTGCCGATCAGTATGCCGTTGGTTCGTTTATTCAGCATGAATTTTCAGAGCAATTGCTTCAGAAATACCAATTTCAATTTAAAGCACGTGATCACTTGTTGGATATTGGTTGTGGAGAGGGTGGTTATACACGTGAGCTCGCGAAAAAAATAGCGCATGGGCATTTAATGGGTATCGATGCCAGTCATAAAATGATTGCGCAGGCGAAGCAATCTGAAAGCAAATCAAAGCATATTTCTTTTAAAGTGCAAGATGCCCTCACATTGGCAGACCATGAAAAATATACGGTGATTACTGCTTTTTGGAGTTTGCAGTGGATGCCGGATAATAAAACGGTACTTCACAATATTCATCGGGCACTAAAACCGAGCGGTCGCTTTTTTGCGGTATATCCTAGCCCTCATTGTTTGCATTGGAAGTTATGTCAGCGTCTTATTGAGAGTGGAAAATTTCGTTCGCTGAAAAATTTTGTGTTGCCTGCGACATTATTGCCCATCGAAGACTGGCAAAAAGAGGCAGATGCACTGGGGTTTCAATCATTTCGTGCGGAATATAATCACTGTCAGCTTAAATTACCGAGTCTTGATGTTTTTCGTTCCTTTGTAAAGGGTATTCCGTTTTTTGAGGGGCAAGTACCGGATGCAGATGTTCCAAAATTAAATGAAGCGATGGTTGAGGCTTTTGAACAGTTTTGTAATGAAAATTTTGAAGGTGACTATTATTTTTCAGATGAAATGGTCGTGCTCTATGGTGTAAAAGCCCCGCGCATTATTGAATTAATGCCTGAGCAGCGGGATTTATTAATTCAGGCAAATTTCCCGCGTGGTGATTTAGATACGCCGCGTTCACAGATTAAAAATGCAATAGGGGATGAAGCGCATTTTGAGTCGAATATAAAACCACATGAAAAATTTGCGAATCAACCAACAGGTGATGATAATCGATTATCTCAACAAACAGCGAATAATCGTGCGGCACAAGAGCGCGCAAATCAACCGGAACTAACGCCATCACCTTCTGCAAAATTACAGGCGCAGGCAGTGTTGCAGGCAACGCCACAAATCACACCAAAACCGATACCAGGGGGTTAGGAACGTGTACGAATTAACTTTGAAAATGAGCAGAGTGGAAGCCCCTTTTGAAAAGGCTATACTGTTACTAATGTCACACGATAAGGAGGATTTCCAAAATGCCAACCATTGCCGACGCCATTATTCATGGGTCACTTGCTGATGTTGCGCGCGAAGTCAAAGGCAATGCGCATTTAAATTTTATTGATGAATATGGGTACACACCGCTCATTGAAACTTGCATTATGGATGATATTGAAAAAGCAAAAATTGTTTTATCGGGTACACTTGATATTAATTTTCCAGACTTATTAGGCAATACTGCATTACATTGGGCGGTGGATAACCATAATGTAGAATTGTGCCAACTATTGTTAAAACACGGAGCGAATCCAAACGCCTATTCCGTCGCTTGCATGCCTGTTCTTGTTAAACCTTTATTGCGTGAACAAAAACAATTAAAAACTTTATTAATTGAGCACGGTGCAAAATTAACTTTTGCCTATGATTTTATTCACGCAAAAATGTTAGGGCATCGTTTTGAATTAAAAGGCTTTGTTGACATTTTAAATGCGAAAGAAGAATTTGTTGAAATTAGTTTAGAAGGATTTATTTTAGAATTTACTTTAGAAGCCTTGCGACAATCGCTGCATGATTTTCGTTATAATTTCGGTGCGCGTCAATGGGAGCGGGAATTTGTGAAATTGCGCACGATTATGGGGGCGTTTACACGTGCGTGTATGCTCGTGCGTTTTCAACATTACAATGTAGATCATCAAAAACACATGGATAAAATTTCTCCTTTTATGGAAGAAGATCCCTTGATTATTCCTGTTGCGCAAGAAGGTCATGCGATGACATTAATTCGTGCAGGAAATTTATTGGCGATTTGTGATCGTGCAACTTATCAAGACCAAGATAAAAATGCAGATAAAGTAAAAATTTATTACATGAATAAACCGTGGAAATTAACGCCAGAGTATATTTCGCAATTAATTTATGTTCGACAACCCATGATTGTTTTTCGAAAAACATTGCCGGTCAATTTAGGATTGCAGGAAATTGGGTCAATGCCACTGCATGCACAGATTGCAGGGAATTGCTCATGGGCAAATATTGAAGCGTGTATTCCCACTTTGTTTTATATGCTTTGTATGAATGATCCTGAAAAATCCGGTGAACGATTGGTAAAAGATAAAAATGAAGCGATGAGTTTATTTCATGATTGGGAATTATGGGATCAAGACCGCTCTCTCGATTATTTTGTGCAGAGTTTTCAAGAAGCAGATGCAAAGCGACGTGCTACGATTGCAGAAATTTTATGTGCGGTGTTGTTTGAAGCCTGCTCTGCTGATGAACCAGAACACCGTGAGCGTATTGAAAAAATTGTGCCCATTGTGACAACGAAAGAATTATCTTATATCCCCGATAGTTATTTAGCCGCTTATTACTATAAGCATCGAACAGAAGCAGGTGAAAATTTTCGTAAGATGTTGAGACAGGGCGGAGATGTGTTTGGAGGGTAACTTAAGGAGCTGTGCAAAAATAACTTACCCTTTTTAGCATCACATTATAACGGCATCTTAAAACGTTCTTCATTCGAAAATGCTCGAAATACTTACGAGTATTCCTTCACATTTTCTCAATCAGAACGTTTTAATCTACCGTCACACTGTGCGCTAAAAAAGCCAAGTTATTCTTGCACAGCTCCTAAG
>JAUXWQ010000004.1 GCA_030680235.1 Coxiellaceae bacterium
GAATAAAGAGGCCGAATATATGAATGCATCTCACTTTTATTTTGCTAAAAATTGAATTTATTGTTTGCATCCAGGGCGGGGTCCATATATGACTTAAGAAAACAATCGCTCGTTACACTCGCGGCTCACACCACACACTGCACATGATGCGAGCCACGAGTGTAGCGAGTGATTTATCAAATTTCTTAAGTCAATGGCTGTGCAGCTGGCATGACACAAAATTTACCACGACCGCTCAGTTTTTAGAGGCGGGTTAAACGATGTCTGACTAAAAACAAGCAAGAAAAATCAAAAACCCGTATATCATTCCTGTATAGTATTTATTATTCTACTGGACATACACTAGTAATTCCCCACGAGTGTCTGAAAAACCGCTAATTTTCAGATTTTAGGCCAGGTTGAACGGTAATTTATTGAGAAAAGCGCAGTGGTCATGAAGTCCATGAGCATTTTCGAAATAAATTACCGTTCAAGATCGCCAAAAGATGAAAATTTTTTGTTCACGGGGAATTGCTGGACATACACGCAGGTGCTTATGAAAAAACTATTGTTAGCCGTCAGTCTTTTAATTGCATGCTTAGCGCCCATCACCAGCGAAGCACATGCAGCCGTCGAAAATAATTCGCTCGCCCCCATTTTAAAAAAAGTCATGCCAGCCATTGTGAATATTTCTGTCGAAAAAGTGACCATGACGGACCTCAATAAGCTCATTCCCACACAAGACACTGAAACAAAAATTCCCGTTAAATCTTTTGGTGTCGGCTCTGGCGTTATTTTTGAAGCCACTAAAGGACTAATCATTACGAATGCCCACGTAATTGACAACCAAAAAGTCATTATCGTTACCCTTAAAGATGGCGAACGTTATCACGCAAAATTATTGGCAAAGGACATGGATTACGATATTGCCATTTTACAAATTCAAGCCAACCATTTGACGGCATTACCTTTTGCAAATTCAGACGATGTTGCCGTAGGCGATTTTGTGACTGCCATTGGCAGCCCTTATGGTTTATCACAAACCGTTACTTCAGGCGTTGTCAGCGCAGTCAATCGTTCTCACCCACAAATCGAGGGCTATCAAAATTTTATTCAAACGGATGCGCCGATTAACCCCGGTAATTCTGGTGGCGCACTGGTTGACATGAAAGGTGAGCTGGTCGGCATTAATACCGCTATTATCGGTCCAAATGATGGCAATATTGGAATTGGCTTTGCTATTCCATCCAACATGGTGCGCGCTGTTATTGATCAACTTTTAAAATATGGCAAAGTAGAACGCAGCATGCTTGGGGTGATTGTACAAAATATTACACCTGAGCTAGCCGATGCATTACATATTGAAAAAGAACATGGCGCACTTGTATCACAAGTAATGCCAGGAACCCCTGCAGCAATAGCAGGGCTACAAACACAAGATGTCATTGTAAAAATTGATGATCACGACATTCATAATGCAACACAATTACGAAACTTAATAGGATTAATTCGCCCCAACACCAGCGTGCATATCACTTACGTACGCAACAAGATCAGCAAAATGGTGACTGCCGTCGTTATCGATCCAAAAACAGCGACACCAAAAACAAAACCTTATTTGTCAGGCATGCGCTTACAAGAAATGACAGAGCTTGAAAAAGATGGCACAAACATACATGGCTTATTAGTAACAGAAGTGTCGGACGAAAGTGCAGGTGCCTTAGCAGGATTAACACCTGGCGATGTGATTACGACAGCGAATGGGAAATCAGTTACCTCCATTAGCGCACTAGAAACCACCTTGCAAAATCAAAAAGCGCCTGTTGTATTGAACGTATTACACAACAGCCGTGAAAATATTTTTTTGGTGTTAGAAGCGAATTAGCGATTCAACAAGCAGGATACAAAATCTACCACGACTACTCAGTTTTTAGGCGGTTTTTTGCGATAAATTGAGAAAAAAGCGCAGGTGTACTTGATTGGTACATCGAGCATTTTTTAGAAATTTATCGTAAAAAAGCGCCAAAAAATGCGTATGTTAAACGATGACTGAATAATTAGAAGCGAATTAAAACAACGAAGCAGTGATTTATATGAAACTAACACGTCAAAAAATAATCGTTACTACACTTATTCTGGCAGTCTTCATCGCACTTATCTTGTTCTTTCATGAAAGAAAAAATAATATCGCAGCGATATCTAGCATTCCGGTACAGGTTGAAAATCCCATTCAACGATCCCTACCTCACACAGAAACAACAACCGGCTATTTAATCGCAAAAGAAAATACAAATATTACGCCGCTTGCAAGCGGCTATGTTCGCAACATTCACTTTCATGAAGGACAATTGGTTCAAAAAGGCAGTATATTATTTGAACTCGATGACGATACACAAAAAAATGCACTGGCAAGTGCGCAAGCCGCTGCAAAATTAAGTGATTTTCAATATCGACGGGATAAAAATTTATTACAGCGTGGATTTATCACGCAAGAAATGCTCTACACTGCCAAAGCAACAAACCAACAAAACCAAGCAGCGCTACAGACAGCTCAAACCAATTTTTCAGAACGTATTATAACTGCACCTTTTGCGGGTACAGCAGGTGCTATTACGACCAGCATTGGTGATTATATCTCACCTGGCACTGTGCTCACGACACTCGTGAACAATCAAGACCTGCGAGTACAATATACCCTGCCCGCTAAAATTTTAAATGATCTGCAAGTCAATCAACCTGTTCTTGTGCAATCCAGTACAGGCAACATTAAAATAAATGCTGCTGTATCTTATATCTCAGCTGCTATTGATCAGTCCTCACAAACCATTGCCGTTCATGCAAAAATTGATAATGCAAAAAATCTTTTTAAGCCTGGTGAATATGTAACGATTACACAATCGCTTGGTAATAACGAAAATACCTTGCTCCTACCTGAACAAAGCGTCTTAGCATCGATCGATGGTTATTCGGTATTTACCGTACAAAACAATCATGCGGTTCGCACAAGCGTTAAAATCGGGGATCGCATTGATGGTAATGTCATCATTGAAAGCGGACTCTCTGCAAAAGATGCTGTCATTATTGCCGGACAAAATGAAGTGAAAGATAATCAAGCTGTCTCAATCCAACCCCCCACGGAAATACGCACTTCATCTGCGCATTCGTAGTATTATGAAATTACCTACTCTCTGCATTCAACGCCCTGTCTTTGCAACCGTATTAAGTTTAATTTTAATCCTTGTTGGCATCATGGGTTTTCAAAATATTAAAACACGCTTTTTTCCACGCTATGAATCAAACAGCGTCTCGATCACAACCGCTTATCCTGGCGCAAGCGCGACATTAATTGAAACCAGCATTACAACACCCTTAGAAAAATCGATTAGCGGTATTGAAGGGATTGATACGATTTCATCTGTCAGTAGCCAAGGTGGCAGCACAATTACCGTTGCTTTAGCGTCGGACATTAATGTTTACGACATCACCAATAAAATTCGAAATAAAATTGCAATGGCCGCAAGTGCCTTACCAAACACCATTCAAGCACCCGTCGTTCAAATTGGGCATGGCGCAATGGATTTAATGGATGTCGGTTTTAGCATTCAAGGGGATCAACTCAATAATTTGCGTGATTATCTCGATCGTTATGTCATTGATCGCATTCAGCAATTGCAAGGCATTTCTGAAGTTAATGTGTTAGGCGAAAATAAATTCGCAATGCGCATTACATTACATCCGCATGCAATGGCAGCACGTCAGATTACCATTCCAGATATTACACAAGCCATTACCAATAACAATTTGCAATTACCCGCAGGTTATATTCAATCTCCCACAATGGATTTTCCAATCACTGCCAAAACATCACTACATACTGCAGCGGAGTTTGGCAATATCGTTGTTAAAAACAATAATGGCCAACCTATTTATTTGAAAGACATCGCGGATGTTACGCTTGGCAACGATACTGCCTTAAAATCTATTGTACAAATTAATGGAAAACCTGCCATTTTATTGTCTATTTACAACACGGACAATGCAAACCCAATCGATGCCTCACAACGCGTACAACATTTATTAAAAAGTATCGGAGAACAATTGCCGCAAAACATGCACTACGAAATCACTTTTGATCAATCCAGCTACATGAAAGCTAGCATTGCTGAAGTTTATAAAAGCATTGCTATCGCTATTTTATTTGTTGCGATTATTATTTTTCTCTCCTTAGGAAAAATTCGTTCAGCGTTGATTCCCATTGCAACCATTCCCGTTTGCATTTTATCAACAATGGGATTTATGTATTTTTTAGGCTTTAGCATTAACCTAATCACATTGCTTGCCATTGTCTTATCAATTGGCTTAGTAGTTGACGATGCCATTGTTGTGCTTGAAAATATTCATCGACATATTGAAGGTGGCTTATCACGTTTTGATGCAGCAATTAAAGGTAGCCAAGAAATTGCAGCCCCTGTGATTGCCATGACACTCACACTTGCTGCGGTGTATGCACCCATTGGACTCGTTAAAGGTCCCGTTGCGCATATTTTTGCTTCATTTGCCTTTACACTCGCAACCGCCGTTATTGTCTCTGGCTTTGTTGCGTTAACCTTATCACCCATGATGTGCTCAAAATTACTCACTGAACAAACACTTGAAAAAACAAAACTTGAGAGTCGAATTGAAGATTTTTTTCACCGTCTCACTGAACAGTATCAACACCTCCTCTCAAAAATATTATTACATCGTTTAAAAATTATTATTGTCACGCTCGCTTTAGTCGTTGCTGGTTTTCTATTTGCAAGCACCATGCCAAAAACGTTTATTCCCAAAGAAGATATGGGTTTTTTAATTACACTACTGCACTCTGAAACAGGCACTAACGATAGTTTTGCACAACAACAATTGCTCCAACTTGATCAACTGCTACGACAAAATAAAAATATTCAAACGAATGTTTCGCTGTCATTCGATCAAGCCAGTAGTGCAGAAAGCAATATGATTTTTTCAACATTAAAAAACTTTGATCGTCGAAATCAAACGGCAGATGAAATTGCCGCTGACGTCAACCCCTCTTTAAAAAAAATACCAGGTCTAAATGCCATTAGTTTTGCTCCCTCATTTGGCGGATCACCGCTTAGTGAAGTTTCTTTTTATATTATGGCACCGGAAAACTATCACTATCTTTATAACGAAAGTAAAGCGCTTATTGAAAAATTACAGCGCTATCCAGGCCTTTTAAACATCAACTCCAACATTCAATTTAATAATCAGCAATATGATTTAACTGTGAATCGCGCACTTGCTGACCAGCTCCAAGTCAACGTACGAAACATTGATGAAACGATCGCTGCATTTTTAGGTGGTGAAACGGTATCTAATTTTAATATCAATGGGCAAACCTACGACGTCACTATCCAAGCCAACAAACCTTATTTGCAAAGCATTCAATCCATGGAACAATTAACGGTTCCAGCAAACAATGGGCAATTTATTCCTCTCAGTAATTTAATTACTGTTACACCAACTCCGACACAAACCGATTTATATCATTACAATCGATTGCGCTCTGCAATGATTTCCGCAGAAATTGCACCCGGCTATACATTAGGTGCCGTTGTAAAATACTTACAAAGTAACTTGCCTGAATTGCTACCCTCACAAGTAAAATACAGTTTTACAGGTCAAGCAAAACAAATTGTCGATACAAGCAACTCAATGATGAGCATTTTCCTGCTCGCTTTTTTGTTTATTTACTTAGTACTTTCTGCACAGTTTGAAAGTTTTTTAGATCCTTTAATTATTTTACTCGCCGTACCTCTTAGTATTGTCGGCGCATTAGTGTGTTTAAAATGTATTAATGGCTCCATTAACATGTACACCATTATTGGTCTCGTCACCCTCGTTGGATTAATTGCAAAGCACGGTATTTTAATCACGCAATTTGCAAATACGCTGCAAAAAAATGGAAAAAATGCGAGAGAAGCATTAATTGAATCCGCAACGATTCGTCTACGCCCTATTCTAATGACAACAGCGGCAATGATTATCGGCGCATTGCCTTTACTATTAGCCTCTGGTGCAAGTGCCATCAGTCGTCGTGAAGTAGGCGTTGTTTTTGTTGGCGGATTATTATTTGGTACTTTCTTTTCACTAGTCTTAGTGCCTATTGCTTATAGTTACTGCGCACAACTCAAAAATAAACGTAACTGCTCGCGCCTCGTTGTCTGAGTAATGAAAAACGTCGACGTTGAGGTGATTTTTTGTGAAAAGCTAAAACAAAAGCGCAGGCGTACTTGATTGGTACGTCGAGCATTTTGTTTTAGCTTTTCGCGAAAAAGCGCCCAACAGCGGCGTTT
>JAUXWQ010000007.1 GCA_030680235.1 Coxiellaceae bacterium
GTAAGTGTCCGACCAACTACACTCGGGCATCGAGCTTAAAATTTTGAGGCAATAAATTGCGATAATCGTCATCCGTTTTACAGAGATGGATTTTATGAAGCATCTGGGTGAGATATTTTTGAGGATCTATCTTATTGGCTTTACAAGTTTCAATAAGCGAGTAAAAAGTGGCGCCTGCCTTTGCGCCGCTTGGGCTTCCCATAAATAGCCAGTTCTTCCTGCCAAGTGTGAAAGGTCTAATGGCATTCTCACAAAGATTATTATCTATCTCGATGCGACCATCTTTTAGAAAATTACTGAGTTGCTCCCAGTGATTCAGACAATAACGTATGGCCTTGCCGATTTTCCCTTGTTCCGAGGTCTTTGTGAGGTGATGATCAAGAAACCGCTTAAAAGCATCCACTATCGGTTTGGATTCTTTTTCTCTTAATTTGTGTCGTTGTTCAGGGGTTAAATTATTATCACGGGCCTGTGCTTCTATCTTGTAAAGTTTTTTATAGAAGAGGAGCGCTTCAGCTGCTAAACCTGGCGTTTTAGAGATTTTCACAAGCTCAGCAAAGTTTCTGCGGGCATGCGCATTACAACCAACTGATACAATATCTTTATTCTGCAGAGTCCAGTTATAACCAGAGTAAGCATCCGTTTGCAGATAGCCTTTAAATCCAGATAGAAAGTTTTCAGCATGATAGCCACCGCGCGTTTCTTGGTAGTCATACACGATAACCGGTCCATCTTTATTCCCACCGCGATAGCACCACATATATGACTTGCTGGTATTTTTTCGATCTTTCTCATTCATGACCTGCACAGTAGTTTCATCTGCCTGCGCATAATCATATGTGGTTATATTTTTTTGTAGTTGCTCGATCAATGGGTGGCACAACTCAGCTGTTTTTAACACCCAAGCGCACAAGCTGCTTCTGGGTAAATCAACGGCAATGCGTTCCCACATCTTTTCTTGTCGGTAGAGAGGCAGATGATCGCAGTATTTTGAGATAATGATGTGAGCGACAAGCTCAGGTGTTGCAATGCTTTTGGGAAGCAATAAACTTGGCATCGCTGCGATTTTGACATTCTCTTGGCAAGGCTTGCAGGCGTATTTTGGGCGAACATGTGCAACGACAGATAATTTCGCGGGAATATACTTTAGCTGTTCTGAAACTTCTTCGCCGATTTTAACAAGATGCGCGCCACAGCCGCAGACTTTTTCAGCGTCACTAAGATCATGGAGAATAATTTCTCTGGGTAAATCTTCCGGTAATTTGCAGCGCTTGGGTTTTTTGGATCGGGTGTGTTCTGCAACGGTGATACCATCTTTCTCGTTCTTTTCTTCAGATAACTGCTGAGTCACCGCCTCTGGTAAATCAACACCTGCTTCATCAAAGATATCAGGCTGCAGCAAATTCTTTTCAGAGGAAGTAGCAAAGCGCTTTTGTTTTGCTAAGCGCAGTTGCTCTAAAATACTTTCATATTTTGACTTGTAAGCTTCTGCTTCTTGATGCAAGGAACGTATTATTTCCTTTAATTTTTCAGGCGATTCTGGCAGATTGTTGGCATCAAATTTCATGCACGCATTATAGCAAAACCCCATAAAAACAGCTATTTTTATAGCGAAATTTACAAGAAATTTTCTGGCATTTTAGCCTCTAGCACATCTAATCTTGAGTACTTATCACTCGCCAAAATCCAGTCGAAATGTTCAGCTGTCATCTCAATCGCGCCTGCTGCATTTTTAGGAAAAACAAACTTGCCTTTCTCTAATCGACGATACCACAAGGTAAAGCTGTTGGTTTCATAATACAGAGCTTTGAGCTTATCACCACGATGATTACGAAATAAAAATAAGTGGCCTTCGGCTGGGTTCATCTTCAAAACATCTGCAATCAGCACACACAGCGTATCTATCGATTTGCGCATATCAGTGACCTCAGTGTACAGATATATTTTTGCATTGTTCGGTATCAGCATGAAAGTAGCACCTCCACCAAGCTTTTAACGCGTGCAGTCTCCGCGGACATCGGGATCTCACAGCCAAAACCATTGGGAAGTGTTATTTTAATATTCTGCATCGCGGGCGATGGACTAGCTGATTTTACAATAACTGGCACAAGCTTCTTGTCACTTCCTAACGCTGCTTTTTCTTGCAAAGAAAGCACCGAGCGATAGTAAGACATTTTTCCACTTGCAATCCCTCGCGCTGCACAAAATGCTCTTTGGCTTTGGCCGCTGCGCTTATGCTCCTCTATCAAGCCTTTCCAATAGGCATGATTCTCTTTACAAATACCCACCATGAAAAATATCTCCTTAGTCGTAATTAATGACAGGAAATATTTTCTAATAGTTTTTTATCCTTGCGTAGATGTGTTTCCCCAGACGTTTACAGCGTAGCGAGTGTTTTTGCAGGATATCTCGACGCGTATTAAACCCTGCAAAAACACTCGCTACGCTCATGCTCGCATCATACATAAGTGTTCTGCGTTACCCCTGTTTTTTTGTCGGAGATTTGTTTTCACGACGATAATAGGTAATATAAAGCGGTATCGCGATAACAATTAAAAATCCCAGCAATAAAAATAACGGCCATAAAATGGGTTTATTCCAAGAGTCTTGCAATTTTTTTCGCAGCATAGGATTCATGCTTTGATACTTTAGGATATTATTGGCAACGCCATGTGCCGGTGTTTGTGTCATCCAACTGTGTGATAGCGTAAAATCAATTGGATGAATTCCCCAAACCCAAGGCACATCTTCTTGTAAAATGTTCAATAATTCACGGATTTTTTCCAGTCTTTTTTCTGAATTTGGCATGTTTTTCATTTCATCAAATAATTTATCAACTTTTGGATTCGCATAATTACTCGCATTTTCACCATTGAATTTTACTTTGCCATTAGGGCCATATAACAAAAATAAGAAATTTTCAGGATCAGGATAATCTGCAAGCCATCCCCAACTATACAATTGTGATTGACCCGTGCGCATTTTATCTTGAAAGCGATTGTGATCTGTTTCATGGATATCTAATTCAATACCAATTTTTGCAAATTGTTTTCGCATCCAATTTAATTGTGCCTTGTCATCAGGATTGCCATTTGAGGTGGTGTCATAACGCAATGTCAGACGTTTATGTGTTTTGGGGTTAATGCCATTGGGATAACCCGCCTCAGCTAATAATTGCTTGGCAGTGTCAATCGATTTTCTTTTTATATTTTTCCCATCCCAGGTATAAATAAATTTATTAATATGGTCAGGCCCTGATTCATAACCAAAAATACCAGGCGGTATGGGTGACTGCGCAGGAATACCGCGACCATTCATAAACAATTGAATAGATTCTTCTTGGTCAATCGCAATCGCAATCGCCTGCCGTAATTTTTTTGTTTTTTCAGAGTAACCACCAACAATGGGATCTAACATATTAAAACCAATATAAAAAATCGAAGGGTTCACTGTTGTTTGTAAGTGGATGCCTTTTTGTTTCATGGCTTCTGTTAATGTAGGCTTACCATTTTTATCGATCTGAATGACTTGATCAAAACTATCTGCGCTAACGCCTGAGCGATCATAATAGCCTTCTAGAAACTTATTCCAGCGAGGGATGCTTTCTTTGTCTAGACTCAGCACGACTTTTTCAACTTGGGGTAATTTTTGCGTTGTTCCTGGATAATATTCCGGATGAAAATTGGGATTTTTTTCAAGTACTATTTTTGCATTAGGATTATTTTCAGCTAATAAATAAGGACCTGTGCCAATGGGATACCAATCAAACGTGATATTTTTTGCAATCAATTTAGGGTTGGCATAAAATAAATCGGCTTCCCAAGGAATGGGTGCAAAAAATGGCATCGCAAGCCAATATAAAAATTGCGGATAGACACCATAAATTTTAATTTGATACTCATAACGACTAATGAGGGTAACGCCAGATAGTTGGTATTGTCGCAAATCAATATAGCCTTTTTGATGTAAGCCCCCTAAGGTTTTTGTAAAAGCTGAAAAACCAACGATATATTTGCTCATTACGCCATAAATGGGGGAATGTACTCTGGGACTGGCAAGTCTTTTAATTTCGTAAACATAATCTTCAGCGGTTAATTCACGGGTTGCTGTATTTTTTAAATCCGCTAAACGGTGAAGATTATTGGGTAGGCTATTTTTCGCAAAAGCAGGATGTGGTTGATAATAAATACCAGGTTTTATCGTAAAATCATAAATGGTGTAAGCAATTTTATCGGGCGCCGTATTATTGGGTAGCGGGTGATTGTTTTTATCCAAATAAATAATAGTGGGCATTTTGGTGAGTGTGAGTGGCTCTAATTCATAGGGACGCTTTAAATAAGCATATTGTAGGGGGGGCTCATAAATTTGTGCGATGAGCCCTGATTCATCAGCAGAATATGCACGTGCAGGATCAAGCGTTTTGGGTTGACTTGCAAATGCGGAATGAATCGTTGACTCTTCTGGGTTTTCTGTATGTGGACGATTCCATTGGGCAAAGGCAATGTTTGAAAGTAATAAAAAAGCTAGGATGATTTTTTTAAGCATGAGATTATTGTACATGAGTGTGAGTGTGAGAACGAAGTATGATGACTACTCTTTTTGACGTGCTATATCAGCATCCATCAATGCAGTCTTCAACAACACTTTTTGAACGGCTTGATTTTCTAACACGTTATTTTTTGGGTAAACCCTATATTTTAGGCGCTCAAGGTGAAGGAAATGAAGGGGAGTTCGATCAATTTCCTTTGTATCGTTTTGATGGCTTTGATTGTGTGACTTTCGTGAATAATCTTTTGGCGCTTGCCCTCTCTCACGACGAAGCCAGTTTTAAAAATAATTTATGCTCAATCAATTATTATGATGCAACCCCTTTATTTCAAAATCGTTTTCATTTTATGAGTTTGGATTGGAACCCGCAAAATCAAAAAAAACGACTAATTGACCTCACAGAAACCATTGTGGATGAAAGTAACCATCCGATAGCAGATTTCGCAGAAGGAGTTATTGATAAAAAAAATTGGTTTTTATATCGTACTGAAAATGATATTCGATTAAATCAACCAAAAAATGGTGAAAAAAAACTTATTGCATTAAAAAAACTGTCTGAATTATTTGAGCCAAAATTTGTCCGTATGCCTTACCTATCATTAGAAAAATTGTTAGAAAATCCAAACTATTTTGAGCAATTTCCTGATCTGTCTGTTATTGAAATCGTCCGACCCAATTGGAATTTGCGCGATAAGATCGGTACAAATTTGCATGTCTCGCACCTTGGCTTTTGTTTTCGTTTGTCTTCCGGTATTTTGACCTTTCGTCATGCGTCATCTGACCGAAAAAGGGTGGTTGAAGTGCCATTAGTGACGTATTTATCCGAATTAAGAGATAATATCACTATCCGCGGGATTCATTTGCAAACCTTAAGAGAACATTAAATACAAATTATTGTTTTTTTCTTGTACAGAGACACATTAGAATGAGCAATGCAGTTAGACAAAGTCGCACAAGGAATGCGTAATGCGTGAAAATCATTGGCAAGCGAATTGGCTCGATACATCTCCTGTCGTTCCTTATGTTCCAGATTGGGTCATTGACAGGCTAGGGAAGCATGCTGATCCTTTTATCGACGCTATGAAGCTGAACGTTGTTGCGTTTTGCCAGTGGGTCAGTGCCACACGATTTACTCACCATGAAAAGCAAATTTTATCCTCTATCCTTCCTTTTATTGAAAGCTGTCAAACGTCTGTGCATGCGCCAGAAATTTCGCACTTGACGAAAAAAATATTCAATCAAGATATAGCGCTTGTGTTGCTTGTGAACTGCGCTTATTACTTTTTAGAATATCATGTCAATAAACTGGAAGGTGCATTCTATGCCTTCCCTTTGAATGTGACGCTGACATTTTTATCGGCTGGCTTGCTTTTATTTACCTTGCCTTATAGTGCACAGTTTTTTTTGCATAAGATGGCTTTGTTGCAAAGGCTGCCAGACATGTTTCGCTTGATGGGGCTTGAAAGTAAAAGGCAAGAGATTAGTAATGCTGTTTGTGCAGATTGTAATAGGTTACGTCATAACAAAGGCTTGTTCAGAGATTTAGTGACCTATGGGTTTCAACAGGGATTTTTATTTGCTATTCGAACCGCGCCCTATCTTGTTTCTCCGGCTGGGTTTCGTGCAGTCTCATGGTTATCTTTAATTGCTTATCCTTTTGAGTGGCTATTTACAGGTCAATTGTTGCTTGGTTACCCGATGTTTGCGGCAGGCATTTGTCAGCGTGATGTGCTTGCTAATTTGCAGGAATACCCAGAGTTTTATCTGGCGCTAGGGGCAACCTATCACGCAAGCGTTGCGCTTATCACATGGACTATCTCGCTATTATTGCGGTGTATTGCTTTTACGCCAGTGCTTTTATGGGGACTTGACGCTGTGATTGGAAAGGTGGTTTCGGTGCCGTACAGCTTGATTTCTGAAAGCGCAGCATTTGGATTTTCACTGTTGGGTAGCGTTATAAGATCTACAGAACTATTGCCTGACTTTGTCTATAACGGCATTGCCTTAGGGGGTTCAGTAGCTGGTGCATTAGATGCAGCGACAGCCTTTACTTGCGAAATGATGAAGGTGTTTGTTTTCTATATGACACGCTTTTTATTGGAGCCATGGGGGCAATTACCTGCTTCAATTTATGAAAATTTTTTAGCAGGATTTTTAACAATAGCCTTTGTAGGGCTTGCGCATCATATCCCTTTTCCGACCATTGTTTCAAAATCAACCCGTTTTCGACCTGATATTTTAACCTGTGTTTTTGCAGATTTATTTACAGATGCTTCTATTTATCTGATGAAAGAAAGAATTTTAAAAAGGGCTGGAGAGCGTAAAAATCAATTATTAGTCTTTCAAAAAGCAGCGGTAGATTTTTATGCAAATGCGAAACTGACAGCAATGGAAGCCTATTTTTTTATTTCTGAAAGAAAAAATTCAAAAATGAATGCGTATCTTATGCAATTTTTGAACTATGCTGTCAATCATGGTCGAATGCTATTGCCAACCTTGTTACGAAAAACAGACGCGATTTATCAAGATGAAATTATTGAATTGGTGCTCCCAAAGATATTAGTTGAGGCACATAATTTATTTCTCGCCTTAATAGAATTTCGAAAACGTTCGAAGAATATGCTTTCTTGGGTCAAAAAAATAGATTCATTTTTTTCAAATCGCAAGGTCAAAATTGTCTCTTGGATTGTTGGTATGAAAGGGGTGACGGATCTATTAACCTTAGATTTTATTATAAATCAGAGTCCGGCTTATATTGATGAGCTGCAAATTTTTTTGCAGTGGTTAAAAAATCATTGGATTATTAACGATAAATTTTATAGTGCGGTTAATAGTGAAATTAATGCGTTTAAAAAACATTTGATACTGGTGCAAAAGATTATTGGCGGTTTACCAGAATCTTTTGTTGAAGAGCTTGTTCATTTTATAAAAAAAGAAGAGTCTGATATTTATTTGCGTAAAGGGATGTCGTTTGTTTTTGAAATGTTGAAAAAAGCAGATCCTAACTTAAAAAATATTGGTGATGAATTGTTTGAGCAGTTTGTTTTGTTAACAGATAAAAAAGAGGAATGTGATTTTTCTGAAAAAACAGTTGAACTGCAATTGCAATCAAGCGACTTTCACCGCCATTTTCAAGCGGGAAGCACTATTTCTTTTTCTGCTGGGCAACCCCCGGTGATTAGTTATGTAGAAGAGGATGATTTTGCTGTTGTAACGCAATCAAGTGAGGTGCCATCTGCAATGGTATTTCAACAGCCGGGTGCGCGTCCTGTGTTGGTAGCAGCACCTTCCTCAGATGGTTTTGATTCTGATGATATTCCAAGTGATGGAGAGGCATTTGAAGAAAAATTTAGTAGTGCAGCTTTTCAAGAAAAAAAGCGACCAGTAGCATCTAATTTTTTTAGAGCAATGGCGACAACATCAAAAGAAAAATTGGCGAGTGTGGCAAAAGGGCTTGCGCCGGGGGCTTAGGTAATGGTTTGGTGTTTGGTGCGAGCATGAGCGTTAGCGAGTGTTTTTGCAGGAAATCCCGATACACACGAGATCCTGCAAAAACACTCGCTAACGCTCATGCTCGCATCGAGATCTTAACGTGCGATCTCTTGTAAATGCAGGCTTTGCTGACTACCACCAAACTGCATTTCCATCGATACGTCTTTCATAATCGATTCCCACAAGCCAGGATGCGGACTGTAATCACGATAGTGATTTGTTTTAAAGGTTTCTTGCATTGCTTCCCAAATATTGGCAGTCGCATCTGCTAATCCTAAATGAACTGCTTGTGAGCCCGTCCAGAAATCACCAGAAAAGAGTTCTTTTGGATCGCCATTTAATTTACCTTTACGACCCTCAAGCACATCATTGATAAAATCGGTATGTACTGCAGTTAAAATGCTATCAATTTTCACACGATCTTCAGGATTGATGGGTTCAAATGGATCCATCCGGTCTTTATGCGCACCTGCTGTGAAAACGCGACGACTAATGCCGACTTTTTTCATGACATCCGAAAAACCAAAGCCTTCCATGATGACGCCGATTGAACCAGTGACAGTATCTTTATTGACGTAGATTTTATCAGCAGCCGTCGCAACCAAATAAGCACCAGAAGCCAATGTATCTTCAGCAACCACGATCGCTTGTTTGTGATATTTCGCTTTGAGTTGCAGAATTTTATCGTGAATAATGCCAGCTTGAACGGGGCTGCCACCTGGCGAGTTAATCAGCAATACCACCCCTTTTGAATGGGTATCTTTAAAAGCAGAGGTTAATTCTGGCAATACTTTTGCTGCAGAAAAAGGATTGTTTGGCATAATAACGCCATTTAATCGAATGAGAGAGACATAATTGCTGTTGCCAGAGCCGTTGTTGCTGTCTTTGTCGGACATTAAAGGGATTAAAAATAAAAACACAAATGCTAAAAATAGTGTGAGCCATATAAAAAAGCGGGCGTTTTTCCAGCGACGGGTTGATCTTTGTTCTGATAACAACGAAGAGACAAGTTGATATTCCAATGTTGATTTATCTGACGTTTCACTCATAAAATTTCCTTCTTTTCTAGGGTACGATCATTCTAGCAGTAGTTCCCGCTGAATGTTTGGAAAACCACGACTTTTCAGATTTGAGGGGAGGTTGGATGATAGTTTGTTGAGAAAAGCGGAGCATACACGCTAGTATGTGAGCATTTTCGAAACAAATTATCGTTCAAGATCACCCAAATATGAAAAGAATGAGCTTCAGTGGAAACTCCTGCATTCTACGGGGTTATTTTTTTATTCTGACAACCCATACATCACAGCTCGCTGCATGTAAAATCGCATTGGCTTGTGATCCTAAAAGTATGTCGAGACCATGATGACTGTGTGTTCCAACGACAATTAAATCTGCTTTAATTTTTTTTGCAAAATCCGTTACGGTTGCTTTAATGGAGCCTTCGCATAAATGCAGCATTTTTGCGGGGATATTGTATTTTTTACCCAGTTTTTGCAAGTGTTTATGCGCTTCTCTTTTTAAGGTCATTTCAAACTCGACGTCGATTGGAATTGAGAATTCACCAGCATAAGCAATCGGTGTGTGCGCAAAGACATGAATAACAGAAATTTTAGCATGGGCTGCTTTAGCAATTGCTGTTGCACGTTTAAACAGCATGTTGCTGTTGTCCGATAAATCGGTTGCTAATAAAATATGTTTTACTACTTTTTTTGTGGTGGCCATGGTCCGTCATATCCTGCAAAATTAATCCTTTCCATATCTTATACGTATTTGGGAATATCTGCAAAAGGGGGGAATTGCTGGGTATATCATAAGCTTTTTGCAATACGCACATACCCATCAATACTTACTTCTTGTGGGCGTAGTTCTGGGTCAATATCACAAGCAGCTAATTGTTCTACTGATACTAACCGTTTCAAACTATTGCCCAATTTTTTCCGGCGATAGTTAAAAGCTTCTTTAACAATGGCAGAGAAGTGTTGAAACTGATTCGCATTTAACGGTAAATCTGTTTTAGGTATTAACCGCACAATGGCTGAATCTACTTTAGGTGGTGGATTAAATGAATGTGGTAATACGGTAAATAAGTACGCATTATCGCAAAAATACTGCGACATGATCGACAAGCGACCGTAATCAACTGTATTTACTTCGGCAGTTAATCGCAATACCACTTCTTTTTGAAGCATAAAATGCATATCACAAATAGCATGATTATAGTCAAATAAATGGAACAATAAGGGGGTTGAAATATTGTAAGGCAGGTTACCAACAATGCGTAAGTCGCGTGGTTTTTGGGATAAAGTCGCATAATTAAAACGCAAGGCATCATCTGCATGCACAGTTAATTGTGTTGGTAAATATTTTTCACGTAAAAACACAACAAGATCGCGATCTAATTCAACGGCATTCACATGATTAACGGCTTGGAGTAAATAATCCGTTAATGCACCTTGGCCTGGACCAATTTCAACGACATGATCATCGGGCTTTAACCCAATTTCTCGAATCATTTTATTTAAAACGTTGGCATCTTTTAGAAAATGTTGGCCGAATCTTTTGCGAGGGGTATGTGTGTTATTCATAAAGTTCTACCGCTCTATCAGTTGATTTGCAAATAAAATAGCTTGTTTTAAGCTAGTGCAATCCGCGCGCCCAGTGCCAGCAATCGTAAGCCCAGTGCCATGATCAACGGATGTGCGAATAAAAGGTAATCCTAAGGTCACATTAATCGCATCGCGAAACCCCACATATTTTAATACAGGAAGCCCTTGATCATGATACATCGTTAAAATAACATCAGCAGTGTAATGTGGCGTAAAGGCAACATCAGCACCAATAGGGCCAATAATATCGTGGCCTTTCGTTTTAAATTTTTCAATGACCGGGATGATAATATCTTTTTCTTCTGAGCCCAAATACCCGTTTTCACCTGCGTGGGGATTTAATCCACACACTAAAATTTTTGGATGCGGTATTCTGAGTCGCATTTGAAAATCGTGAATAATGATATTAAGACAACGTGATAATTTTTCTTGGGTTAAAAAATCAGGCACGTCACGCAGAGGCAAATGATCTGAAAATAAAGCAACTTTAAGTGCATCATTCATCAACATCATGACAGTGTCACTTTTTGCATAGCGGGCAAAAAAATCAGTGTGCCCCTTAATGGAAAATCCTGCATCATTTAAAATACTTTTTTGTATTGGACCGGTTACAATAGCAGCTATTTTTTTTTGCATCGCAAGGTCAGCGGCATGCGTTAACATGTCGATAACAAAAGCCGCGTTATTTTTATTTAATTGGCCAGGAATAACGGTTTCTGTGAGAGGGATATCAATAAGCGATAATGTGCTGAAATCTACAGAAATACCGAGCATTTTTGCGCGTTCATGCAATAAATTGCTATTGCCAATAAGGATTGTTTTTTCAGGCAAAAACAAATCAGGCAATTGCTGATGGAGTTGTAAAACAACATCAGGGCCAATGCCCGTGGGTTCTCCAATGGTGATAGCAATAGGCGTTGTCATGATCCTGTAATTTGAATATAAGCTGTTTTTCTCACAATTTTTAGCCATTTTTCAACCGCTTTTTGAAATTGCATTTGATACGCAATATTTTTGAATTGCTCTTCAGAGAGCGTATTTTGTGCGCCACGAACAGCAACCAATTTAATCACATGAAAACCATTAGGGGCTTTGATAGGGCCAGCAACATCGCCTGGCGACATATTTTTGAGTTGATCAACAAACAAGGATGGCAGTGTATTTACTGTTTGCCAGCCCATATCATCCGCATCGACTTTATCGCCTTTTTTCATCTTAAGCATCATTTTTTCAGCAGCTTTTTGGCTTGAAGAAACGGCATCAATCACATGGTATTGTTGACCTTGTGTTTGGGCCTGTTGTTGAAATTGTGTCTTAGCGGCTTTGATATCGGCAGCCGTCACATGCACCTGATTACCCACTGCGCTTTGTTGTACCTGATGAACGAGTAATTGTTTTCGAATCATTGCGCGGTAATCATCAAAATTCATGCCTTCTTGTGCTAATGCTTGTTTTAATTGAGCAACAGAGATGTGATTGCCATCGGCAATATGTTGAATAGCATCATTGACTTGTTTATCAGAGACGGTCATTTTTGCGCGATCGGCTAATTCTAATAATAACTTTTCATCGATCAGTTGTTGCAAGACCATTTGTTTTAATTTTGTATCGTCGATTGCTTGCGGGTTTCTGCTCGCTGCCATTTGTTGTTTTGCTTTGGCAAGCGCGCTGTTTAAATCACTTTGCGTAATAACGCTGTCATTCACAACGGCAACAACACTGTTGAGACTTTGTGCGAGTGCGCTAATAGAAAAAAATAAACTGAAAAATAAGGTAAAAAGTGTGTGACGTTTCATATAAAAACTCGTTTTTGAAGAAACAATTTTGGCATTCTAGCAGGGTCCTATAAGTCCTGCTACGTTATCGTTCCATACTGATCGCGCCCTTTGCTTGAGAGCGGATTCGTAAAGCCTGGCAACGTTGCTGCCATCATGGTGTCTGCACTATGATAGCTTGCAGAGCCTAGCCCTTTGAGTTGCAGCTGTACAAACACAGATTTTGCAAACTGGCTTTGATCAATTTGACCACCTTGAACAGTGGTTTGACCATTATAAACCTCTGAGGCAATCACACGAAATGCCCAGCAGCAGGTGCTATAGGATAAACCCGCGTACTGTGTTACCGCGTGCGCATTGGTTAAATCATAATAGGTGTACGCAAACCCATCCCAGCGTTTGGCAAGTGGCCATATGATGCCACCTGTAATGAGCGAAGCATTTGTTGTTGTAGCAAAAGACGTGAAGGGGGTATTTTGGCCGCCATGTGCAAATTGATAATTAAAAATGAGTATGTGGTTATTTTGGAAATGATACTGTGCGCCTACCTGTGCATTATTCATTTGATTGTATGAAGGATCCCATGCAATTTGTGACGTGATTGCCCAGGGTGATGTGGGGTTCCATGTCAGTGATCCAGTAATAGGTGAAAGATACTCTGTTGAATTCGTACAGCCAGTTTGTAAACACACTTTTTCGGGTTCAAAATAAACAATAGCGCCTAATTCAGCGGTTAAAATATTACTGGCATCGATGCCGCGCAACAAATGGCTGGTGAGTCCTGCTGTCAGTTGATTGGCGTTTTGTAAGCGATCAAATCCTGTAAATTCATTTAAAGAATAAAGATTATTGGTTGAAAAAGGCAATAGCACAGTATCGAAATTGGGATAGGCATTTTGATTGACATAAGGAACATAGAGATAAAATAACCGTGGCTCGATGGTTTGAATATAATTATTTTTCCCGAAAGTCGTTGTGTGATCAAAATACCAACCGCTATCAATATTAAAAATGGGCAAGGTGCGACTGGTGTCGTTCGTTGGGCGAGAGGTGCTTGCATCAGCAGCGGGCATTTGTGTGAGATAGCTTGTGCTATCGACAGAAAGTTGGGGTGTTAAATAAAAAGAAGCCCAATTAAAGGGCGTACTAAAACTCGGTAGCAAGTGGAGGCGTTGACCGATTGGCATTTGGTAGGTGAAGGGTGAGTAGTCACTGTGATAAATAAAATCAACGGCTTGCCCTGTTAAACTAAAATTTAAATAGGGTGCGATCTGTGGATAGCGCGTACTAAAATCCCATTCGGGCAATCTCGTGTACTGATTTTGCGCGGCAGAACTAAATTGATTGATAGGGTGGAGTGTTTCATAGGCTTGTATCAGGAAAGTGTCTGTCCAATGCTCGCCTTCATAATCTAATTCACCAAAACTGGGCAGCTGATTGGTATTTTGTTGTAAATATTGCGATTGAAAATCTTGGTTATAGTAAGGGTCTGTCACGTATCGCACAAATAGTTTTGCTTTCCAGTCATTATTGATGCGCATGTGATTTTCAAAATCGAAGAAGGCACGTTGATTCGACTCGCTAGACAATTCTGACAAATAAGGGGCCAGTGTCACAGAAGGTGTTGTGCCTGCATAGCTTGCCAGTGTGGCTGCTCGGAATTGCCCAAATTTTTCGTCGTCTGTCAAAAAGGTTGAATATAAAAAACCATTGGATGATGGGGTCAAGTAACGAAAATTTTCACTCAATTGCAAGCCGCGCTCTGTATACCAGCCTGGTGTCAGTGTTAAGTCGTAGTTGGGCGCCATATTCCAGTAGTAAGGTTCACCAACAAAAAATCCAAAATTATTACTAGAGCCTACGGTTGGCGTTAAAAACCCCGATTTTCTTTCTTTATTCATCGGGAAAGAAAAGTAGGGAGCATAAAAAATAGGCACTTTTTTAAATTTGATAAAAAGATTATGTGCTGTTCCTACCCCTTTCTTTTTATCAAGATGCATCGAGGATGCGGAAAGCTGCCAAGTGGGATTCGTAGGCGAACAAGTTGTATAAGTGGCATTGGTTAAATCAAGCACCCCATCGTTATCGCGGGTTGCTTTTTTAGCGGTACCCCAAGCGTCTATGGGGGTGGTTATTGATAGTATTTGGTGGGTGCCTGCGATGTGATAAGCAGCACCATTAATTGTAAAGCGTTTTTTCTCGATGTCATAAGTTGCTGTCTCACCAACCAGTAATTTTCCATATTCTTGTGAGCGAACGTGACCGATTAACTCAAGCATGTTTATTTGGCTTGTTGTTTTATCGCGATAGAGTATTGCTTTGTCGGCTTGGATTAGGCGTCCTGGCTGTGACACAACCACGTTGTCTTGCAATACAGAAGTGCCATTTTGTCTAAAAATAACAGGTCCTGTTGCTGAGACTTGTACAGGCACTGTTTTGGCAGGGAGGGGCTTTGGTGTATGGGTGATAATAGCGGGTTCAGCATAATAACCACCGCAAAGCCCAGATTTTTTGTCACAATGCGTGCTTGTATTTGCGCAGGTGCTTTTATCGTCTGTTGTTTTCCAGTTCAGCGAATCAGCGATTTTTTGTTGGTCAATAGCAAAAACGGCACGATTTGTAAAAAATGTGATAGTCAGAATTAAGTAAAAAATAATGCCGAATTTTTTCACAGGAACCTATGCATTCATATCAAAGGGGCCTATTATACGCATTCGACTTGAAAATGCGATTTTTTACGGCAATTTCCGTGAACAAAAAATTTTTATCTTTTGTCGGGAATGATTAGATTTTTTATCAAAGAGGTTTTTGTGTCCCATTGTATTGTGATAGACCATCGTCAATTACAGCTTGAATCGTGGCTCTCGACTATTTTTCCAGCACAATCTGTTTTCATTAAGCCAATCGCAGGAGATGCAAGTTTTCGTCGCTATTTTCGTGTACAAGTTGGTGCAGTATCTTACATTGCAATGGATGCGCCACCTAAAAAAGAAGCTTGCGGCCCTTTTGTTGCCATAGCGACTGCTTTTGAAAATGCATCAGCAGTGCGATTTCCCAAAATTCATTTTTCAAATATGGCGCAAGGATTTTTATTGCTATCTGATTTTGGCGATCAACAATTATTGCATTTATTAAATAGTGAGACAGCTGATACTTTATATCATTCTGCAATGCAAACATTACTGTCCATGCAGCGTGCAGCAACGTTAACGAATTTACCCGTATTTAATAATGCATTATATTGGCAAGAATTCGATCTTTTTTCAGATTGGTATTTGAAAAAAAATCTGCAGAAGCAATTATCTTGCGCAGAAAAAAATGTATTGCGTGCGCAATATCAGTTATTAATTGATGCTGCAAATGCGCAGCCATCCGTTTTTGTGCATCGTGACTATCATTCACGCAATTTAATGGTATGTAAGGATGGCCTGTTTGGTGTTCTGGATTTTCAAGATGCGGCGGTGGGTCCTGTGACTTATGATTTGGTTTCGCTCTTGCGAGATTGTTATATTGATTGGCCGATTGAAAAAACAGAAAAATGGGCATTTACTTTTTATCAGCAGTTAAATATTGCAACGGATTTTTCGGTATTTTTACGATGGTTTGATTGGATGGGCTTGCAGCGTCATTTAAAATGCTTAGGCATTTTTTCACGTTTATCGTATCGTGATCAAAAGCATGGTTATCTTAACGATATTCCGCGTGTATTAAACTATGCTTTAGCAGTTTGTGATCGTTATTCTGAATTACAAGATTTAAAGCAATTTTTAATGCGAGCGTGAGCGTAGCGAGTAATTAAGTATGAAAGCCATGATCCTTGCTGCAGGCCGCGGCGAACGTTTAAAGCCATTAACTACTATTACACCAAAACCTTTATTGAAAATCGGCAATACTACGCTGATTGGTCATGTACTGCGTCAAATTCAAGCTGCAGGCATCACAGAAGTGGTTATTAATGTGCATCATTTAGGCGATCAAATTATACAGTATTGTGGCAATGGATCGGCTTTTGGTTTGACTATTCAGTATTCAATTGAAGAGGAATTATTAGAAACGGGTGGTGGCATTTTTAGGGCTTTACCTTTATTGGGTGATCAGCCTTTTTTGTTGATGAGCGCAGATGTTTGGACAAATTACCCACTTGAAAAAATCATTCATAAAAAAGTATCGCATGCGCATTTAATGTTTGTGGATAATCCTGATTTCCATGTATCGGGTGATTATGGGTTAGATGAAAAGGGATTTGTTCGTGATGATTTAGCTGATAAATTAACATATGCCAGTTTTGGCATTTTGCACCCTTCTTTATTTGCTGCTGAAAAAGAGGGTATTTTTCGTTTAACGCGTGTGTTAAAGCCGGCGATTGAAAAGCATTTAGTAACAGGTGAGCGTTATTCGGGGGAGTGGTACAATGTTGGAACGCAAAAAGAGTTATTGGCGTTACAGGCAATTGCTTTTTCGAAGACCGAACCGTAGCGATGACGCGTTGGCGTTTTCTCAAAAAGCTGGGGGAAAATTCCAGTATTTGATGCGGCATGAGCGTAGCGAGTGTTTTTGCAGGAAATCTCAATGCACATTAAGTCTTGCAAAAACACTCGCTACGCTCATGCCGCATCAAGCCCCTTCACTATTTTATATGCTCCGGCAAGAAACCCAACCCAATTAATCGCGCAGGAATGCGACGCAACGCGGGAATCCATTGAAATAATTTTATAAAGAATGGAATTTTCATGCGCTTACCATCATTATTTAAAACTGCCTTCACAACATGATTTTGAACAATGACCTGAAAACGCTGCGTTTTAATTGTCGGGGATTCACGACGTTTTTGCACCTTTGCTAAATCCATTTCAGAAAGGGTTTTATTTAAAATTGTTGGCGTTAAAATATTTGCCGTTGCAACCGCATCTTGTATTGCAAGATTAATACCAACACCACCCACTGGTGACATGGCATGGGCAGCATCTCCAATACACAATAACCCTGGCTGATACCACTTTGCTAAACGATTCACACTTACCTGCAATAATTTTACCTTATCCCATGTAGCAATTTCATTAAAACGATCTGATAGTTCAGGCGCAATAGCGGTAATATCTGCATAAAAATCCGCAATATTCTTTTTTTGCATTGCATCAAAATAACCTTTTTGAATAATAAAACCACACTGCCAATAATCACCACGCTCAATCATCACCATCATTCGACCGCAATCTAAACGAAAAGTGGAGTTTTTTGGGTCATTATTTTTACGCGATAATCGAAACCATAAGACATCCATCGGGGCGCCAATCTCTGTCACGGTTAATTTGCTTTTTTCACGCACGGTGGAATGACGGCCATCTGCACCAATCACTAAAGGGGCATGGATAAAAAATTCACCCGCCGTATTTTTTGCTTTAACACCAGTAATCATACGATTACTTTCAATTAAATCGATCGCCTCTGTTCCCATCAATAATTGAAAGTTTGGTAATTTTTTCGCTTCTTTTGCAATAAAACTTAAAAAATCCCATTGGGGTATAAAAGCAATATAAGGACACTTTACTGGTAAGTGTGAAAAATCAGCAATTGGAATAGTTTCACCGCCTATTTCAACGGACAACAAAGTGGTTTTATTATGCGGTAATGTCAAAAAAGCATCCAATAACCCTAATTCATTGAGCAATTCTAAAGTTGACGGATGAATGGTGTCACCCCGAAAATCACGAAAAAAATCAGGCCATTTTTCTAAGACGGTCACTTGAATGCCCGCACGCGCAAGTAAAAATCCTAGCATTATGCCGGCAGGTCCACCACCAACAACACAACAGTCTGTATTGATATCATGCATGATTACCATCCTTGAAATAGTGTAACTACGAAGTACCTGAGCATTTTCGAGACAAATTATCGTTCAAGATCGCCAAAAGATGAAAATTTTTTGTTCATGGGGAATTGCTGCCACAAACTTTTATCCCAACACGTTTACAAACCACTGATGAATATCCTGTGCTTCTTGTGGCGTGATTTCATGCTGCATTATGTATTCTTTCCAGAGTATGTTTTTATGCGTGCGCGCAATCACATCATGTCCCATTTTTCCAACAAAAATAGGCAGTGTCATATCATGTGTGCCGTGAACGATTAAAACGGGCGTTTCGATATTGGCAGGATGAATGGTATTTCCGTGTTCAGCTATTAAAGGTAAATAACAAGATAAGCCCAAAATACCCGCGATTTTATGCGGTTGACGCATGCCGGTGTACAATGCCATGGCGCCGCCTTGTGAAAACCCGGCAAGAATAATGCGATTGGCAGGTACGCCACGATCAATTTCTGCTTGAATTAATTGTGATATCAATGCAGCAGATTCGTAAACACCTGTTTTATCCTCCTGATTTAAGTGGGTCAGGCTATAAATATCGTACCATGCGCGCGTGGGGGCATTGTGGTTGATACTAACAGGACGTGTTGGTGCATTAGGGAAAATAAAGCGCAAGGGCAATGCATTATTATTTGTTAAATCAGGGATAAGGGAATCAAAATCACGATTATGGGCGCCGAGTCCATGCATCCAGATCACCGATGCTTCAGGCGTATGATTTGGGTTAATAATATGCGTTTCAAGTGTTTTGGTTGTGCTCATAATAGATGATTTACCTTGTTATTTTCTGTAAGCTGCACGGAATAAATATGGTAACACGAGAATTTGGCTTTGAAATATCGAATCATTACTTTATTGCTTATTTGTATGGTGATCACGGCCTGCGGGCAGTATGGCGCGCTCTATTTACCGGGCCAAAAAAAATCAAAAACGCTAAAAAAAAATAGTGTGCCGGCTGTTGCTACAGCTGTGGAGGGTGGTCAGTCATGAGTTTTCAATTTACAAAAATGCAGGCCTTGGGCAATGATTTTGTGGTGATTAATGCCGTGACGCAGCCGCTTCATTTTACACCAGAATTTATCCGTACTATTGCTGACCGTCACTATGGTATTGGTTGTGATCAAGTATTAATTCTGGCAAAGGCGGTCAATCCGTTAGCGGATTTTAGATATCGTATTTTTAATGCAGATGGAAGCGAGGTTTCTCAGTGTGGCAATGGTGCGCGTTGCATGGGCCTATTTATCCAGCATAAAAAATTGAGTATTAAAAAAAGCGTTATTTTGGAAACGCGCTGCGATTTACTCAAAGTAACTGCCTGTGGTGATGCGCTGTTTGAGGTGGCCATGGCACTTCCTAAGTTTACTCCTGCTGATATCCCTTTTGTGACAAATGAAAAAAATGGCTTATACACGCTAGTGTTGTCAGAAGGCCCTATTTTGTTTGATGTTGTTAATGTCGGCAATCCTCATGCGGTTATACGTGTTGATAGCATCGTGATACATGATGTGGAAATGATTGGTGCACAATTAAATAAGCATCCCGCCTTTCCAGAGTGTGTGAACGTTGGTTTTATGCGTGTGATATCCCCGAACAATATTGAGTTGTGCGTTTATGAGCGCGGGGCGGGTATTACAAAGGCCTGTGGCAGTGGTGCTTCTGCAGCGGTTGCAGTGGGCCGCAAACAGGGTTGGTTGGACGAAGTTGTGCGCGTAGACCAGGCGGGTGGTGAATTAATGGTATCATTGTCATCGCTAGATGCTGTGATTCAATTGCGTGGCCCGGCGGGTATTGTGTTTGATGGCGATTGCTCATTTTCATAAATGAGATAGAATGGCTTTTTTAGGGATTTTGTATTTGTGAATTGAGGAGCGAGCCATGGTGGTAAAAAAGAAAAGCGCACAAAAAAAAGCAGTGAAAAAAGCGGTTAAAAAAACGGTAAAAGCAAAGAAAGTGCTTGCTAAAAAACCGGTAGCCAAAAAATCAAGTGCGAAACCTGTTAAAAAAGCTGTGGCTAAAAAATCCTCAAAGCCAGTGAAGGCTGTTAAAAGTAAGCCTGTGAAAACGGTTGCTGCCAAAAAAGTAGTAGCACCGAAAGTAGCGGTTAAAAAACCACTCGCGACGAAAGCACCAGTCATGAAAAAGACGGTGAGTGTGCCGCAAAAGCCACCTATTTCAGCGAAAAAACCAGTTGTGAAAAAAGATATGAAAGCGCAAAAAGCCGATACTATTTATGATCAGGAAATTTTTAGTGATGCGACGATGAAAGCAATACAAACACCGTCGAAAAAGAAGTCGACAACCTTGTTGGGTTCTCTTGAATTCACTCCTTATCAGCCAAAAGCAGATGAAGATTACATGAGCGATCATCAAAAGAATCATTTCCGTAAGATTTTAGATGCATGGAAACAGCAGTTGATGCAAGACGTTGACTTGACTGTGGGTCACTTGAAAGAAGAAGCGGTGTTTTATGCGGATCCTGTCGATCGCGCGGCACAAGAAGAAGGTTTTAACTTGGAGTTACGCACACGGGACCGTGAGCGCAAGCTGATCAAGAAAATCGAACAGTCACTCGATTTATTAAACACGGGTGACTATGGTTACTGTGAAGATTGTGGTGCAGAAATTGGTATTCGTCGTTTGGAAGCACGTCCAACTGCGGTGAAATGCATTGACTGTAAAACTTTCCAAGAAATTCGTGAAAAGCAGTTGGGTGGTTAGTTTTTGTCTAGAATTGTTATTTCAGGGTTAATCGTACACGCTGTCATCGGCGTGTACGCTTTTGAGCAATCCATTACGCAGCCATTAACGCTCGATCTTTCTTTTTCGGTTGATATTGCACGCGCGTCACTTAATGATGACTTGTCTGATACCTATGACTACGCGGCCATTTGCAAATCAATAGCAGTATTCGTAGATAACAACCCTTGTCGATTATTAGAAACGTTTACAAAACGATTAGTAGATCACTTAACGCAAACTTTTCAATTAATGAATTTAACGTTGTCAGTGACGAAAAGACCAAAAGATTTGCCGAATGTGGCAGGAGTTTCTGTTGTGAACAAGGGCTGAATAGTTACCTGCGATCTTGACTCAAGGCCGTACAAACAAGCGCTCGTATCAAGAAATGAGAGCCTCTTATAATCTACCTGCATCAACACAAATGACTTCTGCTGTAATAGATGGTTGGTTCGCTAAAAATAGTGCTGTTTCAGCAATGGCTAATGGATCCACATTTTTTTTGAGCAAAGTATCCGCAAGAATCGTTGTTTTTTCTATTTCAGAAAATGCCTCTGTATTTTCGGGCCAGATGACATGTCCTGGTGCAATCGCATTCACGCGAATTTCTGGTGCTAATTCTAGCGCCAATGATTTTGTGAGCATTAACAAGCCTGCTTTTGCGCAAGCATAGACGGTATAATTTTTCTTAGGTTTTTGAATATCGATAATATTAATGATATTACCTTGTGATTGTTTGAGCAGGGGTGCTGCGGCTTGTGATAAAAATAAAGGGGCTTTGAGATTGCTGTTGAATAGTAAGTCCCAGTCTTGTTCAGTGATAGTGCTAACAGGGGTTTTAAAAAAAGCAGACGCATTATTAATTAAGACATCGAGTCTGCCGAAAATATTTTCGCTGTCGAAAATTAATTTTTCATAATGCGAGGCATTGTCTAAATCAGCATAAATGCAGGCAGCGGAATGCGGCCTCTGTCTATTAAACGAGGCTGTTAATGCTTCGGCGTCATTTTTTGAATGGCGATAATGTACGATTACGTCATAATTTGCCCGGTGAAATGCATCGGCAATAGCAGCGCCAACACGTCTTGCTGCACCAGTGATTAAAACTACTTTGTTCATGAGGTATACTCGCTTCTTTATTCTGAGGTTTTTATGACGTTACCGACACCATCATCTGATGCTATTGCATTATCGAATCAGCTATTGTCGCAAATTATTGCGGAAATAAAAATGCATGGTTCTATTAGCTTTGCGCGGTATATGGAATTGGCTTTGTATGCCCCGCAATTAGGCTATTATCAAAATGGGTATCAAAAGTTCGGAAAAGAGGGTGATTTTGTTACATCGCCTGAAATTTCCGCTTTGTTTTCTTACTGTCTTGCAAATCAATGTGCCGATATTTTAGCGGATCTTAAGGGTGGAGATATTATAGAATTTGGTGCAGGCAGTGGTGTCATGGCTGCGGATATTTTAGGGCATCTTCAAAAAATAAAGCAATTGCCGAATCATTATTTTATTCTTGAATTAAGTGCGACACTGCAATCACAGCAGTATGAAACCCTTTCAAAAAAAGTGCCTGAGTTGCTGGATCGTGTTGTCTGGTTATCTGAATTGCCAAAAATACCGATTAAAGGCATCATTTTGGCAAATGAAGTACTAGACGCAATGCCTGTGAATTTATTTACGATACAAAATGGCATAAAAGATTTATGTGTGACCTGTGATGGTAATAATGCATTGATGTTCATTCCCAGAAGTGCAGCTTATACCTTGCCAAAAGATTGTGTATTTCCTGAGGGGTATACCTCTGAAATTAATTTATTTCTTCCGGGTTGGATTAAAAGCATTTCTGATTGTTTGGTAGAGGGTGCTGCCATTATTATTGATTATGGTTTTTTAGAGCATGAGTACTATCATCCTGATCGATCCATGGGAACTTTGATGTGCCATTATCGACATCGGTCGCATGGAGATCCATTTTTTTATCCAGGATTGCAAGATATCACGGCGCATGTTGATTTTACGGCTGTTGCTGAAAATGCTGAGAAAAATGGCTTTTCTGTACGCTTCATGAATCAAGCCCGGTTTTTATTGGAAAATAATTTGTTATCATGCCTTCAAGAAGACGCTGATGAAAAGGATGAAAAAACCCGTTTTCAGGAAAATCAGCAAATAAGAAAGTTGACCTCCCCTAATGAAATGGGTGAATTGTTTAAAGCAATGCTATTAGAAAAGAAACGTGAGCAAATAAAACATGACAAATAATCTGATCACCCTTTATTTTACCCAAGGAAAACTCAAATTTTCCTCTGGGCATTTTACTATTTTTTCCGCAACGCAGCGTGAAACTTTGCATGGGCATAATTATTCGCTTGAGGTAAAAATGGTTGCGCAAATAGGCGAGCCGGGTATTGTTCAAGATTATCGTATTTTAGAGGAGACTGTTTTTGCGTTATGCCAGCAGTTAAATTGGTATTGTTTGGTCCCAGCGCAATCGCCGTATTTAACGATTGAAGACGATGGCGCACATTATCAAATTACCTTTAATCATGAGTCGATGTGGCTATTAAAATCGGATGTTGTCTTGATGCCACTTCAAAATATTACTTTGGAAACCCTCTCTCAGTGGTTTACAGCCCAATTAATGGGAGATAAGTCGTTTATTGAAACCCATCACATTCAATCCATTGCAGTAAAAGTATTCAATGGTCCGCATCATGCTGCAGAAGCGTGTTGTGATCCGCGCATGTAATCAGCAATGTACGCTGATATTTTGCTAACTTTTGCGCATTCTCTGAAAACTTGGTTTAATGCATTTCTTTTTATCAATCGAGAACTGCTTTGAAAAACCCCATATTTCAGCGGAAAATGACGAATTGTCTATCTGACTATGTAACGCTATGTAAACCGCGTGTCGTGATGCTCATGATTTTAACGAGCATTGTGGGTATGTGTTTAGCGCCGGTAGATTATTTTTCTTGGAAGTTATTTTTTTTAGGGAACATTGGCATTGCATTGATGGCGTGCAGTGCAGCTGCGGTGAATCATTTGGTGGATCGTCACATTGATCGTTTAATGCGTCGAACGGAAAATCGGCCCATCGCGCAGGGCGCTGTTACCACAAAGCAAGCGATTATTTTTGCAATAACGCTCTGTGTCATGGGGCTTTATATTTTAATTGCCTATGTGAACACATTAACAGCCATTTTAACCTTTTTAACTTTGATTGGTTATGCTGGCATTTATACCTTTTATTTAAAGCATGCAACACCACAAAATATTGTCATTGGCGGATTGGCAGGTGCTGCACCACCTTTGTTGGGTTGGGTTGCGATGACAGGGCATGTTGGTCTTGGCGCGATTGTTTTGCTATTGATTATTTTTGTCTGGACGCCGCCACATTTTTGGGCGCTTGCGATTGACCGTGTGGAAGATTATAAAAAAGCGAAAGTGCCTATGTTGCCGGTGACACATGGTATTTTGCATACCAAAAAAAATATTTTCTGGTATACAATTGCGTTGAGTGCGGTATCGCTTTTACCCTATTTTATAGGGTTATCACAGGTGATTTATTTGGTGATCGTTATTGTATTGGATGCGCGATTCGTCCAATTGGCGTGGCGTTTGTTGCAAGAAAAAGATGCAAAATCAGCAATGCCTACCTTTCGGTATTCGATTGTTTATTTGATGGCATTATTTGTGGCGTTGATTGTTGATCATTATATTTTTGTTTGATGCATATCCTTATCGCTTCAATTTGCAGGATTTTCAATGCTTCTGCAAACGCAGGTCCTTTAATATTTTGCGCAACTAATCGTTTGGTATCAACCGATTTTGCAGCGGCCAAGGCATTTAATAAAACTTTCTCATGATCGATAGTATGAACTTTGCGGCAGGCAACAATCCATTCTGAAAATCTTTCGGGGCGTCGAAAAGCATCGCAGCACTTTATTATTTCCCATAAATCGTCTGCATCATTTCTGAGTAGGTGATATTTCTCATGGTATTTTTCGACTAACAAAGCCAGTTCTGTAAATTCTGTCGGCACACGAAAACGCGCACAAATCGTTTTAATTTCTTTTTCAGTTAATCCTTGTAATAGAAGAGAAAAACGAATGGGGCCATTTTCAACAGCATTTTCTAAGTAAGATAAACACCACGCAGGATTTTTAAATTCAGGAAATAAGACAAATAGCGCATCGCAATTTTTTAAGACTTCAAAAAAGCGAGTGGGTTTGTTGCCTAATAGTGCGCGAGATAATTCTTTCCAAACACGCTCAGAAACCAGCGCATCTACTTCGCCTGCTTGTACCATGCTGTTCATTAAGGCATTTGTGTCAGGATGCACTTGAAAATCAGGAAAGGTCGTTGCAAATCGTGCAATACGTAAAATACGCACGGGATCCTCTGAAAATGCTGGAGAAACATGTCGAAATAGTTTTTTCTGTAAATCAGCTTGTCCATGATAAGGGTCGATGATTTTGCCATCCAGGGCTTTTGCCATGGCATTAATGGTTAGATCACGACGAATTAAATCTTCATCGAGCGTGACATCCGGTGTTGCGTAAAAGTGAAAGCCTTTGTACCCTTTGCCTGTTTTGCGTTCTGTGCGTGCAAGCGCATATTCTTCGTGTGTTTTAGGATGAAGAAACACCGGAAAATCTTTTCCGACGGGCTGAAAGCCTTTTTTTAGCATTTCTTCCGGGGTGCACCCAACAACCACCCAATCTTTTTCTTTGATGGGTTTGCCGAGTAGTTCATCTCGGACAGCGCCGCCTACTAAATAGATTTCCAAAGTGATATCCTCTCCGCTTTCGTGTAAACGTATTTCAAACTTTGAGTATAGCATGAGCCCTTTTTTTCAAAACCTTATCCCTCAGCATCTTTTGTCTCGTTTTGCAGGCATGTTGGCCAATGCACGTTTAGGTGCGCTCACAACATTCGGCATTAAAAAATTTATCGACCATTATCATGTGAATATGAGCGAAGCAAAAATCAGCGATTACCGCGCATTTCAAACTTTCAATGATTTCTTTACGCGCGAATTAAAGGTGGGCGCGCGACTTTTTTCAAATGATCCAAAAGCCATTGTGTGTCCGGCAGATGGTTGCGTGAGTGAGTGCGGCTATCTTCAAAAAAATCAGTTATTACAAGCAAAAGGTGCTTATTTTAATGTGAATGATTTGTGTGGATCGCAAGAGGTGGGCTCAATTTTTGAAGATGGTGCATTTTTAACTGCGTATTTATCGCCAAAAGATTACCATCGTTTTCACATGCCCATTGCTGGAAAATTGGTACAAATGATTTATGTTCCGGGGAAATTGTATTCTGTTAATAAATCTTCGGTTGATGCGGTCTCAGGGTTATTTGCCTTGAATGAGCGTGTTATTTGCATCTTTGAAACGGAAATTGGAAAAGTTGCGTTGATTGCAGTAGGTGCGATGATTGTTGGTAGTATTGCGATGAATTGGTGTGGTGTTGTCGCGCCGGGAAAGCAAGACGTACAGAAATGGGATTATCGTGATTATCCAGTAAGTTTTACGCGCGGCCAAGAAGTGGGGCATTTTCGTTTGGGTTCCACGGTCATTATATTGACTGAAAAAGATGCCGTGACTTGGGATGCGGCCATGGTGTCTGAAAAAGCATTGTTGTTGGGTGAAGCTATTGGGAAAATCACTTAGTCTACAGTTTGTTTTGAAAATGAGCGGAATGGAAACCCCCTTTGAAAAAAGGGGGTCAGTGCGCAGCACTGGGGGGATTTTATTATGCTACCGACTATAAATATCATAAGACCCAATTCTTTTGACGATATGATATCGCCGCCACGCTTGTTTAAACGCTTCATTTTTTTCTAATGTGCCAATAAAATTTGGCAATAATTTTTGACTTTCTGTCGAGATATCCACTAAAACAAAATCCGGTTTTTTATATTGAAAATCAGAGACAATTCTTTTTTGTTGCAAGGCTTGTTGGTTCAAAGTCCAGGGAGAAGGTGCGTTAATGTGTACCATCATCCATAGGCTTGGGCCTGCGGGCAAGTAATTGACCGTGGTATAAGGCAAAAATGAAAAGGTATTCACAAGCTCATAAGAAAACAAATAGAGCGACGTATTTTTTGGCTGGGCATTAAAAAATTTAATCAGTTGATTGGTATTGCTGTTCTTATCTTGAAATAAACGATAGCAATAAAAATGATAGTAAAGTGAAAATACTACGCAGCTAAAAAAAACAGTAATTGAGATCCCGAGTAAAAAGGGTTGACGACACTTTTTATGTAGCGACATGTCAACAATCAGCATGAGTAATAGTAAGCTTGTCATCAGAAAGACAGGCATTGCATGGCTTTCCCATAATTTCTGATGCATTAAAAAAATAATAAATGATGAAAAAGTACCTAGCCATACCGAAAAAAACCAGGGATTTTTAGCGCAAGAAAAATGAATAAAAAATACAATACTGGTTATATAAAAAAGTAAAGCGCAAGAGCAAAGGAGTAAATAAATAAGGGGCGAATTATATACGGCACAAAATATGACAAAAGCAGGAATGATTGTTGTGAAATAATCATGATAAAAAATAACCATTATTGCCAAATAAAGCACAACACATCCAATAAATGACAGTAATTCAGGTGTTGCAATGCAAATTTTCTTTTGATAAAACGCACGCTGACCCTCTAGTACAGCTATGAGCAATCCATAAAATGGATTCATGGCAATACCAATTGCTGCAAATAGGCCAACAATGATTCGAACAATGGTATTTTTTGTATTGCCTTTTTTTATTTGTGCGCCAATGAGTGCAATATAAGGAAAAAGAAAAGTAGTGACTAGGCTGTCACGTTGTGCAAATTCATAACCAGGGCCAATTAATAAGATAGCGAGCAGCCCATACAGCACAAGGCGTTTTTCGAGCAGTGTCTTTCCTTCATAAATGATGTTTAAAAAAAAGTAACAGAGTAAAAATGAAAAAAATATTAGGACATTAATACTAAGATTGCATAAAAATAATAAGTTGATGTCGGTATAGTGATGTATGAATACGGCCGGTATAAAAAACCAGAAAACCATCGGAAGATTGTCATCAAACAAATTATTAGTATAAGAAGCATGTCCTGCCAATAGTCGCTTTGCGCCGAGAAGATGCCAGCTGGCATCCCAATTAAAAAAGCTGTATTGCTGAATAAGAATTGCGATAAAAAAAAGTAAAAAAATAAAAAAATAGTCGCAGCGTTTCAGAGCAGAATTTTTTAGCATTTTATGAGTCACTCTAAAAATAGTGGAAGAAATTTCAACTTTACCATTTTAGCGTATCTAATGGTATGATGGTTTTTTAACAATAGATTGCGCATATGGCTGAAAAACATTACAAGATTGTTGTGATTGGCGCCGGTCCCGCTGGGTTAACTGCGGGTTATTTATTGGCTCAGCAGAATGCATCAACACTCATCATTGAGCAAGATGCAATTGTGGGGGGAATTTCACGAACACCACAATACAAAGCATTTTATTTTGATATCGGGGGCCATCGTTTTTTTAGCAAATCAGAAGCTGTTGAAAAGCTGTGGGACGAAATGCTCCCGAATGAATTGCTTACAAGACCTCGCGAATCTCGAATTTTTTATAATAAAAAATTTTATCACTATCCTTTAAAGCCATGGAATGCATTGAATCAATTGGGGTTGTTTGAATCTATTGCCTGCGTGATCTCATATGGCATTGCAAAAATTAAACCGAGAAAGGGCAATACATTTGCCGACTGGACAATGAATCATTTTGGAAAACGGTTATATTTACATTTTTTTAAAACCTATACGGAAAAAGTATGGGGTATTCCTTGCGAGGAAATTTCTGCGGATTGGGCTGCGCAAAGAATTCAAGGTCTTTCATTGAGTTCTGCTATTAAAAATGCATTTATTCCTGAATTTATTAAAAGCAGAAAAAAAGCAAAAATAAAAACATTAACCAATACCTTTCGTTATCCGCCGCGTGGTCCCGGGATGCTTTGGGAATCTTGTGCAAAAAAATATGAAGCGGCGGGTGGTGAGCTTATTAAAAATGCGCGTGTTGTGCGTTGTGATTATAGTACAGCATCAGCGCAATGGAAAATAAGCTATCAAAAAAATAATGGAGAAATGGAAAGTGTTTTTTGCGAACACCTTATTTCTTCTGCGCCGATAAAAAATATGGTCAGTGATTTTTTATATCCCAAACCAAGTGATCGTTGTTTGGCTGCAGCATCACAATTACGGTATCGTGATTTTTTAATTGTTGTACTTATTGTGAGAGATACTAATAATTTAACGGATAATTGGATTTATATTCACGATAAAGAGGTTGATGTTGGGCGTATTCAAAACTTTAAATCATGGTCACCAGAGATGGTTCCAGATCCTACGTTGTCAAGCTATGGGATGGAATATTTCTGCAATGAAAATAGCGTGTTATGGAATATGAGTGATGATGCGTTAATTGCAAAAGCAAAAAATGAAATCACGCATATTGGGCTCGTGAAAGCGGCTGATATTTTTGATGGTTGTGTCGTGCGACAAACAAAAGCCTACCCTGTTTATGACCAAACTTACCAAGATCATTTGAAAGTGATTCAAGCGGCAATGACAGACTATCCTGGCTTACATTTGGTTGGGCGAAATGGATTGCATAAATATAACAATCAAGATCATTCTATGTTAACGGCAATGTTAACGGTTGAGAATATTTTAGCTAAAAAAAATCTGTATAATGTTTGGAAAGTTAATCAAGATGACGATTATCATGAGGTAAAATTGCAGACAAATTTTGATATCAAGGAAGGATTACGTGATGCACCAGTTCAGCCGTCCTGACTTTGCACTGCGTTGGTATGATTATTGTTTCATGGGGTTGCTTTTTTTCTGTAGTACTTTCTTGCAGCAGCATCAATATTTTAATTGGGATGGTAGTTGGCATTTAGAAGGGGCAAAGCGATTACTGCAGGGCGCCACTTATTCTAATGGACTTTTTGATGACAATTTGCCGATGACATTTTGGTTTTTTGTTCCGGCTGCGCTGCTTCATCAGGTCTTTGGCATTAATAAAATACTCTTAGCAAATTGTTCTATTGAAATTGCTTTATGGGCAAGTTTTTTTTGCGCGCGTTTTTTTTTGAAGCGCATTTACTGCTATGCAAAAACAGGGGAGTTTTATTTAATTCAATATGCGCTTTTATTTTTTTTGTTGATCTATGGCCCCACTCTTTTTGGACAGCGTGATTTTATTGCTACATTTTTGTTGTTGCCTTATATAACACTCATGGGTGCGAGAGCAGAAGAGCGTATTGTCAAATTTCAAAATTATTTTTTACGGCTCCTGGTAGGGTTTTTTGCAGCAATGGCTATTGCTATGAATCCCTTTTTTCTTTGTATTATTTTAGTGCTTGAAATACAAATTTTTTTAGCAAAGCGACACAAGATTTTGTCGCCTGAACTTTTATTTTTAAGTATTTTTTGTGTCCTGTATTTTTTAATTATGGGTATTTTTTATAAAGAGTATTATACAGTAGTAATTCCATCTTTTTATGTTTTTTCACCAGGGTATAATGCAGGTTTTTTTGAGTTGTTCTTTAGCTATTGTAGCTTAATGATATTTTTTGGTATTGCACTCTCCTTTTTTTGGAGAAAGCATTGCCCGCGTCGAGCTTGGTTTCAAGTGTTATTAACTGCCACATGCATTTCATACTTCCTGTATTTTTTGCATAGGAAATTATGGGTTTCTCATGAAATTTTTTCGCTTTGCATGGTTTTTTTGATGACGGTTATTATTTTTTGTGATGTTATTCAGTCTAAAAGAGCGTGGACTAAATTTTTTTGGATTACCTTCCTTTCTTTTATTTTTTTAATATTTAGTGTAATTAGTATTATTCGTATTGAAGTGAGCAATTATCATTTTTTTCAAAATAAAAAATCGTCGACACGGCAGCTGATTTCCATTTTTAATGAAGTGCCTGCTGGCAGCAAGCTTTACTTTTTTTCTTCTGAAGGCTATTCAATTGGCATTATCATGGGATATACAAAAATTGAAAATAGTACGCCATGGCCAAATGATTGGATGTTGCCAGCGATGCAAAAAAACAATAGTGCATTGCGATCATTGAAAGGGTGGAAATTGGCATGGGCAAATCGTTACCAGCAAATGTTTATCACTCAATCCATTTCAGATTTAAAAAATAAAAAACCAAATTATGTTTTTATAGAAATGAGTAGCGGCGCTTTGCATGTAGATTTTTTGAATATATTGTCTGAGTCGCCTGAGTTTGCTGATGTGTGGAAAAATTATTATCTTGAAAAAATAATTCCTGATGTGGATCATGGAGGTTGTACGGCTACGTATTTTATTTACAAGAGAAGAGAGTAGTAAATCGTTTAAATCACGCTATTGAAAAAGGAAAACAAATAACATCTTGTATCGCTTTCGTTTTTATTATTTGCATTAATAGCCGATCTAATCCGATGGCAACTCCTGAGCAGTCAGGTAATCCTTTTTCTAAGGCATCAATCAAATAATAATCAATATTGGGAATAAACTGCCCACGTGTTTTTCGATCGCATTGATTTTTTTCAAAGCGTGTTTTCTGTTCTGCTGGGTCTGTTAACTCATGAAAGCCATTTGCAATTTCAGAGCCATTTATATATAGCTCAAAGCGTTCTGCAACCCCATTATTAATTTTTGAAAGTGCTGCTTGTGAGGGCGGAAAATCGTATAAAAATAAAGGTTTTTCAATGCCTAATTTTGGCTCAATTAAATGAGATAGTAAAATTTGTAACGCAGTGTCATGATCAAGTGTTGTTAAATTCATTTGAATATTGTTGGCAGAAATTACTTGTTTTAATTGGGTCAGATCACTGTTGTGAGGGTCAATATTCAAATACGTTAAAAATAATTGTTGATAGCTGACTTTTTCAGCCGGTTTTGTTTCTAGGCAGTATTGTAACAATTCATCTAGCTCATGCATTAAATCATGATGCGTAAAGCCAATGCGATACCATTCAAGCATGCTAAATTCAGGGTTGTGTTGATGGCCTGCTTCACCTATGCGAAAAGATTTTGTTATTTGATAAATGCAACCGCTACCAGTAGCAAGTAGGCGTTTCATTGCATACTCAGGTGACGTTTGCAGAAAATAATCTTTACTGAGTGTAACGGGGACTTTAAAGCTTTCAATGTGCGGGTCCGTTACGGTGTGTTGGCACAGTAACGGTGTCTCGACTTCAAGTACGCCTTTTTTAAAGAAAAAATCGCGTATTTTTTTATATAAATCAGCGCGTGCTTGATGGTTCATAATTAGCTTACTGTCATGCTTTTGCACGTGACAAATATTCACACTTGCGTGTATCAACCTTAATAATTTCACCTTCCTCAAGGAAAAGTGGAACCCGTACAACAGCGCCTGTTTCTAGTGTTGCAGGCTTTGTGCCACCGGTTGCTGTGTCGCCACGAACACCAGGATCTGTTTGAACAATTTTTAAGGTCACTGTGTTTGGTGCTTCAATAGTGAGAGGGACGCCATTCCATAATGTCATGATGTAGGTGTCTTGTTCTTTAAGCCATTGTTTTACATCCGCAACAGCGCTAGCAGATGCGGCAATCTGTTCGAATGACTCTGGATTCATAAAATGCCAAAACTCACCGTCAGCATAGAGAAATTGCATGTCGCGATCGACAACGTCTGCGCCGTCTAGTACATCACCCGACTTAAAAGTACGCTCCAAAACACGGCCTGTCTTTAAATTGCGTAATCTAACGCGATTAAAAGCTTGGCCTTTGCCAGGTTTAACGTACTCATTTTCTAAAATACTGTATGGATCACCATCCATCATCACCTTTAAACCGCCTTTGAATTCATTGGTGGAAAACTTGCTCATGATATCCCCTTGGGTATTGATTTCGGGGGATACATTATCACACCTTAAGCCGTACTTTCTATGCTAGTATTCTAGATTCAACCTTGAAAAGCAGCGTCATGACAAAATGCATATTAAAAATTGCAGTGCCCACACCACTTCGTAAAACTTTTGATTATTTGGCATCTGAAGGGCAATACGATATTGGCTCGCGTGTTTGGGTTTCATTTGGTCGACGAAAAGTGGTTGGTGTTATCACGGGTATTTCTGAGACCTCGCTTTGTCCTATCGAAAAATTAAAATCAATTGATGCAATTATTGATGAAAAAACCTTACTTGATGAAAAATTATTAGCATTGTATCACTGGGTGAGCGATTATTATCATCACCCAATTGGGGATGTGATTGTCGGCACTCTGCCTAAAAAAATTCGTGAGGGTGCTGTAGGGATGCGATTTATCGTACCTCATGCGGTAGCGGCGTCTTCGTTAGCTTTTGAATTAAGTAAAGAGCAAAGTAATGCAGTTAATAAAATTACAGCCGCAATAAAATTCGAACCCTTTTTATTGGCTGGTGTAACGGGTAGTGGAAAAACAGAAGTTTATTTGCGTGTTATTGCGGAAGTTTTGAAGAAAAACCAACAAGCATTACTGCTTGTGCCCGAAATTTCATTAACGCCACAAACAGTTTCCCATTTTCAAGAACGCTTTTCGGTGCCTGTTTTATTACTACATTCTGGCTTAACGCCCGTTCAGCGTTACAAAGCTTGGATGGCTGCAACACAAGAAAATGCCTGCATTGTGATTGGTACGCGCTCAGCTATTTTTGCCCCTTTAAAAAATTGCGGGGTGATTATTGTTGATGAAGAACATGATGTTTCTTTTAAGCAGCAATCTGGGTTTCGTTATTCTGCGCGTGATGTGGCGATGATGCGCGCAAAATTATCGGATATTCCCATTGTATTAGGAACGGCAACGCCTGCACTAGAAACGTGGAAAAATAGTGAAGAAAAAAAATATCATGTGTTAAAATTATCGCATCGTGTGGGTAATGCTGCGTTGCCAATCATTACCATTCATAATACCCGCGCGAAAAAACTCCAGAATGGATTGAGTCCTGATTTAATTGCGACAATTAAAAAGCATTTAAATAAGGGTAATCAAGTATTGTTATTTTTAAATCGTCGTGGCTATGCGCCGTTGATGTTGTGCCATCATTGCGGATTTACAGTGAAATGTAAACGTTGCGATACGCGGCTAACGCTGCATGAAAAACCACGAAAATTATTGTGTCATCATTGTCATTATTCTCAGCTGATCCCACGTGTTTGCCCTGAATGTCAACAAAGCGAATTGTTATCATTGGGTTTGGGAACAGAGCAGTTAGAAAATACTATTCAAAAATTATTTCCAGATAAAAAAGTATTGCGTATCGATCGTGATGTGATGACCACTTTTAAAAAATTAGAAGTTGCATTAAAACAAATTCATGATCAAGCGGCCGATATTATTGTGGGCACACAAATGTTGGTGAAAGGGCATCACTTTGAAAATGTTACCTTAGTTGCCGCAATCGATGTTGATCAGGCTTTATTCTCAACTGATTTTCGTGCGGTAGAGCGATTGGGGCAATCGCTTGTTCAGGTGGCAGGTCGTGCGGGTCGTGCAGAAAAAATCGGTGAAGTGTTTATACAAACGCATCATCCAGATCATCCATTATTGCAAAAAGTACTCGATCATAATTATGCGGCATTTGCTGGTGCATTGTTGCAGGAGCGTTCGCAAGCGTTATTGCCACCTTATGTGCATATGGCGCTTTTTAGAGCAGAAGGAAAAAGTAAAGATGATGTTCACCAATTTTTAAAAAAATTGAAAGCCACTGTTAGCGTGTCTGATACAGCCATTGAAGGCCCATTTCCATTGGCTATTGAAAAATTAGCTGGCAGATATCGTGCGCAATTAGTAGTGCAATCAGCGCAGCGTAGTGCGCTAAAAAATACGATTACTTATTTTGTACAGCAAATCGCACAGCAAAAAAAATCATCGGCTGTAAAATGGTTGGTGGATATTGATCCGATTGAGATGGGATAGCGCTAGATTTGTACAGCGCTTGGGTGCGAGCCGCGAGTGTAACGAGCGGTTTTTCAAAAGCGCACACATTTTTTTCGGAGGCCGAGCAGTAGTATGCGGTTATACTTTTATAGCTGTGCAATACACCCGGCAATCACTTCCAATTGTTTTTGCAGTGCGCCTCGATTTTCATCAATGGTTTTTTTTGCGCGCAACCCAATTTTTTCGCGTAATTCCTTTGCAGAGCACAGGGCAATCACTGCCTCTGCTAGCGTAGTTGCATCCGTGACAATTTGTTCCGCACCTACATTTTGTAATAACTTGCTAATATCTGTAAAATTAAATAGATGCGGACCTGTTAAAACGGGCAAGCCTAGCGCAGCGGCTTCTACGGGATTATGCCCGCCTGTTGAAACGAAGCTGCCGCCGATAAAGGCAATATCACCGGCAGCATAAATCATTTGTAATTCACCAATGCTGTCTAGTAATAAAATATCCGTTTTTTCAGTGATGGGTGTTTGTGTTGATCGTAATACCAATGAATAATTTTTTTGCAAACATAGTTCAGACACTTTTTGAAAACGATCTCTGTGACGCGGCACTAAAATTAAAAATAAATTGGGAATCTGTTCACGAATTTTTTTGAAAGCATCTAATACAATCGCTTCTTCTGTTTCATGGGTGCTGGCTGCAACAAGCACGCGGCGCTGCTCACCAATTTGTGCACGGATTTTTTTGCCTTCAGCAATCAACTCATCTGAAATCCGCAAATCAAATTTAATATTGCCGGTGACACTTAATTTTTTAGGATCCAATCCCAGTTGTAAAAAACGTTCGCCATCTAATACGCCTTGCGCTGCGACTGCGTGATAAGCCCCCATCATTTTTTTGGTCAGTGAACCAATAAATTTATAGCCAGAATAAGATTTTTCAGAAAGGCGTGCGTTGGTGAGAACAACGGGTATATTGTGTGATTGGCAGGTCATTAAAAGCGTTGGCCACATTTCTGTTTCCATGATAACGCACAATTTAATGCGGCATCTCTTGAGAAAACGTGAAACGGTGGTTGGTGCGTCAAGTGGTGCATACAGATGGAGCACACTTTGATCTAAGTGTTTTGTAACCAATGCAGAGCCTGTTGGCGTTGTTGTTGTGACAATGATACGAAAGTCTTTACTGTAATTTTTAATGATGGATTTAATTAATGGCATTGCAGCAAGCGTTTCGCCAACAGAAACGGCGTGTATCCACAGGCTTTCCTTGCCAACAAGAAAGGGTACGTAGCCAAATCGTTCGTTCCAACGCTTGCGGTAGCCTACCGTATGGCGTGATTTCCATAAGAATCTGAGTAAGATAAAAGGAATGAGCAAGTAGTAACTAAGTGTGTAAATTGCACGCATGGAAATATGGTTCACTTTGTGAATTTCCCGTAGACTACGTGAAGAATTTTTATTTCGCAATAAGGGCATTTATGGCAAGCAAACAACAGAACGCTGCTTACACGGCTGAAGCCATTGAAGTATTGGTCGGTTTAGATCCAGTTCGTCGGAATCCGGGGATGTATACAGATACATCACATCCAAATCATTTGGCGCATGAGGTCATTGATAATAGTGTTGATGAAGCGATTGCGGGTCATGCGAAAAAAATTGATGTTACTTTGCATAAAGAAGGGTCTCTCAGTGTTGTTGATGATGGCCGCGGCATGCCTGTGGATATTCATTCTGAACACAAAGTATCAGGTGTTGAATTAATTTTAACGCGTTTGCATTCTGGTGCGAAATTCTCAAAAAAGACTTATGAGTTTTCAGGTGGTTTGCATGGCGTAGGTATTTCTGTCGTTAACGCGTTATCAAAAGAATTAATCGTGCGTGTGAAAAAAAATGGCGAAGTATATGAAATGCGGTTTGCAGATGGTACTGCAAAAGGCAAATTAAAAGTCGTTGGCACTTGTGATAAAAAACAAACAGGCACCGAAATTCATTTTATGCCGGATGAAAAATATTTTGACAGCCCAAAATTTGTGTTATCTGCATTGCTTGCAACACTGCGTGCAAAAGCGGTTTTGTGTCCAGGGTTAACGGTTAATTTTTATGATGAAAAAAAAGATGAAAGACACGCTTGGTTTTATGAAGATGGATTAAAATCCTATTTGCAAGACAGTCTTCAAAACTGTGAACAATTACCCAATGAGCCTTTTATGGGCCATTTTGCAGGCCAAACAGAAGCGGTGGACTGGGCGGTTAGTTGGTTGCCAAATGCGGAAGCGGGTGTTTCTGAAAGCTATGTGAATTTAATTCCAACTGCACAAGGTGGAACACACGTCAATGGATTACGCGCGGGTATTTTAGAAGCAGTGCGTGAATTCTGCGATATGCATAAATTAATCGTGCGTAATATTAAATTGACGCCAGAAGATGTCTGGGAACAATGTCGTTATATTTTATCGATTAAATTACAGCATGCGCAATTTGCCGGACAAACCAAAGAGCGGTTAACAGCGCGACATGCCGCAGTATTTGTCACCGGTGTTGTCAAAGATGCGTTGAGCTTATGGTTGAATCAAAATGTGGAGCTTGGAAAACAACTGGCTGAATTATTTATTGCGAATGCGCAAAAACGATTACGTTCTGAAAAAGCGGTGGTTCGTAAAAAAGTAACAGCAGGTCCTGCATTGCCTGGAAAATTAACGGATTGCTCAAGACAAGACTCCGAAGGTACAGAATTATTCTTGGTGGAAGGAGATTCTGCGGGTGGTTCTGCAAAACAAGCGCGAGATAGAACATTTCAAGCGGTGATGCCTTTGCGCGGAAAAATTTTAAATACCTGGGAAGTATCCTCAGAAGAAGTGTTGGCATCAAATGAGGTGCATGATATTGCAGTGGCTATTGGTGTTGATCCAGGCTCTGATGATTTAGCCTCTTTGCGTTATGGAAAAGTCTGCATTTTAGCGGATGCAGATTCCGATGGTGCGCATATCGCCACTTTATTATGTGCCTTATTTTTAAAGCATTTTAGGCCGCTCGTGGCAAAGGGCCATGTGTATGTGGCTATGCCACCTTTGTATCGTATTGATATAGGCAAATCTGTTTTTTATGCTTTGGATAATGATGAAAAAGAAGGTGTTTTAAATCGCATTCAAGCTGAAAAATTAAAAGGCAAGGTGAATATTCAGCGTTTTAAAGGGTTGGGTGAGATGAACCCCTTGCAATTGCGCGAGACAACGATGAATGCAGATACGCGTCGCTTGGTGCAGTTACAGCTGGGTGATCAGGCAAAAGAAAATATTATGGATATGTTGCTTGCAAAAAAACGGGCAAGCGATCGCAAAGAGTGGCTTGAGAAGAAAGGGGATTTAGCGGCGGTGTGAGTTTTTGTAGAGACGCAATTTATTGCGTCTCATTGCTGTAACTTCTCAAAAACCCCGGGGCAATTTTTGATGTTTGATGCGAGCCGCGCGTGTAACAAGCGGATTTACTCGATGGTTTCTTGCGAGCCGCGCGTGTAACAAGCGGATTTATATGTCCTTTACCAAGTCAACGGATTAAAATAAGAAAAAGGTTTTTTTTCGGGGAGCGCTTTTGCTGCTTTGAACATAGCCGGCTGGGCAACCAAGGAGCCTTCTCTCACGGAAGATCCTGCTGCTTTTGGAGTTTTTTCTCTTGATACTATATCAAATTCCATGCTTGTGTGCTGACTACTGGGTGCTTGTTGTGCTGCTAACTGTGTTCTTACATTAGGCAAAACGGTTGTCGTTGCTTCGGCACGAGTAGTTTCAACTTGTTTCTCTGCGAGTTCTTTCTCATGTAAGCGTAGATTTTCTTCTGTTAAGTGTGGTTGTGATTTGGTAGCTACTTCGCCTACAACGAATACTTCCGTTTCTTCGAGTGCTTGCAGTGGGTTATTATCAAGAGAGGCAGACACGGAACCATTATCGCTATTGGTATTACGGGCTTCTTTGGTGGATTCTGCAGAATCTTCTTCAAAGCTGATGGGCTGTAATTGTTGTGGAGTGCGGTAGTAGACGCACACCCCTAATCCTGCAAAAGCTGCTAAAAGCAGCGTTTTTTTATTGAGCAAAAAGGGTAAGTGGTTGGCGAATTTCATAGGCGTATTCTCGCTTATATTCAGTTAACATGTTGGAGTATATACGCCAGCTTTTTTTAAAACAACAGAAGCGCAAATTAATGATATAATCGAAAAACCATGCGTTAGTGGCTGAGTATTCTCGAAACAAATTATCGCCCAAGATTGCCAAAAGATGAAAAATTTTTTCGAAGAAATCACGTGTTAGTCGGGGTTTGGAAAGAAATCTAATGTTAGAGCCAAATGCTAGTAGCTTCACTTTGTGTATTGATCAATCTATTTGTCAGTCTTCGTTACACGAACAGGCGAATCTCTCGCCTGATTTTATCTATTTGCTGTCGCTACTTGCGAATAAAAATTTTGAAGGGCCTGATGGGGATGCGCAATTATTTCTCGCATTGCCTGTCATAGAAGAGCTCTCGCGTCGTTTGTTTTTTCAATATCATACTGAGTTTCACAATAAGGCAGATCCGAGTCAATTTTCCCCTGTTCAAGCAGCTATAGAAAATGATTTGATTCATGCTGTTAAGTTTCTTCAATTGTTTTCAAATGGTCGATATCATCTGTCAGAGCTCCAAAATGCAATGCGTTATTTGGAACCCCATAAATATACTTGTGGTGAAAAAACTTGTGGTGAAAATATCCTGGATTCTACTAATCGCTTGAGAGCATTTGGGAGTCGTGCTTGGCGTGTGATGAATCCGCTTTTATCGCTTGCCGTTACCGATGTTGATTTTTTAAAGGCAGTAACGCGCTCTTTTTTATATCTGGCTTGGATTTTTCCTTTCGTGCGATTATCTCTGGCGACAGGGGTTGTAGCCAAGCATATTTTTTCCCCTGAGGAGCTAACAAGGAAATTTGATGTTCAGATGCGCTTTAAAGCGCAAATTAGACGTTATCGTTATTTAGTGCTTCATGACACAGCTTGGTTTTTGGCGCGTCTATTGGGGTGTTTTGTTTGGCCTCAAGCCTTAACGCAAGTGTCTTTGGGGTTATTTGCATTTGGTTTGGCAGAAAGCTGTGTGCTTCGCAAGCGTGCTGTGGCAGCGAATGAGCGTAAGATGCTGGCCTTGTCACTAGAGGAAGGATGTAACCCTTTGATTTTGAATTTTTTTCAGCTAAGTTATCAAAATGGGGCAGCAGAGATGCGAAACAATCATAATTTTAAAGTGCGTATAATGGGATTTTATGTGGGATCGCTCGCTATTAGTCTGATTTCACACCTGTTTTTGCCGAGGGACCGTCCATCAGCACAGTTTTCCTGCGCGTGGATTGGATCCCTCCTGGGGAGCTTCTTGATTTTGGTGACTTGCGTATTTCAGATGGCTTATAGTGGTAATGATAAGCAGTTATTACCCGCCGGAACTCGCAAAAAACTAGAAGATTCAGGGGAAAGCCAGACTCTTTTGCCTCCTAATGGCTTTCATTGAAAAAACTTTACGATCTTTCTTGACAGCAGGAGCTTAGTGTCTTTAGAATTCCCGATCCGTTCGCTCAGTGGATGAAAAGCCTGCAACACTCGATAAAAAGAGTCTTTTTTATATCAATGAGCCGTACTTTACAGTGTGGAGAAGTTTGAATAATGGCTAGAATTAACCAGCTCGTTAGAAAGCCACGTCAGTCTCGTATTAAAAAGACAAACGTGCCTGCGTTGAATAGTTGTCCTCAGCGTCGTGGTGTATGCACCCGCGTTTACACAATTACCCCGAAAAAACCAAACTCTGCGTTACGTAAAGTTGCGCGTGTAAAGGTAACGAACGGTGCTGAAGTAACAGCATATATCGGTGGTGAAGGTCACAACTTACAAGAGCATTCCGTGGTATTGATTCGCGGTGGTCGTGTGAAGGATTTACCGGGTGTGCGTTATCACGTTGTCCGCGGTAGCTTGGATATCGCCGGTGTTACGGGTCGTCGTCGTGGTCGTTCTAAATACGGTGCAAAGCGTCCTAAAGAATAATGTCTGCTTTTGATTGAGATATAAGCGAGCCGCGAACGTAATTCGCGAAATTTGCAGAGAAGTAATGTGGTGTTTAAAAGCGCCATAAAACAGAGACGAAAGCGAAAACTTTCGAGTATTTGCAGAGTAATTAACTAAATAGTTGGAGAATAGTAATGGCTAGACGTAAAGCCGCCCCAAAACGCGAAATTTTGCCTGATCCTCTTTTTAAGAGCAAAATTTTAGCAAAATTCATTAATTCCGTTATGTGTGATGGTAAAAAATCGGTTGCTGAAGCAGCGGTTTATGGCGCATTGGATACTGTAGTTAAGCAATTAAAAAGCGCAAACAAATTAGCAAACGTTATCGATCGTCGTGATGAAGATGAAGGCGATTCTGGTAAAGGTGGCGCTAGTGCAAAGCCAACGGGTGATATCCGTCAAGATGAAGCATCTCGTTCTGCTGCATTAAATGCATTCAAAACAGCGCTCGATAACATCACGCCACAAGTTGAAGTAAAATCTCGTCGCGTGGGTGGTTCAACTTACCAAGTACCTGTTGAAATTCGTGCAACACGTCGTTCTGCGTTGGCAATGCGTTGGTTGGTTGAATACGCAAATAAAAGAAATGAAAAAACAATGGTTATTCGTTTAGCGAATGAAATCATGGACGCTATCGAAAATCGTGGCGGCGCTGTGAAAAAACGTGAAGACGTGCATCGTATGGCAAAAGCTAACCAAGCATTTGCGCATTATCGTTGGTAATCTTTTGCGAGCCGCGGACAGTAGTCCGCGATTTTTTAAAATAATAAAACTGTTGGCAGTAATTTATGACAAGAACAACCTCACTTCTGCACACGCGCAACATCGGTATTATGGCGCATATTGACGCAGGTAAAACGACGACAACAGAGCGTGTTCTGTACTACACCGGAAAATCTCACAAAATGGGTGAAGTGCATGAAGGTAGTGCTGTCATGGACTGGATGGAGCAAGAGCAAGAGCGTGGCATTACCATTACGTCGGCTGCGACAACTTGTCAGTGGCAAGGTATGGACAAGCAGTTCCCACAGCATCGCATCAATATTATTGATACGCCGGGTCACGTGGATTTTACAATTGAAGTTGAGCGTTCACTTCGCGTGCTCGACGGTGCAGTCGCTGTATTTTGTTCGGTAGGCGGTGTTGAGCCACAGAGTGAGACAGTATGGCGCCAAGCAAATAAATACGGCGTTCCTCGTTTAGCGTTCGTTAACAAAATGGACCGTTCTGGTGCAAATTTCTTGCGTGTGGTAGGGCAGCTTGAATCACGTTTACGTGCGCGTCCGGTGCCATTGCAATTACCGATTGGCGCTGAAGAAGACTTCGAAGGCGTTGTTGATTTAATTCGTATGAAAGCAATCTACTGGAATGAATCCGATGCGGGTATGACCTACGAAGCGAAAGATATTCCTGCTGACTTGCAAGCAGAGTGTGCGTTGTGGCGTGAAAAAATGGTCGAAGCTGCTGCAGAATCTGATGATGTATTGATGAATAAATACTTAGACTCCGGTGAATTGACTACTGAAGAAATTAAAAAAGGATTGCGTGCGCGCACGTTGAGAAATGAAATTGTGCCCGCGCTTTGCGGATCTGCCTTCAAAAACAAAGGCGTTCAGGCAATGTTGGACGCAGTCATTGAGTTTTTACCATCACCTTTAGATGTACCGCCGGTAAAAGGTTTAGATGAACGTGATGCGGAAGATTCGCGTCCAGTAGATGATAAGGCGCCGTTTTCTGCGTTGGCATTCAAGATCATGACTGACCCATTCGTTGGTACTTTAACATTTATTCGTGTTTATTCAGGTGCGGCGAAGTCAGGTGACACAGTTTACAACCCGGTTAAAGGTAAAAAAGAACGTATTGGTCGTATCTTGCAAATGCATGCGAACACACGTCAAGAAATCAAAGAGATTTTCACGGGTGATATCGCAGCATTAGTGGGTATGAAAAATGTGACAACAGGTGACACTTTGTGTTCTGAAGATAAAGTGATCACTTTGGAGCGTATGGAATTTCCAGAGCCTGTGATCTCTGTGGCGGTTGAGCCAAAGACAAAAGCTGACCAAGAAAAAATGGGTATTGCGCTTTCCAAGCTTGCGCAAGAAGATCCTTCATTCCGTGTTCACACTGATGAAGAAACAGGTCAAACCATTATTTCTGGGATGGGTGAGTTACATTTGGAAATCATCGTTGATCGTATGTTGCGTGAATTTAAAGTTGAAGCAAATGTAGGTAAACCACAAGTAGCTTACCGTGAAACAATTAAAAAATCTGTTGAGCATGAGGGTAAGTACATTCGTCAAACAGGTGGTCGCGGTCAATATGGTCACGTATGGTTGCGCATTGAACCCAATGAATTGGGCAAAGGTTTCGAATTTGCTAACGAAATTGTTGGCGGCGTGATTCCAAAAGAGTATATTCCTGCAGTTGAAAAGGGAATCAAAGAGCAAATGCAAAATGGTGTTATCGCGGGTTATCCTGTGGTCGACGTCAAAGTGGCATTGTTTGATGGTTCTTATCACGATGTTGACTCCAATGAAATGGCGTTTAAAATCGCAGGCTCTATGTGCTTTAAAGAAGGCGCTAAGAAAGCGGGCGCTGTATTGCTTGAGCCAATCATGAAAGTTGAAGCGGTGACGCCTGATGACTACATGGGTGATGTGGTTGGTGATTTGAATCGTCGTCGTGGTGTTATTTTGGGTATGGATGAAGGTCCTGCTGGCAAAATTATCAGTGCTGAAGTACCGTTGGCAGAGATGTTCGGTTATGCAACAGACTTGCGTTCAATGAGCCAAGGCCGTGCAACTTACACAATGTCCTTCGAGAAATACGCAGAAGCACCAACAAGTATTGCGGATGCGATTATTAAGAAGAACGCTGATACGAAATAGATGCAAGCCGCGGACATAGTCCGCAAAAAAAATTAAAGAGTTAATAAAAAGAGGATTGAGCAATGTCAAAAGAAAAGTTTATACGGGATAAAGAACACGTAAACGTCGGAACGATTGGACACGTGGATCATGGTAAAACGACGTTAACAGCAGCATTGACGAAGTGTATGGCGGAAAAATTTGGTGGTGAAGCACGTGCTTTCGATCAAATTGATAACGCACCAGAAGAA
>JAUXWQ010000009.1 GCA_030680235.1 Coxiellaceae bacterium
AAAAACATCCTTTGCCAAATCGATACCTAATACTTTAATATTGCTCATTGGACCCCTCCATTGAATTTGAATGACTGATACAACTTTCATTCTGGCTCTTTTAGAAGCCTTTAGTAAGTGGCGGGGTCCATACAATCAATGGCCGTGACCCTGAGGCAACAGCACATTCTCATTGCCAAAAAATATCTGTTATGGATGACATTTCACAAATTATCACGTACCGTATTTTATTTACTTTTTGTCTGATTTTAAAAAAGATTCCAGGGAGGAAGCCTTCAAATGAAACTTGCTATTATTGCCGTTTGTCTATTTTGTTTTAATGTTCTTTATGGATTAATTTTTAGCTGGTTTTTATTAAAAAAAAGCGCTTCAAAAATTCAACTAGCCGCTTACCAAGCCAGAATAAGCCATTTTAAAAAGCGTTTACCTTTAATCTTCCTGAATATTTTTTTAGTATCCCTATTTAGTTTTATATCAATCACTTGTGCGAGCAGCTATTTTTCATCTGTCTTTCCAACTGGCATTATCACTATTCTCAGCCAATTTTTTCTTTTTATCGTGATTGATGATCTATGGTTTTATAGCTTTCATCGATATCTTCATGAAAATAAATTTTTATTTAAGAAAATACATCGCAGTCATCATCGTGCCAATGAGCCTCTGCCACTTGAGTTCATTTATGCGCACCCACTAGAATGGATGGGGGGCTCAATGGGGATTGTTTTTTCATGTATCGCGATTTACATGTTATTTGGAGGAATCAATGCTTATATTTTTTGCGTGTATACTTTTTTTCGTGGTTTTCATGATGTCTTACTTCATTCATGTACTAAGTCAAACCTATTGAAATATATTCCTTTTTTTCTAGGCAATGAAGCACATGAATTACATCATGCACGCTTTACTGGAAATTATGCTTCTATGCTCAGTTATTTGGACATTCTATTTAAAACCAAAATGTAATTATAGGAACGTGGTGGTCATAATCCGAACCACTTACAGGCTTAATTATCTTTTTATTAATAATAATGGCATTATAATAAGAAATTGCGTTATTTATAATAGGTTAACCACATCACCCAAAAAAAGGATTTTTTGTGCGCTCATTTTTTAAAAAATGTCTACTAACACTCATTTTTTTATTGGCTATTTTGGTTGCTATTACAGTGTTTTTTTCATTTTTCATAAATCATACTAAAAATAATGGGCACTACTTTTCATCAATAGCAAGTGATATTTTAAATAAACCTGTCAAAATTCGATCCGGCGAAGTTCATATTTTTTCTGCTTATCCTAATATTATTATTCGAGATGCCACTGTTTTTTCTGAAAATAAAAAAAATAGCTTGTTTCAGTTAAATACTGCAAAAATTACGATTGATTTATTGAAAAGCTGGCAAGAAAAATCCTGGGTCATTAAAAAAATAATACTGTCGGATTTAAAAATAAATATTGGAGGAAACAATTCCTCTAATAATAACGCAAACAAAGCACTTATTCAGTGGATAAAATCACAAGAATCTATCAGTTTAAATAATGTTCAAATAAACAATTGTGATAATAACGCACTCTGCAAGCCAGTATTTTTATTTTCAGCGCAATTAACAAAACAAGGGGCAGATCAAAAAATAACAATGACAAGTGGGTCTGATACTAAAAAAATAACTCTAACAAGCAATGTGCACCTAGAGGAAGATAACAAAAACTGGACTGCAACCTTAAATACTATAGCCATACAAGGTCAATCAGCTAGTTTTTCAGGAAATGCCATAGTGCGTTTTGACTTAAGTCAGTATCTCTCATTGAGCGCTAATGGGAATGGTAAAATAAATGATATTAGTTTAACAGGAATTCAGGCTACTTATACTAAAAACAGCGCTTCTTTTAAAGCAAAGGGTATTGCAACAGGCGGCTCTCTTGAGAAATTATTTCCAGGAAAACTCTACTTTTCTGCTTCTGAACATGCTAGCGCTATTCATCTTATCTTCCATAATCCTAATATTGTTGGCACGGTTGTTTTGAGCCTGAAAAAAAATACACCTGTTAAAGTTAAATTGCAGCGACTCGCACTCCATTTTTCTGAAAAAGGGAGTTTTTCTAATACGTTAGATCCTAAAGAAATTCCAGCACTTTCGGGGTCCGTCAACAATTTTATTCTCAATGGAGAAAATCTGGGGCATTTGTCTTGGCAATCGATTCCTGTTCATAACGGTATCTCTATCCAAAAAGTAAAATTAACTTCCGATTTTGATAAAATTGTATTGAAAGGCGCTTGGGTAAAAGAAAATATTTTGGAAAAAATTGCCATTTCCGGAATTTTTACGAGTACTAATTTTGGAAACTGGTTTCAAAAGGTGCATGACATTGCAAGAGTAAAAAATGGAACGCTTAATTTAAAGTTTTCGCTTGAAACCCAAGGAACAGCAAATACTATTTTTGCATTGAAGAATCTTAAAGGGAAATCAAAATTCAAAATTCAAAATATAATTATTGTTGATAAAGACAAAAAAAATGCGTCCGCTAATTTTTTTAACAGCCTGCTCAATTTAATCAGCTTACAATCTATTTCTAGCTTCTTAACATTAGACTTTAGCGCCATCAAAAAATCAAATGAATTTAAAATTTTTGTTTTGAAAGGTGATCTCAAAGTAGAAAATGGTTATTTAAAAACAAAAAATATAGCCATGAAAAGTGCTGTTGCAAATATCGATTTTTCTGGCAATGTCGATTTTATTCATGATAATAACAATCTTAAAATGATTGTTTATCCCAATATTATACAAAGCCAACCCCTAGGAAGCTGTCCCGTATTATTTATTTTTCGTCTAATAATAAGATTATGGAAAAAAATAACATCGTATTTTTTGGATCCGTTCTTTAATCTGCAATATAAAATAACGGGGACGCTTGAAAAACCGATTGTGAAGCGCATTTAAAACACGGTATTGCCACATTTTTAAAAATCATTATTCTATTGAATCAATGTAACTACTCACTCCGTTAGAAAGAAACGCCGCTGTTGGGCGCTTTTTCGCGAAAAGCTAAAACAAAATGCTCGACGTACCAATCAAGTACGCCTGCGCTTTTGTTTTAGCTTTTCACAAAAAATCACCTCAAAGTCGACGTTTTTCATTATTCAGACAACGAGGCGCGAGTAGTTACGAATCAATATTATTTGATACAAAATTTGATGGAACTATACTGATGAAAAAAATTCTACTGAGCCTAATGATTTCATTTTTAGTAATCATGTCATCATTGGCAAGCAGTGCAAATGACGATCAACGCTACAAAAAAACGACTTTGGTTATTAAAAATAATGCGCCTTATCCTGTAGTACTCACTATGGATAATACTGACGGTACCTGGGAAATACCTGTTGCACTTAAATCACCTATTTTATTAAATGAAAATCAAGAATATCAAAATACTATTGTCAGCATAAAAAAGAGTAATGACCTCGAAAATTTTGTTAGTTTGGATGTTGCACAGGCTGATAATGCTCATGAAAATTATTTAATTTTTGCGGAAAATACAAGTAGTAAAAACCAACAAGTATCTGCTGATATTTTTGATGGTCTTGGAAGACTTTTTGTAAAGAGTGATACCAATTATTGCAATGATAATACCTCGAACGGATATGCTTTCTGTAAATTAATCATTCAAGATAATTAACATAATCATGTTTATGGTTTTAATCGCGCCTTAAGGTAAAAGTATTTGTAACTATTGAATCGATATGGTACAAAATCTGTCCAAGTTTCTCAATTTTTAAGCACATCAAATATCTTAAATGCGTGCATTAAAATAGGCTCTAAAACTAAATTATGATAGGTACTGTATCATGACAAAAACTGGATTGTTTTCTAACACATCACTTGATGCTTTAAAATATACTGCAAATGAAGGCTTCTTACCTAAAAAAACCTTACTAGCCCTACCGGAAGATTCATGGCTTTCTATTGAATTCAATAGACTCTCTGAAAATTTACCGCAGCTACTTCGTGATAAAAAGTTCGGTGATGCCGTTGCTTTGCTGAATGAAAAATATAAAACTGCAAAAATCATACTCATTCCAAGAACAGCGACTGAAAAAAACAAGCTGATGTCTATTTTATCTATACTCGCTCAAGCCATTGTTTTTGAAAATCCCGATAAGCCTAAAAAAATAATTCCTGCCGTATTAGCAGAAAATATGTCGGCACTCGCACAAGAAATGCAGCGTTATCCTGTGATGACATATAGCGACTATATTTTACATAATTGGCGGTTAGTAGATCCTACAAAAGGATTCACGCTAGAAAATATAGAACCCATACTCACATTCACTGATTCTACAGATGAAAAATGGTTTATTAAAATTCATGTTGCAATAGAAGCAACAGTCATTCCTGCATTACAGTCAATGCATGAAGCATGTTTACTGCATCAAATAATGCAAAAAAATCCCTCCATGAACACAACAGAAAATAATCAACTGTTGAAAAAATTACTTGATACTGTCTCTGAAACAGTAAAGCAAACAACAAAAATGCTATTACGCATGAAAGAACACTGCGGTTATGATTATTTTTTCAATATATTAAGACGCTATTTAGCTTCCTGGGATGAAAAACTTGGAATCACTTTTGAAAATGAAACGGAAACGCGCAGCTATAATGGTGCTTCTGGTGCGCAAAGCAGCATTCTGCCTGCATTAGATTGTGGACTTGATATTAGGCATAACATTAATGGCATGTATCAGTTAATGCAAACTTTCCGACAATATATGCCAAAGGAGCATCTATTTTTTATCCTTGCACTTGATCAAGTATCTATATCTACGCGTAATCATGCTCTATCAAAAGAAATAGCGGAATCGCTTAACCATGCTATTCATGCCATTCAACAATTTCGATTTATGCATCGTTTTGCTTTAGTTAAAAACTATATTTATACCCCTGCCGCTAAAATAGGTGTTTTTGAAAGCCAAATCACTGGCACAGGCGGGACCCCTATTAGTGCATTTTTAGAAGAACGTCTCTCGACAACACGCGCAAAACTATAGCCATTTGAGATTTACTGCATCTCTAGAGTAGATCTCGATGCTTACGATGCTGGAGGATAGGGATAATAACTATCATTTAGGACCCAATGATGCTACCACTATCCCAAGTCTCTGTGTTTTGTGTTTTTTCTCCCGTTAAATTAAAATTAATGCCGTCTAGATAAATAGTACTTGTGTTTGCTGCACCAACACCAATTGTTAAAATTGGATCAGCACTTGCAGAAGTCATTTGATTATTGACAGTAATACTATCACTAGCAAGATGAATAATACCGCTATTAAGCGCTTCCACAGCAACGAGATTATGATCTGCAATGCCAGTTGCTTCCGCAAAAATTCTCGAATTATGAATCGTAATATTGCTCTCATTACCAGCCACTATAACGGATGAAGCCGCATCAGTAATATTGCCATACCCTAAAAGAGACTGCATCACACTGTCATTAACAGTAACAATCGCATTATTTTGTGTCTGCAAGGCAACAGCACCCGTTTCATTATTGCCTGAAGTTGCAGTAATGACCGCATTATTGATATTCATTGTTGCATTGTTAATTGCCCATAGCGCTACAGCACCAGAAGGCTCTCCAATTGTGGGCCCACCAGACATTGCTACATTAAAATTACCCCCATTAATCGTGATAACGGAATTATTTTCAGCAGTGACATTAGTACTGCCCGTTACTAAAGCTGAATGACCACTCGCCGTTAAGTTGCTGTAGTTCAATGTTAATTGACTATCGTCAAATGCAAAAATATTGGTTGCAGCCGCTGCTCCGCTACTGCTTTCTGCATTTGAAACAACGCTTGAATGATTCAGCGTGAGATCAGCATTATCATACAATTGTATGCCAACACTATTTTGATTTGTCGCAACACTGGTTATATTAGCTTTTAAAATTGAATTATTGACTATCGCACTACTACTACCTTGTAGTGTAAAATTATTTGCCGAACCGCCATCTCCATTGGTTGTTGCATTAAAATGACTGTCATCAATGCTAATCGTTGGCGCAATACCTCCATTGGTAAGTATATTAATCGCATTGGCTGCTGTCCCACTTGCTTCTTGATTAAAAATGCTATTTTTTACAGTAATACTACCATCCGTGTTCACATAAAGCCCTTCTGCATTAATATTTGATGCGCTCGCAATTACACTGTTAATAACGCTATTCTCAATTAATAAATTTTCTGTGCCTGCATCATTGATACCCGTAATATCTGCAAAACTACCTGACAATGCATTATTTACGATCATCGTACTACTATTGACTATAACTTGTTTTGAATGATCCAAAAATAAACCCGTTATATAATTTTGATTCGGGAAGGTCATGTCTGATGCGCCAATCATTATATTATTTAAGATTGTTTGGTTAGTATTGACAACACCAATGGCTGCATAAAGACCGCCATCATTTAAGAAACGCAAATTTTCAACACTATTTATTTGATTGTTATAGGCCGCATCAATGAGTAATTGATCCGTTGTGAGAGAGGGGCGATCATCACCCATCGCAGGTTGCGTATAATTATTATTACGACCCACTAAAGATTCATTGTTATAGAGCACTAACACCGGCGCTGTATAGCTACCAGAAGCCAAATAAATACTGGGGTTATCACTAAAACCACTACCCGTTGCAACACTTGCAATACTTTGTAGGTTCGTACTACTTAGCCCACTACAAGGATGTTCAAACGTGCAATTTTGGAGACCATTACTGCTGTTATAGGCGGTTCCCGTCGTATTAAAAAACCAAACATTATCTTGCTGAAGTTGGTTTTGTCCTGAAGCACGATACCCCGTTTCAATAGGAATGGTATTCGCAGTGCCAATTGCAGGAAGATTATGTTGAACAGCGGAATTTATCCATTCTGTTTCTTGTGACTCTTGGTTGCCAAAGTGCAAGGTAAAGCCAAATAATACGCTGTTACTCGTCAATGGGTCGTGCGTAAAAGCAATATTAAACGATGTATGACGAATCGTTGGCGATGTCAGCATAGCAACATAACCCATGCCGCGAGGGTCCATATTAAAATAATAAATGCCTGTTGATGCTTGGATATTTGCCAAGTGATGAAAGCGATAACTCACAATAAAATCAGTCCCTGTGCTGATGCTGGATGCAGCTTGCACTAATTGATCGTATTGATTATGCTCTTGAAAATGCGTGTAATTATAAATACCCACGCTATTAGCCCATACCCAATTACCGGAGCCTTGTGACGTTGCACTAATGGGAAGGTAGAGATTCCAATTAAAATGCCAAGCACGATTTAACAACTCAATGCCGGGATTTAGCGTAAAAAAAGATTGTCCTGATGTAGCGTCATTATAGGCTGCAAACCCATAGCCACCCAAAGCCCACCCATTAGACAATAAGCGGCGATAATCCGCCCCCAATTCAACGCTGCCGTTACCATCACTGATACCATAGCTGCCATCAACACCTGTAAAGAAATAATTGAGATTATCACTGGTTGTTGGCCACCAAACGCCTGCGTTCCAAGGTGCTTGCGATCCCGATTCAAGGCCGCTTGTCATGTAAGGCATTTCAACGGCATAGCTCGCGAAGCTAAGCATAAAAAGCAGCACGCAAGAAAAAATAGCGCGCGTAACATATATTCCTTTCCGTAATTTTTTCCGCTTCATGCTTCAATCAACAATGTCAGATCCTTTAAATGCAGATCGAAGAATGCCAGTCAGCCATTATAGTCGTCAAGTATTCCTAAAATAGGCTAAAAATAACCCTTTTAGTATATTTGAAACTCATGCTGTTTATTTTAAAGCGGTTTCTAAAGAAATTCGATTGACAGAACGTTGGATTAACAAACTCTCTGCGGGTGAAGATGCCAACTGTCTTTCTGATGAATGCGATGAACTCGAAGCAGCATTACAATCAATGATCTGCTAAGCAGCAGCTGTAGCGATACTCACCCAAAATTATGCTAAAGTATTTGTGTTTTTCAACACCCTAAAAAAATCACAGATAATTTATGCAACAAAATGATGCTTTACAACTCTTAAAAATGGGGAAAAATATTTTTCTTACGGGCGCGGCAGGCTCAGGAAAAACCTATTTATTAAACCAGTACATCCGCTATCTGAAAGAACATAATGTGAGTGTTGCCGTTACTGCATCAACCGGCATTGCCGCAACGCATCTACAAGGCACTACACTGCATTCTTGGTCTGGCATAGGCGTAAGAGACAGCCTTACAAAAAAAGATCTGGAAAAACTACTGACCACAGATCGCATCCGACGCAACTATAAAAAAACTAAAGTATTAATCATCGATGAAATATCGATGCTGCATAAACACCAACTTGATATGGTCGATGAAATTGCCCGCTATATGCTAAATTCTCCAGAGCCATTTGGCGGCATGCAAATTGTGTTATGTGGCGATTTTTTTCAATTACCTCCCATCTCTTCTTCGATTAATGAAGTAAAATTTGCCTTTGAAGCAGATGCTTGGAAGACAGCCGATTTTCATGTTTGCTATCTGCACGAACAACATCGTCAAGGCAATGATCCCTTGCTCACTATTCTAAATGATATTAGAAGTGGCACAGCAGGTGAGCACACCAAAGTCCCTTTACGCACACGCTATAAAAAAGAACCCGAAGGGGCCACAAAGGCAACAAAATTATATTCTCGCAATATCAATGTTGATCTCATCAATGATCAAGCGCTTATCACGCTTCAAGGACAAGAAAAATTATTTAAAATGGTCAGCAATGGCTTCAGCACTTTAGTTGAAGGCCTAAAAAAGAGCTGTCTTGCACTGGAACAATTAAAGCTAAAAATTGGCGCAGAAGTGATGTTCATCAAAAATGATCCTGCCGGTAGATATGTCAATGGCACACGTTGCGTCGTTGTTGGTTTTGATAAAAGTGGTGGTTTTCCTATCGTTAAAACACACACAAATGACATTATTGTTGCTTGTCCAGAAGAATGGACCTATGAAGAAAATGGGGTCGTACGGGCAACCCTGACACAAGTACCCCTGCGCCTCGCGTGGGCAATCACCATCCATAAAAGCCAAGGAATGACGCTCGATGCCGCAGAAATGGATTTAGGCGATGCATTTGAGCCCGGCATGGGTTATGTCGCCTTATCTAGGGTGCGCAGCTTAAGTGGCTTAAAGCTGATGAACTTAAATGAAATGGCATTAACCGTTCATCCCAGAATTCTTGAGCAAGATAAGGCGTTTAAAGCTTATTCAGCAGCCCATGCAGATGCCTTAAGCGCTTTATCTGACGAAGCAATCATTAAAATTCAACACAAAATACTTACCGATCGCTTTAATGGGAATAAAATAAAAGTAACCCGGCCTAAAAGCAAAAAAACAAAAATTCCAACGCATATCACCACATTGGCGATGCTAAAAGAAAATGCATCTATTGCTTCCATCGCTGAAAAACGCGGATTGACAGCAAATACCATCATTGCTCACATAGAAAAACTGAAAGGCTTAAAACAAATTGATAATGCATTAATCACACACCTAAAAAATGATATGTCAAAAAGCGACTTTGATCTTATTTTTGCTGAATTTGAAGCGTCAAAAGATGGGCAACTAAGCACTATTTACGACAAATTTAACGGAAAATATTCTTATACTTGCCTTAAAATTATACGGTTGTTTGTATAAGAGCCTGTTTAAGATCTCCAGCTGGCGACATTTCAATTTTTTTTCGTCACCGATGCTATAATACTAGAACATACACCAGGCTGGAGTAATACACATGACATGGGTTCTTGTTTTAAATTCAAATACCTGTAACGTATTTTCATTTTCAAAAAATGATGGAACTCTTCATGCAATAAAAGAGTTTTACCACCCAGAAAACAGGGGAAAAAATAGTGAATTGGTTTCTGATCGTCCAGGACGCTACAGCACAGATACAAACAGTGGCGGAGCTTACTCACCTGAGACTGACCCGAAAGAGGTAAAACGCGATCAATTTATTCTAGAAATATGTCATTGGCTTGAAGAAAATCGCACACATCATAAGTTTGAAAAACTTATTGTGGTGGCTGCCGCAAAAATGGATGGGCATTTATTACAGCATATGAATAAAAATGTTGAAAAAATGATTGTGCAGCATATACAAAAAGATGTTGTCTTTCTTAAGGAGCATGAACTTTTTACTTTTTTAATGGAACATGTGACTTTATCAAACCATTTTTAATGCTGGAAAATGCAAATGGATCATGCATTATTAGCATTTACAATCTCATCTTTAATTGGCTTGTTAATTGGTATTGAACGAGAGCATAGCCATGTAGAAGGTGTGCAAGCTATTGGTGTTAGAACATTTACTTTATTTGCTCTGCTTGGCACGCTTTCTGCAAAAATCAACTTACCTTTATTAACGCTTATCATTAGTGTTTTTGTATTTAGCATTATTACATTCGGATATTTTCGCTCAACCTCTTTAAAAATAAAAAAAGTCGATATTGGCATAACAACTGAAGTTGCAGCTGGCATTGTCTATTGCCTTGGCTATCTTACTTTTTTTGAAAACATTATAAGCATTGTCGTCAGCGCACTTGTTTTACTCGTCCTCCTAGAACGAAAGCGACTTCATCAATTTTCTAGAAAAAATTTTAGCCTGCATGAAATTGAAACTATTATAATTTTGATAATTTTCATACTAGGTATTATTCCAATTCTTCCCAATCACACGATTGATAGCTGGCATTTATTTAATCCAAGAAATTTTACAATATTAATGACGACGATAGCAATTTTGCAGTTTGGTGGATATATCGCTATAAAATTATTTGGAGAAGATGCTGGATTAGCACTAATGGGTTTTTTAGGTGGATTTATCTCAAGCACGGCTATTTTTGCCAATTTACCTCACACATTGCGCATGCATCCAAAAAATAGCGCTGCCGTAAGTGCCTCAGCACTATTTGCAACACTTGCAATGTTAATAGAGGTAATGGTTATTATATTTATTGCCTCACCAGAATTTCTTTTTTATATCATAAAGCCCATGATAACAATGTGCATCACTTCAATAATATTTGCAGCAATCTCCCTTCATTCACACACAAAAAGCCCTAAAAAAGTTTTGATGCCAGAAAGCCCGCTTAATCTTTTGTCAATATTAAAAACAACTCTTTTAATTGCATCAACCCTGATGTTGATTGCCTTAGCAAGGCATTTTATTGGAACAGAAGCTGTATTCATTATTTCATTTTTGACAGGTCTTTTTGAAATACATGGCATTTCATTGGCAACCGCATTACTCTATTTAAATCAACATCTGCCCATCAGTACTGCTGCTTTAATTTTATTTGCCGCACTGTCTGCCGCTTTTGTCTCAAAAATATTTTTACTGTCAGTTTTAATGCCCGCTAAATTTGCAATAAAAACATCTTGTTATTTACTCATTGTTGCAGCGAGCGGTGGAATAAGCTATTGGATTTTTCTTGCTTAAGCGTCCACTTCAGTCTTTTTTAATCCCTATTAATGCGATGTTAATGTAAACTTTGTGGAGCATATTTTTAAAATAAATTAGACTAATCTCTCTTTTTTTTGGAGAAAAGCCTTGCACAATGAAAAATATACCAATGACGTATTAGATTATTTAATAGAAACAAACGAAGCTTTTTCTATACAAGGCATAAATTTATTTTCAAACTATGCATTTTTTGAGTTAGTATATGCTGCAGTTAATGTCGTGTTCTTTCGTGAAACGCTAGAAACAGCAGCAAGCACATTTTTTGACAATATTGTCGAAGCAAATCCAGAATCACCGTCAATGCGACCTTGTTAATTAAGGAATAACCATGCTTACCTTACCCGTCTGCCCAAAATGCCAATCCACTTATACGTATGAAGACGGTATTTTATTTGTTTGCCCGGAATGTGCCCATGAATGGGGGAAAGAAACAACAGATACAGCTGAAGATACAGTGCGCGTTATTAAAGATGCCAATGGTAATGTATTGCAAGATGGCGACACTGTTACAGTCATAAAAGACTTAAAAGTAAAAGGATCATCACTTGTTGTTAAAGTCGGTACCAAAGTAAGAAATATTCGCTTAGTTGATGGCGACCATGATATCGATTGTAAAATTGATGGCATTGGCGCTATGGGATTGAAATCCGAGTTTGTAAAAAAAGTGTGATGGTTCCGTTTAAGCATTTTTTGATGCGGGCGCGCGTGTAACACGTGTTTGCAGAAAATCGATCAGGGCTATTGACGCTGCAAATCGCTTGCTACGCGCGCGGCTCATTTTTAAGCTTTCAACGGCACAATAAGCCATAAAATCAAATATAAAAGAAATGCAAACCCGCCCAGCAATGCAAATACAATAAAAATCAATCGCATCCATGTTGGATCAATGCCAAAGTGTTCTGCTAATCCACCACAAACACCGGCAATCATGCGATCATCTTGAGAACGGTATAGCTTTTGATACTGCTTTGTTTTTTTGCTCATAATTATCTCTTTTCCTCAATTGCACCAGCCCTAATTATAGATGAGGTTGAACAATATACACTGTGTAAAATACATTGATTTTTTTAAACTTATTTGCAGCAGGCACACACACACAGGTATGCTCAAGAATAGAAAACTTATCCCGAAGCGCTGATCGGACAGTTTTATCACATCCCGCATAAATAATAATACCTTTGCTTTTTAAAAATGCAGACTGTTCAATCCAAGGGCTGTAATACAAAGAATTATTCACCAACAAAGCGGGCCTTGAAGGATAATAAGCCGCCAAGTAATAAGAAGGATATTCCGCGCCCCCAATAAACTTTGGATTTTCTATAGGATAACCATCTTCCTTCCAATAATGTTCCACTGCTTTTGCAAGCACCAATCCAGGATAATTCATGCGAGAAATATCTGTAGAAAAATAATTAACTGCAAAATAAAGTATCGCAATAAAAAACTGCAATAGGCCTGTCACATAAAAAATAGGTTTTATTTTATTAACACCTATATCAAAAAAATAAAAAACACTCACGCATGTCAATAAAAAAAATGGCGATCCCCATTCTGCAAAAATGTTAGCCCCTGAAATACAAGAGATAACACATACAAGCAACAATGGCATAACACCAAAATAAACCAACGGATGCATCATGGATTTATTTTTATTTAAATGACGTAAAGACAACCATTTCAACTTTAAACATACCGCAATAAGAAAAAAACACAGTAATAAATTTGCCGGCTGGCCAAATAAACTTGAAACAGCATACCAAACATGCGCCTCAAAAAAGGAAACATGCGCGTCTTGATATCCTCTTTGTATTGGAAATTGCAATAACAAAAAATGTGTTTTGACCAACCAAATAATATGCGGTATCAACAAAATAAAAAAAAGTGTTGTTGCCAACAATACATTACGTAAATATTTCTTTTTAAAGAAAATAGCTAGATATGCACACTCTAGAAAAATAATGATGCCAGATTCGTATTTTGCCAGCATCGCCAAAACAGAGGCCAAAGAAAGAAAAATCCAATCCCTTCGTTTATTATCTCGATAGGCTTTTATAAAAAAATAAATAGTGGCCGACCAAAAAGGCAACATAATCGTGCCTTGATCATACTGCATTACATAGTTAGCGACACAATAGTAAGAGAGAGTCGATACCAAGGTTGCTGCAACCGCTATTTCTTCAGATAAATAAAGTCGCGCTGTTTTATAGGTAAAAAAAAGCATCGCTAACAAACAGAGCGCACCTGCAAAATAGGCACTCATTTCATTATTATGAAAAATAACATTGAAAAAGGTAACAACCCAATCACCTAATGGCGGATGACGATCAGTTCCCCATGAAAAAATATTGCCCCACGATAAATTCTGAGCTGTGTCTGGAAAAATAGAATTAAAAAATACACCTGGCAAAAAACCCCAAATAAAAAAATAAACCCCGAAAAAAGTCCATAATGCTTTTTTTGCAGAAAAATACCGGTTATTCACAAGATCATTCCATTTAATTAAAGTGACTGCTTAACAATGTGATACACAATTTCTGGTGTTAACACTTTTAAACATACATTGTCTTGACACGCTGTTTTTCGATGATTACTTGCCGACACACAAGGAGAACACGCAAGTCCCGCATAAATAGGGGTGCTATTACCCAAAGAACCATATAAAGCCGGCGTTTCAGGCCCAAAGATAACAAATGTTTTGAGTGAGGTAACTGCTGAAAAATGCCCGGGGCCTGAATCATTCGTCAACATGATTTTTGATACGTTGTATAAATCAATTAATTGCGTAAATTTTGTTTGCCCTGCAAAATTGATACATCGCACATGACTAACAGCATCGCATAACAATTGGGCTTGCGTGTACTCTGCTGGCGCACCCGTTATTAATACATAATGGTCTGGAAAATCAGCAATCATTTTTCTAATAACACTTTCAAAATAGCTTGGCATCCAACGACGCTGAGGCAATAAATCACTCGCATTAGGGTTAATCAAAATAATCTTGTTTTTTTCGTGCAAGAAATCGGGTGATATTGCCTTTATTTTTTGATAAATCGCTATTTTTCCTGCTTCTGTACTTTCAATGATTGGCAATATCACTTCATCATCAGTAATTTTCGTTTTCGAATAAGGAATTTCTTTATCAGGACTTATTAACGCATTAACTAAGGCAATAAAATTTTTGCTGATATGCATATGCGGATTGTACGACACTCTATGCGTTAGCATGTTGCCGCGATACAAGCCTTCATTATAAAACTTATAAAATCCAACGCGATGAATTGCCCCTGAACACCCGCTCAGCAATGCGCTCACCCGCGAAAAAAGCTCTAAATCAACTGTGGCATAAAATTTTTGTCGACGACACCACCATAAATAACGCCATGCATCCCACAACAATAAAAATAGTGTATTGTCGCGAAGCACAAAAATATTCTCATCTGGGATTGTTTTCAACAAATCAAGACTCATTCTGTTTTTACTAAAAATAACAAAATATAATGCTGCTGAAGAGTGATCTCTTATTTTTCGCATTGCAGGGTCTGCAAGGACTGTGCTACCCATCTCAGACAATTCAATAAAAAGAATTTTTTTATTGCTAGGTTTGCGCCTAAAAATATCAAAAAATCTAACGACAATGCTCACTAGAAATGTCAAAGGAATTCCAACATAAAAATCTATTTTTCGCATTGTATCGACTTTCATGAGTGTACGTCTCTTGATAAAAAAGAAAAAGCTGTTTTTTGCTAATGACTAATCCCAGATTGGGTAATGCTTCAAATCAATGATTTCATCAAAAAATAATTTTGTATTTTCTGAAAATGAGGCCGTGTAATCTGAAACAAAAAATTGTTTTTCACCTGCGGATTTCTTTTTATTGACTAAATCATCTAAAGCTAAACGTGATTTAACTGCATTTGCAACAATTTCAGAGGGATCAATAATATCGATTTTATTCTCATAAAAAGCAGCAATATTCTTTTTTACGACAGGATAATGCGTGCACGCTAAAATCAATGCTTCGATATCAGCCAGTGTATCGCGCGATAAATATTCTTCCAAAATATGATCAATGACTTCTTTACTATGAAAGCCTTCTTCAATAGCAGACGCCAATATAGCTGTCGCTTGCGATTTCAAATGAATATTCAAATTCAATTCATCAATGCGTTTTTTATAAATATTTGACTGCACGGTCGATTTGGTACCAATTAACCCAACACATTTTTTCACATAACGTTCGCGCAAATGATTGACGACAGGATCAATCACATTCATCACGCACGCTTTACTCCCCACGTATTCTTTGACCAACTCAAACGCAGCAGAAGAAGCGGTATGACAAGCAATTAAAATCAATTTGCAATTTTGTTGCAATAGCATATGGCTGATTTTAACCGCATATGATTGTATGGCAGCCGTTGACTTATCACCATAGGGTAAATGTGCAGTATCGCCGAAATAGATAATATCTTCGTGAGGGAGTTGATGAACAAGTGCTTGCGCAACCGTCAAGCCACCAATGCCACTGTCAAAAATGCCAATGGGTTGTGATGCGCTATTTACCATAAAAATCTACCTTGCTGCTGTCATTCTAACTTAGGAACGTGCATGAATTGTGCCTAAAATCGACTACAAAATACAGTGCTCTCTAGCACAACACCAACACAATGATAAAAAATGCGATAATATTACCAAATTGTCATTAAAAACATACCGCGAGCAAGCACCATGGCACTTCAAAAATCAGTCAGTACATTAACGCTACTGTCTTCTGCGGTTGCTGGCATTATTGGCTCTGGCTGGCTGATGAGCCCACTGGTTTGTGTTAAACTTGCAGGACCCGCATCCATTTTATCCTGGATCTTAGGCGGCATTTTGATGATGGTCGTTGCGAGCACCTTTGTCATCCTCACGCGCACGCTTCCTATGACCGGTGGTGGCGTCCGGTTTTTTCAGTTAACACATGGGCATTTTGCAGGATTTGGATTTGCATGGATTTCATGGCTTGCTTGGATCGCTGTGCCACCCATTGAAATGATGGCTATTATTCAATACAGCACGAATTACTTACCAAGCCTGATGACCAGCAGTCCCATCCCTGTATTAACCCACGAAGGATTAATGACCGCTATCTTTGGGATGATTCTCATCGCAGGCATTAACAGCATGGGTATGCAAACCTATAAGATTATTAATTATTTTATTTTAGCTATTAAATTAATTATCCCAATTACTGCCATTATCCTTTTATTGCATGCTCAATTTAATGCACAAAATTTTTCAAGCCCTCAAGGCTTTATGCCCTTTGGATTACAAAGTATTTTTTCAGCATTACCACTTGCAGGCATTATTTATTCTTTTATTGGATTTAACCCTGTTGTTGAACTTTCTGCTGAAGCGAAAAATCCAAAAAAATCTATTCCTCTTTCTATTTTTGGTGCGTTATTTATTTGTATGATTATTTATGTATTCGTACAATTTGCATTTATAGGGGCATTACCACAAGCCAGTCTTTCGCAAGGATGGGCACACATTGTTTTTGCGGGCGATAAAGGCCCTTTTGCAGGATTACTAACCCTACTGGGTTTTGTTTTTTTTGTGAAAATACTCTATTTCGATGCCTGCATTTCTCCATTAGGAACCGCATTAGCACAATCCGTTTCAATTTCTCGAATGACCTATGGGATGTGTCAAAACGGCTATTTCCCCGCTTATTTTATGCATACGCATAAAAATGGCACCCCCATTCGCGCAATCATGCTCAACACCCTAATTGGACTTTTATTTTTCTTACCTTTTCCAAGCTGGCAACACATGGTAGGGTTTTTAGTGTCTTGTTTAGTTATTGGTTACATTGTAGGACCCATGGCCTTAATGACACTTGTAAAACAACAGCCAGAATTATTCAAACCATTTTCACAAACAACGATTCATAGCATTTGTATTGTCGCATTTTATATTTGCAATTTACTGATTTATTGGTCAGGTTGGTCGGTTGTCTATAAAATCATTATGTTATTTGCCATAGGTTATGCACTTTTATTCGGAATGGCTTTTCATAAAAAAAATAAAAAACTTCGGGAAAAACTCCATTTTTCAGAAGGTGCCTGGGTGATATTTTATTTGATTGGCATGACAGCAATTAGTTTTTGCGGCAGCTTTGGCGGAATGAAAATAATTCCCTTTGGTTTCGATTTTATTTTAATTGCTTGTTTTAGTGCGAGTATTTATGCGATAGCTTATGTTGTTACAAAAACCCATTAGTAGATACAAGTCTGAAAATTAGCTGTCATTAAGACTTGCAAATCCCCCCGTCGCTTCCGCGCCGACCCCCTTTTTCAAGGGGGTATCCGAGGTTTATACGCCATTTCACAGCATTTTCAGGCTAGTGCTGCATAACTTGCCACTGCTGTATTTTGTTGCTCCTTAAATAAAGCCACAATCTCTTCGATTTTTTTACGACGTTTTGCCGTCGCATCCACTTGTGGACGTTCTCTTTTAACAATGCGAAGCGCATCCTCATAAGTTCCAATACGTCGATGATCATTTGCTTTGAAAGGATAGCCATAGGCCAACAAATACGCCATACGCATAATAAAACTACGCCCCTGTCCTGCTTGGCAATGCAAATACACGCGCTTTCCTCCCTTAATGCAATTATTCATCGCACGAAGGGTTTCTAAAGCATCTTGATTACGCACCTCCACCGACATATCTTGCATTGGTATATGCTGATAACTCACACCATGTGTTGTCCAAAAAGCCATTTGCGTTGGTTTTGCATGACCCATTCTCTCAAGATGATGTCCTTCTGCCTCAAAAGGTTTCAGCATCGAGACAACCATGCCACTCCGTTTTGCAATCTTTCTTTCAAGATCAGAACCTTCATAGGGCATACCACCCAATGTCAATTTTCCAAAATGTGATATATAAGGATACGATGGGCCTGAACGCCAACCGACAACAGCAATAGACATAAGTGAAACGATTTCTCTAATAATAGATACTCTCAATAAAAATAAAGGATCACGATAAGCTGCAATAAAAAACATTGCAATAGCACCAAAAACATATTGTTGTTCTGAAGGCATTTCAGCAGATTTTATGACGGCTACCATACGACACTCCTTGTCAAATGTATAACTATACCCCCATCCAGAATAATCCTGTTGTACATAACTTTGCAAACAAAGTTAATTTAGAGATATGATTTCACATCCCTAAAGAAAGGATTTCACCATGTTGACACGTCGATTTTCTCCTTTTCACTTTTTACTCATCACCGTAAATGGCATTATTGGCTCTGCATGGTTATTCGCCCCCCTCTACGCTGCAAAAATTGCAGGCTCTGGTGCCATTATTTCTTGGATAATTGGTGGATTTGGTACGATGCTCATTGCACTTACCTTTGCGGAATTATCGACTACATTACCGATTGCCGGCGGCACAACACGCTTTGCCCAACTTACTCAAGGCGTAACCACAGGATTCATGATTAGCTGGGTATCGTGGTTGTCTTGTGTCACCATGCCGCCGATTGAAGTGCAAGCCGTGCTCCAATATGCCTCAACCTATTGTCCCTCCTTGATGCATACCGTTAACAATATTCCCGTACTCAGTCATTTTGGATTATTAATCGCAACACTTGTGATGCTTGGCTTATGTGTTTTAAATATTGCCAGCTTAAAGGGGTTTATTCGATTTAATTTTTTTATTTTTGGATTTAAATTCTTAGTCATTGTTCTTGTCATCATCATGTTAATACATACTAAATTCCATCCAGAAAATTTTTCAACCTTATCACTATTTTACAATCCAAAAGAATGGGAATTAATTTTAAGTGCTGTTGGGACAGGTGGGATTGCCTTTGCATTTACAGGCTTTAAACACGGGGTTGAATTGGCAGGCGAGGCATGCAAAACAAAAATTTCAATTCCACTGTCAATTGTTGGATCAGTTGCTGTCTGTTTGATTTTATACGTAGGTTTACAAATCGCTTTTATTGGTGCGATGAGTCATGAAAGCTTACAAGAAGGTTGGGCGAATGTGCATTTTGCAGATCAAGTAGGTCCTTTTGCGGGTATTATCCTCGCCTTAGGAATTATATGGCTATTAAAGCTATTATTGATCGATGCTGCTGTCTCCCCGCTCGGCGCTGGATTAGTCTATGTAACATCAACTTCTCGCATTGTGTATGCCATGAGTAAAAGTGGCTATCTACCAACCTTTTTATCCCGCATGAATAAAAATAATTTACCCATGCTTGCCATTTTTTTTAATTTTATTATCGGGATGTTTTTATTTTTGCCTTTGCCTGGCTGGCAAAATATGGTGAGTTTTTTGGTCTCCGCCATTGTCATTTCTTATGCCATGGGCCCAATTGCGCTCATGTCATTACGAAAACAATTGCCCGATGCTGAACGTCCTTTTCGCTTGCCTTGCGCAACACCAATTTCTTTTCTTGCCTTTTACTTCTGTAATTTAATTGGGTACTGGACAGGTTGGGAAACTATCGGCAAGTTAATGATTGCTGTCGTGATTGGCTTTGTTATTTTTCTCATTGCTTGCGTACGAAAAAGTGAGCATTTTCATAATGGTTTTCACTTTAAAGCATGCGCCTGGTTAGCGCCTTATTTAGCAGGACTAGGTGTAATTTCTTATTACGGCAATTATGGCCATGGCAAAAATGTATTACCTTTCGGTTGGGATTTTTTAATTGTTGCTGTTTTCAGCTTGGTTATTTTTATACTTGCTATTTACATGCGCGTGCCTGCACGTGAAACTGCCAAACAATTTGCGCGCTATCAAAAAGAACAAAAAGGAATGGAGCAAGTACAAGGATTAATAAGGGGTGAGGTTTAAAAGCTTGTAAGTGTATATTCCTCTGACACGCCTTTGAAAAAAGGAGGGCTGTGCGCAACACAAGGGAGATTTGCAAGCTTTAATAAAACCTAATTAACTTAGGAACGTGCATGTTCCCTAGCTAAACCCACAGTTGTCCCATTCCCGATAGGCTGGGCTTGCGTGTTTCATGTTTTGGCTGGCATCTATGGCGCAAGTGTCATGCCATTTTTGCAACCATTCCGGTACCACAACCACATTTGCATTCAGCAGATGATGAACCACATTCCATAAAATCATACGATGATGATTCATCGGACGACCTTTTACATATTTAGCTGCTGCATCCAGCGCACGGTCAAACTCCTCCTCTGTAAAAGGAACGCCAACATGGATTGACTGCATTAAATTATAATAAAGCGAAGCAACTCCTGCGCGATCAATACCGTCTTTACAAGCAAAAATGAGTGTTTTTGGAGAAATTTTTTGTACAATAAAATGGGTTAATTCATATTTTATAAAATGAAAATAAACCGCCTGATATTCTGCCTGACTAATCATCCTCTCCTGATCCCATCCACCAGGAAAATTTAATATTTTTTGAAAGCTATCAGCAATCAATTTTCTCAAAACCAATTTCTTTTCTAATTCTGATTGATATATTTTTTTTTCAGCAGCTTCACTCATATAAAAATCTTTCACAGGAACACCTGCAACTGCCTTATTACTCGATGAAACAATCGCAAACATCTGCTCCGCTGCAGCTTTAATCGAAATAAAAGGATCCGTCGACAAATATGCACCTGAATTCAGCAGGCCTTTATCGGCAGGCAAGGTAATCATAATTAAATTGTTGCGGTGACGCTCTTCTGCAGCATGTAATTGCATTGTTAAATTTCTTTCATACAAACGCTCTGCACGCTTGTGAGCCCCAACCAGAGCATCCTGATAGTCTTTTATAACCGGAATATCATACCCCAAGCTATTGAAGTAAATACACGTATTGTCTGGGTTTTTCTCATGCTGAGAAATAAGCCAGACATCAAAAATAGGATTTAAACGCGCTGTACCATTTCCTACATACTGCGATTGTGTTCCACTGCGTAGCTCAATCGGACAGTTAGGCCCTATACTGCTCTGATAGCGATATTTTTTGACTGAAAGCATGCTCGTACCAAACATCGGCTTAAATGCCTCAGTAGCACCAACAAAACTCAATGCGCTAGAAAGAGCCCACCCGCCAAACATCGAATTTGCAATCATACCCGGCATCATTGTGCGTACTTTTTGCAATGCACCATCCATATTTTCAGGGGTAATCGTATTAATAGGTGAAGTTGGAGGAGAAAGGTTTTTTAATTGTGCAGCTCGCTCAAGCGCACTATTTTGATTAAAAAAAACAGCGTCTAACAACAATGTTTTTTTGTTCGGTGGCCAAACCATGGCGCTATTTTCAATATCTCCTTCAAGTGCATAGAAAAACTGTGTGTACAAATTTCCATAAGGGAATTTAGGATCATAAAATTCATGCTGCTTAAACTCTCGCAAAAAAGAAAATGCTTCCTGCTCTCCGACAATATTTTCATTATCTGGAAATGTATTTAACACAAGGTTATACAAGTACTCGTAACAATTAACATTGCGCAACTGATCACAATCAGCAACTTCTACAGGAAGAAAATTCGCCTCTTGTTTACTTAATCGCATAACCCCTCGTTCTTTACCGTTTTCATAAAATGACGCACCCAATGATCAACTAAGTTTTAGGTTTCTGCAATACTGGGGTTATTGATGCAGCGATTCCCCACGACTATCTGAAAAACCGCTAATTTTCAGATTTTAGGCGACTTGAACGGTAATTTGTTGAGAAAAGCGCTGTGTACATGAAGTCCATGAGCATTTTCGAAACAAATTATCGTTCAAGATCGCCAAAAGATGAAAATTTTTTGTTCGCAGGGAATTGCTGTTATTGATGCGATAACTTAGCCCCTGTCAGATGCGCACGTTTCAAAATCAATGCCGCTAATAGCAACATAATGCCTCCCAAATAAATGGGCATTACTGGACTCCAATCTGCAACAAAGCCACTGATTAAAGCGGTTGCACCAAAAGAAAGTGCCCCCACAGAATTAGTGATCCCCATCACCCAACCTTGCTCATCATCATTCACCTGCTTTGAAAATAAAGTGATTAAAATCGAATAGAAAATTGAGACGATCATGCCAATCAAGCAAGCGATAATCCATAATGCTGGCGCATAATTCGTAATCGCCGTAATAAAAAACAACAATGCAGCCATTGGCATCGTAACCAATACACATTTTTTTTGATTAAAATGTTTAGCACAAGGATCAACTAAAAATCCAAAACCAATACTAAACCCAAGCGCCATCACGGCCATAAAAAAAGAAATTTCTACTACTGAATAATGAAAACGTCTTAATAACATTTGTGAAATAAAAGTGTAATATTCTGACCAACCCACTGTTTCAATAAAAAGCACTATGGATAACAATCGAATACGCTTACTTTCAAATGCCTGTTTAAAAATCGTAATGGCATAACTCAAACGAATTTTTATGACGTGGGTATGCTTAAACGTTTCATGAAAAGCAAAATATAATAAAATACAATTCAAGAGCGATACGACACCTGCAAAAAACAAAGGCACGGCATCATTAAACCAAGAAACGAGATTGGCATTTGACAAAATACCGCCGGCAAATGGTCCCAATACAAACCCTAATGACACTGCCAATAATACATAGCCAATATTTCGTGCACGACTTTCATCATTGCTCACATCAACAATCGCAGCTTGTGCAATTGGCTGGCTACCTGCTGTAAAACCTGCAATCACACGACCTACAATTAAAAATACAAGGCTATGAAATAAAATAGCAACAGCAGAAATAAAATAACCCAGCGTTGCACCCAACAAACAAATCATCAATGATTTTTTTCTACCAAATGAATCAGACATGTCACCCAAAATGGCTGACCCAAAAAACCAAGCAATCATATAGATGCCAATTGTTATGCCATACAGTAACTCACGCATAAAATCAGACGTTGCTTGTGGCAAAAATAAGGCATGATGATTAATCAATAAATCACTCATGATTGGAAATAAAATACCAAGCCCCATGCTATCAATGGTAATGACCAAAAATAATGGCAATAACTTTAAAATGCTTTGTTGACGCATAAAAAACCTCTGCGCAAAATGCGCGAAATAGCGAGTAGATAGTTGAGAGTGTCTAAAAAGACAAGTTTGATGCTAGTATGTGCGTTTTGACGTGTTCATTGGCATGAGCCTCAAGTTGAAGCAGGCATTCTTGCATGTCTTATATATAAAAACAACTGCTGGTTGTTCAATTTTGCGCAACAATAAATCGTGTCTTACAGCCAATAAGGGATACATACGAAAACAACATTCCAAACAATCCAATCATGAAAATAACCGGCATAACCCACGCAGAAGAAACATGTAATATACTCAATAAGAGTGTCATTAAAACAGGCATGCCCATAGCAACAAAATTCAATACCGCCGATGTGTTTGACTTATCTGGGTCTTGCTGCATCGACATTGAGCCACACGTTGCAGCAATAATGGGATGCCCTACGCAAAATATTCCCATTGGAATAAGTAAAGTCCACAAATTAACAACCTTCAATAAAAATAAAACCAACATGCATAAAGTAGCTACGCATTCAATAGTATAAGCAAATTTGATAACCGACATCGGATTATATAGCGATAAACGCACACCAATTAAACTGCCAATGAGAGTACCAATGTAGGGTAATAACCCCAAGAGTCCATATAAAGCAGGTGGTATTTGCAGTAAATGAATACCGATAAATGGGCCCTCTGCACCAAACACATAAACACAGGCACTTGAAAAACCGGTAATAATAGCGAATCCAATTAATTTTTTATTCAGAAATTTATTTTTATAATTTTTTACAATTTTTTTAAAACGTGTTGCATGAAGATCCACAGCAGATAATGTTTCTGGTAAATGATAGGTTGGATAAATTAATAATAATCCATACGCTAATAAAAAATAAAAACAAGCATGCCATCCCATGTATTGCACTAAAATACCCCCTGCTGCTACTGCAATACCTGGCACAATGGCAAATGCCAACATCAACAATCCCATTATTTTTCGTGTATCATTTTCAAAATAATAGTCTGTGATAATCGTAAAGCTGATCGCTAATCCTGCACTAGATCCAATCGCTTCTAAAAATCGACCTAGAATTAATACCGAAAAAGATTCAATAGGTGCTGATAAAATACTAAAAATAGACCCTAATGTTGCAATAATAATGCCAGTATATAATGCTTTTTTTCTACCATATCGATTCGCAAGTGGTCCATAGATCAATTGCCCAATCGAATATCCCAATAAAAAACTGGTTGCGGTTAATTGCGTAGTGCCAATGCTTTTTTGAAAAAAAACTGAGATTTCTGGCAATGCTGGCATCATCACAATTGCCCCCATCACTGCAAATGCACTCAATAGCATCAATGAAAGAATATGTGGTTTTTTTGTATTAAGCCGATAAACACTTACTCTATTTTCTTGTGACATGATTGCTCCCACGCAACTATATGGTCTATCATAAAGACGCTCGTCTGAAACATCACAACCATTTTTTTCTACGAAAAAAAATGACCATTACAATCACACTTAAAATCATCAGCAATGCTACTTCATCAAAACCCCAAGTAGATTTCATCAGCGGAACACCACTTACATTCATCCCATAGATACTGGCGATCGCCATGATGGGAATAAAAATAGTGGTAATAATAGTAAGCGTTTTAATAATGTCATTGGTTTTCATCGTTAGTCCTGACAAATACATATCAAGCAAACTGGCCAAAATATCACGAAAAGTTTCAACGGTGTCAATCGCCTGAGAAATATGATCGTACGCATCCCGAATATACACACGGGTTGATTTTGAAACCATTGCATTTTCACCATAGAGCAAATGACTCAATACTTCTCGTAACGGCCAAATAACTTTTCGCAACAACAACATTTGCCGCTTTAATCGATAAATAATGCGGGAATTTTTAGGTGTTGGTGCATCCATAATTTGATCTTCAACAGACTCAATTTTTTCACCAATACTTTCCAACGCCACAAAATAATTATCAATCACAGAATCAATTAATCGATAGACTAAATAATCAGGCCCATTTTTACGGGCTTGTTGCGTGGCGCCATTTTTAAATCGCTCACGAATAAGATCAATTGATTTTGAATGGTCATCTTGAAAAGTAATCACGCAGGTTTTATTAAAAATAATAGCAAGCTGCGATACCAAAAGTGAGGTATTTTCTTCAGTCCACTCAAGTGATTTTAAGGTAATAAAAGAATAATTTTCGTAATCATCCACTTTGGGGCGTTGACCCACATTTAAAATATCTTCGACAGTCAATGGATGAATTTGAAATTTTTCCGCTACGGCTTTTATCATCGCTACGTCGTGCAGGCCTTCGATATGAATCCACGTTATCGTATTTTCAACTGCTATACAGTCATCTAAAGTGGCATTCTCTTTTACAGCGCAGTTTTCGGTATTGTAATGAATAACCGTGATCTCGGTTTTCAGAAGGGGGTTATCACCCAGATAGACAGCAGTTCCAGGTGTCTGATTTGCTTTTTTTGCGCGATTTTTTAGATCTGAAAACATAAGACGCATCCTTGTCTGCTGCAGAGCTCACCCTTTGTTCCTAAATATTATCATATATATCCAAAACGTACTTAGAAACGAGCCATACCCTTCAGAATATCTTAAGGTTCATCAAGTATGATTCACGCTTCTCTTTCTCCATCCACAGTTGATATTTTTTGTAAGCGACTCCTCATGCGAAGTTTTTTTAAACAACTTCCCCAAAAAAAAATCATTCTATCTGAGGCTCAATCGCCACTCTGGCTAAGCTATGGAACAAACCATCAGTTAACTTTTCATGGGAAGCCCTTTACACAGACAGCGCTCTTTAACGAAATCTCTCTCAATGGAACACTCAGAATTCGTGGGGCCTCAATAAAAGAATCCCCTTTGCATAATACTGGTCATAAAGGCACCCTTTCTCGCAGTGAAATAGCTTCAAAAGAAGCGCTCATAGAACATACAAGATATGCTCGCGGTATTTCAACAACACACGCAAAACCTATTGCAGCACGATTCGCAGAGGATTGCGGGAAAGCTGGCGTTATTCACACCTTTGATCACTCATTGGTGCCCGCTGAAGACAAAAAATTCATTCCAGATGTTTTAGAAGATCACGTTATTGCAGAGCAAGAAACAGTTTTTTGTAAATCCGTTCCTGAAGAGGTTTATGCTGGATACTGGAACAATCTTTCATTCCAGCGTTCTTTTTTCGCAAATCCACATTATATTGACCCAGTAATTTTATCTAAAAATCCTGAATTACAGAATTTATTTTTTGATACTATTTATAAACCGTTTTCAACAGAAATTGCACCGGCAATCAGAGAAAAAACCATTACAGCCTTTAAAGAAACCCATTATGAACATGGCCGAAAAGAATTTCATAATCAATATCGTTTCTTTGCTCAGCGCTATTTAAAAAATCAACATGCTTTAGAAAAAGACAAAAAATTCCTCTTTTTGGCAGTTTCACTAGCAGCGGTCTCGCTATAAAGACATTGACCTGCTGAATAAGTGCGATAACTGCTTTCTACTGTGCTTAAAAGAACACTGAAATTACATAAATGACTATATTGCATAATCAAGTATTTTAATAAAGCAAACTGATTAACGCGAACCAATTCCATCAATAGATCATTAACTACCTGTTTAGGGATACTCTCAGATAAATACTCAAAAGCTTGAAAAAATAAAACACCCTATAGTCTAAAATTTTTACTAAATAATTTTTGGTTGGCACTATCCTGTATTACATAATCTTGCAAATGTAATCCGTCAGTACAATTATCCCAAATATATGCGCGCAATAAAATCAATGCGTTACAAAAATATTTATGGGGATACCTCAGCTCCACAGGCATTGACCTAAGAAAACAATCGCTCGTTACACTCGCGGCTCGCACCACACACTGCGCATGATGCAAGCCACGAGTGTAGCGAGTGCTTTATCAAATTTCTTAAGTCATATATGGACCCCGCCCTGGATGCAAACAATAAATTCAATTTTTAGCAAAATAAAAGTGAGATGCATTCATATATTCGGCCTCTTTATTCTTGAGTGATTACGTTCACTCGGGCCCTGATAGTATCTG
>JAUXWQ010000016.1 GCA_030680235.1 Coxiellaceae bacterium
TTAAATCCACCCATTGCTTTTTTTCTTTGTTTGGTTTCTACTTTCATTACTGGCTCCTTGTTGTTTACAATTTGCGGAACACAATGAGTATTCCACTTTGGAGCCACTCTTTCAAATTTCAACGGGATTTAGGATAACCTCCGTTTATCAGTAACGGCTTTTCCAAAAAAAGCGGCTGATTGCCAAAATAGTGTGGAAGGATGGCGAACCGCATTATCTAAATCAAAAAAAGCGCTGTATAACTCTGCGGCTTGCGTTGAACTCAATCCTCGTATTCCATTACAAATTTCTACTGCCGATAGTTTTTTAGAAAACATCCCATAAATTAAATATGCATGATTCAAATCAAATGAATTAGCCATTTTCAGTTCTCGTAGATGATAGCCACGTAAGTCACATCTGGAAAAATATCTATCCTGCCAATTACTAAGCAATACTACCTGATAAGGGTTTAATTCTTTAATTTCGTCACATGCTTGATGAATGGTTAATCCTTTTTCAATTAATTTTTTCAACATTGGAAGATGACAATGGCTAAATGGTTCTATTGTATTACGCGCAGGAAATTCTTCCGGTAAATTCAAACCGATCAGCATTTCAACAGTTAATCCAAAACCACTTAATTCAGATAAAGCTTCTTGTTCTAACTCTGTTAAATTTCTCATATATTACTCCGAGTTGAATAAGCGCTATCACACCTCTCGCTCTTTTTCTTTATTTTCTGATTTTTGCAAAAGTTGTCTCGCTTATCATAATTTTTTCCAGAAAATTGATTTTTTAATAAAGTTACATCACAAAATTCATATCCTGGCGATTATTTTGTACAAGAATATTGTCATCATTATGGCGATACAAAAACCTATGTAAATTATCGACATACCTTACAATTGAATTAGAAAATAAACATGGAATTAATAAAAAAATTAAAGTTTTGTACGATAAACTGTGGTGCGTGTCGCCATAGACTTTTAAAAAACTTATGCTATCTTTTGACATCATAAAATTTATCACAGGTAACAACAGAAGATATAACATTATCGGTAGGCCTGAAAAGAAAATAATTTTATTTACATTTTCTTGTCTTCTATGCAAAATTTGTTCTTGTTCTAAACGCTGAAAGTGAACTATACCGTCTTGCTGATCAGAATATGTTAATGTTTTTTCTGGGATGGGACGCCCTTTTAATTTTAAAACAGTGTGAATATAACGCATGTCATTTTTTGAAAAAGGTTCATTGGTAATTGGATTTAATAAGATTGTTTCATTTTTAAAATCAATATCTGCTCTAAAAATTCTTTTTTTATGCCAGGAAAGCAAATAATTTATATCAAATTGATGTCCAGTCGATACTACTATTTTATTTTTCAGGGTTATTTTCTTTAGGCTAATAACATCATTTTCATTTAACGGATTTCTTTCGGCAATAAAAAGTAAAGCTCGATATGCAATATCTGAAAGTGAGATGTCGCCAAACATAATATTTTCATTTTCTTTATTTAATGACAATAAAGTTAAACAACCTCGTAACGATTCAATTACTTCAATATCAACAATTTCGAAAGTTACAAAATTTTTAATTTTCGTTACTATCGATTGAATTTCATTTTTTTTCACATAACGATGGGAGAATTTATCAAATTTGTTAATAGCATCTAAAATTAACAAATATATCGATTTATCATGTCTCGAATTTGAAAAATTTCTCATTACAGCTCTCGTAGTTGGCATAAAAAAATCGCACTAGAATAATCTTGATCACCCCAAGTACAGTAATCCAAAAGATTAAAAAAATTATTTCGGCTTGCGTGGTGGTTTGATACACATTCCCGGATGCGCCTCTCCGCAATTATCACACCCACGCTCTTTTTCTTTATTTTCTGGTTTTGGTGAAAGCTGTCTCGCTAATTTCATTTCTTCTTCTAATGCTGGAACAGGTTTTGGCGGCTGAAACAATGTATCTTGTGTGACAGCTTGTGATTTTTTTGGCAACCCAACTGCATCACACAAATTACTGTAATCAGACATCATTTGTTCATATGAAGCTGAAATAAAACTCGGCAATTTTTTTGCTTTTTCACGGTCAAAAACATCGACATATGGCTCAGCTAATTTAAAAACAAAATACGACGATCGCATAAATTCATTTAATTCACCAATATCGGATGCTTTATCTTTCACGCTACCCGTATCGGAAATCATTGTATTTTCAAGTTGCGCTGCAGTAAAATCTTTCTGTAGTTGTTTTTGTAAGCGACGAATTGCTTCAAAACCAGGCTGTCCTGGTTGAAAATTATTTTGTTGAATCTCAAGCCATGTTAATAATTTCATATGTATCACATCTCCTGTTTCAAATGTACGTATTTAAAATAAGAATTTACTAAATTATACAGAAATGATTTATCTAAAATACCGTATTTTTACGCTATTTTATAATCTAACTCATTGATAATAAGCGTTCAAAATTTTATTTTTTTGTTGCAATTATTAATTCTTAAACAAACGTTAAATTTTTCATTCCATTTTTATAATAAATCGCAATTAATTCCCTGGAATTTCTACAGCCATAAAGTCGACGAATATCTGCAAGATAACTTTCAACCGTGTGTTTTGATAATTTTAATTTCTCACCAATTTCTTTGGCGGAAAATCCATTAGCCAACAAATGTAAACAATCTGTTTTTTGCTGCGATAGATTTTTATTCAAAATTAAATTTTTCAGCTCATTATTTTTCATAATTACTATTATCTATAAGTTATTTCCAGATATCGGATCTTTTTTATCATGCTCATTCTGCGTTGTCGAAACCGGACGAGGAACTGCCGAGGTTTGCGCATGCGTTTTTCCAAACAGCGCTTGTTCTGATGTCTGTGGGGAATTACTACGTGTGGCGGATAAACCACCACCCAGAATCATGCCACTATAATCTTCGTTAAATGCAACCCTAAATAAAATAGGCTCAACACAAATAAATTCTCTTTGTGATGTTGGTGTTAAAATTAGATCCATACGTTTATCGCCGCGCAATTGCGGAAATGGAATGGACAAATGTAATTGTCCATTTTCAACGCGCGGGAAAAACGCAATGTCCTTATCATCAACAGTAACAATAAATCTTCCAGAAGTGCATTTTGCACTGCTTTCTTCAAGCGCTACTGGTGTTTTGCGTTCGCATTCACGTGCGGGCCAAGAATACACCTCTGCGAGACCAGCTTGTATTTCTTGAATTAATTGATTTCCATTATCGCCATTGGTTAAAATGACAGCGCCCACATTTTGATTTGGAAACACAACATAATCTGCACGATATCCATCAGTAGCACCACCATGCCCAAATCCAAATGAATCACCTTGGCCATCGATCTTAAATCCTAGGCCAAAGTCAGAATTCGGTTGCAGTGTTACCATCGCTTTAGCTGTTTCTTGTGTCACACACGAATTATCTTTGCCATGAAAAGCGTCGTTCATAGCAACAGAAAATTTTGCCAAATCCTCTGTTGTTGTCCAAAGTGCGGCTGCTGCTAATTCAGGATGAACACGCCAACCACCATCCAAAACATCCCCGTTTGCCAAATGACCTTTTTGAATATTAAGAGCTGTTTCTCCCGGCAATTGGCGTTCAAAAGTACTGGAATCCATGTGCAATGGATCAAAAATTATTTCTTTTGCGACATCTTCATAAAGTCTACCTGTTACATCCTCAATTAATTTTTGAATAATGGTTGTGCCACCACCGGAATAAACACATTCTTTTCCAGGTTCACGCGCAACTTCAACTGGCATTGTGTTGGGCGTTACCAAATCTTTTTGGCTTGAGTCATTTGGTTTTAAATTTTTAAGCGCAGGATTTCCAGCTAATATTTCATCCGTTGTTGGAATGGCTGAATGTGATGAATGATAACCTGGAAAACCGTGCACCGAAGTTCCAGCGGTATGACTTAATAATTGTGCTAAAGTAATTTCTTTCCCTGTATTATTTTCTATTCCCATCGCTTTTAAACGCGGCGTCAAATCTTCATGCAATTTTATTTTCCCACTTTCAACCAATACTTTCATTGCTAAGACAGCATTAATGGTTTTACTGATAGAACCAGCTTGAAAAACAGATGGTTTTGATATGGAAGGCTCATGAGCACTTCTCGTTGCAAGATCATATTCACGTGTCCATGCAACTTTTCCATCTGCAATAACCGTAACGCTGGCATTCGGAACATTTAATGCTTGCATGCTATCGAAAATATTTTTACCGGGTGTTTCACTGCCAGCGATTTGCATTGGCGGTAATAAATTATTTTCGACTTTTTCTACTTCAGCTATCTGCGCAATATTCTCTAGCATTAATTCAAATGGATTATCTGCAACACTTACTTTTGGATCTAAAAATGCAACACTCATCGCTGAACCCGGCACATGTTGTCTTGCAATAAAATTTTCTAAATCATAAGCAAGTGGCATAAATGAGGCATCATCATTAGAAAGCGTTACAAAAGTGTAACCGCTCTCTGGGTAAGTTGAAAAATTGGTACAAATGCCGGGGCCTTTTCCTGAATGCGCAACGGCTTTTACACCGTCTATCTCAACAAAAGCGGATCCACAACCATATTGATCTGGATTACCAGGTCGAGTAATTACTTTGCGTTGTTCTATTTCCGCTGCATATTGATGCAGTGCACCATCTGGGTGCCACAGTGCTTTTGCAAAGGCATGCATATCTTCTGCATTAGAATACCAGCATCCATGCGGACGACCTTTGCTTAAATTAATTGTCAACGCATTAATGACCTCACCTGGATAATAAAAATTGCCAGCCAATCCCCGAAATGCTAATAATCCTTGTAATTCCTGCACCTCTGGATCTTCTTTATATTCTGGATTTTCTTTCAACCAGGCTTCTAACTTGAAATGTGATGATTCCACTCGTTTCGCAGCTTCAGAATAATGATATTCAAAATAGTGTTCACTTTTTTGCTGAAAAAATTCAGCATGTGCAGAATATAATTTTGGCAAAAATTCTGCTTTAAATGAATCAATATTTTCAGTAGTTGCCAACCCTGTTTCATAGGATTCAATGAGTTCAGCAATGATAGAATATTTTTGCACGCATTTTTTTGCGATTTGAAATGCCGCTTGCGCTTCTTGTGTTATTTCACGCAATGTTTCTGGTAAAGCATTTTTTGTTGTAAAAATAGCAGGTTCTTTTGATAAATCATTTTTTGGAACTGGGACATAAGGAATTGCAAAATGTGATGTTGCATTTCGTCGTTCGGTTGTCTCTAACATACCAGCTGGCGTTAATACCTGAATTCGCCGTCAGTTTTATCCACCAGGATTTAGTAATTTTTTATCAATAGCTCGCAAAATATCTTTTTGAATTTTTGTTAACGTCACAATACGAGAAATTTTAAAATTCTTTTTTGTGTCTCTCATGTAAACTTTA
>JAUXWQ010000042.1 GCA_030680235.1 Coxiellaceae bacterium
GAGGTTATCCTAAATCCCGTTGAAATTTGAAAGAGTGGCTCCAAAGTGGAATACTCATTGTGTTCCGCAAATTGTAAACAACAAGGAGCCAGTAATGAAAGTAGAAACCAAACAAAGAAAAAAAGCAATGGGTGGATTTAAACAAATGACAGGCGAAGAGCTTGCACGTAATTCATTGCATCGCATAATGACTGAAGGGAAACGCGCATTAGACAGCGTTTTTTTGGATATGGGCAGAATGGTTGCCGAAAGCGTTATGTTGATTGAGCGTGAAGGATTGGCAGGCCCTGATTATTATCCAACAGACCCCAAGATGCAAAAATGGGCACACGAAGAAGGCTCGGTTTATATTGGCGATCAAAAAGTCCCTGTGAATCGGCCACGCTTAAGACACGAAGACCTTGGCGAAGTTCAATTAAAGTCATATGAAAACATGCGCTCACACGGTCAATTTTCGCAGGAAGTGCTCGATAAAATTCTACGTGGTGTATCAGCTCAAAAATACGAAGAAACCGTTGTAGGTACTGCAGAGGCGTTCGGTGTGTCGTCATCCACTATTTCAAGAAAAATGGTCGAAATAACAGCAGCTCAACTCAATGAGTTTCAAAATCGCTCATTGTCTGATTTCAAACCATTCTCCATTTTTTTAGACAGCATTCATCGTGGTGGTGATGCATTTTTAGTGGGCGTTGGTGTTGATATTCTTGGCAATAAAATGGCATTAGGATTTTGGGAAGGTAGCTCTGAAAATCATGTTATATGCGAAGAATTATTTAAAAGTTTAGAGGCGCGCGGTATGACATTATCCAGGCGCATTATATTTGTGACTGATGGCGGTAGTGGCGTTATTAAAGCCCTACGCGATCGATTTGGCAAAAAGCTGCTGCATCAGCGCTGTGCTATTCATAAAAGCCGCAATTTGCAAAAACACTTGGCTAAAAAATATCGCAAAGAAGCACATCGATTATTGATGATTGCACTTGAGCAAAATAGTTACGAAGATGCCAAAAAAATGCTGCTGGATCTCGAAAAATGGCTTAGATTAAAAAATGAGTCTGCCGCAGATTCACTGCTCGAAGCATTTAATGAATTACTTACGTTACATCGCTTAAAAGTGCCTGCATTGCTGCGTAAAACGTTAATCACAACCAACCCTATTGAAAGTATGTTTTCACTCGTTCGTCAATGTGAGAAGAATATTAAGCGTTCTCGTGGAAGCAAAATGTTGCAGAGATGGCTTGGTTCTGTATTATTGTATTGTGAAAAACAATTTAATAAAGTGCGAGGCTATCAAGAAATTAATCAGGTCATCGCTAATATCGATTTAGAATTCGCTGCTGAAACTGAAATTTTCCAAAAGGCAGCATAATGAAAAAGCCACTTAAGAAAATTTCAACGGAAAACTGGACAAGCTC
>JAUXWQ010000057.1 GCA_030680235.1 Coxiellaceae bacterium
ATAGATAATAATCTTTGTGAGAATGCCATTAGACCCTTCACGCTAGGGCGCAAAAACTTGATGTTTATGGGAAGCCCTAAAGGTGCAAAAGCAGGCGCCACTTTTTAATCGCTTATTGAAACTTGTAAAGCCAATAAGATAGATCCTCAAAAATTTCTCACCCAGATGCTTCATAAAATCCATCTCTGTAAAAAGGATGAGGATTATCGAAATTTATTGCCTCAAATTTTTAAGCTCGATGCCCTAGTGTAGTTGGTCGGACACTTACGCTACGCTCATGCTCGCATCAAAAAACGAGCGGGGCACAATACGTTACTTCGAAAATTTTAAACTGCCTTCTTCACATGAAACCATAACCACATCACCACTGACAAATTTTCCTGCAAGAATAGCCTGTGCTAATGGATTTTCAAGATATTGCTGAATCGCGCGTTTCAAGGGGCGCGCACCATACACCGGATCAAACCCACTGTCTGCAATAAAGTTAACCGCTTCTTTTGACAGTTTTAATGCAATACTGTGTTCTTTTAAACGGTGTTTAATCTGTTCAATTTGGACGTCAGCAATTTTTACAATATTTTCTTTTGTTAATCCATGAAAGACAACTGATTCATCAATACGATTAATAAATTCAGGACGGAAACTTTTACGCACAATCTCCATCACCATTTCTTTCATTTTGATATAATTTTCATGTGCAAATTCCTGAATAATTTCAGAACCCAAATTTGATGTCATAACAATCACAGTATTTTTAAAATCAACTGTGCGCCCTTGACCATCCGTTAATCGTCCATCATCTAATACTTGCAATAAAATATTGAAAACATCGGGATGCGCTTTTTCCACTTCATCTAATAAAATCAATGAATACGGTTTTCTGCGCACAGCTTCTGTTAAATAACCCCCTTCTTCATAACCCACATAACCCGGAGGTGCGCCGACTAATCGCGCAACAGAATGCTTCTCCATAAATTCAGACATATCAATTCGCACCATAGCGTCCATGGTGTCAAATAAAAATAAAGATAAGGCTTTGCATAATTCTGTTTTCCCAACCCCTGTTGGCCCTAAAAATAAAAATGAGCCAATTGGTTTGTTCGGATCTGATAATCCTGCACGTGAGCGACGTATTGCATTTGCTACTGCAGAAACTGCTTCACTCTGACCAATCACACTGGCATGTAATACTTCTTCCATGCGCAATAGTTTTTCTTTTTCACCTTCTAACATCCTCGACACGGGAATATGTGTCCACTTAGAAACTACCTCTGCAATTTCTTCGGCGGTCACACTCGTACGCAATAATTTATGTGTATCTTTAGAGTCTGTTTTTTTCTCGTTATTCTCAGCATTTTTCAGTTTCTTTTCTAATTCTGGAATAAGTCCATATTGTAATTCAGACATTTTTGCCAAATCTGCTTTACGAGAAGCTTGTTCCAATTGCAATCTTGCTTGATCCAATTCTTCTTTGATTTTTTGTGCGCCTTGTAGATTGGCTTTTTCACTTTTCCAAATTTCTTCTAAATCTGCAGATTCTTTTTCAAATTTATTAATTTCATTTTCTAAATCTTTTAAGCGTTTTTGAGATGCTTCATCTTTTTCTTTTTTCAAGGCTTCACGTTCAATTTTATATTGAATTAATTTGCGATCGAGACGATCCAATTCATGCGGCTTCGAATCAATTTCCATGCGAATTTCACTTGCAGCTTCATCGATTAAATCGATTGCTTTATCCGGCAATTGACGATCCGTAATATAACGATGTGATAAAGTTGCAGCAGCAACAATCGCAGGATCTGTAATCGTGACCCCATGATGCACTTCATATTTTTCTTTTAATCCGCGTAAAATCGCAATGGTACCCTCAACGCTTGGCTCATCCACCAATACTTTTTGGAAACGACGCTCAAGCGCCGCATCTTTTTCAATATATTGACGATACTCATCTAAGGTTGTTGCACCTACACAATGCAATTCCCCGCGAGCTAGTGCGGGCTTTAACATATTACCTGCATCCATTGCGCCTTCAGCTTTACCAGCACCTACCATTGTGTGTAATTCATCGATAAATAAAATAACTTTTCCTTCCATTTTCGATAAATCTTTTAAGACTGCTTTTAATCGTTCTTCAAACTCACCACGAAATTTTGCACCCGCAATGAGCGCGCCCATATCCAGCGATAATACTTTTTTATTTTTAATCCCTTCTGGCACTTCTCCATTCACAATACGCTGTGCCAATCCTTCAACAATCGCCGTTTTTCCAACCCCCGGCTCACCAATTAAGACCGGATTATTTTTCGTGCGACGCTGCAAGACTTGAATCGTACGGCGTATTTCTTCATCACGACCAATAACAGGGTCTAATTTTCCGGCATGTGCCCGCTCTGTTAAATCAATCGTGTATTTTTGCAGTGCGCCACGCGCACCTTCTGCATTGGGGTCTTGCACCTTTTCATTGCCACGCATTTTTTTAATCGCCTCTTCACATTTTTTTGGGTCAACACCCGATTTTTTTAATAAATCACTTAATGTAGATTTTGACTCCATCACAGCAAGCAAAAACAACTCTGATGAAATAAACTGATCTTTTTGTTTTTGCGCTAATTGATCACAGCGATTTAATAATTGATTTAAAGCATTTGAGAGATGCACCTGTCCTGGCGAACCTTCTACCTTCGCAAAATGATCAATGACTTTTTCTAATGCCTGCGTCACTGTGGAAATGCTTGCGCCTGACTGTGCAAGCACGGCAGCAATTGATCCACCCTCTTGATTCAGCATGGCCAGCAACAAGTGTTCCGGCTCAATCATTTGATTATCATGACCTAATGCTGCTGATTGCGCATCCGCAAGCGCTGTTTGAAAAGCTGTTGTAAATTTATCCATTCTCATGATTCGCCACCCATATGTACCTGTTAGACATATACAGTATATGTGGCCGAAAGAGATTTTTCTCAAGAGAGTGCCCAACTATTTCAAAAAAATAGTTGGGTAAGCATTTTAAATTGGCTATGGGAATCCAGATGAGTATATTTAATTCAATAGGTTAATGGGTGGGCGATAAGTCGTCGTTTCAACAAACTCATCCAAAACATGCTTAACATTATCTTTAAAACTATTTATATTCAAAATGTTAGCACACCTTGGTGAAAACGCTTTGTCATGGGATGCAATCAATACAGAAAGCGACGTCAGTTTTTTACACACATCCATACACTGATCGCGCAAGATATCGCAGCTAATTGTTTCCAATGAAAATGCGCACTGTAACAACCCATTCATCATTATCAACAACGCATCCGATATATTATTTTTTAACAAATTCCAATCAGGAATAGCGACATACCTTCCTAGCGTTATACCAATATCATAAGAAAGCAAAGCGGTGTATACATTAAAACCAGCCTTCAAAAGATAATGCTGTTTTTCTGATAGCAAATTATCTGCTAAGAAATCTTTCGCATCAATCACCACTTCTTTTGTTATGATGCGCCTAAAAAAATTCAATAATATATTTAAATCAATTGTGTCATTTGCATCTGGGTGATTAAAAATTAACCCGCTATTGCCAATACGCGGAAAATATTGCGCATGAATATAATACATTTCACGAGAATAAATTGCATACTGCAAAATCATACTCATTAATATTTTACGATCAGGCCTTGCATCAATCACTTGGTTGCAAAGGGTTTCGTAAGTTTGCAAAATAGCGATGGGATTTAAAATATTCCTTTTTCCTACAAGACCTTCAATCGTCTTATACTGCAATTCATATTCATTCAATACTAAAATAGGGCGATTAACAGCAATAAATACCTCTGATTGACATAAGTTAACTATATGTGAAACCAATTTTTCTCCTTTTCTCTGCAACCCATTAGGCATTTTATCTTTTACTGTTTCTATGGGAAATAATGTGCCTCTGAACTGTGTAACAAAGGGAGAAACAACCGCGTTTTCTGATTCTGAAAGCGCAAGCATTTTTATTTTTGCACGAAACTCATTGCGTATTTCTGTCATTTCAGCAAGGGTTACCGCCTCTCCATTTTCTTCAGTACATTTTATTGTTATGGTTAGCTGATCATCTATATCCTGAAACAATTTCTTTAAAAATATAGTTTCTTGAATAACCTCACCTTTAAAAATAAACTCAAACAACGTAGTTACTAACGCAATTACCTGCTGTCTTAATATCCAATAATTAAAATCAATACCCAACACTACCTTACGACACTTTTCTAACACCACTCCGTTCAAATAAGCACTTTCTGCACTATAAATACTTGCTAAAACCAGAAAAAAAGATTCCATATTTTTAGGCAGTGGCAATATAAGCGGTTCCGCTAAAGAAAATGCTTTCAAAATTTCATCAATATCAGGAAATGTAGTTTTTTTATTAAGCCCAAAAAAGATAGCTTGTATTTGCTCCATCATAGAAGAAAATGAATACACTAAAAAAGGCAGGTGGCGCATTTCTTCCGTGCTATGTTCCGAAAGATGACGTGCGCTGATGTTTAATATATTTAAATACGCTCTTTCAAGCACAACCTTATGAATCGACGGAGAATCCCCCCTTGTGACTCGATAATATTTATTCAGCACTAATACAAGATACGTTAATTGTTCATGATATTGGGCATACGCTGATTTTATTTTTCTGTATTGTGTAATCGCACGAGATTGAAATCCAGCCGCACGTTTAATTTTATTCTGCTTATCACGCAACTGCTGTTCAATTGCCATAGATTTTTTTCTTTCTTCTTTTTCAGCAATTTTTTCTTGCTTTTCTTGCGCTATTAATTCTTGAGAACGTACTTGAAGGGCGTCATTAATAGCTGTTAACACAAAAGATTCAGCCACACTTATATATCTTGACTCTCTATCAGCAGTTGTTTTTTCTTCGGCAATTTTTTCAGCATCAGAAAATAATTTCCCGCAATCCTCAAGCACGAGATGCTCATTTTTATCGGCAATCAGTGCAATGGTATTTAATCTTTCTTGGATAGCATTATGAATATCATTGACTGCTTGCGCGGCGATTAACCTTTCTAAAAATAATACATTGACCCTATTGATTTCATCCTCAGATAACCTAGCCAGACGTGCAATTACGGGCTTGCGATCAAATTCATCTGCACGCATGCCTGAAATCATTATCTCAGCTTCTCTAAATGCTTCTATCCCATCGATTTTAAGTTTGCGATCATGCTGATTAAAAATTTTGTTGCGCAAAGGTGTTAACGCAGCTCTTTCTTCTGGGCGCATCGTAGAAATCCTTTTGGTTGTCTATGGTTAATACATGCACACTGGAGTGCGGCTTCAACACGATGTCGTATTTATTGGGTACGTTCGCATACTACGGTATGCGTTTCTTTATTTATACGACGAGGCGTGAGTAGTTACCTTTATTGTTTAAAATCAAAATCCCACCATTTTTTATCCATTAATTGACTCGGCTGAACACTTTGTAATGCATGCAAAATATTACTCGGAATTTTTGGATTCTCTTCCACCATCGACTCAATTAATTTTTTTATTTTTTTACGCGCAAGATTTTCTTGAGAGCCGCATAAATTACAAGGAATAATAGGAAATTGTTGCTCACTCGCAAACGTTTTAATATCCGCTTCCTGACAATACACCAAAGGACGAATCACGATGTGCTTCTTATTGTCAGACAATAATTTTGGCGGCATCGATTTAATTTGTCCCGCATATAAAATCGACATCAATAACGTTTGAATTAAATCCTCACGATGATGCCCCAATGCCACTTTATTAAATCCATTATCTTCTGCATAACGATAAATATTGCCACGACGCATACGCGAACACAGTGAACACGTGGTTTGACCTTCAGGAATTAATCGCTTTACAACAGAGTAAGTGTCGCGTGTTTCAATCTCGTAGGAAATATTTTTTGATTCAATCCACGCACGCATATGCGAATCATCCCAGCCAGGCTGAGATTGATCCAGCGTATACGCAAAAATGTCAAAGCTATTGCGCCATTCACTACGAATTGCATTAAGAACGGTTAACATCGTATACGAATCTTTTCCGCCCGACAAACATACCATCACACGATCACCTTTCTCGATCATCTTAAAATCACGAATGGCTTTCGATGCATAGTGAATTAATTTTTGTTCAATTTTGGAAGACATGAATTAAATCTACATTAAGGATTATATTGTTAGAAATTAGAGGCTGTTTGGTTAAGGAATGTCGGGGTTCTTTGACGTTACGCTCAAGCACGCATGCTTCCGCATGCGTTTCTCAACCCACCCATAAGAGTGGGTTTTTACACCGCAATAGCTTACTGTTGCGCTGGTGCAGGCGCTGCTGCATTGTTTGCTGCTGGCGCATTGCTTGCATCTGCTACGACAGGTGCTGGCGCTTGTGCTGGCATTGAACCTGATGCATCACTTGTTGTTGCTACAGGTTGTTCTGCAGGCGCTGCTGGCGTTACAGTTGTTGTTGTTGCTGCTGCTGCATCTGTTGTTGCTGCTGCATCTGTTGTTGTTGCTGCATCTGTTGTTGCTGGCGCAGGCGCTGCTGCCACAGGTGCCGGTGCTTCTGCAGGCGCAGGTGCTACTGCAGGTGCTGCTGCAGGTGTTGCTGCTGGCATTGCTGTTGCATCAGCAGCTGGTGCTACAACGGCTGTTGAAGCCATATCAGCTGCTTTTTTATTCATGTAATGACACGCTAACCCAGCACCAACAATAGCACCAACTACGAAAATAACGATTCCATTTACGAAACAACATTTATTCATGATTCTCTTCCTTACCTTTGTTAAAAAACTAAGTCAAACTGGAGCCGATATTCTACTGAAAGATTAGGAAATAGCCAAATGATAAGTGAAAGAGTGTGGGTATGAGTGTCAGTGTCAGTGTGAGTATCGGAGGTTTAGGTTATACAAAACTTAAATAACTGGGGAGGGGAGGGAGCTTTTGCTGTAACTATTTCGCCATCGCTTAAACCCGCTCACTTTTTGGCATTTTATTCGACTGTTAATTGCACCTCGGATACTCACACTGACACTCACACTGACACTCATTACTTCCCAGGGACATCCCCCCAAATCACTTTATGTAACTGCACCTGAAAACGAACCGGCAGCGCATCTTCTAAGATCCAATTGGATAAATCCGCATAAGGCAATTGTTGATAACTAGGTGAAAATAAAAGACTACATTTTTTATCTAACTCAAATTGTGAAATAATTTTCTTGGACCATTCATAATCGTCACGATTCGTAATCACAAATTTGACTTCGTCCTGCGGCAATAAATAACGAATATTATTGAAGTTGTTTTTTGATGCTTCTAGTGAACCAGGCGTTTTGATATCCATGATTTTGACAACGCGCGGATCCACTAAAGCAACATCCATCGCCCCACTGGTTTCTAATGAAACAGCATACCCACGATCACACAGTGCACTTAATAAATCGATACATTCTTTTTGTGCAAGTGGCTCGCCGCCAGTCACAGTAACGTATTTTGACTTGTATTTTTCGATGTTTTTTAAAATCTCATCAATGGTTTTATTGTCGCCTCCAGAAAATGCGTAAGCAGTATCACAATAACCGCAACGCAAAGGGCAGCCTGTCAACCGAATAAAGATCGTCGGAAATCCAACGAAACGGGTTTCGCCCTGGAGAGAAAAAAATATTTCAGTGATTTTTAATGTCATAAGCACAGCTGGGATAGTGCCTGTAAGAGAGATTCAATCACAGGCACGCTTCACTATTTAGAAATAAACACCTACTTGCAGCAATACCGTATTAACCCCTTTTCCAGAGCCCACAATATTTGTGTTCGCTGGTGTAACAGACGTTGAACCATTAGCAGTTGTTGTCTTGCTATAATCCGTCTGATAGTTATATTCGATACTTTCAATCGTTTCACGCCATATGCTCGTATTCAAGAAGACAGCGTATTTATCTTGTTCTAAGTTCAATGCCAACGACTGGGAAGCATGATCAAACGAAGCACCCAAAGTGGTGCCATAGCGTTTAGCAAAAAATGGCAATAAATAATCCATTTCTACATGTTCAGCAGCAGGTTTCGCACCAACTCCGTTAAACGTCAAATCGAGTGGAGAGAAAGCGCGTAATGCCGTGATGTACTCAGCCAGCATCGTTACCGGACCCAATGCCAATGTTGCATTCACATCTGCACCATCGACAGAATGCACAAGATTATTAGAGCCTGTTGAAGAGCCAAACCCAGCGAAATAATTAACGCCGTTAAAGCTTGTTGAATAACCAGTACCTTGCATACCTTGTGAATCTGCAATATTTGACGCCCAGCCTGCTCCTACATTAAAACTGCGATTATCGCCAAACATCAGTTTATAGGTTGCGTTCACACCGCCTTGTTCAAACATAGAGTCTGAACCAGATGTGTCAGAACCTTCGTAGGTATATGCAGACAACACCAAATTGTGTGCTGAATATCCAAGAATCGCGGTTGGGGTACGAATTTCCATTAGAGACTGTGTTTCTGGCGTACTGACCATGCTGGTAGAGTAGCGACCAAAAGGCGAATACATTTGACCAATCGTGAAATAAACTGGTGACTTATCAAGATTACCAATTGTCACGAAACCACGTGACAAGTAAATGGTAGCATTTGGGTTACGGTTACCTTGACTCACCGGGCTACCACTATAATCCAAGGCCATAAACGCTGTCGCCCAAGAACTTGCCATCGCATTAAAATCTAATTCAGCTGTGGAAAGCGCAAGGCCGGAAGTAGTCGCATTGTTTGCCGAAGCGGGATCGAAAATTCTACTAGAGTAAAGCTGACCTTGAGCCGCACCACTCACTTGCAATACAGGACGATTAATCGTATGTCCCTGTTGTGCCAATAACCCCAAGACGTCTTGTTTTTGCTGCAACAGAGTTACATCTTCGTTCATAGAAGAAACATTACACAATAAATCTGAACCATTATAAGCCAACTGTTTTCCTGAAAAAGGCACTGTTGTTACTGTAATATAATGTTCCCACATGCGCTGAATAGCCGGTGAGCTACTGTTCGTCCCTACGATAGGCTTTTGCACACTCCCTGCTTTTTTTTGTTTTTCTTTTTCACGCAAAGAAGCAACTTCGCTTTGCAGTTTTTTCGTTTGTGCGTTCAACTGCTTTACTTGTATCGCAAGTGCGTCTGAGTCATCCGCCGCAAAACTGGGTGATGCCAATGCAAAGGCAGCAACTGCTGTCATGGGTAACAATATGCGTTTCACGATGATCCTCTCCTACCTAAAAAATGGACACGGAATGATAACGACTATTCTCTGGATTTGCTACAATGAAGCATGCTAAAAAATGAAATCACCTTAATTGCTCCGGACGACTGGCACTGTCATTTACGCGATGACGCCTTTCTCACACGTACCGTTTCTGACACAGCTGCGCAATTTTTGCGCGCACTTGTGATGCCTAACCTCACGCCACCCATCACCTCAGTTGAAGCTGCCGTGGCTTACCGTGATCGCATCTTGCGCCATGCGCCTAATCATTTCACACCACTGATGACACTTTATTTGACAGAATCGCTGTCACCGCAATTAATCATCGATTCAAAAAAAACCGGTGTTATTACTGCTTGTAAATACTATCCTGCTGGTGCAACAACGAATGCAGAAGCCGGTGTACGTGATATTAAATATATTTATCCTGTACTAGAACAAATGCAATCCACAAACATGCCGCTTTGTATTCATGGCGAAACAATCAACGCGGATATTTTTGATCGTGAAAAATTATTTCTAAATACTTTAAAAAATGTGATCGCTGACTTTCCAACATTACGCATTATCCTCGAACATATCTCAACGAAAGCCGCTGTTGAATTCATTCAAAATACCCCAGAAAATATTGCGGCAACGATTACACCCCATCATTTACAATACAACCGCAACGACCTTTTTAATCATGGCCTTCGTCCCCATTATTTTTGTATGCCGATTTTAAAACGTGCGGATGATCAAAAAGCTTTAATTGCTGCTGCAATCAGTGGCAACCCAAAATTCTTTTTAGGTACAGATAGCGCACCCCATGCGCGTAAAAAAAAGGAATCTGCTTGTGGTTGTGCGGGCATTTATTCTGCACATGCGGCAATGTCTTTTTACGCAGAAATTTTTGAGGAACACCATGCGCTGGATCGCCTAGAAAATTTTTCCAGCGTGTTTGGTGCAACATTTTATCAATACCCTATCAACAGGCATCACATCACACTTGTAAAAAAACCCTGGAAAATAGCAGATAATTTATTATTTGGTGATACACTGCTCGTTCCAATGAGAGCAGGAGAAACAATCCCTTGGCAAATCCAACGCTGATGAAAAAACGCTTTGATGGCTACCTGCCCATCGTGGTTGATATTGAAACAAGTGGTGTCGATTATCAAAAAAATGCGATTTTAGAAATCGCAGCGATTACCGTCAATTACAACGACGAAAACAAACTCTCTCCTATTGGCGAATTTGCTTGCCACGTCACCCCTTTTGAAGGGGCACGTCTTGATGATGCCGCGCTAAAGATTACTGGCATTGATCCTTTTCATCCCTTTCGATTTGCAATTTCGGAACAGGAAGCACTCACACAATTATTTCATTTTGTGAATCAAGCATTGAATGCAACAGGCTGTCGTCGTGCTGTACTGGTAGGACACAATGCCCATTTTGATTTGTCATTTATTTTAACAGCTGCTAAGCGTAGCAAATTCAAACAAACGCCTTTTCATGCATTTACGGTATTTGATACGGCCACCTTATCCGGATTAGCTTTTGGAAAAACGGTTTTAGCAAAAGCTTTATACGCTGCAAAGCTAGGGTTCAATAAAGACGAAGCGCATTCTGCGATTTATGACACAAGACAAACGGCAGCCCTTTTTTGTCATATTGTGAACCGGTTTGCGAAGCTGGAAGAAAGATCGAAGGCGTTGTAATCGGTAAATCCCCCCGATGCGCAGCACCGGGGGGGGGATTTCCTACAATTTTATTTATAGTTTTTCAGCGTGTTTACCCAAGTATTCTGCAACCCCTGCTGTTGACGCCGTCATACCTGCTTCACCTTTTTTCCAGTTTGCTGGACATACTTCACCGTGTTTTTCAGTGAATTGCAACGCATCTACCAAACGTAAAATTTCATGCATGCTGCGGCCTAATGGCAAATCATTGATGATTTCAGCACGAACAATACCTTCACGATCAATAATAAATGCGCCACGCAAAGCAACGCCCGCTTCTGGATGTTCAACGCCATAAGCACGTGCAATGCTGTGCGTTACATCGGCAATCATCGTGTATTTTACATGCCCAATACCACCTTGATTGACCGGGGTATTACGCCATGCATTGTGGGTAAACTGCGAATCAATAGATACAGACAATACTTCCACACCACGTTCTTTGAATTCTTTCATTGCATGATCCAATGCAATCAACTCAGAAGGGCAAACAAAGGTAAAATCAAGGGGATAAAAGAATACTAAAACATACTTCCCTTTAGTTTCCGCTTTAAAATGGTATTTAACAATTTCACCATTACCAAGAACCGCTTGTGTTTCAAAATCGGGCGCAGATTGCGTTACTAATGACATATTCACCTCTCTTAAAAATGGGAAAACTTCGCTAAAAACGAAACAAGATCATAGAGAAAAAGACTATAGGATGCAAATGCTCTTAGGAGTTGTTCGCCTAAAAACACGAGGCAATAAAAGTAAAAATTCACAAGTATAATGCTAATTTTTTTAAAAAATTAGCATTTCTATTGACAATTTTTTCTAAATTAAGTATTGTACTTATATCTATTTGGAGAATGCTATGTTCTCACGTCTGCTCAATCTCAACGCTCTGTTACTGCAAAAGTCCTTTTTTTGTTTGGTCCACGCGCAACAGGCAAGTCCTATTTGATTCGACACACACTTGCTCGTGAAGACATTTTTATCATTGACTTATTACGCAGTGAATTATACTTACATTTGAGTGCGCGTCCACACGAACTAGAATCAATGATCAACATGCACCCAGAATGCAAAATTATCGTCATTGACGAAGTGCAACGCGTGCCTATGCTGCTCAACGAAGTACATCGCCTGATTGAAACACGCGGGTTGATTTTTTTACTGATAGGTAGCAGCGCAAGATCATTACGACAACATCACGTTAATTTATTAGCAGGCCGCGCATGGGAAGCACACCTATTTCCTTTAACAACTGCTGAAATTCCCAATTTTCAGTTGCCTCGCTATTTGCAATATGGCGGATTACCTGCTGTCTACACAAGCACTAATCCAGCAGAAGAACTGCACGCCTATGTTGATACCTACCTAAAAGAAGAAATTCAAGCAGAATCATTAGTGCGAAAAATACCAAATTTTGCGCGATTTTTACAGCTAGCCGCTATGACCAGCGGCACGCTTTTAAATTTTAGCGCTGTCGCAAGCGATACCGGCATTCCTATTTCAACAGTGCGTGAATACTACCATATATTAGAAGATACTTTTATTGGCTTTTTAGTTCCTGCATGGACAAAAACGATTAAACGAAAAGCGATGAGCACAGCCAAATTTTATTTATTTGACTGTGGGGTCAAGCTAACACTAGCGGGCATCAGAACACTGGATGCAAACAGCGATCAATATGGGCAGGCCTTCGAACACTTTATTGTACTCGAGCTGCGTGCCTATGTAAGCTATAAACGCTTACACCTTCCAATTAGTTACTGGCGGTCTCAGCAACACCATGAAGTCGATTTTATTATTGGCGATGACATTGCGATTGAGGTCAAATCAACCCATAAAATTACTGAAAAACACCTTAAGGGCACGCGTTTGCTAATGCAAGAAGCCATTTGCCAAAAATATTATGTTATTAGCCAGGACCCCATTAATCGGCAAATAGATCATATCCATATTATTTTCTGGAAAGATTTTTTAACGCAATTATGGGAAGACAGAATTATATTGTCTACGATGCGTGAGTAAATTGGAAACGTTCACGCCACCCGATAAAGTGACTTCGTTTTTAAGTTGCGATACTACAAAGGGAGACGATGCATTAACAACGTTATTTGAAGATTCTGCAGCGAAAACACCCGGCGTAAAAATAATAGCCGTAGAGAAAACAAGCGATGCTGCGAGCGTAACCCGTTTTACTTCCATGTCAAACCTCGTAAAAAATCCATTTTAAAAAAATTCAAATGATCTTAACAAACACTTTCTTTGATGTACAACGCTATTTAACCCAGTTTCAACTATCAAGTTTTTCAAAAATACGGTATCGTTTTTGCAAGCTAACTCAAGGAGAAACTCATGACATTTGAATTACCCGCTCTTCCTTACGCAATGGATGCACTAGCGCCCCACATTTCCAAAGAAACCTTGGAATACCATTACGGCAAACATCATCGTGCTTACGTAACAAACTTAAATAACTTAGTGCCTGGCACGGAATTTGAAAAAATGTCGCTTGAAGAAGTGATGAAAAAATCATCCGGCCCCATTTTTAACAATGCTGCACAAATTTGGAATCACACATTTTATTGGCACAGTATGGCACCCAATGGTGGTGGCGAACCTACAGGCGAATTGGCGGCTGCCATTCAAAAAGATTTTGGTTCCTTTGCTGATTTCAAAGCAGCTTTCACAAAAGCGGCAACGACCGTGTTTGGATCAGGCTGGGCATGGTTGGTGAAAAATAAATTAGGGGGGTTGGAAATTGTACAAACAAGCAATGCAGGCAACCCCATGCTAGATGACAAAAAACCATTATTAGTATGTGATGTATGGGAACATGCCTATTACATCGACACGCGCAACGATCGTGCAGCTTATGTGAACCATTTTTGGAATTTGGTGAATTGGGAGTTTGCGGGTAAAAACCTATAACCGAGACAATATCTATGACGATCAAAATCATCATCAACGGCGCTAACGGCAAAATGGGAAAAACGGCTGTCGACGCAATTGCTCACGAAAAAGCGCTTACCCTTGTGGCAATCACTTCACGTAATGATGATTTATCGTCAGCCATTAAAAAACATCACGCCGACGTTGTCATTGACTTTACAACCCCCGAAGCTGTTTTTGAAAACACCAAAACAATCATTAATGCGGGCGCAAGCGCTGTCATTGGTACAACGGGGCTAACACTTGACCAAATTGAAACGCTCAAAACGCTCTGTTTTGAAAAAAAACGTGGTGCAATTATTGCCCCCAATTTTTCTATTGGCGCTATTTTAACAATGAAATTTGCACGTGAAGCTGCAGCCTATTTTCCAGATGTTGAAATCATCGAATATCACCATCCTAAAAAATTAGATGCGCCATCGGGCACCGCAAAAAAAACAGCAGAGCTCATTGCAGAAACGAAAAAAACTAAAAATAGCTGTGTAGACATGCAAAATGAATCGCGCGGGTTTTTACACCATAGCGTCCCCATTCATGCAGTGCGATTATCTGGTTTATTCGCTGAAGAAGAAGTGATTTTTGGCGGACACGGGGAAACAGTCACCTTGTCTCACAGAGCCTCAGACAGAGGCGCCATGATGCCCGGATTGTTTTTATGCTGTAGAAAAGTAATGACGCTAGATCATTTAATTTATGGCATGGAAAACTTTATTTTTTAAGAAGATGTGTAGTAGCCCCATTGCTAAAGCTGCTTATCACGATCTCGATTCAAAACAATACAAACATACGCTCACATTTCTTGATGCGAGCATGAGCGTAGCGAGTGTTTTTGCAGGATATCTCGATGCGCATAAACTTTGCAAAAACACTCGCTACGCTCATGCTCGCATCAAGAAATGTGAGTGTTTTTTATATCACGTTGCACGGAGGTCGTCTCAATAGCTGTGGGGCTGAGCCATATCATTACCGACAACTCCCTAAATAAATTTTAATCCTCTACAATTCGCGGCTTTCATAGTGATGAAGGGTTAAATATAGGCGAAAATCCAAAAAGCAGCATTCCAGACCCTAATCAAACAGCCTCTTAATTTACAAACTAAAATTGGGACAGGACCTAGCCTCATTACACTATCTTCAAGTGGCTTTTATAAAAAAGAGCTGTGCCATTTCGAGGATCCTCCAATAAAGCCATTTTAAAATATTTTTTTGCACTGCCCGAATCATGCATTGTGATTGCACACAATCCCGCATTACTATAAGCATTTGCAGCATTGATATAACTTGGCTCTTTTGCTGCCGCTAAAAAAAAGTAAATTGCCTCATGATATTTTTTTTCACGACATAAAAATGCACCATAATTATTTTTTGCAGCACCGGAATGTGGCTCAAGCAACAATGCTTTTTGATAATCATCACTCGCTGCTTGTTTATCCCCTATCTTTTCTGAAAAATAAGCCATGCTGTCCCAACTCAGTGCATGATTCGGATCTTCTTGCAGCGCTAACAGTAATTCCATTTTTGCGCGCGCATAAAACCCTTTTGATAAATAAATTAATCCCAATTGCGCATGGGTTTTTGCCGCAGAAATGAAGTCCGCCATACTATACACTGGGAAAAATACACAGAAAATGAAAAAAATAATACGCATTGCCCGACAACCTTCGCTAATAACACACGAAAATATAACGGCAAAAAAATAAAAAAGATATTCGGGTTTTGAAATTTATTTTACAAGGAGGCGCAAGGTGCGATCCCGAAAAACACTCGCTAACGCTCATGCTCGCACCAAAGCTCCCAGCGCATACAACCATTGAACATTAACACTCGCTAACGCTCATGCTCGCACCAAAGCTCCCAGTGCATACAACCATTGAACATTAACACTCGCTAACGCTCATGCTCGCACCAAAGCTCTCAATGCATACAACCTACTGAACATTAACACTCGTTGCATTGGCCAATTGCTGCAAACGAATGCTCGCCAACTGCGCTGCCGTAGTGCCCGGATACGTTTTACGAATTTGCGCAAACTCTTCACGCGCAACATCCATTTTGCCTGTCGCTGCATGAATCATCGCAATTTTTAATTTTGCATCAGATACTTTGTTCGACGAAGGATACTGCGTCACAACAGTCTGGAATTGTTTTAATGCCGCATCATATTTTTCATGCATCAATCCAATTTCACCCAACCAAAAATGCGCACTTACTGCAAAACGGCCTTTTGGATAATTACTCAAATAGTCATTAAACCCTGTTTGCGCCGCTTTAAAATTTTTATTTGATAACGAATGAAACGCTTTATCGTACAAATCGGCATCACTTAAGGTAGTGCCATTTTTTGCAAGCAAGCTTTGTCCATCAACAATATCTTTGCCTTTTGGCGCAGCAGCAACAGCCGTAGTATCACTGCTATCATCCGCTGAAGCTGTTGTTACAACATCTGCATCTGCTTTTTTTGCAGCAGCTTTTACCGCTTGATTTTTCTTCTTATGCATAAGCAATGTTGAGGTGCGACTCGTTTTAGACGCAAATTCACTTTCAGCAGCAGCACCATCAGCAGCTGCAGCAGCTGCCTTAGGCGCACTTGCACTGCTGACTGTTTTTACCGGGTTTTGTTGTTGTAGCTGCGTAATTTGTTGCTGCGTGTCTTGATAATATAGTTTTTGCTGATCACTTAATGTTTTGACCGTATGCTGCTCAACCTCTAATTGTCCCTGCAATTGCGCAATTTTTTGCTGCAGGTCGCTAATTTGCTGCGGCATATTCATTTGATTGTAATTCGAAATTTGTTGCTCCAAACGCGACACACGCTGGTTAACAGACCCGTCCGCGACAGAAGCCGTATTTTTATTGCTTGTTGATCGCGCATCATCATTTTGATCTTGCTCCGATGCATCACCCGGCGCATGCACTGATCCATTGTGTTGATTGGCGTTATTATTGCCATTGTCATTGTTATTGGCGCCATTGTTTCCATTAGAAACAACTTGCCATGAGCCTCCCGCAGACTGCTCAGGTTGCGCACTAGCCGATCCATTATCTTGCTGCTGCTGAATATCAACAACAGGTGCTTCATTCGCAAATGTTGTTGTCGCAACTGCCGATAATAAACCGACCGCTGTAAGAGAAGCTGCAAAAGAAAGAGGGCTCAGCTTAAATTTCATAACATCCGACCTTTATTATTGAGTAACAACTCAGCTTCAACGCCTTTATCATTCTAGGCACTGAGCTGTACCTTGGGAACGTGCACGAAATAACTCCTACAACTGGCATCCACACAGTGACGTTATCTTAATCTTAATGTGTTCTTCCTTCAGAAATGCTCGAAATACCCACCAGCATTCCTTCACATTTCTTCAGTCAGAACACATCAATCTGCGGCGTCACTTGCAGGAGTTAATTCATGCACGTTCCTTGGTTAATTCCTGTTAACCTTTTTGCTTGTAGATGAAATCAACACGACGATTCAATGCCCACGCGTGCTCATCATTTCCTTGCACCGCAGGATTTTCTTTACCGTAGCTTACCATTTGAATCTGGTTAGGCCGAACACCTTGCTGCTCCATTGCGCGCGCTACTGTTTGATCACGACGCCAGCCTAAACCGATATTGTATTCACGACTACCACGATTATCTGTGTTTCCTTCAAGACGTATTTTTGCATTTGAATGCGCTGCAAGATAATTTGCTTGAATATTTAATGCTCTGGTATCTTCAGGACGCATACCGCTATCGTTAAAGCCGAAGTAATACGTTTGATCCGATGGTGCTGTCATTGCATTTACTTTGAAACCATCATTATTGCTATTCATACCATAGCTCTGACTACCGTCAGATCCATAATTAGCATCGTCATTCGCAACAGGTTTTTTTGAACAAGCGGTGAGTGATACCAAACTAACGGCTGTTACAGCTAATAGTAATAATTTTGTTGCTTTTTTCATGTGAGATCTCCCTATTATAATCTCGATAAAGGACGTATTAATTACGCCCTTACAAATAATACAAAACGCGATTAATCGCGTCTCTACTACAAAAATGGTGACCACGATGGATCTTGCACATCCCCTTGCTGGGATGGCAATCGCAATTTAACGCGCCCATCTAACGAGACAAGACCCAACACCTCATGTCCAGCAGACCGCGTTCCGTATAATACCATTTTTCCATTCGGCGCCAAACTCGGTGAATCATCGGCGCCTGAATCCGTTAATATCATAAAACGACCCGAGCTCAGATTTTGTTTTGCAATATTAAATGCACCACTTTGACGATGCATCATTACCAAGGTTTGTGCATCAGGCGTTAAACAAGCACGCGCATTATAGTTCCCTTCAAAAGTAACACGTTCTGTCTGACCTCCGCTAAAACTATAACGATAAATTTCAGGCCCACCCGCACGATTCGAAGTAAAATATAAATATTGACCATCTTTTGTAAAAACAGGCTCTGTATCAATTGAAACATCATTGGTAATTTGCGTTAAGTGCTTTGTTGCCAAATCCATGACAAAAATATTCGGATTGCCAGATAAAGTTAATACCATTGCCATGCGTCGACCATTTGGCGAAAATGCAGGCGCATTATTCATGCCAGGATATTGCGCAATCAATTGACGTCCACCTGATCTTAAGTTTTGCACGTAAATGCTCGCACGATGCCCCTCAAAAGAAACATAAGCAAGCGAACGACCATCTGGCGCCCAGCTGGGTGACATCATGGGCTCTGAAGAATTGAATAGCGACAGTGGATTGAAGCCATCTTGATCTGCCACAATTAACTGATATCGCCCAGTGTTATTCGAGTAATGTTGCGCTAACACATACGCAATTTTTGTTTCAAAAATACCGCGCGTACCGATTAATTTCTCGTAAATTAAATCACTGATGTGATGAGAAAGCTGTCTTAGCCCCCCTTGATTAACACTAAATGTTTGTTGTAAGACAGGCGATACCGGACCATTTCCACTCGACTGTTTGTTCACATCCACTAACTGAAACGAAACCGTATAACGACCGCCACCGGAAGATTGAATTTGCCCAATGACAACATCGCTCATGCCTTGTTTTTGCCAATAAGGCAAATTAATGGCTGACAATTGCGTTGGCTGCTGCGTTAAAAAATTACCCGTTTTTACAGCGAATTCACCGCTGTTTTGTAAGTCATTGCTGATCACCTGCGATACGGTTGTGTTGCCTGGCACGTTATTGGTTTGATTCGCAAAAGGAATCACCGCAATCGGTAAGGCCGCATTCATGCCTTGCGTCAACTCTAAATGCAAGGCAGCTTGCGCATTTGTCAAAAAAATAAAGCCCGTAATAATTAAAAATAGTCGAATAATTCGCATGATTTTACCCTCCGATCACAAAGCAAAATACTACGCGTTCTATAAGGAAAAACAAGAACACTCTCTCTCGAAAAATGTTATTCTCTGCTGTATGAAAAAAATTTTTGCGCTCTTACCCTTTATTTTTTTGCTGACAAGCTGCGTCGATTTGCATGCGCCCACCGCCTCACAAACCCAATTTCAAACAGAATCGCCAGCAGCGCATCTAAAAGCACTCTCTCAACTCAACACCTGGACAATGGATGGCGCACTCAGCATTACCCTAAAAAACCAACAACCTGAAATTGCCAATTACACGTGGACGCAAGATTCAAACCACTATCACATTACCCTAAGCTCCGCTTTAAGCCTATATCGCATTACGATTGATAAAAATGCCGGTGTGATTACGCTATCGAAAAATGGTGTGCGTGTTACACAAGCCAGTACCCCTGAAAAACTCATGCAGAATGCGCTTGGATGGTCATTACCGGTTGATTTATTGCGCTACTGGATAAAAGGGATGCCAGCGCCAAAAGTACCTTTCACAGCGACATTTGATTCATTTGGACATCTCGCCCTGCTCCAACAGGCGGGATTCACTGTGAAGTACAATACTTATCAAACAACCGCTAACCAAATCGTGCTTCCGCAATTAATTTCCATGCAAAGTCCGCTGCTTTTTGCGAAAATCGTCATTAAACATTTTGATACGAGGGCGTCATGAAACACAACCTACTTTTTTTAAGCTTGCTTTTCTTCAGTGTGTTTGCATGGTCTGCTACTGAGCCCCTCCCTGATGGATCCATTGTCGCGCCAGTACCCGGTACGCCAGACTCAGCTTTGCCAGCAAATACGCTCTCCTCCCCAACCGTGATCACACCAACAACAGCACCCACTTCAGCCGTGCCAATTACCCCTGCACAAAAACCCATTGTCAATGAAGTTCAAGTAGCTGTGCTTGATGAGTCTTCAAATGCATTACAATTAGGCCTACAAGCTGCTTTTTCCGAAGTGATGATCAAAATGACAGGCGACCCTAAAGTAATGGATTTACCTGCTGTCAAAATGGTTGCGAGTAATATCACACAAATCGTACAAAGTTATTCCTTTTCACAAGAAACATCGGCGCTGCCTCCCTCACGACCTTCCATCATACTGGATGTTGTTTTTAATCCAGATGCTCTGCAACAATTAATGCAGCTCATTAATAAAACAAACGACAATGCGCCAACACCCCCTGTGACAACACAGGTAAAATTATTGGTCACTGGCGTTAAAAATATGGCTGATTACACAACCTTGATGCAAACACTGCGCGCAACCAGCAATGTCAATACGGTTACCGTCAACAGTGTTGACCCTGATCGTATTGCATTAACGATTGACGTCAACGGTGGCAGCCCGCAACTCAAAGCAGGGCTCACCACCAATGCACACCTAAAGCCATTGGTAGCAAATACGGCTGCTAATGAGACAGAATTATTTTATTTGTGGACGAACTAGCGAATGCTACAAACACTTCAGCTACCCCTGCATTTACCACTACGAGACGATGCGCTATTCGATAATTTCTTTCCAGGGAAAAATGCGCAAGTTATCGCTATGCTAGCAACAAGCGATGAACCTTTTATTTATTGCTACGGCGAGTCTGGCGCGGGTCGCACACACTTACTACAAGCCGCTTGTCACGCAGCAGAAAGCCATAAAAATATTTTTTATTTGCCGCTTACGCAGCATAAGAATTTTTCTGCAGCAATTTTTGATTCTCTTGAAACCCAAGATTATGTTTATCTCGATGATATTGATTGCCTTGTCGGCGATCGCGCATGGGAGGAAGCCTTATTTTATTTTTATAATCGTGCGCGCGAAAATAATGTGCGGCTCATTATGAGCGCAACATTGCCACCGCAACAATTATCTTTTTTATTACCTGATTTACAATCACGCTTATCTTCCGCATTAATTTTAGAAATAAAAAATCTGAGCGATAATGAAAAAATACAAGCTTTAAAAATGCGTGCGCATGCGCGCGGATTATTATTATCTGATGATGTTGCCAATTACTTTATTCATCATTGTTCCCGCAACATGCGTCATTTAATGGAATTGTTATCAACGTGCGATAAACTATCCCTCATTACAAAACGTAAAGTAACGATTCCATTCGTTAAAGAAATATTGGATAAGAAAGTTTTTTAGGCTACGATGCTAAGGGTATTTATAAAACACGAGGTGTAAAATGCGAGTGAGAATCATTGACTTTCAATCACCAACAGCCGGAAAAGATTTTGCAACAGGATTAAAAGAAATTGGCTTTGCCGTCATTGAAAATCATCCGATCTCTAATCAATTAATTGATCAAGCCTATACACTCTGGTACGACTTTTTTAAATCTTCTGAGAAAAACAACTATCCTTTTAATCCAAAAACACATGAAGGTTATATTTCTACAGAAATGTCAGAAACAGCAAAAGGTTATACTGCGAAAGATTTAAAAGAATTTTATCATTACTACCTTGGAAAAACCTGCCCAGACAGTTGTCGTGAAGTGACACACAACTTAGCAAATCAATTAACTACTATGGCCGGCACTTTATTGAAATGGGTGGACGACAACGCGCCCGAAGAGGTTCGTTCAAAATTTTCTATGCGCCTTCCTGAAATGATCAAAGATAGCGAGCATACTTTATTTCGTTTAATCCACTACCCACCTTTAACCGGCAATGAACCCAAAAATGCGCTACGTGCGGCAGCCCATGAAGATATTAATTTGTTAACCTTATTGCCTGCTGCAACAGCAAGTGGCCTACAAGTGAAAAAAGCAGATGGGGAATGGATTGATGTGCCAATCAACCCAGGCTGGATTATTGTGAATGTCGGCGATATGTTGCAAGAATGTAGTGGCCATTATTATCCATCGACATCACACCGCGTATTAAATCCAACGGGTGAAGCGGCAAAACAATCGCGTTTATCGATGCCACTATTTTTGCATCCGCGTGAAGAGGTTGTCTTGTCCGAAAGACATACGGCTGGCAGCTATCGCAAAGAACGGTTTGAAGAAATTGGATTGAAATAGCTATTAGTGTGAGTGTGAGTGTGAGTGTGAGCAATAACATTGATAACATAAAATTATTTTTATTAGACTTGCAAGCACGCTTGTGCGACGCACTACAATCCCACGAAGACGCAACACAATTTCATACTGACGAATGGTCGCACGATAACGTTGGCGGTGGGAAAACCTGCGTTTTACAATATGGAGATGTGATTGAAAAGGGCGGCGTCAATTTTTCTCATGTCGCAGGAAAATCACTTCCGCCTGCAGCCACTCAAAAAAGACCCGAATTGGTAGGTGCTGAATTTGAAGCCCTCGGCGTGTCCTCCGTTATTCATCCACGCAATCCTTTTGTGCCTACTGCCCATATGAATGTCCGTTATTTTCAGGCAAAAAAAGGCAATGGGGAAATTATTTGGTGGTTTGGCGGTGGTTATGATTTAACACCCTACTATGGCTTTGACGAAGACTGCATACACTTCCATACAACCGCAAAAAAAGCCTGCGATGCAAGTCACCCGGATTTTTACACTCAATTTAAAAAAAATGCAGATGATTACTTTTATTTAAAACATCGGCACGAGCAACGCGGCATTGGCGGCATTTTTTTTGACGATTTAAACTCTCAGTCTTTTGAAGACTGTTTTTCATTTTTGAAGAATGCGGGCAATAGTTTTATTGATGCCTATATCCCCCTTATTGAAAAAAGAAAATCCCATGAATATACGCAAAAAAATCGTGATTTTCAGTCTTACCGACATGGACGCTATGTTGAATTTAACTTGGTTTATGATCGCGGCACTTTGTTTGGGCTACAATTTGGCGGCCGAACAGAATCTATTTTGATGTCTCTGCCTTCCCACGTTGAATGGCACTACGATTTTAAACCTGAAAAAAATTCCCCTGAAGAGAAATTAATCACTTATTTTTTGAAGCCAAAAGATTGGGCTTAAGAAACTGCTTGTCACGATCCTCCACTTAAGATAATTCGCATTTTAGATTTGGTTTGATATAGTAAGGAATAGGCTCGAAACAAACTTTAACGCGATCACCCATGAAAGACTATGCAAAACGGAATAGTGCTACTTTAAAACCAAACCGTCACAGCACGGTGCAAACGCCTTTCAATGCAGATCGCTGGTTAGTTGTTTTTATCGTCTGTGCACTGATCCTTGCCGCACTGTCAGCTAGCTACACTTTTTATCAAAAATGGCAGCAAAAACACACGGGGCAAGTAATTGTAACAACTGCCATACCAGTAAAAACGGCGCTTGAAAAAATAGCGCGCAAACCATCCGACAATAAACCGACAACAGAAGAAACACCCACACCAAAAAACAGTGCAAAACTCCTGAAAAAAAAGACGAAAACAATTGAAACAACCGTAGCAGACAATAAGCCCGATACCATCGCAGAACCTAAATATGATTTCTATCAAATTCTCCCAAAAATGACTGTTGACGTTCAAAAGAACACCAATACGAACTAAAATCCCATTGAAATCTTAAATGCCACCCCCATTTTCCTATTATTCAGCAGCAAAATTAGAGGAATTTCTATGGAACAATATCACGGCACGACAATTTTATGTGTCCGACGCAAAGACACTGTCGTTATTGGTGGTGATGGACAAGTATCCATGGGCCCCACCATTTTAAAAGGCAATGCGCGCAAAGTACGCCGTCTTTATAACAGTCAAGTTATTGCCGGTTTTGCTGGTGGCACCGCCGACGCCTTTACTTTATTTGAACGTTTTGAAGGCAAGCTTGAAAAACATCAAGGACATTTGGTTCGTGCCGCCGTTGAACTCGCAAAAGATTGGCGCATGGATAAAATGCTGCGTCGATTAGAAGCCTTACTCCTCGTTGCAGACAGCAAAGCATCTTTGATTTTGACAGGGAATGGCGACGTTATTGAGCCTGAAAAAGGCGTTATTGCCATTGGTTCTGGCGGGCACTTTGCACAATCTGCTGCCGTGGCGCTTGCAGAAAATACAGAATTGTCTGCACGCGATGTTGTTACAAAGAGCTTAACCATTGCGGCAAGCGTCTGCGTTTATACCAATACCAACTTTACGATTGAAGAACTGCCCTCCATTTAACACTGAGAAAATCATGACTGAATTACATAATGCCTTCACCCCAAAAGAAATCGTTGCAAAGTTAGACGAGCATATCATCGGGCAACACGACGCAAAACGTGCCGTTGCCATTGCTTTACGTAATCGTTGGCGCCGCAAACAATTGCCTGAAACCATGCGCAAAGAAATCACCCCAAAAAATATTTTGATGATCGGGCCAACAGGTGTTGGTAAAACTGAAATTGCACGTCGTCTTGCCGATTTAGCACAAGCACCTTTTATTAAAATTGAAGCCACTAAATTCACTGAAGTGGGCTATGTTGGTCGCGATGTGGATTCCATTATTCGTGATTTGATAGATATTGCTGTCAAAATGACCCGTGAAAAAGCGTATACCAAAGTAGAAACTCAAGCACGTGAACATGCTGAAGAGCGTGTACTCGATGTGTTATTGCCAAAACCCCCTGCCCCCCTTACAGCAGAACCCACTGACGAAAAGCCAGTAACAAGCATTGAAGAAAAAGCCGACTCCGCAACACGTCAGCTCTATCGTAAAAAGTTACGTGCTGGTGAATTAGATGATAAAAATATCGACATTGATCTTTCAATGAATACATCCAATGTTGAAATCATGGGCCCCCCTGGCATGGAAGAAATGACAGGGCAATTACAAAGCATGATGGAGAGTTTGAGCAGTAAGCGCAGCAAATCCCGTCGTTTAACAGTAAAAAAAGCGTTAAAGTTACTGCAAGAAGAAGAAGCGTCTAAATTAGTCAATGAAGATGAAATCAAAACACAAGCACTAGAAAGTGTTGAACAAGATGGTATTGTTTTTCTGGATGAAATTGACAAAATTTGTCGACGCTCTGAGCATGGCGGTGATGTTTCTCGCGAAGGCGTACAACGGGATTTATTACCGCTCGTAGAAGGCTGCTCTGTCACCACAAAATACGGCATTGTAAAAACAGATCATATTTTATTTATTGCTTCTGGCGCATTTCATTTGGCAAAACCCTCTGATTTAGTCCCAGAACTGCAAGGTCGTTTTCCCATTCGTGTTGAATTAAAACCCTTAAAAACAGAAGAATTTATTCGTATTTTAACTGAACCGAATGCGTCACTCACCGAGCAATACACGGCATTGATGAGCACTGAAAGCTTCGATTTAAAGTTTTCAGAAGAAGGCATTAAACGGATTGCGGAAATCGCAACGCTCGTAAACGAAACTGCCGAAAATATAGGTGCACGTCGTTTACACACAGTGCTTGAAAGACTACTCGATGAAATTTCATTTGATGCCACAAGTAAAGGGGGTGAAGCCTTTATAATCGATGCGCAATATGTCGACAAACAATTAAATGCGTTAGCCCATGATGAAGATTTGAGTCGGTCGATTTTGTAAGTTACATCGTACCGAAGCCACACCCCACAGATAGAACAGTAACCTGCTGTTCTATCTATAATCCTAGATTCGGCAGTTAAACCCTACTGCGAACGCTTAATCGTCTGAATCTAGGATAATCCAAAACCAATCTGAGTTGCAGGCACTGCTTCTTTTTTGGAAGCCTTTACGACACTCGCCCCATTGCTTTCATAAGAATTATGGCGATACATAGTATGGCCATGTTTTTGTAATACCTGAATAAAATCATCAGATGGCATGGGCCTGGCTGTTTTATCAGGGTTGCAAAAAATAGCCCGCATCATCGCTGAAAGTGTTATCCCTAAGCTATTATCAGAGACTGATTTTGTTTTTAAAGCTAAAACGCTAGCTGCAAGCATACCAAAAGCATACATTTGATCTTGCCAGTCATAATTAAGTCCACCCGTTGCTAGAAATTGTGCGCGTTTTTCCGGATCCAAAAAATTTCTGGTCACAGCACTCGGTTTCGTCCCATTATCTATCAAGCCAACATCCACCAAAAAAATTTTATTTTGCATTTCGTCATACATAATATTTTCAAGCTTGAAATCTGAAAAAACTTTACCTGCTAATCCAATTAGCTGTAGCTTAGAAAATATTTGAGAAAACAATTGAATGCGTGCATCAATATTGCAATGTACCACTTTATTAGCATCAGAAAAAAATTGCTGTAAGTCACATCCTTCAATCCACGGCATAAGCATATAGACTTTACTAGCTGCTGCGAATGAATCACCGCTTTTTCTAAAAAAAATAGAAGCATTCTCTCCAAACATTTTCCATGATTCAACTTCCTGTTCAGCAAACCTACTGGATTCCACATATTTGTTTTTGTAAAAACACTTTAATGCAAAATGCGCAATAATTTCTCTTTTTTCATTCAGCATCACAACACTTTTTATGAGCGCCTGGCCACCAGATTTTTCATAACGCCTCTTTGCCTCACAGATACCCGCATTAAATCTACCTGCTTCGACTTCACGTGCAGGTGTTCCAATAGGTTTTCCAGGCACATGTTCAACATATAAAGCAATTATGTCGGGACCTTCCCGAAAATATAATGCTGAACGATAGGTTTTTTCTCCGCACTCGAAAGGAATACCTTTTCTTTTTTCTAAAAAATTAGATGGAATACGCATTTTAATACACTCAGTGATTAAATCTCATAGGATTGTGCTTCAATTATTCATTAAAAACCAACGCATTAAATTTATTTTTTCAATATAACGCGTCTTTCATCTCGCGTATCTCGCGATTTAGCGACCTAAAAAAGTTAATTTGGTCAATTTTTATACTTTTAAGCAAGAATAGCAAATTAAGGCATGATTAAATCGTCATTGTCTGTACAGTAGTTCCCGGCGAATGTCTGAAAAACCGCTAATTTTCAGATTTTAGGCGAGGTTGAACGATAATTTGTTGAGAAAAGCGCAGTGGTCACGAAGTCCATGAGCATTTTCGAAATAAATTATCGCTCAAGATCGTCAAAAGATGAAAATTTTTTATTCACCGGGGATTGCTGTTGTCTGTATTTCCTGCATTTCAATCTCCATCGGATTAGCCTTTTGAGAAGCCATAAAAGTCATCATTGCCTTACCAATGCTTTCATTAAAAACATCATTCTGAGAAGGGATATGCGTTACACTATATCTGCGCATAGCATCAAACCCTGCTTTTTCGGCATACTTAATAAAATCTGCGTCTCGTGTTTGCAAATAAAAATCTGAGTAATGTTTATTGTAAATTGAACTCGACCACACAATAAAATCCTGACCTTTTTTAGTTTCCACCAAAAAACGATGGTGGCCTAAATAGGCTAATGCTGCTTCAACGATCGCCTGTTTTACCGCTTCCGTCACTTCGTCCCTCATCAACCCTCTCCAGATTTGCTACCACGCTGATTACTCAGTATTATTGTGCGCATGAAAAAAACTGATGACAATACTTCAAAAACCCATTTTGGCTATCAAACCGTTGATGCATCTGAAAAAGCGCATCGCGTTGCCACTGTCTTTCACTCTGTTGCCGAAAAATACGACTTAATGAATGATTTGATGTCGCTTGGCATTCATCGCCTATGGAAAAAACTGGCGATTGATCTACTCAGTGTTCGCGAAGGACACCAGGTATTAGACATTGCTGGCGGGACGGGTGATTTAACCGCAAAGATCAGCCAGAAAATTGGCAATCGCGGCAAAGTCATTCTGTCCGATATTAACAGCAGCATGTTGTCTGTTGGAAAAGATCGCCTCTTAGATTTAGGCATTTTTAATAATGTCAATTTTGTCTTAGCCGATGCTGAAAAACTACCTTTTGAGAACAATAGCTTTGATCGACTCATTATTGGATTTGGCCTCCGAAATGTAACAGATAAAGATGCCGCCCTACGATCAATGTTTCGTGTATTAAAACCCGGTGGTCGCGCCATTATTTTAGAATTTTCAAAACCCACTTTACCGGGCTTAAAACCCATTTACGATGCCTATTCTTTTAAAATACTACCCTGGCTTGGCAAAAAAATATTAAATGATGAAGACAGTTACCGTTATCTTGCCGAATCTATTCGCATGCACCCCAATCAAGAAACCCTGAAAAACATGATGCAAAATGCAGGCTTTGAAAAGTGTGACGTGCATAATGTGTCGGGCGGCATAGTTGCTATTCATAGAGGATATAAATTTTGATTCTCGCCCTATTACTGCCTGCATTAGAAAGCATTATTAATCGCGCATTACAATGCGACCCTGACGCACTCACAAAATTATCTAGCATAAAAAACCAAGTCATTAAGATCCATTGCACAGATTGGAAAGTGTCATTTTTTATTGTCATTGACTCAAACGGACTACAATTTCATACGAAATATTTTTCACAAGAAAATACCCTCATTAAAAGCACGGGCAATAATTTTTTACATGTTTTTATAAAGGGTGCGGACACACAAACTTTGTTTGATTATCCAATGGACATTTCTGGCAATACGCATAATTTAGAAGTATTGCGCGAGGTGTTTAAAAACTTGGATTTAGACTTAGAAGAAAAATTGTCACAGATTGTTGGGGATGTGGCAGCGCATAAATTGTTTGCGCACGCCCATAATGTCAAAAGTATCCTGAAAGATACTTCTGAAAAATTAAGCGATCAAGCAAAAGAATATCTCTATTTCGAGGCGAAACATTTTCCAACGCAAAAACAAGTTGAGAAATTTTATAAAGATATTGCACGATTGCGCGATGATGTGGCGCGATTGGAGGCACGAATTAACGCAATGTAAGCAACACCAACTCAAAATTCAACCAGTTACAAAAAATTTTATCCTAAATTAATATTCTCTTAATTAAAAACTGCCACAATTATCATCAAGTTATACGATAATTACCCTAATCAAGGAAAACTCACAACGGAAGGTGCTAGTAACAAACACTGGCGGTGCACTGTGCCTCATAAGAGACAAGATCCAAAACCTCACGCACAACTTGATGCCACGGTTGATTTGTTGCTAAATGCTAGAAATGTACAGGAGAAAACAGCTTCAGCTGACAAAAAACTACGAACAGCGTCACGAACAATAGCTCAAAGTAAAGCTACACTTAACGCTACCAATATCTTAACCCAACAACCCATCATTCAAGCGAATCTAGCAAGCATTAGCAATGCAATGGCGCTAGCAGAAGAGCGCAAAGAAAAACAACAATTGGAAAAAGAAGAACACGCACGATTAGCAATAGAAAATGCTTTAGCTAAAGAACAAAGACGTGCGAAAAAAGCACACGATGAAATTCTATCAACAGAAGCCAGAAAAACAGCGGCAAAAAGAGTGCGAGCCGCTCAACTTACTGTTCCAGTAGCACCCTCAACAAAACCTAATTTAAACAAAGCTAATTTACTATTTGATCGAGAAGCAGCGGCCCGAAATGCATTAACTAAAGAATTCCTTCGTTCAATTCCAGTAGCACCTAGCCGATTAGTACCGCCTCAGTCAGATAGTGAAGCTAGTCTGCCAGCAACTAAAGATGCTGCAACTATTACTGACCCCGTGGCTGAACCTCTCAAGACGGCTAAACAAGCAGAAAGCACATCAAATATGGTTATTGATGATGAAATACTCGCTCGCGAAAAAATAGAAGCTATGAAAGAAGCACAAGCAAAATTATTCGAAAGATTTAAGGCTTCTATACAAGAAAAAGAAACACTGCTTTCCCAAGCGGCTCAACAAAAAAAGGCGTTTATGGCGTCCGCATTGCTAGCAGAAGAAGATGCATATCGAAGTGGTGCCGCTAACGAAGAAGCAGCAGCACGGCAAAAGGCGCAAGAAACATTCTTAGAAAAATCTAAGGTTTTTTCACAAAAAGCAAAAGCCCACGAAGCACTTCAAAAAATTATTGCCATCCAGGGTAAAAGTTATTTCGACGATTATGCAACAAAGGAAGATAAAAAAGCGATTGCGGAGCGTACGCAATCCCATCATGCCGCACTACAAAGACATTCTCCCGATGAAGCACGAGAAAATAAAAGCTGTTTACACTATCGAGGGAATCAAGCATTTAATCTTAATTACAAAACTGATTCCGATAGAAACGCTACTCAAGAAATCAAAAGCGCAACCGCTTTCTTTTTTACTGAAAAGAAAAGCGAAACAGAATCTGTAGCTATCCAATTAATTCGAGAAGCAAAACCCTTCGATCCTCAAAAAAAATCTCGCGACGTGGTCTGGCGCGTTGAAGGAAAAACACAGCGCACACTAGCAGAGCAGTATGATGACATTGCACAACAATCCTTTGCATTTCGAATTGCGGAAGATAAGATACTGGACGAAGAAATAACTTCTTTAGAAAGTACTGATTCCCTGACTGAAAGATTACAAGCATTAAAGGCGCTGAAAAAAAATTCGCGTCCGCATGAAATAACAATCAGTCTGCCGAATCAATTTGAACGAAACAGAAAAAATTATAGCGCGGATGACTTTAAAGACTTACCAACGGTCACTTTGTCAAGCCGAACAGTGCGCTTAAGCCCAATGGAATTTTTAGCGCTGAAAGCCCATTTAAAATACTTTAGTGCTGTTTGGTGTAATGGCGTAAAATTTTCAGCTAGCCCTACTCCCGACTTTTTTAGCAATAAGACGTCTGATGGTGGTCCAAAGCCCGTTGTTGGCCCAAAACCAGCGTAGGTTTCCCTATCAGACATTGACTAATAATCCTGTAAAAACTGCAACCTTGATGCGAGTATGAACGTAAGCGAGTGTTTTGCAGGAAACATCGTAATTATTTAGCATCACTTATAAAAACACTTTCATCACTGGATCAACCAGTGAGATGCCCTTGTCTGTTTCAAAAATAAAATCATAATTTAACAGATATTTCATGGCATTTTGTGTGCTCGACAGCGGCAATTTTACTTGATCTAAAAAATATTTACTGCTGGGTTCTTTGACGTAATTGAGTTGGGAAATCGTGCTTAAAACTTTTAATTTATTTGTATTGAGTGGCTCTAAATCGGAAATAATTTTTCCTTTGTTTTCGTTAATCACTTCCCGCCAAGCATGCTCAATATCACTTTCTGAAGGTATTGTTTTATTTTCCCATAATTTATCGCATAAAACATTGACATAATAAGAGTGACATTCCGTTTTTTCTAAAATGAGTTTAATTAATTCATTGGGGATTTTCTTTTTAAAGTGTTTTAAAAACGCAGTCATAATATGTTCTGAAAAATGGGATGCATCAATTCGATTTAACATTATTTTTTTACATAACATGTATAAAGGCTGTTTTTTATCATCGAATATTTTATTGAGCATTGCCCTTGAGCTACCAGAAAAAATATAGGTAACGTACTGTGAATGCTGCGCAATGGCGCGAATGGCCGCTTGTATTTTGTCACTAGATTCTGTTTTTAATACATCTTGAAACTCATCAAAAAATAATACCACTGGCTTTTTTTGTTTTTTAGCCAGCTTTTCCAATCCCTCAAGTAAGTCTTCAAGTGACAAGGTAGGATCAGAAGTGATTTTGTCAAGTTCGGCTTTGACTTCGATTTCCCCTGCTTTGATCGTAATAGACGCGTGCTTAAAACAATCTCCGATAAATTTTAATGATTTTGTTGAAAATGGTGTAATTTGACGAATTAACTTTGATACACCTTGAGCGACTTTATGGCAAATTTCGTTTTCATAAACAACGCAAAATAAATCAACGCGCGCAAAAATCGTATTTTGTCGTGTCAGCGTATTGATCACCAAACTTGTTTTTCCGTAGCGACGTGGTGCGACAATAACCAAGTGTTGATTTTTTTGGAGTGCCTGTACGATGATCGCTTGTTCTTCTGTACGATTGCAAAATGACGCATCGGTCGCGACTTTGCTGGTAAAGTAAATGGGTTTCATAAGGCCTCTCGCACCACATTATTGGTTACCACTAATATACACCAAGAATAGGTTGAAGGGGCGATTTTGTAATATCCCCCATATTGTTGCAGTACATTTTCATTGATACTCAGGTTTTGGAGTATTATCATGCCAATCAGTATCTAACGCGGTGACCAGTGTGACAACCCTCTTTCGACTCCTAAAAATATTATCCGTGTTTTTCAAGCACCTCTTCAACCGTCGCGTATTGCCGAAACGCACAAAACTGCTGCGCGCACTCAGTTTTTTAAATCCCTATAGCTATCACATCAAACACGCTCGCGGCGTAGCCCTTCGCATCTCACTTGAAAAATTAGGTCCCATTTACGTGAAATTCGGACAATTATTATCAACCCGTTTTGACATGGTCCCAGAAGATATTTTAAAAGAGCTCGAAAAATTACAAGATCGTGTTCCACCCTTTTCCAGCAAATTAGCCGTTCAAAAAATTGAAAAAGCCTTTCAAAAAAACATTACGGAATTATTTGCAACTTTTGAGACAACCCCCTTGGCTTCTGCATCTATTGCACAAGTACACGCAGCTACCTTAAAAACGGGAGACGACGTTGTTGTGAAAATCATTCGTCCCCATATTCATAAAACAATTCGACAAGACATTGCTGTTTTAACATTTTTTGCAAAACTCATGGAATTATTTTGGAAGCATGGCAAACGATTGCGCACCGTTGCTGTTGTCAAAGAATTTGAAAAAACAACGATTGATGAACTGGATTTAATGCGAGAAGCCGCAAATGCGTCACAATTACGTCGCAATTTTGCAGACTCAGAAATAATGTATGTGCCACGCATTTATTGGGAATTAACACGCGACAATGTGATGACGATGGAACGCATTTACGGCGTACAAATTTCGGATATGGAAGCATTCAAAAAGAACAAAGTTAATCTAAAAAAATTATCCCAATATGGCGTTGAAATATTTTTCACACAAGTTTTTCGCGATGCTTTTTTTCATGCTGATATGCATCCCGGTAATTTATTCGTCGATATTTCTGATCCTGAAAATCCGCGTTATTTAGGCATTGATTTTGGGATTATGGGAACGCTTACCCCTACCGATCAAACTTATTTAGCAGAAAATATCTTGGCTTTTTTATCGCGCGATTATCGCCGCGTTGCAGAATTACATATTGAATCGGGCTGGGTAAATAAAAATACGCGCATTGATGAATTTGAATCAGCCATTCGCACTGTGTGTGAACCCATTTTTGAAAAACCTTTATCACAAATTTCGTTTGGCCATTTATTATTAAAATTATTTCAAACAGCTGAACGTTTTGATATGCACGTACAACCCCAATTAATGCTGCTACAAAAAACGCTATTCTATATTGAAAGCTTAGGCAGAAAATTATATCCCGATTTAGATTTGTGGGAGACAGCAAAGCCCTTTATGACAAAATGGATGCGACAACAACGCGGGCCTCGCGCCTTGTTTAAATTGCTCAGAAAAAATTGGCTTGTGAATTCCGAAAAATTAATTCAGTTGCCGGAATTATTATTTGAGGTGCTACAAGAAATTAGACATAAGAAATAGGTGCGAAATAACTTTTACAAGTGGCGCTCCAGATTGGCGTTAGATCAATGTGTTCTCAGTAATTCCCCATGAACAAAAAATTTTCATCTTTTGGCGATCTTGCTGTACTAAAGCCCTCAAAAACACGCTCGCTGTATAAAATAGCTCCAAATCAGGGTATCCGCTCCAAATTTCAGGTAAGCAGCGCCTATGCCTTGGGTACCTCCAACACAGTCACAGTCACTGTCACTTTTTTAGTACTTATCGCACATAATCGATCCCCTTTTTCAAATCGACTAAATTAGCGTATATTTCATCTTTCAGCGCCCGTAGCTCAGTTGGATAGAGTGTTGGTTTCCGAAACCAAAGGTCACAGGTTCGACTCCTGTCGGGCGCACGATTTTTAGACATGCCAATTTGGATCAACTTCCCATGTTCTCTTTTCTGAAAAAATCCTCCGACACGCCAACGCCAGAAGAAAAAAAGGGCTGGTTGGGTCGTCTAGCCGACGGCCTTAAACGCACTCGCAAAAATTTTACCGATGGCCTTGCCACACTCGTCCTTGGCAAAAAGACGATTGATGCTGCGCTATTAGAATCGCTTGAAACCTTATTGTTAACAGCTGACCTTGGCATTGAGTCCACAGAGTTACTACTCAAGCGCATTATCGATCGCGTCAATCGTAAACAATTATCCGATCCTGCCGCATTGGCCGATGCACTTAAAGCAGAAATGGTTGCCCTCTTAACACCCTATGAAAAACCCCTAGATATTACGCATAAACCCTATGTAATTTTAATGGTGGGAATTAACGGTGCTGGAAAAACAACAAGCATTGCAAAACTTGCCCATTATTATCAGCAACAAGGGAAATCCGTCATGCTTGCTGCTGGCGACACCTTTCGCGCTGCTGCGATTGATCAGCTGAATATTTGGGGTGAACGCAACAATGTGACCGTCATTGCACAGCAACCGGGTGCTGATAGCGCCTCTGTTATTTATGATGCGATGCAATCAGCCACTGCAAAAAATATAGATATTTTAATTGCCGACACTGCAGGCCGCTTACATACACAAAATCACTTGATGAATGAACTTAAAAAAATAAAACGCGTTATGCAGAAATTTTCTCCTGATGCACCGCATGAAACGATGTTAATCGTTGATGCGGGCATTGGTCAGAACGCCTTAAACCAGGCAAAAGAATTTCATGGGGCTATTGGATTAAATAGCATCAGTGTGACAAAATTGGATGGCACAGCAAAAGGTGGCATGCTATTTGCGATCACACAAAAAACACACTTACCCATTCGTTTTATTGGTGTTGGTGAAAAAATGGATGATCTAAAACCCTTTAATGCTAGCGCTTTTGTGGATGCCTTATTTTCTATGGAATGAAAAAGCATGATTGAATTTTCTGGTGTAACAAAAAGCTATAACGACCATACTGCGTTGTCTGATGTTTCACTCTCCGTACAATCGGGTGAAATGGTTTTTTTGACCGGCCACTCTGGGGCTGGTAAATCAACCGCATTAAAGCTTGCGATGGGAATTGAAAAACCCTCAGAAGGCAAAATTCATATTCAAAACCAAGATATTGCAAGACTACCAAAACGGCACTTACCCGCATTCCGTAGACGTGTTGGAATGATTCATCAAAACCCGCAATTACTCAGCAATAAAAGCATATTTGATAATATTGCATTACCACTCATTATGCATGGCTACACGCGTCAAGAAATGAAACGTCGCGTTCATGCAGCACTGGATAAAGTAAGCTTACTCTCCAAAGAAAAATTATCGCCACAAGCACTTTCCTGTGGCGAACAGCAGCGGGTCGGCATTGCACGCGCCATTGTGAATAAACCCAATATTTTATTAGCAGATGAACCCACAGGGAATTTAGATCCCGAACTGTCTCTCGATATTTTGAGATTATTCGAGGCATTTCAAATGGTTGGTGTTACCGTATTGATTGCAACGCATGATTTATCATTGATCGCACAAATGCCACATCGCATGATTGTTTTGAATCACGGAAAGATTATCAAAAAAGGGAAGTAATATGGTGCACAATCGCATTAATCAGTGGTTTTTACAGCATCTGCGCGCCTTAAAACTTGCCTGCATTGAATTTATTCATACGCCCTTCACCAACGTGCTGACTATCTGTGTCATTGGCATGGCGATTACCTTCCCACTTTGTCTTTTTATCGCCTTAGAAAATCTGCAATATGCTGATTCAAACTGGGAAATTAGCACCCCCAGCATTTCACTGTATTTAAAAACATCCACGCAAAAAGCGGATGTCGATGCACTCACAAAATCACTACAAACCAATCCTGCCATTGAAAAAATCACTTACATTACACCAGAAGAAGGGCTTGCGGAATTTGAAAAAAATACACCCTTTACCGGTACTATTAAATTATTTCAACATAATCCTATTCCTGGCATATTGGTCGTATACCCTAATGAAAAAAATCATACCCCCGATGCGATTAACAACTTATTTACCACGCTCAAACAATTACCTTTTGTGGATCTTGCACAATTGGATATGAATTGGGTCACTCGCCTATACGATATTATTCAAGTTGGCCAAAAAGTAACGAAAGCACTCTCTCTCTTATTTGCATTTGGTATTGTGCTTACTGTAGGTCACACACTTCGCGCACAGTTGGCGCACAATCTAAAAGAAATTCGCGTACTCCGATTGATTGGCGCAACAAATGCATTTATTCGTCGTCCCCTGCTATATCGTGGCGTTCTCTATGGTTTGCTAGGCGGCGTTGTTGCCTGGGTTGCGATTGCCTCATTTCTCACTGAGCTTCAATCTCCTGTCTCACAGCTTGCACAAAGCTATCAGTCTGTTTTTCAGCTGGAGTCGCTCTCTTTACCGCAAGGGATTATTTTGCTGATTGTCGCAAGCTTGCTTGGCTTAACGGGCGCATGGATTATTACGGCGCAATTCTTGAATATGCCGGAACAGGTGGATTAGGGCTGCTGCTCGCATACAACCTTTTTTACCATACCCGTATTGAAGGTCTTTTAAATCCTGTGATATCATTCGGCCCTATGACTACTAAAACTTCTTTAACGCTTGGATCACATCACTTATCCGTCGGCAGTTTAGGCGGCTATATTCATTGGGTTAACCAAATACCCATGCTGTCTGAAACAGAAGAACAATCGCTTGCGACAGATCTTATTAAAAATCAAAACCTTGAAGCCGCGCGAAGGCTTGTCATGTCACATTTACGCTTCGTGGTAAAAATTGCTAAAACCTATGCGGGCTACGGGCTTCAACAAGCCGACCTTATTCAAGAAGGCAATATTGGCCTGATGAAAGCGGTTAAACGTTTCAATCCTGAAGTGGGTGTACGCCTGGCCTCCTTTGCGGTTCATTGGATTCGCGCAGAAATGCATGAGTTTATTATTCGGAACTGGCGCATTGTTAAGATTGCGACGACTAAAGCACAACGCAAACTGTTTTTTAATATCCGAAAAGCTGCAAAAAAACGCGACTGGTTTAGTCAAGAAGAAGTAGCTGCTGTTGCGGAACAATTAAAAGTAAGCCATGAAGACGTGCGCCAAATGGAAATGCGCATGAACAACTACGATCAATCACTAGAAATTTCGAATGATGACGAAGAAAATGCCTGGCACGCGCCCATTCACTACCTTGAAGACAAAGGCGAAAACCCAGAGGAACACTTGTTATCAACAAGCCTAGAAAATCAACAAACAACACAGCTCCATGAAATCATCGCAACACTCGATGCACGCAGCCAAACCATTCTACAAAAACGGTGGTTTGCTGAAGAAAAAGCAACCTTGCAAGATCTTGCCGCACAGTTCAACATTTCGCTCGAACGCGTTCGTCAATTAGAAAAAAATGCAATGAATAAAATTCGTGCGGCGATGGAAGCTTAGCGAGCATGAACGTAGCGAGTGTTTTTGCAGGATATCTCGATGCGCATAAACCCTGCAACAACACTCGCTACGCTCATGCTCGCATCAAGGCTTGAATCAAAAGTGTGACAAACGATTTTTGTTCAATGGCGCTGATGCCAATTTGGAAATAGCTTCTCTGCTACAATTACCCTAAACTAATTCTATACAAACCTACTTAGAAGATATTTCCCGCTATGAATCAAAATACACTGAAGCAACAAGCGGCTTTCGCCGCACTGCAATACATCAAACCTGACATGCTTGTCGGTGTTGGCACAGGCTCCACTGTTAATTTTTTTATTGATGGTCTTGCAACACTCAAAAATAAAATAAAAGGTGCCGTTGCAAGTTCAATTGCGACAGAAAAGAGGTTAAAAGCCGCCGGCATTGAAGTATTTGATTTAAATTCGGTCAGTGATGTTGCAATTTATATCGATGGCGCAGATGAATTCAACGCTTTTAAATATTTAGTTAAAGGCGGCGGTGGCGCACTCACGCGTGAAAAAATTCTCGCCACTGCATCGAAAGAATTTATTTGCATCGTTGATCAATCAAAAGAATGCAAAATATTAGGTGCTTTTCCCATCCCTGTTGAAGTCATTCCCATGGCGCGTGGATTAGTTGCAAGAGCCTTGGTAAAACTAGGCGGCATCCCAGAATATCGCGCAGGCTTTACAACCGATAATGGCAATATTATTTTAGATGTACATCAGCTTGATTTGACAGATCCCATCGCAATGGAAGAAAAATTAAACAACATAACCGGCACTGTATGCAATGGTATTTTTGCAAAACGCGGCGCTGATAAAATTATTATTGCGAAAAATGGGGCGATCTCTGAAATCTAGACGCGATAGATACCACTTTACGACAGGATGGTCGCGTCTCTACGATAGATCTTAATAATTATGCAGCTTCTTCTTGATTGCCTTTCGCTTGTGCATCCGCTGAATGAATACGATTAAATACTTCTTCACGATGAATAGCGATATCTTTAGGCGCTTCAATACCAATACGAACCTGGTTTCCTTTTACTTCTAACACTTGGATTTTAATTTCACCATCTTGGATGAATAAACGTTCCCCAATTGAACGTGTTAATACCAACATTTTCCTTACTCCTAAAATACGTTCAAAATACAGAACACATGTGCCCTGCTTCCTCCGCTGAAAAAAGTGAGCATAGTGCCACAGCTCTCAACGTTTCGCAAAAATATATGAGACTTCTTTTCTGCACTGCTAAATTATCAGAGAGAAATTAAGGTTTTCTTAATCGCTTTAAAAGCGCAAAAAATGTGAATGCTGAACACCTATATTTGTATATTTAGCAAACAAGTGCTATACCAAAAATAAGATAGCTTATGCCAGAGGTCATTTTCCATGCCGAATAGAAAATCAAGTGCGCATGCATTACTCCAGCAATCTGTTAATGACCTCCAAAAAAAGCTAGCTAGTATGCTTGAAATCAACACAACGGAACGAGAACTACTCAAAAAAATCTTAGCCGTTAAAAATGAATCCCTAAAGATAGAACACGAAAGCGCTAAGCTTCAACAAAAACAAATGGCACTTTTAGCAGAACAACTCGATGCGCTAGAAAAACATCATGAAGATGACTTAAAAAAAATTAAGTTGCTTCAAGAAATGGCGGTCGCGCCAAAAAGAAAAGAACGGCCAGCTTCATCATTCTTTTCCCCAACGATCTCATCAAGCAATAAAGACAAAAAGGCAATATACCCAAAGGCTAAATAGCAAGTTTCCATGCCAGCAACATTGCCGTTGACTTAAGAAAATAATCGCTCGTTACACTCGCGGCTCGCATCAAAGAGCGCTTCGGTAATCTACGTGCTGAATTATCGCTCGTTACACTCGCGGCTCGCATCAAAACACTCGCGGCTCACATCATACACTGCCCATGATGCCAACAATTCCGTATGAAAAAACCACCTCGTAGAAAACAAGTGACAACAGGATAAACAGGAAAAATCCCCCCGACGCTCTGCGTCAACCCCCTTTTTCAAGGGAGCATCAGAGGTTTATACGACATCAAATCACAACCGCATCGGCATCACGACAAAAATACTATGATCTTCCGAACCTGGCTCATCAATACGCAAACTGCTGCTAGAATCAATTAATGTTAAACGCACAGGGCCTGCCTGCACCACGTTCAATACATCTAACAAATACGTAATATTAAATCCAACATCCAATTGCTCACCTTGATAATCCACATCTAACTCTTCTTCAGCAGCTTCATGCTCTGGATTGTTTGCACTGAGCTTTAAACATCCCGCCTGTACCTCTAACCTAACACCACGTACTTTGTCATGGCACAAAATCGCCGTGCGTAATAGCGCTTGTTTTAAATCATCACGGTCTAAAATAATTACCTTATCGCCCATTTTTGGGATGACACGTTGATAATCTGGGAAACGACCTTCTACTAATTTCGACGTAAATACAAAATCTTCCGAGAAAATGCGAATGTGATGTAAGCCAACATGCACCGTTAATACAGGATCCGACCCTTTCATTAATCGCATTAATTCCATCACCGCTTTGTAAGGCACAATTACTTGTAATCGCTGCGAATGTGACACATTAACTTGTGTTTGGTTCATTGCTAAACGATGGCCATCTGTTGAAACAACACGTAATACATTATCGGTAATTTCAAGCAACATCCCATTTAAATAGTAACGCACATCTTGTTGCGCCATCGCAAACGCCGTGCGTTGCAACAAACCCAATAATTCATTTTGTGTGATTGAAAAAGTCACACTCGACTCTGAAGACTCTACACTGGGAAAATCATCAGGAGACATCGTCGACATCGTAAAACGACTGCGATCCGATTTTAAAACGACTCGATCACGGTCTTGATACAGCTCAATCGCCGCACCTTCAGGCAACGCCTTACAAATATCAAATAATTTTCGCGCAGGTAATGTCATTTTTCCGGGATGAACATCTGGCTGACACAATGGCGACTGACCAATCAATTCAATCTCTAAATCAGTCCCGGTTACCGATAGCTGCTTTTCTTGAAAATCCAACAATACATTCGACAAAATTGGCATTGCTTGCTTATGATCAACCGCACCAATAACGAGCTGAAGGGGTTTTAAAAGTTGTTCGCGTTGGATTGTAATTTTCATAAGCGTCTCCGTTTTTATGCTGAAAGAATTCTAATTAAATTCTTCCAGTCTTCCTGAGTATCCAATTGTTCTTCTAATAATTCTTTCATTTTACGACAGGCATGTAAAACAGTTGTGTGATCTCGACCGCCAAAAGCATCACCAATTTCAGGTAGGCTGTGTGTTGTTAATTCTTTTGCAAGTGCCATTGCCATTTGACGTGGGCGCGTTACAGAACGATTACGACGTTTCGACAATAAATCCGCCACTTTGATTTTGTAGTATTCTGCAACGGTGCGCTGAATATTTTCAATCGTTACTAATTTTGCTTGCAAGGTTAACAAGTCTTTCAAAGCTTCACGAACAAAATCAACCGTAATATCACGACGCATAAAGTGCGCATTGGCAATCACACGTTTTAGCGCACCTTCTAATTCACGCACATTGGATTGAATATGTTTTGCGATAAAAAAGGCAACATCACTCGACAAATGAATTTTCGATTGCTCTGCTTTAGACATCAAAATCGCAACACGCGTTTCCAATTCAGGCGGCTCAACTGCAATCGTCAATCCCCAACCAAAACGAGATTGTAGGCGCTCTTCTAGGCCTTGAATTTCTTTTGGATAACGATCACAGGTTAATACAATTTGTTGATTGCCTTCTAACAACGCATTAAACGTATGGAAAAACTCTTCCTGTGAACGTTCTTTTTTTGCAAAGAATTGAATGTCATCAATCAGCAAGCAATTCACTGAACGATAAAACTTTTTAAACTCGTTCATTGCATTGTGTTGCAAAGCTTTAATCATGTCCGCAACGAAACGCTCTGAGTGCAAATACAATACTTTCGCATTGGGATTTTTTTCTAAAATATAATTGCCCATCGCTTGCGACAAGTGTGTTTTACCTAAACCCACGCCACCATATAAAAATAAAGGGTTGTATGCTTGCCCTGGATTTTCAGCGACCTGCTGCGCTGCAGCACGCGCCAATTGATTCGACTTACCTTCAACGAAATTATCAAAACGAAAAGAAGGATTTAAATTGCTCTGATGAGGCGCATAAACTTTTTGTGGTGTAACGGGCTGAGATACACGCGAAATACTCTGAACACTACCACTTTCACCTTCCGATGATCCCCCGCTCCCTTGCGCTTTTGTACCAATTTTTAATTTGACGACAGGTGGCTCGCCTTCGCATAACTCGCGCAGCGTTTCCATAATTTTCACAAGAAAATGTTCGTTTACCCAATCAAGTACAAACTGATTCGGTGCTAACAAAGTTAATGTGTTTTTTTCTTGATCCGCTTGTAGCGGTCGTAACCATGTATTAAATTTTTGCGAGGGAATTTCATCACGCAAATAATCTAAACATTTTTCCCAGAGTGTTAACACTTCGATAGATTCCGTCGTCATGATCATCCTTGAAAATTGTGACTCTAAGAGTGACTGTGACAGCGTCTAAGGCTCTTCAAAATAGCATAAAACTAGCTGGCGCTTGGAGCGTGCGCGCTCCTTAAATTAAAGCCTATATTTGATTTAAACCTCGGACACTGTCACAGTCACGGCCTACAAAGAACTGTTTCAATAACCGCCATCCGGACCGCTACTGAATTTTTCGTCTGCTGCAGGATAACAGATTGCGGCCCATCTGCAACGGAAGATTCAATCTCAATGCCCCGATTCATTGGGCCCGGATGCATAACAATCGCCGTTGGTCTTGCAAGCGCCAAACGCGCTTCTGTTAGTCCATATTCACGGAAATACGGTTCGTCCTTTGGATGCTCTGTTATTGCCATACGTTCTTTCTGAATGCGCAACATATACACAACATCGACATCTACCAATCCCGCGTTCATATCATCAAAAATTTCTGCTGAGGAAAAATCATCATCACCCGTTGGCGCAAAATTTTTCGGCGCAATCACACGTATTGTTGAAACACCCATTAATTGCAATCCAATGATTAACGATCGCGCCACCCGGGAATGCGACACATCACCTACAATGGCAACCGTCAACTTGGAAAAGTCAGCAAAGTGCTGTCGAATAGTTAATAAATCCAATAATGCTTGCGTTGGATGCTCATTATGACCATCTCCTGCATTGATCACGGAGATACTGGTACGCAGCTCCATCGCTAAAAATTGTGCCAAATGATTATCGCTGTGCCGAATGATCAACAGCGAAACGCCCATGGCTTCTAAATTCTGAATGGTATCGATCAACAACTCCCCTTTTGCCGTTGAAGATTGCTTCATGTCTGGCGACAAGACGATCATGCCTGAGCGATGCTCTGCAATTTCAAAGGAATTTCGGGTGCGTGTGCTCGTTTCAAAAAATAAATTAGCGGCCACCTTGCCTTTTAAGGTATCTAAGACACCATTTTTCTCAACCACGTCTTTCAAAAAAAATTCAGCACGATCAAGCAAATACGTAATCGATGCCTTATCAAGCGAACGCATGGTTAGTAGGTGATGGATATGGGGTGCTTTTGAAGATTTAAATTTTGATCTTAACATGTACAATCCTTTGTCACTGCGAAGCCATCCACGATTCTACAATCAATTTCGCACTGACACTATCAACATTTGCAAAACGAGCTTGACCCTTAACATGCGTATGCATTTCATCACGCGCAGCAACTGTTGTTAACCGCTCATCCGAAAAATAAACTGGCAATTCAAAGCGTTTTTTTAATGCCTCGCCAAATGCACGCGCTTTATGGGTGATCGGCTGTTGTGTACCGTTCATATTGAGTGGCAAGCCAACGACCAGCGCATCCACTGCCCATTCATCAATGATTTTTTGAATCAAGGTCCACTCAGGTACCCCTCGATTGGCTTTTAAAATTGCAAGCGGATTCGCAGATTGCGTAATCATTTGACCAACTGCAACACCAATTTTTGAGAGTCCAAAATCAAAACCAAGAATACTTTTATGATACTTAGGAACGTGCATGAATTAACTCCTGAGCCACTAAGCATGCCCCACATGGCTCGACAACTGATTTAGATCAACGCCCAATAACTTCGCAGCCGCTGTCCAACGTGACGCTATTGGCACGTCAAAGAGAATCGATTTTTCAAGGGGCACAACAAGCCAGTCATTTTGCTGCACTTCTTCTTCCAATTGCCCTGGCTCCCAGCCAGCATACCCCAAGGTAACAATAAAATGATCAGGACCTTTACCATCCGCTATGTCTTGCAAAATTTCACGTGAGGTCGAAATGGTCACTTCACGATCCTCTTCATTTTCTGCAAGACTCATCCGGTCGTGAATCACAAAGCCTTGATCAGGCCCAACGGGGCCACCCGAAAAAACTGGCGAATCGCTTATCTTGTTATCTGCAACCACAATCGTTAAGTGCTCGAGTACATTCCCTAACGTTGCAGATAACGGTTTATTGACAGTAAATCCAATCGCACCCGTTTTTTCGGAATATTCGTAAATAAACACAACCGATTTCGCAAAAAAATCGCCCTGTTGTGAAGGCATTGCAATCAATAAGTGGTTTTTATAATTTTTAATTTGCATTGGAATAGCATTCAATTCTAGTTGTAAGCCGGGAATTATAACAGGAAGGAGTCCTTACGAGAACCCAGTCCCATTAGCACGATCGACTTATTTTCCTATACAAAAACTTGAAAATATTTTACCGAGCAAATCATCTGCAGAAAATTCTCCTGTGATTTCTGACAAAGCCAATTGCGCTTGGCGCAAATCTTCTGCAAGCAATTCACCCGCACGATATTCTATTAATTGCTGTTGCCCATGCAATAAAAATTGATAAGCCCGTTCAATCGCATCAACATGTCGACGTCTCGCAATAAAACCATCGGTTTCAATAGACTGAAAACCCACGATTTTTTTAATGGCTTGAATTAATAAATCCATCCCAAGATTTTTTTGAATGGAAATTTTTATTTCTGTGAATTCCCTGTGTTCAATCACTTCAGGATGATCATCGATTAAATCTATTTTATTTTTGATAAGTAGTATTGATGCGCCCGCTGCATGCTTACTTAAGTCTGCCTTATCAGGACAATCATATTCACTTGCATCAACCAACCACAATACCAAATCTGCTTGCGCCATTTCCGCATAGGCACGACGCACACCTTCTTGCTCAACCACATCATCCGTTTCACGCAATCCCGCCGTATCCACAACATGTAAAGGCATGCCATCAATATGAATGGACTCACGCAACACATCTCGTGTAGTGCCAGGAATAGCCGTTACAATGGCAGACTCTCGACCACTCAAGTAATTTAATAAACTTGATTTCCCCGCATTGGGTTTTCCAACAATCACAACACGCAAACCACTTTGCAATAAAACACCTTGTTTTGCAGTATTTCTGACATGCAGCACAGCATCAATCGTTTTTTGCAATAATTGACCTACAGCAGGATCCGCTAAAAAATCAATTTCTTCTTCAGGGAAATCGATCATGGCTTCAATTTGAATACGCAATTGCGTCAGGCTATTTTGTAAGGTATGAATTTTTTTTGAAAACTCACCCTGTAATGAACGTACTGCGGAGCGTGCCGCTTGTTCTGAGTTTGCTGCAATTAAATCGGCAATGGCTTCTGCTTGCGCCAGGTCTATTTTTTTATTTAAAAATGCCCGCTTTGAAAATTCACCAGGCTCTGCCAATCGTGCCCCATACAAAATAGCAACGCGAATCAATTGATCTAAAACAATCGGCGATCCATGCGCTTGTAATTCAACAACGTCTTCACCCGTAAAAGAATGGGGGTTTTCGAAAAATAACACAAGGCCATTATCAATCGGCGCATGATCTTGATCATAAAAAGTAGCACGCAGGATGCTGCGTTCTGAGATACGATAAATCGTGTCTCTACGACAGATTTTCTCTGCAATGGTTTTTGCATCGACACCCGAGATTCGCACAATACCCACACCGCCACGTCCAGGCGGTGTTGACATTGCAACGATGGTGTCGTGACTGTGACTGTTAACCATCACTGTTAACCGTCACTTATTCTTTTTATGGCGCTTCATCACAATCCATTGCTGCAGCACAGACGCGCAGTTATTCGTTAACCAGTACAGTACCAACCCCGCAGGGAACGTGCAGAAGAATATAGTGAATACGAGTGGCAAAAACATCATCATTTTTGCTTGCATTGGATCGGGTGGCGGCGGGCTCAATTTTTGCTGTAACAGCATACTCAAACCCATCAACACTGGCAGAATAAAATAGGGGTCCATTACAGATAAATCATGAATCCATAAAATGAAGGGGGCTTGACGTAACTCAACACTTTCAATTAACACGTAATACAGTGCAATAAAAACCGGGATTTGAACCACCATTGGCAAACAACCACCCAACGGATTAATTTTTTCTTTGCGATATAAATCCATCATTGCTTTTGACATCGACTGCTTGTCATCACCATGACGATCACGCAAGACTTTTATTTTTGGCTGCAAATCACGCGTTTTTGCCATCGATGCATAGCTTTTATTCGACAACCCGTAAAACGCTACTTTAATTAAAATAGTAACGGCAATAATCGACCAACCCCAGTTACCGATGTAATGGTGAATTTTGCTCATCAACCAAAATAAGAATTTAGAAATCGGCCACAACCAACCATAATCAACCGTTAAATCTAAGCCTTTTGCAAGTGGTAGCAAGTTTTTCGCAATTTCAGGCCCCACATATAATGTGGCATTGAAGGTGGTATTTGCATTGGGTGCTAAAGCAATCGGTTGGCTTAAATAACCCAGAATGAAAATATTATTGGCACCATGCTCGCCATTACCAAATGAGCGCGAATAATAATGCAAAGTTTGATTGTGTTCTGGCACCCACGTGCTCAAGAAATACTGCTGTTGCATCGCAACCCAACCGTTTTGCACGTCGCGTGAAAAATCACTTTCACTCATGTCAGCAAAGGTTAATTTTTTGTAAGGCGTGCTGGGTGTTGAAACCGAAGCGCCATTGTAAGAACGCGATGCCATTGCCCCCGTTGCTGGAATATCACGTCGCGTAATTTGATTGTAGATATTACCATTCCATGTTGTACCAGAATCATTCGTTAATTTCATCGCGGTTGCGATCGCATAACTGCCACGCGTAAACGTTAATGTTTTTTGAACAGCAATACCATTATTGGTTTTGCCATTTAAAGTTACCACCAATTGATTCTGACCATCAGCCAATGCGTATGTTGTTTGCGATGCATTGAACATGACGGGTTGTGCAACCGTTTTTTCATTTGCAGTGCTTAATCCACTTTGCGCAACATACAAATTGTCATGATTGGCATTTAAAATTTGCACCGGTGTGTTTTTATCTTGCAATGAGACAGGATATTTCAACAATTTCAAATTCGCGACCGTACCACCACGCAAATTAATTTGCGCATCGATCACATCGGTTTTCACTGAAATGAATTTGCTTTGCGCTGTTACCGCCACTGCATTTTTTGCGGTTGCTTGATAAGGCGATGCATTCGTGCCGCCATAGGACGCTGGTGCAAAATCAGAAGGATGCGCGGAAGCTGCCACTTGCGCGGACGTTGCTGCAACTGCCGAAGCAGGATGATCAAGCGTCCATGCATGCCAAACCATGACACCCAAAATGGCCAACACGAAATACAATATCGTTCTTCTAGATTCCATAACATTTCCTCATCAAATACATCACTTGGATCGGCACTTCTACAAACACTCAAGGCAGCGGATCAACACCGCCCTTACAAAAAGGATGACAACGCACTAGTCGTCGCCCCGTTAAATAAAATGCTTTAAAAATTGAATAGGTTGAAAAAGCATCGATTGCGTATTGTGAACAGGTTGGATAAAAACGGCAATGATTACCTAAAACAGGGCTGATACAACAACGATAAATAGAAATCAACTGGAGACAGAACCATTGAATTGCGCGATGAGTTTTTCGAATAGCGATTCTATACATGTCATCTGCTCTTCATCTGTCATGTTGTTTGTTGATGCGCGCAACAAGAAAACAACATCCACATTGGGCAAGGTTGATTGGTGCAGTCGAAAATAGTTGCGAATCTGGCGCTTGATGCGATTTCGTCGCACCGCCAATCGACAATGTCGCTTAGCAATCATCATACCTAATCGGCAGGTTGCATGATCCGATTGCTTAAAGCACAACGCAAAACAGGAAAACGACATGCGCTTTCCTGTCTTCATAATCATATCAAATTCTGCAGCACGCTTAATGCGCTGCTTCGACAAAAAGGAAAAATTAAACACTAACGCGTTTACGGCCTTTTGCACGACGACGATTCAATACAAGACGACCACCAACAGTTGCCATACGCGCACGGAAGCCGTGTGTACGTTGACGATGTAATTTACCTGGCTGAAATGTTCTTTTCATGGGAGTACTCTTTCAAAGTGTTCTAAAACGAAGGCCATGGTAATGGACCCGTCTCAAGGTGTCAAATGGTTTGGCAGCAATATTGGCAGCAATTCCCCGTGAACAAAAAATTTTCATCTTTTGGCGCTGTGCTTTATTTTAAGCAATACTTGTATCAATCTGATTTTTTATTTCGAGCAATACAATATACGGCAGAAGAACAGGGAAAAGAAATGGCTTGCTATGTAGATCCTTCCTATTTCAAGGTATTGGAAACGCTTTGAGATTGGCGTGGTCGCTGTCGCTTCCACTTCCATCGCCTCCATCTAGCATTGCTTAAAATAAAATGTTCAAGCGCGCTTAATTGCGCATTAAAACTGCCTATGCGTTTTGCAGCGATTCTGTACCAAGTGCCGTATAATGCATTTTTACTGCTGTTTCAGCTTCACTTTTGGGCATGATATACGTGACTTCCCTGGTCAAAAAAAGGATACTACCTGGCATGATGACACTAATCAAAAAAATACTGTCCGTAGAATACGCCTGCTTTGGCATAGTGGGCGGAACGAGTTTCATTATTGATACAGGCTTATTCACGCTATTACATCATGATGTGAGCTACGCGCTTGCTAGAATAATGTCCATTATGACAGCCATGACTTTTAACTGGCTTGCAAATCGTACATTTACTTTTAATACCGGTAAAAAAATTACCCCGCATGAGCTTCTAAAATATATTGGAAGCAATGCTATTGGCGCATCCATTAATTTCGGTGTTTTTTTGTCGCTCTGCAGCGCCAGTGTTTTTTTCAAAGCGTATTATTTAATTCCGCTTGTGTTAGCTACCTCTGTATCGATGATATGGAATTTTACACTCGCCAAGTATTACATTTTTAGGTAGTCATGTTACATATTTTTGGCATTAATCATCACACCACACCTCTCAATATCCGTGAGCGGGTAAGCTTTACTCCACAACAACTGCCCACCGCATTAAAATCATTGTTAAACGATCCACATATACAAGAAGCTATGATTTTATCTACCTGTAATCGCACAGAAATTTACACCAACAATATTCCATCAAGCATTATTCCATCATGGCTACTTGCAGAAAAATCTATTAGTGACATTGATTTAAATGTATTTTCCTATTCGCATCACAATAATGATGCTGTTATGCATTTGATGCGCGTTGCTTGTGGATTAAATTCCATGATTATCGGCGAACCTCAAGTACTTGGCCAATTAAAAGAAGCTTATTTCACAGCAGAAAATAATGGCGCTATTGGCACTCTCTTTAAACAATTATTTCCAACCGTATTTGCAACCAGTAAATATGTGCGCACGAATACAAACATTGGTGTGCATTCTGTGTCATTGGCTTACACGATTACACAATTGGCAAAAACAATTTTTACAGATTTAACAAAGCAACGTGTTTTATTTGTTGGCGCTGGCGAAACCATTGAATTAATCGCAAAACACTTTCAAAGCCAATCTATTCAAGAAATGGCTATCGCAAATCGCTCTATTGAAAAATCAAAACGTATTGCAACAGACGTGAATGCACATGCTATTCCCATGCGAGAAATTCCATCTGCTTTAAAAAATACAGATATTGTTATTACAGCAACAGCCAGTCAATTACCCATTTTAGGAAAAGGCATGATTGAAAGTGCCCTATTTTCCAGGAAAAATAATCCCTTGTTATTAATTGATTTAGCCGTGCCACGCGATATTGAACCGGAAGCTGCAGGTTTAGACAATGTGCATCTTTATAATATTGACGATCTGCAAAAAATTATCACCGAAAATATCGATAATCGACAAACTGCAGCAGAAGAAGCCGAAAGCATTATACAATCTCATGCTGAATTATTTGAAAAAAAGATGCGTGTTTTTCAAATGCGTCATGTAATTACACAATATCGTGATCGCTTGGAAAAAATTCGTGAAGCGGAATATCAAAAAGCCTTACGTCAATTAGAACGCGGTATTGACCCACATCTTGTAATTGAAGAATTTGGCACACAATTAATTAACAAAATTATGCACCATCCCACAATGAAAATTCGAGAAGCAGCCGCAGGGGATCAATGCATTGCACTGCAGCAAATTAAAGCATTTTTTGAAACAGCGTAATACTGTTACACCTCAGATTTATGCGGGCATGCTTGTTATTGTTTATAAGATATGGAAATATCTAGCCATGCACATTGATTGAGCGCACGCATTTTATAAGGTGCAAAATTTCTAACCAAAGGGAATTGGCTATGATGCGACATGAACCGAATGATATTTCGTCTTCTGATCACACAACTTCCTACTTACCCCATTTTACTGCCACAAATTTTTCAGCCCTCTCTAAAAATGAATACATGCGATACTGCCCAAGCAGTGATATTACTGGGCATGTGGTTATCTCAAAAGACAATGGCTTTGCCATGCAATACAAACTTCCCGATGGTGACAGTGAATCTCCTTTTGCTGTCGATGTCAGTGACTTAGCACACATTGCGCTCCTTGAAGGCAAAGCCGTGGTCACTGGAAAATATGGGGAATCTCAACTTGTTTCGAGGAGATCCTATCCTTTTTCCATTCAAGTCGATGGTAAAGATCCCGCTTATTATGAGTATTACCCCTTATCGCCGACAAAAAATGCTTTAACAAGAGAAGAACGTCCCATTCTTTATGATGCCGGTTCAATTGAACGTGCCAATAATACAGATGCAGCACGTGAAAAATTTCGCGCCACACCAAAAAAAATAAAAGAAGGTGCTTGGCTTGTTATTAACAATACAGATGTCCCGCTACGCATGATATCTCGTCGTACGCCTGATCAAAATACGGTAATGGGATTACATCATGCCGAAAAAATGCCCCCGCAAGAAAGACGTGGTCGCAAATACCGTTCTGCAAAAGAAGAAGTGACAGAATCGCTAGAAGAAAATAGCACTTATTTTTCAGCCGAAATGGTGACCGCTCTCACAAAAATGGCCAATGCGCCCTTCAGATACGCTGACGCAAAAGACCCTAATTATTTTCCAATGGAAAAACAATCGTATCCAGAATGGTTGCATCGAGAAAGCCATAATTTACATCCTATGGATAAAGATCCACAACGCGCTGATAATTTAGGTGCCGCAGAAATGCGGCACAACACCGCAATGATGCTGGGTGAGCGCACCCTACAATTTTTTGCCTTACACACGCCTTCTTCAAAAAATAGATTAAGAGGTCGATTTGAAATGTTGTTAAATACAGAGGTGATCAATTGGATATCACTTCTGACTTGCACGCAAATAGGCCCGATAACAGTCACGCTAAGACAAGAAATCGATCCTTTTCCAAAATACCCCCAAGATGCAAAGCCCAGTGATTTAGCAGCATTTATAGGGATTTTGCACTGCATGATGCAAAATATTCCACCAACGTCACAACAAAACGTAACGCGCGGTGCGTATGCACCAAGCATTCAGCGTCATCGTTTCGTAAGAAATACTGCGCCACCACTGTTATTAATGGACGATAGCAGCGAAGATGACGATCCGAAACCAGCGCAATTCACCAAAAGATGAAAATTTTTTATTCACGGGGAATTGCGGCTGAAACCATAAAATTAATAAGGGACCCTAATGCGACTAGATAATCCACTGCCACCAACCACCTATTTATTTTATGATTTGGAAACATCTGGTCTGTCACCTGCTTTTGATCAAATACTGCAGTTTGCGGCCGTGCGTCTTGATCAAAACTTTGAAGAGCTTGAACGACACAATATTCGCGTCCAATTGAGTGAAGACACTATTCCAAGCCCACAAGCTTTGGTCGTTAATCGCACATCAGTCGCTATGTTTCATGAGGGCGTTTCGGAATATGATGCTATTCAAAAAATTTATGACCTGATGAATACGCCCGGCACAATAAGTGTTGGCTATAACTCTCTCAGTTTTGACGATGAATTTCTTCGCTTCTCATTTTTTAAGCATTTATTACCACCCTACCGTCATCAATATGCGAATCATTGCGCTCGCATGGATATTTTTCCAATCGTGTTGTTGGCTTTTCAAATTCGCCGCGATTTATTGGAATGGCCTATAAAAGACGGGAAACATTCTTTTAAGCTTGAGTATCTTGCCAGAGCAAATAATTGCAACACTGGCGCATCACACGATGCCCTAATCGATGTGCTGGATACTATCGCATTAGCCAAGCTACTCCGCCAAGATGCGCTCTTCTGGGAAGAAGCAACTACTTTTTTTAATAAAAAGAAAGATAAAGAAATTTTTGAAAATAATGCGAGTACTTTTACGATTGGTACTGCCACACACTCGCTGAGTATTTTGCTTGAAAAACAACCCAACATGCCACCCATACCTGCCTTATGTTTAGGTACCCATAAACATTATGAAAACCAAACACGATGGTTAAGATTGGATGAAAACGATTTTGCAGCCCTTCCAGCTAACACCTTAGGAAAACAAGTAAAATCATTGCGTAAAAAATGGGGCGAACCGCCTTTTTTATTTTCCAATCATGATGCACGTTTATTGGGCCAATTAAGCCCACATCAAATAGAACGTGTTGAAGCCAACTTACGCTTTCTTCAAGAAAATTCCGCTTTATTTTCGGCCCTAAAGGAAGAAAAGCTAAATGAAGCCTATCCTGATAACCGACACTATGATGCGAATGCCGCCTTATATAAATTACAATTTGCGAAAAAAAATGAAGAGGAGGAGAAAAAACGAGAACAAGTAACAGAACATTTATGCAGAAGTTTTCACTTGCTCGATAATTCCCGAAAGCATGAAGTAGTTCGTAAGCTTGCCTCTGTTAATCCTATTTATCAAACACTTGCGATCCGTATCATGGGACGATACATGCCCTCCCGCTTATCTCCAGAAGATAGATTAACGTATCAGATGTATTTGGCCCACGTATTTTATAACAGTACCGACTCTCTCATTCTTGATCATCGAGACCAAGCGAAATTATCTTTGCCAGAGGCAATGTCAGCAACAGAAAAATTATTACTGGCTGCAAAAACACCTGAAGAACAACAGTTTTTGACTGAGTTAAAAATGTGGTATTTCAGTCGTGTCAACCAATACAAAATGCCCGTGATGACACATGGGGAAATGGGTACGCAAACAGAAACAGACTGTGATGAAAATGCCTCAAGAAAAAGACCCCGTGATGAAGCCGTCAATCCAGCACACTATGACGCATCGCTTTTTTCTACTGCCGCGCCAAATATAGCAATGGTGACGAGAGAGACTTCTTTGCAGCAACCGGATGTCAAACACGCAATGGCGCCATAACTTAAGCGTTTTACAGAGACGTCATTGCCTGTTGCATTAAGTGCTCTGATGCGAGCGCGAGTGTAACGAGTGTTTGCAGGAAATTGAGGGCTATTGACCCTGAAAATCGCTTGCTACGCGCGCGGCTCGCATCAAAAACTACGGTTAATTAATGTGTTCTTAATGTGAAAGGCCTAATATTTATTTAAATATGGTCCATAATTAGTACAGGTTTCAGTTAATTTTTAACAAAAGCCCACTAACAGCACTTTGCGAGAAAATATGCCTCTTACAGCTCATGCCATCGTTTTTGAATTGCCAGAAGACTACAAAGATATAGGGAGCAACCCATCTGCTTTCTCGCCTAAAAAAAGTGACATTCAAGGTGCACTCAAAGGTGCACGGGAAGCTTCTCTACAGGCATTAGTCTTTACAGAACTCACATTGACTGGCCTTGATAATAACAATGAAAGCATTATTACCATCAAAGATGATTCCTCTTTTTACGAAAAATTTTTTGAAGCTCTGGTTAAAGGAGCACCGCTATATTTTTACCTCCCGAATATAGGTCAAACCGCTTACACTGGGCCAGCTCATCTCGCAGAACTGTTAAACGAGTTCAGAGAACGCACGGAAGAATTTACAAATTATTCATCTTTTTTTCGAGCACCTATAGCTGAGCATCTCATAACGTTTTGTCGTTGGATTGATACAATATTTAATGGCGATTTGAAGCTCGCATTTGATTATCTAATCAAGAAAACAGATGATCAACTTAATGAAGAGCTAAATTTTCCTATCCCACTTCCCGACGGAAAAAAACTTCTCGATGCTTTTAAAAAAACGACTATTGCAGCTCAGATTAGCACACTCAAAAAAACACAAGCAGATTTAGTGGCTGAATTAAACAAAGCAGATGCAATCGAAGATCCAACAGCATTTTTTGAAAGCTTCAAGAAAAAAGCATCTGCGCTATTAACTTCAATAAATGATCTTAATGAACCAACAAAACAAAAAGAAGAAGCGCTTTTCTCAAAAATGCAGAAAGACGTAAAAAAAATTGTCGAATTAGCGCTTATAAAAGCTCAATTAAGCTCAGCCCTTACAATTAATTCTGAAATACCTATTAAAGATCAATTAGTGATATTACAACAAGGAATACAAGATTTTATTGAAAGCTACAATAGAGAAAAAACTTCTTTAGGTATTACGTTTGACATTACCCCACTTATCCAAGCTAGAGAAAAAGAAATTTCAGATGCACGTTGGAAAGCCGAAATGACAATGCACACCCAAACTTTAACTCAACACCTTGCTCTAGCAAAAAGAACAGTCTTAGCACTCAATGAAACAAGTCATGCACAATTTTTACCAAGCATCGCACTACTGGAAGAAAAACTTCAGGTGTTTTTATCTGACAAATTAGCTGATGCTACGCAAAACAATAAAAGAGCTATTCAAGACGTGTTGGCAGCAACTGCTGCTGAAATAACTGAATTAAACACAGAGATAGGTGAAGCAAGAAAAGCAAAATACCAACAAGATCTTGCTGAAAAAAGACACGCTGAAACAGAACAAAATAGACTTATTGAAGCAACAAGCGACATTATAACAAAGATTAATGCGCTCTCTAATGAAAGCCTCAATCAAAATCCCGACAAACTGCTGGAATTGCAAAAAGCAATTAACACGCTAAACCAACAGTATATAACCACTATTCGTGAGCACATTACCCCAGCCGAAATTCAAGCGGTCCAAGATGCTCGAATGGATGATGCATGCACTGCTGCGAACGAGAAAATCACGCCAGCCGCAACCGCTTCTGCACAAAGTATTATTGATGCAAGCGCTCGCTTAACTTTAGCATTAGCGCCTGATGCGCTTAATACATTAACCCAGAAAGCTATTCAAACACTATTGGATACAGAGATATCTGTTTTGGAAAGTGGTAAAGCAATTGACCCGGCCACCTTAGCGGCACTTGGCGTTCCTGAGGAGAAAAAAGCAGCATTTTCGACGGCAATAACTGATATTGATGATTTTCTGGAACGAGTTCGTGATGTATTAAATGAAAAAACGCGTCAACTCAATGAACATTTAGATAGCACTATTGCTGCCCTAGAGGCACTGGATAATGCTTTAACTCAACTGCCCGGCTATCCAAAAAATTTTCCGAGTTTATCCGCCTTAATAAAGCATCTGGATTTTCCAGAAGAGGATGCCCTTATAAACATGTCTTTACCTGAACTTTCTAAAATAGATGGGAAAATAGAACGTGCATCCAATGCTGTTAATGCTGCGCAACAGAAGCATGCTCTCTTAGTAAAAGAAAGCAAAATTACGGCTGTTCAGAGCGAACTTAAAAAAATAACAGCATCGGGAAAACTCTCTCCTGAAGAAAGCGCTAAGTTAAATTTAGCTGAAAACCCAGTGTCATTAGCCGCAAAAATACTACAAGAACGGGCTCTTACTGCAAAAACAAGCGCTCTAGATTCTGCTCGCGCAGTACTACCAGATCTCATTGATGATGAAATTCCCATCATTGTGCTCAATGCGGGATCTGCAGAAGATGGCGCTGCCTCTCAGCGCGAATTAGTCGCAATTAATGACTTTAATGAAAATGGTGTTGCTAGCATTCTGCAAGAACGTATTGCTGCGGCAAAAGAAAGCGTAATTACGAGCATTCTATTAAATACCGCTATTTCAAGAGAAATGGTTACTGAACACCCTGCTTTTTCTCAGAATATTTCACAAGAAGCCAATATCGATAACCTTAAAAATACCCTGGGAAGTTATACCAAAACGTTAAACGGCACGGGGGGAACCGACATTGTTTTCTACCAAAATATTGTCATGCAATACCATTTAAAAAATTTATTAAAAGACTATGGCTTTGGTGATAATATTCTTGCAATTGAGAATAATTTTAAAAGACTTGCCTCACCTCAAAAGGAACAACTAACCGCACTGGTGGACAATCCTTTTCAGCTTGATACTAATCAAATACAAAATCAAAATGTAACACTGACAAGCATTTTACAACATACAGATGCATTTTTTGCACAGCTGTTACGCGAAAATATTAGAATAGCCAATGAACAAATAAAAGCTTTTTTTGATAGCGAGCATTTTCCTGGCGGGGATTTACAAATATTTGAGCAAAATATACCAGCCGCTGAAACGACACTAGAAGATTTAAAAAGTCAGCTTGAATCACGCAAAGAAACAATATCATCTTCTTCGGCATTATCTGCTTTTTCTGCGACGGTATTGAAAACACGCATTGTTGCTGCACAGACTGAAATAAATACTGCCTTATCAGAGGCAAACTTCACAATAACTGAAGTCGATGCGTTACCGCTAAAACTTCAGCAACGTGAACAAGTAAATGCCTTGATTATTTTGCCAACAACAGAAGATTCACAGCACCTATCAGATCAACTCAAAACGCTTCTGGATATGCAGCGCGCGCCTAATACATTTATTGCGTCTTTGCATGAAGTGGAATTGCACACAGAAATTGCTGTGAAAGAAAAAGAAATTAATACCCTTGTTACAACTGCTTTACGTGCGGTAGATCCAACAATAACTGCCGTAGATGCCACAGATAGTGCTACATTACGCGCTAACCTTCCTAGTTTAGTCCTCCCAACTCCAACCTTAAACGCATTAAAGGAAAAACTAGCTGCATTAACGCTGGCCGTTACAGATCTAGAAAAACCAGAACGATCAGAGGCTGTCGCTGCTACAGTTATGGAAGCACGTGTTAGTGCTGCACAGACTAAAGCATATGAAAAACTACGCTCTTTTTTAAAAGCTAAAAACATGGTATTGACCGATACTGAAATTAACAGGGTTCTTGATTTAGCAAAAGAAACTCCCTATGCGAAAACTAATTTTCCTCCAATAAGAGAGAATGCAACACCAAAAGACATAATAACCCTTGCTCAACAACATTTGAATAACCATGCACGTTTACAACTTGACCCTCTCTCTACACAAAAACGCCTAGCCAATGAAGCAATTATTCTGTACGCCCAAGAAAAAATACTTACTCAAATAGCCGACTTAATTCTTGATATCAGTGAACCTGAAATTCAGACCATCATAGATTCTCAAGGTATGTTGTTAGATAAAAATATTCGCGTCCACGACGCTCGCACCATCGACCGCTTAGCTGACACTCTCATTCATGCAACAAACACTAAAGAACCGGCAAAAAAAATTGCCGTGGAAATTTTATGCCGCCAAATTAAAACAAGACAAGCTGCTATCATTGCTGGGACCGGCCTTACACGCAAAAAAGCAGATATTTATTTCCCAAAAACTAATAGGAACCACTCAGCTGTTACTGCCTTATTTACAGCACCTGCAAAGAGGTTACTAGAATCCCAAGATGCAGCCATCGCTAGATTAAAATCTGACCTTGCTAGGTTATCACCTAGTTTTGATGAGTTCATTTCAAGAGAGCAAACTAATGAATTGGTCACTAAAAATGAAAAATTTACCACTGCCATTAAAAAAGTGGTAGAAACCCAAACAAATCTTTTATGCATGCCTGATGTTCTTGATAAAGCCATCAATGAAACCTGGGATCATTTAAATACAACAGCAAAAAATAATGCTGCCGCAAGGTTAATTGATAGAGATTATCAGACAAATCCAGGTAAATTACTTAAAGCATTTCAAACACTCACGTCTGAGGACATTCAATCAACTCTAGACGCTATCACATTGCGCACTGGTATTTTTACCTTACGCACACACTTAATGCCAACACACACTGAATTAAGTTTTGATGACGATCAAGCAAGCAACACACATCATGAATGGATGACACGCAACACATCTGCCCTATCGAATAATGCACTGCGTACCTTGTTCAATGAGTTGAATGCCTACAATCGTTTATTAAATCCTATGACTTCTGAACAATACGATTCACTGATGAATGTATTTTCAAAAGATGACTATACGAAAATGGCTGCGCAATTATCTAGTGCTGCCCGCAAAGAAGTACTTAACCTTGCCGATGAATCTACTGTTACGCTCACCCCCACGACTGAAAAAAATATTGTCTATGATGAAAAACGCAATCTCCTAACAGCAAGCTACAACGCTTCTTGGACAGAAAAAAATGCGGCGGGTGTTGATGAACCAAAAAGCACAGAAACTGAATTACGCCGCGAAACAACAGCAGACAATAAAGAAAGAAAAACAATCTGGCATCTGGTTTCAAAAGAACCCGTTTCTTGGGAAATAGAATCGGCCATGGTTGCGAGAGATTCATTGACGGTGCGCTTAGCGGAAAAACAACTGCTTGAAGAAAAAATTGCTCGTCTTAAAAGAAATGAAAGAGCGATGCCTGAAGGCACTCAAAAAACTACACTGTTAGCACAAATTGAAGGGCTCACAGAACAATTCAACAAATTTGATCCCCGAGCACTTACACTATCTATTAAAAATGACGCCGGACGGAAAGAAGATTTTACATTGGCTGATGGCACTATAATTCAAACAACTCGGAATGTATTCATCTCAATGAAGGCGCATTTCAAAGCAGGGTATACCGCTATTTGTATTGATAATGTTATTTATAACAACCCCGCTTCACCTGTTGTAACCGCTCAACTACCTTCTGTAGTGACAAGCAAGCATGAGCATCCTGAGGTACAACGTGCCGTAAAAAATGGTGATTTATTTGTATCAATTGTATTTGACCCTAAAAATGATAAAACAGTTAGTTTTGAAACTCATTTAAAAGCAAATGTAAGATGTTTAGCCGCAGGGTCCCAGTTTGTTAATCCTGTGGTAGTGACGGTGCCAGTGGTGATGACACAGTCAGAATTTGATGATTTCTGTCAAAAATCTCAATCAGAAAACCATGAAGATTTTTTTAATAAGTTAGCGACTCAAACCAACAAAGCGTTGAAGCTGCCGTCGACAGTTTCTGTTGTGCCGCTGGTGATGATAGATGGCGATGCAGCTCCTGAATTTGTAACATTATCTCAGCAAAAACTCCTTGCGCACATTGAGCAGGGCAATCCGGTGTTATGCTGCAGTAAGCCTGAAGATCGTGATATGACATCGAACGATGGCGCCTATGCCTCTGTTTTAAAGGCATGCGAGCAAGCTGCTAGAGACAAAAACCAGCACAAAACAATTTTGATAGCCCTTAGAACATAGCGCACATCAGCAATTCCCGGTGAATAAAGAATTTTCATCTTTTGACGATCTTGAACGATAATTTGTTTCGAAAATGCTCATGGACTTCGTTGCACGCTGCGCGAGTGTTTTTGCATGGTTTGATGTGCATTGGAATTTCCTGCAAATTCACTCGTTACACTCGCGCTCGCATCAAGAAATGAGAGCGCTTGTTTGTATGACCTTGAACCTAGATTCGGCAGTTAAACCCTACTGTGAACATTAATCCCACAACGCCTGTTGCGTTAATTGACCTGAAACCACTCGAAACTGATCTGCCAATAACGATACTTGCTTTTCAATATCCGCTCTTTCTATTTCATTAAAGACAAAAGTGAATAATAAAACAAAAGCGGCTTTGTCTTCTGGAATTAAGAAATCATTTTTAAGTTCACAATAACTGACAAGGCTTGCACAAGCATCCGCCAATTGTTGATGCGCTGTACGTCGCAAGGACTGCGTTTTAATATTGGAATCAAATAATAATCGTTGCTCAATATGGTGTGCACGCATAATTTCTGTTTGCAATGCTTGTTTAATTTGAACAGCAATCGGATCTGGATGATTCGCCACCAAAGCATACGTATACTTTAATTCCGCAACAACACGTTGATGCCAGACTAAAATATGTCCCTCAAGCGCCTTGAGTTGACGCTTCGTCAGCCTGCCAAAACACGACTTTGCAAGCCATAGCAAATAGAAAATCATATTCATATTGAAGCCGCTGTGATGCTGCAGCTGATAAATCGCACGATTTAAGTCAGTTTTACCCAATAACTCACACGTGAATTGAACAAGAGGACAGTGCTGGTTGAAATCTTCCATGATATTCACCTATGCAACATTGCGTTAACAATAAATTATACAGACATTTCTTAAATTACACAGCAACCTGTGAACGACCCGCAAGAAGAGACTCTAAGTGCGCAATAATACGCGTATAAAATCCAGGGTTAGCTGCTTGTTGGCGTGACAGGGTTTGGAGTAATAGGTCACATTGTTCTTTTGACCCATTAACAACCACTGTCTTATTACAATCTAAGAATTTTTTGAGAACCCCTTCATCTAAGCGTTCACGAGACATACCCATCCATTGTACTGCATCTAATACAGCACGTGATGCTCTTTGTGCACGATGCACAACCCGTCCATTTTCAATCGCATAGTTTGATAAGTATTCTTGCAAATGCTCGCAGAACTGTTGCACACCCGAATAAGCATAATAACTCGGGTTTTCCATCGCCATATTTGCTTTAATATCTTCAATAATCGCAAGGCCCATATGATACAAAGCCACTTCGTTTTCATATAGGTCTGAATCACGCAGACCCAACTGCTGCAACTTCACCATGCGTTCTACCTGTGATAAATATCGACGCAACAGACCACGATATTCACCCACTGCTTGAACCATTGTTTCCGAAAAGATACGCATAACACTCTCTCTTCCTTTAACACATTTAAATAAACTATCTATGAATTGTATGCAAAAAATCTTAAAGTAACATTAAGGACTATTCAAATATGGGTAAAATATGTACAAATTAATCTACTTACTAACAGCTACTACCCTTCTAATCTGTTGTTTTCACTCTTTTTTAGTAAAAAAATGAATTTTTTTAATTAACAACTATACTTCTTTCATAGTTAGTTATTACTCAACCGTACAAAAAGGGGATCAACGATGAAACAACTCAGCATAGTCGTAGCTACTTCTGCTGCTTTATTTTTTGGGTCGCTTGGCGTCAGTGAAAGCGCATTGGCAGCACCACAGTACTACGGGAAAAATTTATGCGGATATCCTGGTTTTACCTGTGTGAAAATAAAACGCGGTGATACCTGGGAAAGATTATTTCCAAATGCTAAGCAACGTGAACTGGTCATGCGATTCAATCGTACTAACATTCCACTTAATTACAGAAGTTGGATTGTCGTACCTGATAATTTATCCAGCTTAAATCCAATGGAGCTTTCGCCATTTCCATTAACACGAGATACCCACGGTAAAAAATTGATTTACGTCAGTCTAAACAAGCAAGCCTTTGGCGCCTATGACGCCAATGGAAAACTGGTCCATTGGGGACCGATATCCGGTGGTAGAGGTTATTGCGCTGATATTGGTATTCCATGCAACACAGCAACGGGTAATTTTAAAATTTATCGCAAGCAAGGGGGTGAATGTATTTCATCCAAGTTCCCCGTTGAAACAAAGGGTGGTGCGCCTATGCCTTACTGTATGCACTTTAATGGCGGATTCGCAGTTCATGGCTCAACTTTGCCTGGCTACAACGCAAGCCATGGTTGCGTGCGTCTCTTCCCTGAGGATGCAAAATGGTTGAACCAAGACTTTGCAAATATTGGTACACCCGTTATTGTCTCTAAGTCATAATGACTTGACCTTATCTTGACCATACCCTATCGTTCTAAAAAAACGATAGGAGAGGCTTATGTCTCTTTTTGATGCTGCCCTTTGGCAATCATTTCCCCCCACTACCTTATCTGACGCTGCGCTGGACTGGTTTACAGATAAAAACTCCCTCACAAAACGCCTACGTGAATTCACGCACAACACAATCGAGCATCACTTATTTTTTAACAATTGGGACCCGAAAAAAGAAAACTGGATTCGCGATATGGAATGGAAAAATGACGACCAAACATGGTTGCATTGCCTTGTTATCATTCCAAAAGAATCTTTCATTGATGAATTACAAGATGTTGGTCACCGCTCTATTGGGGATATTTTATTTGTAGAACCTTCTCTAAGCCGCAGTGATTTTGAATATCAAGAAAAAAATGCTTACTATTCTCGTCGCAGTATTTTTCACTTCAAAGAAAAACCTTTTGAATTAATTGAGACCTTTTTTCCTGCATTTTTTCAGGCGATTTCATGAGTATAAAAAATTATTTTCAACTGATGCGCTTTCACAAACCCATTGGTATTTTATTACTACTATGGCCAACACTGTGGGCTTTATGGATTGCTGCTGAAGGCACACCACAATTTAAAAATATTTTTATTTTTACAGCGGGTGTCATTGTTATGCGTGCTGCGGGCTGTGTGATTAACGACATTGCTGATAGAAAACTCGACAAGCATATTACACGCACAAAAGATCGACCGCTCACCGCACAAAAAATTAAGACACATCAAGCCATTTATTTATTTTGTCTATTATGCGCCATTGCTTTCATGCTCGTATTATTAACCAATCTAAAAACCATTTTAATTTCTATTATCGCTGTATTGATTGCCACAATTTATCCCTTTATGAAACGCTATACTCACTTTCCACAACTCGCATTGGGAATTGCCTTTTCATGTTCAATTCCGATGGCTTTTACAGCGGAAAATCAGGCTTTATCAGGGACAACATGGATCTTATTTCTTGCGAATATACTTTGGACGATTGCTTATGATACGGAATACGCCATGCTGGATCGAGAGGATGATATCAAAATCGGGATTAAATCAACCGCCATTTTGTTTGGGAAATACGATCGAATCATAATTGGTGTGCTTCAAGGGATTTTTATTTTATTAATGGGCTATATTGGTTTGTTGGAGCAATTCTCGATAATGTATTTTGTGGGGTTGTTTTTAGCGATAACTTTGTTTTTTTATCAGCAACGATTAATGCCAAAAAGATGCATGGACGCATTTTTGAATAATCAGTGGGTGGGGTTGATCGTGTTTATTGCTGTTATATTATCTGTATCACATTAAAAAACGCTTCTCTTGGTGCGAGCATGCTCGCACCAAACATCGCTCATGCTCGCACCAAGCCCGCGTGCTATATGCTTAAAAAATATTACTCTCTGTCACACCATCACTACCATGATATACGTCCGCTGCTGGCGATGCTGTATCCGTCGATTGCGTATTCGTTGCCTGCAATGGCATTGCATTTTTATCAAATACTTCAAACATCACATTTTTATCATTAGCTGGTGCAACCAAACCCGTTTTTACATCAATCCGTTCAGACACAATATTCGGTGGCTGTTGCATCGTTGCTAAAGGCTGCCCAACCAATGCGCTTTTCATAAACTGTATCCAAATAGGCAATGCCGTTTGTGCAGCATACTCATGCAAAGATTGCCCGCTATTATCGTAACCCACCCACACCGTTGCTAATAAATTACTATTAAAACCTGAAAACCAAGCATCTACTTGATTATTCGTTGTTCCTGTTTTTCCTGCTAAATCAGACCGTTTTAAAACAAGCGCCGCTTTTGCAGTTCCCGTCTGAATAACACTTTGCATTGCTTGCGTCATCAGATAAGCATTTTGTGGCGTGATCACCTGTTTTAATGCCGGTTTTTGCACTTCATACAATACTTTGTTTTTTTGATCCGTAATTTTTTCAATAAAATAAGGGGATACCTGATAACCCCCATTCGCAAAAACAGCATAAGAACTTGCAATTTGCATCGGTGTAATCACGCCACTGCCTAAGGCCATCGATAAGGCATGCGGCAATTGATGCGGATCAAATCCAAATTTTTGCAAATAATCCAGTGTGTAAGGAATACCGATTGCTTTCAATAAACGAATGGATACCAAGTTCCGCGATTCAGCAAGTGCCACACGCAAGCGTGTTGGACCATAAAATTGCAAAGTATCATTTTCTGGACGCCACCAAGTGTTTTCACCAGAGTCACGAATCATAATGGGTGCATCATTAATCACACTCGATAAGGTATACCCTTTTGCCAAGGCTGCCGAGTATAAGAAAGGTTTAAAACTAGAACCTGGCTGACGCTCTGCCTGCAATGCACGATTAAATGAGCTCGCATCAAAATCATACCCCCCATTTAACGCTAAAATAGCGCCTGTTTGTGGGTTCATCACGACCATTGCCCCTTGCACTTTAGGCAACCCATTTTTTCCCATAACACCATGGCGCTTTGCATAGGCAACCAAGCCTGTTTGTAGCGCATTAGTTGCATCATTTTGCAACTTGGATTGGACCGTTGTAAAAATATTTAATCCTTCATCATAAGCACGTGGACCATACATTGTTACCGCAGCTTGTCGCGCCATTTCTGCAACATAGGGTGCATTCAACTCCACCTGATGACCATGATATTTTGCGGTAAGTGGTGCTTTAATCGCTTCATCGCATTGTGCTTGATTAATAAAACCAACATCCAACATTCGTTTTAGTACATGATTTCTGCGGTCTAATGCATTCACAGGGTTTTTCATGGGATTATTACGTGAAGGTGCTTGCGGCAATCCTGCCAACATAGCCATTTGCGCTAAAGTTAGTTGGTCGAGCGATTTTCCATAATACACATGGGCTGCTGCAACCACACCATAAGCACGATTACCAAAATATACTTTATTTAAATACAACTCTAAAATTTTTTCTTTGCTGAAAGCATGATCGATTTTCATCGCCAACAGCACTTCTTTGATTTTTCGTGAATAGGTTTTTTTAGGCGTTAAGAAAAAATTTCTGGCAACCTGCATCGTAATTGTGCTCGCGCCTTGTACTTTACGACCCGTCGTAATCACCGCAATAGCAGCGCGCACAACACCAATAATATCGACACCAGAATGTGAATAAAATCGTGAATCTTCTGTTGCAAGAATTGCTTGAATTAATAAAGGGGGTACTTCTTTTGTTGCCACTGGCGTGCGTCGTTTGACCCCGTACTCTGCCATTAACTTTCCATCGGCACTGTAGATACGCAGTGGCTGCTGCATATGCACATCATTCAATACCGACACATCGGGCAATGCAATTTCAGCGTATAAATAAACTGCGCCAAATAAGACACCGATAACAAGAAAAATACTAATAAAAATAGGCGCCAGATGACGTTTCATTTTTTTCATGCAGTTCTCAGCAACAACAAGTAGACAACAGAGACCCTAATTTTAGCACAACTTGATACAAAACACGGTATTGAGAATTTACACAACCTCACTAAAATACCCCTTTTATATTATGGAGTGCTTATGCAACCCCTTGGAATTTCTCTAAAATCAAAATATTGCGCAAATCACTGCAATAATACTGAACTGCACAGTCTTGCAAAACAACTTCCAAAAAAATCAGAATTAATTATTGGCATCCCTCCTACTGAAACCTTATTTCAAAAAATCAGTGCTGATCATGGATTATCTGATGATGATCTCAACATTTTCTTATCTTCACGTCTCATGCAACTTTTTGGTAGTACTGCGGGTACGTTATTATGGGATTATGAAAAACATGTAAAAGATGATCAACAAGAAATAACAATTATTGCAGCACAAAAAGCCACTATTGATGGCCTTAAAAAGCTCTTTGCAAGTTATCAGATTACAATCAAAGCCATTGAACCCACTCTGTTTGCGCTTGTACGGCAACTCATTAAAAAAACAGGCGTTCAAAATTGCTATGCTTTACTACCAACCGAACAAGGGTTTTTATTCACCATTATTCATCACGGCAAGATTTTTCATTGCGAAAAATTATTACCATCCCAACTCAAGCAATTATCATTAATGATACAATTTAACCATCCTTTTTATTTTATTCATCTTGAAAATAACCCTGAATATCCTATTGCTTCATTATTAATAAACCTAAAAGCTGAATGGAATTCTCAAAAAATTTCTCTGATTGAGATACCACTCTGCTGCAATACTGCATTGGCAAGCTGGGAAAAATCATGAGCATTAATTTACTGCCATGGCGTACTGAGGCTATCTGCCGTTATAGAAAAAAATGTGTTTTTATTTCGTTATTTTTTATTGTCTTTATGACGCTACTAGTAGGTGAATTACACTTACATTTAAAGCAAAAAATGCGTGTTATAACCACTGATATACACACACTAAAAAATGGGATCGCAAACATTCCATTGCAGTCTATTCAAAACAATCAGACACGTCTAAAAAAATTACTATTATTGCAATCTGCTAAAAAAATGGCGAATGCGAAGATAATGGCCCTTGAAAATGCGTTAACGCTGATTGCAAACGACTTACCCACAACAGCGACACTGACCACGTTAATTTTATCTGATAAACAGAATGTGTTAATCGGAGAAAGCAGCGGGTTATCTGATGCACATAACTACACACAAAAACTCCAAAAAGACCTCTCTGTAAAAGAAGTTTCTTTATCAGATGTACATAATTCAGAAGGTAATAAAGCCCTTTTTAATTTTTCAATACAGGTGACAACATGATTTTTTTCAGAAAAAAATATTGTCGGGAAACGATCTTATTTGTTTTTTTATCTATTTTTTTAGCGCTATTATCTTATTATTTATTACTCAATAGCACCTTAAAAAATTATTATGCACTAAAAAATGAAAAGTTGCTTATTTTAAATACCCTAGAAAAAGATGATGTGCTGCAAACAAAAGACATTGCAATACAAAAACAGCTGCAAATTATTCATGATAAAAATAATCCTCTCTATGTGGATGTGCAATCCCTTAAAACAACAGATCAATTATCATCGGAATTATCAATCCTGATTGAAAAAGCTGGATTTTCAATACAAAGCATACAGCCCACCACTACGAATCAAGACTTACATTTTCAAGTAATGACTATCGGAAATTATTTTTCCTTGTTTCGTTTAATGGCGCTATTAAAGAAAAATGCATGGCCTATTCAGCTTGCTGCACTTCAGATTGAAAAAAAAGACACCTATCATTTAGATTTTCTGGCGGCGAAAATAGCGTGAATAAACTTATTGTTGGCTTCATAACGCTATATTTTTTTACCGCAACTGTTTTTGCAGAAAATTCGCTCCCTTTGCGTGACCCGTTTATTGCCATTGATCCTATTATACCGAATGCAGTTATCTCTCAAGTGCAACATAGCTGCTGGATTCCTATTTATTTTTCAAAAGCAGAAAATATCGGGGATTTTATTTCAAAAAAATCACTGCATATCTTATCTGATGATGGCGAACTGAATGTTGATCCACACAGCAATCAACTCTGGGTTCAAGACGACAGCTCGCATATTGCGCAAATTAAGGCGCTCGTGCACCACCTGGATCAACCAGGGCCACAGTTCTTAATTAAGGCTAAAATAATTAATTTAGATCGCGACTATCAAAATGCGCTGGGGTTTTTATTTCAAACTGAAACAAAATCAACCGCTCCCATCATTGGCTTATCGATGGATCAACCCAATACCAATGAAAATGCCGGTGAATTTACCTTATCGATTGCAAGGTTTGCTGATAATCATTTACTGGATATGCAAATTTCGGCACTTGAACAGGAAGGACATGCCTCCCTCATTTCAAGCCCCTCACTCACCACCTTAAATAATGCCACTGCCCTTATTGAGTCTGGGGCGGAAGTCCCTTATCAAGAAGCTACTTTAAGCGGCGGAACCAGCGTGAGCTTTAAAAAGGCGGTCTTACGATTAGAAGTCACACCACAAAAAATGCCTAATAACCATATTTTACTGCACATTTCGCTTAATCAAGATAAGGTGAGCGCATTGACTGTAAAGGGTGTCCCTGCCATCCAAACACAGCAGATAACAACGCAAGTCATTGTTAAAACAAATCAAACCATTGTATTAGGTGGTATTTTAGAGACAGAAAAAGCGACTCAAACTCAAGGAATCCCGGTATTAAGCGCCATTCCGGTAATGGGGAAATTATTTCAACATGCGACAAAATCTCGACAACAACGAGAATTATTGATTTTTATTACCCCTTCGATGATGAAGGTGTATTGAACATGCTACAATCCCCCTCATGAATAAAAAAAATATCTTCTTAATCGGACCCCTTGGCGTTGGTAAAACAACGATTGGTCGTCAATTGGCGAAAAGAGCCCATCTCATTTTTTACGATTCAGATCAAGAAATCGAAAAATTGACAGGGGTCTCTATCACGACCATTTTTGAAATCGAAGGGGAATCCGGGTTTCGCAAACGTGAGCAAAGCGTGATTGACAATCTCACTTCTCTGGACAGTATCGTTTTGTCTTCTGGGGGTGGCTCCGTACTAGCCCCAGAGAATCGCGCCGCCTTTTCTGCTCGCGGCACGGTTATCTACCTACGAGCATCATTGGAAACACAGCTACAAAGAACAAACCAACGCAAAGGAACAAGACCTTTACTGAATCATGAAAATCCTTTTGATACGATCGTTGAATTAAATAGGATTCGCGGGCCTTTGTATGAATCGATTGCAAATCACACCTATGATACTGATAAAGAATCCCCACAAGATATTGCAGAAGATATTTTTCGAATGCTGACATCTTAAAATGCACGCACCTTGTCAGGCAATGGCGTCAACTTAAGCATTTTTTGATGTGAGAGCGTAGCGAGTGTATTTTTTGCAGGATATCTCGATGCGCATCACTAAAAATACACTCGCTACGCTCATTCTCGCATCAAAGCACTTAATGTAGCGGGCAATGATGTCTTTATAAAAATGCCTAAGTTGACGCCATTGCCTTGTCAAGTGCGCTTCTTTAATAATTGACCCCGTCTATACAAAGTGTTAAAAAAGTTACATCTAATCATCGACTTTCATGGAACCCGCTTCTCAAGGAGATCTCATCTTGCGCGTCGTCAAATACTTTTCCGCAGCATTAGGCTGCTTTTTAGCTGTAAACGCATCTGCTTACTATCCTCAATGCGTATCTGTATCCGATGGCATTAACCGATTAATCGCCAAAGTAAACAATGGCCCTGCAAAAATTGGTGTTGTTATCCAATCATTAGACACAGGTCGACTCTATTATTCAAAAAATGCGCATGCTTATTTTGAACCAGCCAGCGTTCAAAAATTGTTTACTGTGTCATCCGCACTCGTAAACTTAGGTCCCCACTATCGCTTTCCAACAGAATTATTGGCAACTGGTGCTATTTCACAAGGTGTCTTACGCGGTGATTTAATTTTCCGGTTCAATGGTGACCCTTCACTGACACAAGCAAACATCAAAAGTCTCGTTAACGAACTCAAAACAATTGGTATTACACGCGTTATTGGGAACGTAGTGGTTGATAACTCCGCTTACAACAATATTCCTTATCCTGCCGGTTGGTTATGGAATGATTTAACCTATGATTATGCCGCTCCACTCGATTCAATTATTATTAACCGTAATCGGTTTGGCCTGAGTCTTGTCCCTTCACGCATCCTTGGACAAAAACCAGAAATTATCCCCAGCCTTCCACCAGGTGCCGCGACTTTCTACAATGAAGCAATCACAACCAGCCGTGCCTGCGGACTTAGCATTACCAGCAACGAAAAAAATCAGTATGTGGTTCGTGGTTGTGTGCCACGATTTGCAGGCACTGAACGTCGCGCTGCAGCAATTCGTAACATGCCCATGTTTGCAAAAAGCTTGATTCGTGAAATGCTTGCAAAAAATGGCGTTAGCGTCAGCGGTTTTATCATGTCTGGAAAAACACCGGTTGATGCACAAGTCGTAGCACAACATTTTTCAGCACCGCTTAGCACGATTATTATTCATTTGCTCAAACGCTCAGACAATTTATACGCTGACACTTTATTGAAAAAAATGGGTCAACATTTTTCACGGGGCTCCGGCTCATGGGAAAATGGCGTGCAAGCGATGTATCCCGTATTAGCCAACAATGCTGGTATTAATTTACAGCACATTCGTTTGATCGATGGCGCAGGTTTATCGCGCTACAACCAAGTATCACCGAATGATTTATCTCGTTTGCTAAGTTACATTAATCGTAACAGCATGCTACGCGATACTTTAGTTCCGGCGCTTCCTATTGCAGGTGTTGATGGCACACTCGCCTTTCGAATGAGTGCATTAGCACATGGTAAAAAATTATGTGCCAAAACGGGTTCAATGGCAGGTGTATCGAGTCTTGCTGGCTTTATTAAAACTGATCACCATGGCCTAGTCTCGTTTGTGATCATGATTAATAACATCCCGAAAAATCGCTTTCCCTATATTTTGTTAGAAAATAATATTGCAGAGTTTTTAGCGAAAGCACCGAAGTGTGGGTAACATGAAGGATTTAAAATGCGAGCGCGAGTGTAACGAGTGAATTTTCAGAATCTCTTCTTGCCTGGTGTTTTCTGCAAAACACACGTTACACTCGCGCTCGCATCGCACAGACGAGCATGCTTGTTATATCCACCTGAACTGAGCTCATGACAATCGGACTTTCTCAAATCAATGAAAGCAACCCTAACCCCGGAGTTTCTAATGCAAGCCTCTTTGCCCGCCTTCAAACATATTTCTATTGAAAGCACCGAAAAAAATCTCGATCACTTATTGAAACATAACTTAGAAATCATTGATCAACTGTGCGAACAAAAAAACTTTACCTGGGATAATTTAATGCGTCCCATTGAAAATTTAACCGATCAACTCCATCAGCTATGGTCACCCATTCAGCACCTCTCTGCTGTTGTTAATTCACAACAACTGAGAGCGGTAATGAATGCTTGTTTACCTAAGCTTTCGGATTACCACACCCACCTTGGCCATCATGAAAAATTATTTCGCGCTATGGAATCGCTTAAAAATAGCGCTGAATTTGAAACACTTTCACAAGCACAAAAAATGGCTATTGATCATGAATTACGTGATTTTAAATTAAACGGCATTGCACTTTCTCCTGAAAAAAAGACACGTTTTGCTGAACTTTCAAAAGCCTTGTCACAAGAATCACACAAGTTTGAAGAAAATGTATTGGATGCCACCATGGCTTTCAAAAAAAATATTCTTGATGAAAAATTAGTATCAGGCATTCCAGAACACGCCAAAAATGCAGCAAAAGCAGCTGCAAAAAAAGAAAACCTAGATGGCTATTTATTTACATTAGAAGCGCCTTCCTATATCGCTGTAATGACTTTTGCCGATTCTGCAGCATTACGTCATGAAATGTATTATGCCTTTGTGACACGCGCTTCTGATATTGGCCCGAATGCAAAACAATTTGATAATTCTGAACTCATGAAAAGCATTATCAGAAATCGTTTTGAATTGGCGAAATTACTTGGCTTTAATAATTTTGCAGAATATTCACTTGCGACAAAAATGGTTAAAAGCACGGACGAAGTACTAACTTTCCTCAAAGCCTTAGCTAAAAAATCTTATTCTCAAGGCAAAAAAGAATTGTCTGATTTAGCAGATTTTGCAAAAAACCACTTGCACATGCCGATATTAAATCCATGGGATATCGCTTACGCTGCAGAAAAATTACGCCAACAAGCCTATGCTTTTTCACCAGAAGAATTACGCCCTTATTTTCCTGAAAATAAAGTCTTACCCGGGTTATTCGATATTATTCATCGCTTGTATGATCTCACCGCTGAAAAAATAACCCTTGAAACATGGCATAATGATGTTAAATGTTTTTTACTTAAGGATAAAAATAATAATCCTGTTGCTTATTTATTAATGGATTTATATGCGCGCACAAATAAACGTGGCGGTGCCTGGATGGACGAATGTGCAATACGTCGTCGTTTAGATAATGGTGATATACAATTACCCGCCGCTTATGTCACTTGTAATTTTAATGCACCAGTCGGTGATCAACCTGCTTTATTTTCACATGATGATGTGGTGACCTTATTTCATGAATGTGGTCATGCATTGCAGCACATGCTCACTAAAATTGAGACTGGCTATGTTTCAGGTATTCGTGGCATTCCTTGGGATGCCGTTGAAGTAGCAAGTCAATTTTTTGAAAATTGGGCCTGGGAAAAATCATCGATCGATTATTTTGCAAAACATGTTGAAACCAATGCATTAATTCCCGATGAATTATTTCAACGCATGGATCGTGCGAAAAATTTTCAATCAGCTATGCAAATGATGCGCCAATTAGAATTTTCATTGTTTGATTTTCGTATGCATATGGAATTTAATGGTGATAACATTCAAGCTATTTTAGATGATGTCAGAAAAGAATTTGCGGTCGTTCCCATTGCTGATTTTAATCGGTTTCAACATGGCTTCACCCATATTTTTGGAGGTGGCTATGCCGCGGGTTATTACAGCTATAAATGGGCTGAAGTAATGGCCTGTGATGCTTTTTCTGTTTTTGAAGAAAAAGGCGTTTTTGATCATGATTCCAGTGAAAAATTTAAAACCACTTTTTTAGAAAGCGGCGGTTCCGTTGAGCCAATGGATTTGTTTATTGCATTTAGAGGTAGAAAACCGAGCGTAGCACCTTTGCTGAAACAATCAGGCATAGTGGTTTAAGGCGGCTTGAGAGGCAATAAATATGAGACGTCGATAAATCGACGTCTCTATAACAGCGCGCATTGTCGCCTCTACCTATGTCAATAGCCTAGTGATTACTAGTGGGAGTGGAGGTAGTGGGGGCAGTGGTTGGGGTGGTAGCGTGAGGGACGGTACCTCTAACATCACTTCCGCCATCACCTTCATCATCAGCATTGTGTTCATCCACATTAGGAGCGGCGAAGCCTGAATTTACGACCGATGTATTTGGACTTGAAGATGCTGCCAATGCGCTCATCGAAGAAAATCCAAAAAATAGGCAGGTCATTCCAACAACACTCAGTTTTAGTAAATTTGACATAATTTCATCCTTAGTAAATTAAAGTCGATAAGAAACTGCAGCGCTTAATTGCCAATGATAGTCAGCCCCATGCGCTTCTGTTACATTCATCACACCCGCAGAGAGAAATATTGGAAGCTTAACAACTAAAAATCCGTAGCTCGCACCAACATTCAACTCTTCATTTGCCCAGTCAGTAATCAACGACAAATTTCTACAGACTGTAACACCTACACCTGCAAATGCTCCAATGTTATCATCTTTCGTAATATTTGTCTGAACGCCTTGCCCTGAAAATTCTCCTGTCCCAAAGCCTGCGTTTAAAGTAATCGGTAGTTTCGTGCGTATTCCCTGCGTCACAGCAAAATAATAATTCTGTGATGCATCAGCAAAAGCACCCCACCCCGGAAGGTTTGTAGCGCCTAATGCTACCGCAGTCTGTCTGGCAAGATAACGATTGAGGCGAAGACCAAATCCACCACTCTGACCAAATGATTCATTTCTTAAACCCATCGTATCATTATTCACACTGACCAAAGCACCAACATACTTGTGAGGGTTACCAAAAGAGATACCAAGCCCCGCGCCGCCATCTGAGGTGGTGCCACCATTCCAATGACTGTCGTATCCCAGCGATGCAAACACAGTAGTATGTGATCCACCAAAGGCATTGGGTGCCGCTATTGAGGGGTTAGGCAATCCTAATCTATGCGTGCTTTTTCCAGTTGGATCATACGTCATCGTGACACCGCTAGCGACGACAGTTGTTGGTCCTGGTCCTGGTCCTGATCCCGCTCCTGGTCCTGGTCCTGGTCCTGTTGAAGCGGGCACTGAGGTCAATTGTTGGGTGCTTGACTGTTTTACATTGGCTGATGGTTGTTGAATAGTATTGTTGGCTTCACCTGATCTTTTCGTCATAGGCACGTATTGTTGAGAGTGCATCGCCGCTACTGGTGTTGCTTGAGAAGATGCTTTGAAGGATGCTTTGGGGGGTGCGTTAGAGGATGCCTCGGAGGATGTATCACCGACAGCCGCTTTAATAGCCCTTACGAGCATCGTCCGTTTTTCTTCCCAGGTAACTGCATGTCGAGCATTAATTGAGCCAATGACTTCAATGTAAGACTTGCCATTCCAAGGCTTAAACTCAATAGTCGTCAGTAAACGTCCCGATCTGGTCGTGGTTTGCTCTAACTCTGCCCATTTAATATCGAGGGGCGCGCGTCTTGTATGCACTATAAATGCACCTCTTCTCGGCGCATGAAAAGTAATGATGCGGGTCGATTGCCGAGTAGTTTTATTAACGACTGTTTTTGATTCTATTCCTCTGTCCGACAGTGCCTGGAGCACTTGTGGCGTAGCTATCAAAAGTGTTGCTGCAAGAATAAGGCTGGTGCGCGCTGCTTTCTGAATTCGTGTTCTTTTAAACTGATGTGGATTTATTTTTTTCATTTCTTACGCAATCCTTGCGTTAGGAGCTGTGCGCTAAAAAAGCCAAGTTATTCTTGCACAGCTCCTTACATTCTTCGGTCGATTTTTTAAATTACGGTATAATGTACAGCATCTCCTCCGATAATCACAAACACTTTTTCTCCAAAAATTCCCCATGAGCAAAAAATTTTCATCTTTTGACGATCAGAGCATCATAAAAAGTAACTTCAGCAAGGATAATGCGACCGCTCAGTTTTTAGGTGATTTTTTGCGAAAAACGATGGCTAAATACCATAAAAATATAACTGTTAGCGCTCCAGATAAACAAGCAACAATGAAATTGCAGCTGGTGTTACGCCCGAAATACGAGCTGCTTGCCCGACTGTTTTTGGCTTAATTTTTTCGAGTTTTTGACGCACTTCCGCTGATAAACTTTTCACTACTTCATAGTTGAACGCATCTGGAATAATTTTATCTTCAAAGTATTTTTGTCTTTCAATTTCACGCTGCTGTTGTGTGATATAACCCGCATATTTTGCTTGAATATCAATCTGCTCTCCAACAACCTCATCAATCACATCAACACCATTTAAGGTCATCAAAGAACGATAATTGACTTCAGGGCGCTGCAATAAATCCATTAAACTATATTCACGCGTCAAAGGGGTTTGATACTTTTCTTCGAAAGCTTTTGCAATAACCGATTCTTTTTGAACCCATACTGATTTTAATCGCTGCGCTTCTTGCACAATGGCATCACGCTTTGCGACAAATAAACGATAACGATGCTCATCTACACAACCCAGTTCAAAACCTTTTTCAGTAAGCCGTAAATCTGCATTATCTTCACGCAATAATAAACGATATTCAGCACGACTCGTAAACATACGATACGGCTCTATCGTCCCACGCGTAATTAAATCATCAATCAATACGCCGATGTAGGCCTCATCACGACGCAGTGTAAATGCTGGTTTTTCTTGTGCATACAATGCTGCATTAATCCCTGCCATCAATCCTTGCGCACCGGCTTCTTCATAGCCCGTTGTGCCATTAATTTGACCTGCAAAAAACAATCCAGCAATTATTTTTGTTTCTAACGAATGCTTTAATTCACGCGGATCAATAAAATCATATTCAATCGCATACCCAGGACGCGTGATATGACAATGCTCCAACCCACGAATACTACGCACAAATTTTAATTGAGTTTCATACGACAAGCTTGTGGAAATACCATTCGGATATACCTCAATTGCATTTAATCCTTCTGGCTCTAAAAAAATCTGATGCGATGTGCGTTCAGCAAAGCGCGTCACCTTATCTTCAATCGATGGGCAATAGCGTGGGCCCGTGCCTTCAATTTTTCCGGCAAACATCGGCGACTCGTCTAAGCCTGCGCGAATAAATTCATGTGTCTGCGCATTCGTATGCGTAATGTGGCAAGCAATTTGTTCTGGATGTTGTTCGCGAGACCCTATATAGGACATTACAGGCGTTGGCGTATCGCCAGGCTGTGACTGTAACTGTGAATAATCGATGGTGCGTTTATCAATGCGCGGCGGTGTGCCAGTTTTTAATCGCCCAATATTAAAAGGTAATTCACGTAAGCGTTTTGACAAAGCAATAGAAGGGGGATCCCCTGCGCGCCCACCGGAATGATGTTGCAATCCAACATGAATCACACCACCTAAAAAAGTACCCGTCGTTAACACAATGGATTTTGCGTAAAACGACAAACCCATTTGCGTGATAACACCAACTACTTTATTGTTTTCAATCATAAGATCATCAACGGCCTGTTGAAAAATCCATAAATTCGGCTGATTTTCCAAGGTTTGACGAATAAACGCTTTATATAAGCTACGATCAGCCTGCGCACGCGTAGCCCTTACTGCAGGGCCTTTACTGCCATTTAAGACACGAAATTGAATGCCCGCATGATCAGTTGCAATCGCCATGATGCCGCCCAAGGCATCGATTTCCTTCACAAGATGGCTTTTACCAATGCCGCCAATCGCAGGGTTGCAGGACATTTGGCCGAGTGTTTCGATATTATGCGTAAGCAATAATGTGCGCTGGCCCATGCGTGCCGAAGCTAACGCTGCTTCAGTTCCAGCATGCCCACCACCGACAATAATGACATCAAAAGAGTGTGTTTTCATGGCGCGAAGTATGCTTTAAATATCCGCAGCTGGCAAATTCTTCGCTGGCTTATGAAGGGGAAGCATAACCTCACTACGTTCCTGCGCTTTCGCAAATAACCCCGTGATCACAAGCAATTTTCGGACTACCACAGCTTCAGCCTCTCGATATCCATTTTCATCAAGACTTCCCTTAAGGTTAGATAAGCTCTCCAACACTTCTGCAGCTTGCGTGTGTAAGGGCGGAGCTTCTTGTTCTTCGACTAGATGCGCAATCGTTTGTAGCTGAGGGTCTTGGCAGTAATGATGCGGAAGTGTTTTAACAGCGTCGGCAATAAGCGGCGTTTGAACTTGAGCTACAGTAAACGCTCGCATTGTCAGACAGAATGAAGCAAAACCTTCTCTAGTATTATTAAAAAAAATTATTTCACCTGGTGCCGGACCAAATTTCGCAACAAAATGTTCGTCCGCTAAAAAAGGCACTTTAACAGAAAATCCCATCATTTTACGAAGTGCATCTAACCTTGCATAAGTGGCATTATCTAACACACTTTTATACCATCCAGTTACCATTTTTAAATTAAATTCCCGAAACATCGTAAAATGAGTAGAAAATTCAACTTTAAGTTCATGCTCTTTTTTTAAAAAAGATTCCCAAGCATTGCTACTCAATGGGTCTTTCTCCAACTCAGACAATGCTCTCTTAAAATTTCCTTTGATTGTCTTTGAAAATGACATATTACTTCTCTCGAATGGGCTATGCAATTAAGAGAAATACTAGTTCATTAATGTTAACGAAAACTTAAAAAAACTGATAAAAAATTGTAACTACTCACTCCGTTAGAAAGAAACGCCGCTGTTGGGCGCTTTTTCGCGAAAAGCTAAAACAAAATGCTCGACGTACCAATCAAGTACGCCTGCGCTTTTGTTTTAGCTTTTCACAAAAAATCACCTCAACGTCGACGTTTTTCA
>JAUXWQ010000006.1 GCA_030680235.1 Coxiellaceae bacterium
ACAAATTCCTTTGTTGTTGAGTGATGTGTTTGCCTGACAAATTCACCTCCTTTTTAAGAGGTAACTTTACATGCTTCTAATTTCACTCAACCGGCCAAGTTAATTGTCGTCATACCGGACAGGATAATTGTCGCCTAATAAACAAGCGTATAAAGCAGCAAAGAAAATGCCAGCACATACTTTACAAGCGCGGTAGGATGTGCCGACGTTAGGAGGCGCATCAATTGCGAATGATGCGCTTCACTGCGTTCAGCACATCCTACGGCCCTGGCACAAAAAGACATTGATGCGCGTTGGACGAAGAAGAACAGCGAGTCGTTTTATGGTTACAAAGATCACGCCAATGTGGACCAAGGCACCAAGCTGATAACCGCATGGGAAGTTACTTCAGCGGAAGTTCACGATAGTCAGGTTTTGGAAGAAGTACTGCAATCCCCTGAAGCGGGAGGAGCGGATGTTTACGCGGATTCAGCTTATCGTAGTAATGCGCAGGAAGAAAGTCTGTCCGCCTCAAGTCACATGAGCCGTATTCACGAAAAGGGCGCTCGCAATCATCCACTCACGGAAGCGCAAAAATCCAGCAACAAAGAGAAATCACGGGTGCGTGCGCGGGTCGAACATGTGTTTGGTTCGATGACGAATGAACTGGGTGGAATTACTATTCGCACCATAGGGCGCATGAGAGCAAAAGTACAAATAGGCTTGCTCAACCTCGTTTATAACATTAAGCGCGTGGCAATGTTGATTCGCAAAAGACACTTCAGTTTCGACAGGGTTATTGCGCCAGAAATTGCCTGAAAAGGGTAAAAACGAGCGAATAACAACCAAATATCGCTTTGAATTGAGGAAAAATCTAATTATTGGACAGAAAAACGTCGAAAATCGAGTGAAATCGCTCTCCGGGTTGGATTGATTCGCTTTTTTTAGGTATTTTTAGAGGTGCCCTCTACCTAATGTCTTTCCTTGCTTTTTGCACATCCGACTTAATCAGAGTTTCCCTAAAGTTTCCCAGCAAACTCATTGCAGATTAAAACAATGGAACAAGGATGTCAAACGTAAGGTCTGCCCCCGTGTTTTTGTTTTCCAAATCGAGATTGACCGTAAAAAACCAAGAACCTCCGGGAACATAGGCGCGCCGACATTCTGTTATTTTGTTTGTTTTCCTGTTTTCAAACTATTATTTCTTGATTGATGCGCCTCCCTACGGTTGGCACATCCTACCGAGCTTAAACTGCTGATTCTTTTCTGCGACGTGCCATAAAACCCAGCAAGCCCAAGCCAGCCAATAACATGGCGTAGGTTTCTGGTTCCGGCACGGCTGAGACGAGGTTAGTATCCATAGTCACTGCACCAAAATGCGCCAAGGCTCTGCCATGAACAATTGTTGCGCCGGTGACTAGGGTAATACTTTGGTTTGCGAGAATATTTCCTTGGAACGATTAGACAAGCTGACAGTAGAGCTGCTTGCAGTCGTAAGCGTGCTCCCGATCTGGAACACAAAGATCGCGCCGGGGGCGGAGTTGTTGAGATTGAGCGTTCCCGTTAACTGAGCCGACGTATCAAACTTATAGACGCCGGGATTGAGTGTGAGCCCACCTAAATCTTGACCAGTCAAGTCGGAAGTGAACGCCAATCCTCCCAGATAGCTAATCGCATCGCCAAGTTGATTCTGAGCCGTAGTCGTGAATGGAACAGCTTGGTATGCCGTTCCTATAAATTGTCCCGGACCATCATTTTCATTAGTTCCAAAAAAACCAGTGATCGCACTACCTGGACTGACACCCAGATTTCCGGTGAGAATTGTCGTGCCGGTATTGGTCACCGTCGATCCGCCCAATACAGCGAAGCTTGCCAATTCATCACCCAAAATTGGCGCGGCAAATCCAGGAGAAGAACCGTAAGAAAGTACGACGAACAAGGGCATTGCAAATAACAATTTCAGTTTCCTGCTATTTCCAAAAAGATTTTTTTTCATGATTACTTCCTTTATTTAATTTTACCAAATACATCAATCAAGAAAGAATAAAAAAACATCAGGAATTAACCGCAATCCTTGCATGATGATCGACATTTTCTCCGTCGGGTCTTCATATTCAATTTTTAAAGTTTCACTGCGTATAGGAAAAATAAACGCCTTCCCCCTAAATTTCATTATACACAAAACGGATGTTTAAGCAAATAAATTGCTGAACGATCAGCACCTCCCGCTAATTCAAACAACATTTGCTGCAAAATCAAATTTATGAATTTTTTGTGAAATCCATGTTTTGAGGCAAAGCGAAACCATCTGACTCAAGTCAGTTTTTAAAATTGGCTACTTTTCCCTGGAAAACACCCTTCGAACATACTTTACCCCGGTTGGCGTATTAAGACGAATCATTAATGACGGGTACGTC
>JAUXWQ010000066.1 GCA_030680235.1 Coxiellaceae bacterium
GAACAAAAAATTTTCATCTTTTGGCGATCTTGAATGGTAATTTGTTTCGAAAATGCTCATGGACTTCATGACCACTGCGCTTTTCTCAACAAATTACCATCCAACCTCGCCTAAAATCTAAAAATTAGCGGTTTTTCAGACATTCGCGGGGAATCACTGGCGGGTTTCGAACTCACTCACACCAACCTCACCTTTCCGCTCAACAACAGGGAGTGGACATGCTTTTTTTGAGTATTTAAAATACACACCTGGCTCACCCGGAGGACGCGTTTTAAAACGACGATGCTGCCAAATGTACTGTTCAGGCGCTTTTAAAATCGCTTCTTCGATAATTTTATTTGTGCGGGTTGCATCAACAATATTATCTCCGCTTGGAAAATTTTCTAAAGGCGGCAAAATATAGACTTCATAGTATTTAGCTGTTTTATTTCGATGACAGAACACTGGCAAAACAGTACAACCTGTCTTTTTAGCCAAATAATTACCCCCTAGAACCGTACTTGCCGTTACGCCAAAAAATGGTGCGAAAATAGTGCCTAAATGGTGGCCTAAATCTTGATCAGCTGTGTAAACAACAGCCGTCTCTTTTTTTCGAATAACGCGTAACATACCACGAATGTCGTCACGGTGAATCCCCTCTTGAACATACCGAGCGCGGCATTTTTGAAGCACCCATTCAAATAACTTATTTTTCTGAGGACGATACATCACACTAACTGGCGTACAGAAAGAAAAAATACGCAAACTCAGTTCAATATGCGTAAAATGCGCAGCTGTAACAAGAACCCCAGCGTCATTAGCCTTTGCCGCGACTAGATTTTCAAGATTAACTACACACGCTATTTTTCGTATCCGTTTGTCTGATGCAAACCAAGCAAGTGCCGTTTCAAACAAGCCAATACCCACAGACTCAAATGATTGTCGCAACAAATCCTGTTGTTCAATCACACTTAAATTTGGAAAACAAAGCTTTATATTGACTGCTGTAATTATGCGCCGCTCTCGCCAAACACGCATCACTAAACGACCACTATTTTTTCCAAGAAACAACAAAATAGAGTAAGGCAAAAATGCGGAGAGGCGTAACAGCCCAATAGCAATCCACATCATCCAATAACGCGGCGCAAGGAAGTGATACCAAGATTTAGACAGTATAACTTCCTTAACCATTTCTCACATCCTTCAAAAAAACTAGGCTCAAATGTTTATTATACAGCTTCTTCGCCTGTATATTTCCCCATCGTCGCCAAATGATTTAATGTCGCACGATGTAAAAATATTGCCTGTGCCGCTTTCACATTGTCTGCTTTCCCTTTCCATGCATCCATACAAGGTTCTTGCAAAGCACGCGCATAAGAGAAACTCAAATGCCATGGCAAATGATTATGCGCATTCATCGCTTGCAAGTGTTCTGTGGCTTGCACTGGTGTTTGACCGCCAGATAAGAAATTAATGGAAGGCACTGCAGCGGGTACAGTGCATTTTAAAACACGCAAGGTAGCTTCTGCCACTTGCGCAACCGTGGCTTGTGTCGCACATTTTTTACCAGAAATAACCATGCTCGGTTTTAAAATCATGTATTCCAACTTCACACCATATTTACGCAATGCTTTAAACACAGTGTGTAATACTTTTTCACTGACTTTTTCACATTGTTCAATCGTATGATCACCATCAATTAAAATTTCAGGTTCAACAATCGGTACAATGCCATTGTCTTGGCACAATTGCGCATAACGTGCGAGACCAATCGCATTAAATGAATTCACCAATTTGCAAGGCGTATGCTCACCCACTTGATATACCGCACGCCATTTTGCAAAACGCGCACCTTGCGCTTTGTATTTTTTCAGACGTTCCGCCAATCCATCCAAACCTTGCGTCACTTGCTCTTCATTCGTTGAACTAACAGCAACCAACCCTTTATCTACTTTAATACCAGGAACAATATGGTTTTCTTCCAAAAATTCAGGAAAAGGCATGCCCGCTAAGGTTGATTGATTTAAGGTTTCTTCAAACAAGATGACGCCGGAAATATAAGTATTTAGTTTTGGTGCTGTTAATAGTAAGTCACGATAAGTGCGGCGCGTTTCTTCCGTAGATTCAACCCCTACTGACGCTAAACGTTTTGTAATAGTAGCAACACTCTCATCTGCTGCTAACAGTCCTTTTCCACGTGCGGTCAATTTTGCGATGGTGGCTTGTAATTCAGAAATTGTATTCATAATATGCATCCCTATTAAAAAATAACCCGGGAAATCATATCATACTCTTTAGTAGGCACCACAGACGGGGATAGCGGTTTTTATAAAATTTTGGTTAGGTCCTGCAAACACTCGCTACGCTCGCGCTCGCATCAAAGATCATATACTTTCATCATCTCTGACTTGCTTTCGAACAATCCCACGCGCCGATGCTTTCATTAAATCGATAATCATTTGAACCTCAGGCGTTTCAATCGCCAAATCAACCAATGTCGCTTCTAATTCTTTAAGTGGCAAATGATCACGGTACATCACCTGATAGGCTTTTTTTAACCCGCGAATACACCCAGTAGAGAAGCCATGGCGACGCAAACCCGTCAAATTTAAACCAATCGGTATTCCTGGAATGCCCGTTACCATCATAAAAGGTGGAATATCTTTTTGAACCTGTGTTGCCTGTGCCAAGAAACTATAAGCGCCAATTCTCATGAACTGATGAACAGAGGAATGCGCACCAATAATCGCATGATCATCCACCGTCACATGCCCCGCAACAACTGCATTATTAACAAACAAAACACCGTTACCGATACGCGCATCATGCGCCACATGCGCACACGCAAAAAAACAATTGTCATTGCCAATAAGGGTTGTATTCAATCCAGCATCAGAGCCACGATTGATCGTTACAAATTCCCGAACGGTATTATTATCACCCATCTTCAACCACGCTTCTTCACCGTGGTATTTTAAATCCTGAGAATCACCGCCGACAACCGCATGGGAATGGATTCGATTGTTTTTTCCCATCGTCGTGTTTTTGAAAATAACAGCATGCGCTTCAATCCGAGAGCCAGCACCGATTTCAACGTTTTCGCCGATAAACACCCACGGACCGATTTCAACGCCCTCTGCAATTTTAGCAGTAGGATGAATAATAGCCGCTGAAGAGATTAATGACGGATTATCTGACATGCGCGTTTCCAAAGTTTTCAACGGAGTAAAAGATAGCTGAATACGCCCTCAGGAGCAAATAGTTATGCGAATTTGGCAAAAAAATACCGTACGCCACGTCCTTTTCAAACGATCACAAAGCAATTACAATATGCGAGGCTGTAAAAAGCACTCATGGATGGAAGGAACGGGCATGATTAAAAAATTTCTGCTATTGCTCACGTTTTCAATTTTTACCGCTGCAGCACAAGCAAAAATGACCCCCCCCCTCGATGAGCGTGAACAGCTCCCTTCCATCCGATAAAGTACTCGTAACACTCGCTAACGCTCATGCTCGCACCAAGATCTTGCACTTAATCAATGACAACTCAACTATGTTTTAATAAAAACACCAACAAAGCTATAAACCCAATTAACCCCAAGGTTAAAAACCCCATCGTCGTTAAACTATTACTCATGTTTGCTTTACTAAACCACTGTGGATTGCCACGCACCGTACGAATCATCAAGAAAATAAGTAATCCTGCGCACGCCAAATAAAGCAATTGCATCCAAAAACTCATAACACTTCCCCCACAACCAAAATTTTCATGGCATTTGACCCACCACTACGACCCAAATAATCACCCTTCGTTAAAATGACACGATCGCCATTTTCTAATAAGCCCTTTTTTTGCATCAAAGCAATCGCTTCTTCATTAACACTATCACGCGTACATTTTGTCACATCAAAATACATGGGATTAACACCATGATACAAAGTCATCTTGCTAAGCGTACGGGGAAAACGACTCAAGCCATAAATAGGTAATCCCGTACGAATACGTGACATCCATAACGGTGTTGCACCCGACTCTGTTAAGGTAATAACCGCGCGCACTGCAAAATGATTCGCGGTATAAATCGTTGCCATCGCAATTGCTTCATCAACACGCGTAAACTGACACTCTACACGATGCTTAGATTGCTGGGTTTGCGGTTGTTTTTCAACCACACGACAGACACGATCCATTGCTTGAATGGTTTCAATTGGAAATTCACCCGTTGCCGTTTCTGCAGAACACATCACGGCATCAGCATGATCCAATACCGCATTGGCAACATCAGAAACTTCAGCACGTGTTGGCACAGGACTGTGAATCATCGACTCCATCATTTGCGTTGCAATAATGACAGGTTTATCCAATGCACGTGCACGCTGAATGATTTGTTTCTGCACCATTGGCACTTCAGCATCCCCAATTTCAACCGCTAAATCACCACGCGCAACCATAACACCATCGCTTGCAATAATAATTTCATCCATATTATGCACTGCTTCAACACGTTCGATTTTGGCAATCACACTACTATTACCGCCCGCCGCCTTAATTAAAGCTTTGGCTTCCACCATATCCGCTGCATGACGTGGAAAAGAAATCGCTAAATAATCCACATCCATTTTTACTGCGAAAATTAAATCTTTATGATCTTTTTCAGTGAGCGCTTTTGCAGTGAGCCCGCCGCCTTTTTTATTAATACCTTTGTGATTTGATAATTCACCGCCCTGTAAAACAGTGCAAAAAATACGGGAATTTTCAACTTTTTCTACACGAAGCGTAATAAAACCATCATTTAATAATAAAATATCGTCAGGCTTCACATCATTTGGTAATGCTTTGTAATCGATCCCAACCACTGCTTCAGTGCCGGCCGTTGAATCGAAATCCGCATCTAAAATAAATTCACTACCAACCTGTAATTGTATTTTTCCGTCTTTAAATTTGGCAACACGAATTTTAGGGCCCTGTAAATCGCCTAAAATACCAATAATGCGATTTAATTTTTTTGCAGTATCGCGCACTAAAGTAATTCTTTTTTCGTGATCTTCATGCGTACCGTGGGAAAAATTCAAACGTACACAGTTGACCCCAGCATGCAACAAAGCTTCCATTTTTTCAGGGGTATCTGTTGCTGGTCCCAAGGTTGCTAAAATTTTGGTTCTGCGCTCATTATGCGCATTATGTATAACTGTCATATAAATTCCTTATGTCTATAATTGAGAATCATACCCGCTTTTCTTATCTTTTGCGCTTCTGTGAAGAATAATTGACAACATCATTTATTTAACGCAGGATTTTCGAATATACCAACGTAGATGGATCATAGCTTAATGCAAACAGAAGACACTTCCTTACTGCGTCAAGAAGAACATAACGGACGGTTTCAACATTTTCTCCATGCCATTAATAGCAATAAAACTATGGCTATAAAAGTCGCAACCAATGCGATTGGCACTTCCGTACAAGCCGCTAATACGACAGCAAATGCGAAACAATTCACCGCTTTTGACGAAAGCGCCGTTGCAACCAAAACAACAACCTCACAATCTTTAGCCCGCAATGTTCCAGGCGGTGCGCTACTCGCGATTGCACAATACTTGGCAGAATTACTGGGGAAATTTGATCTACACAATCTATCTGATGAACAAAGACGTGTTTTACGTGATGTCATGATTGCCGCTTACGCACTCAATTTAACATATACTCTCATTTCAGCAATTGCCTATGCAGGTTGTATTGAAGCGTACAATGACCCAGATACTACCAACTATCTCTTGCTGTCAGGCGCAGCGTCATGGCCAACACTGGCACTTGGCTTTTTAGGACCCGTTGTGTTTTCACATGGTCATTGGCTCGCCGCCATGTCATCTGCTGTTTTCAGCAGAGCAGCTTCTGTCGGCGGTAGTTATTTATTCAGCGAGGCAACCCCTGAAGGCGTGCTTGGCATTAGCATTGGCAATGCAGTAGGTCCTTGGTTAGTGTACGGTCCCTTTATCCTATGGATGATGCTTCAACCGACGCTACAACACCTCCGCATTAAAAAAATTGGCGACGAAGAATTAGCGCTTTCTTGGCTACAAATCATAAAAACAGCCCTCAAAAAATATTTCTGGCCACTCATACTCCTGTCGCTGAAAATTGGCTCTCAACGCGCCGCAGAATGGGTCAATTTATGGATTGTTGCCAAAACCATTGGGGCAATGGATAAAAATAACCTCACCGCAGCAGAACCCGCAACACAATTATTATCCGTATTAAATTTATTCTCCCAAGGCATTGGCATTGCGGTTAATTTAATTTTAAAAACACTGGTGGCTTCCCTAAAACGAACGGATATCTCACAAGCGCAGAAGGAAAAGAATTACAAAAAAATTCAAGCGATTTGCTACTACGCTTTGCTCATACCAACCATTGCTTATGCTGCCATTGCCGTTGGCGTTTATTTCTGGCGCACAGCCATCACCCATTTTTTTCTAACACCTGAAGAAATCAAACACAGTGGTCAGCTGGCTGAAACATTATTATGGATCAGCGGCACAAGCTTACCTGCCGATGCAATACGCCTGATTACAAGCGGTGCATTAAATGCATTCGGTCAAATGGTAACGCAAAACACCTGGTCTTTGTTATTGATGACTGCTTTTGGCGTGCCTGTTAGTTTGTTAAGTCTCTTGAATAATGACAATGATTTTAGAGTTGAAACGGTTTTTGCTGTGCGGTCACTGATGATTTTAGCCGCTGGCTTAGTGATTAATGTTCCCATGCTGTGGCGTGCTATTGCGGCATGCAAGCCGGTGGTGATTGATGCATCGCGTGAAGAACCCAGTGATGAACATGATACAACACGTATTACTATTGAATCACCCGGCATTTTGACGCGGATGGCAAGAAGCACCAGTCAATTGCTGTGGCAAAAAGAAGCAGATAAAACAAACCCAACTGAAGATGCGTTATTGAATAACAGCATTCCATAAATTTGATGCGAAAAGGAGCAAGGGTTGATGCGAGCGGGAGCGAGATTGGATGCGAGCATGAGCGTAGCGAGTGTTTTTGCAGGGTTTATCTACATCGAAATTTCCTGCAAAAACACTCGCTACGCTCATGCTCGCATCCAACCTCGCGCTTACATCAACCTCACGCCTGCATCAGCGCCTCAACCCCCGGCAACACTTTTCCTTCCATCCATTCTAAAAACGCACCGCCGCCCGTCGATAAATAAGAAATGTTTTTTTCTAAGTGAAACTGCGCAATGGCCGACAAGGTATCACCGCCACCAGTAACTGAAAATGCATTCGATTCTGCAATGGCATTACCCAAAGCTTTTGTCCCATTAGAAAATTCTGAAAATTCAAACACACCAACCGGTCCATTCCAAATAATGGTCTTGGCATTTTTCATGATATCCGCATAACTTGCTGCAGTTTTTGGTCCCACATCTAAAATCATTTCATCAGCCTGAACATCACAAACATCACGAATAATAGCCTTTTCTGAGGCATCAAATTTTTTAGCGACTGCAACATCCACGGGCAATGGAATGAAAACCTTTTTTTCTGCCGCTTTTTCTAATAATTTTTTTGCTGGCATAATCCAGTCTTTTTCAATTAATGAATTTCCAACAGCACAATTTTTCGCAGCTAAAAAAGTATTCGCAATACCGCCACCAACAATTAATATATCAACCTTATCCAACAATGCATCCAGCACTTCCATTTTAGTGGATACTTTTGATCCCCCCACAATCGCAACAACGGGCTTTTCTGGATGAGTTAAGGCTTTTGATAATGCGGTTAATTCTGCATCTAACAATAATCCTGCGCATTTTTCTTTTGCAAATTGCGCAATACCCGACGTTGATGCCTCAGCACGATGCGACGTTGCAAAAGCATCCATCACAAAAACATCGCATAAATCAGCCATTTTTTGTGATAATTGCGCATCACATTTTTTTTCGCCGATTAATAAGCGGATATTTTCACATAAGATAACCTCACCAGGATTAATTGCAAAACCATTGATCCAATTGGCAATAAATCGGACTGGCTTAGCTAATAATTCGGAAAGACGTTTTGCAATGGGCGCTAATGAAAATTCTGACACACTTGCTATCACGCGTGCTTCTGCTGAATCCAAAGCAATACTCTCAACTGGCCTGCCCAAATGCGACATCAGTATCACTGCTGCACCTTGATCCAATGCATAATGAATCGTTGGAATCGCTGCACGTATACGCGTGTCATCTTGAATGACACCCTCTTTTATTGGCACATTAAAATCTTCACGAATTAATACACGCTTATTTTTTAGCTTTAAATCCGTTAATTTCTGATAGCTCATAAACCCACCATACGTTGCAATCGTGACAATATCAGCGTCATTTCTCTGTCTGTCAATTGCGCCAAACGTGGCATTGTTAATCGTTTTAATGAAATAGAACGACAGTGTTCAACCAACGCAAAACTCGTTTTTTTTAAATTGTCTCTTGGCAATAATTCAACATGCAAAGCACGAAGTTCAGGATAAGATTGGCTACTCAGCGGACAAATAAAAACAATCTCTGGATTTATTTCCAAAATAATAGACGCTGTTAATATGGCAACTGGTCTTATTTTTCCGACCTCAGATGATTTTGCTGGATCCAACTTTGCTAAATAAATCCCACCTTGTGTAAGCGTTACTTTTCCTTCCACCATTGCTCCTCATCATCCTGTAAGTCACTCTTCATGCCATCCATAATTTCGCCAGATTCTTGTAAATAACCTTTATGATCAACCATTGCAGCAAAACTTTTTGCCATCGCCAACCGCTCCTGCTGAACCTCCCAGTTGCGAATTTCATGCTCAATCGCCATGCGAATAAACTGTGCGCGCGACATATGTAACCGCGTTGCAAGTTTTTGACTTGCGCGGGCTAACGTTCCTGGCAAGTGAATGGATATAGCTGACATGGCTGATTTCATACTATCGCCTCAATTTAAAAGTGATATATGATTATATATCACTTTTTGCATTAAGAATATGGTCAAAATAAAAGCTACACCTGCATCATCACACACGCCGCATCTAACATACGGTTGGAGAATCCCCACTCATTGTCATACCATGAAACCACCTTCACTAAATTACCAATCACGCGCGTTTCCAATGCATCAATTGTTGAAGAAGCGGGACAGTGATTATAATCAATCGACACTAATGGCTCATCGGAATAGTCCATAACGCCTTTTAATTCGCCTTGCGAAGCGGCAAACAATGCAGCATTAATTTCTTTTACAGTGGCAATTTGCTCTGCTTCAAAAGTTAAATCAACCAATGACACATTAAGCGTTGGCACACGCACTGCGTAACCATCTAATTTTCCATTTAATTCTGGCAATACTAAACCCACTGCTGCTGCAGCACCTGTTTTGGTAGGAAGCATAGACTGCGCAGCAGCACGTGCACGACGCAAATCTTTATGGGCCGAATCCAGTAAACATTGGTCGTTGGTATACGCATGCACAGTTGTCATCAACCCTGTTTTGATACCAAAATTTTCATGCAATACTTTTGCCATGGGCGCCAAACAATTGGTCGTGCAAGAAGCATTCGATACAATATCGTCGGTCGCTTTTAAAATAGCATGATTCACACCATACACTATGGTTGGAATCGTTTTATCACCCGGCGCAGAAATTAGCACTTTTTTAGCACCTGCTTGCAAATGTAAACCGGCTTTTTCACGTGATGTAAAAACACCTGTGCATTCAAATACAATATCAACACCACACTCACCCCAAGGCAAGTTGGCAGGATCTCGATCTGAAAAAAAGCGAATAAAATCTTCATCAATCATCAATCCATTATTTTTCACTGAAACCGTATGTGAAAATTTTCCATGCGTTGAATCATGCTTTAACAAGTGTGCATTTGTTGCAATATCGCTCGTATCATTCACAGCAACCAATTGAATACGGTCACGAAAACCAGACTCATATAACGCACGTGTAATGTTGCGTCCAATACGGCCAAAGCCATTAATAGCGATTTTAATTGTCATCATTAGTTCCTCATCAGTTGTCAGGGTCAGTGACGGTGACGGTGACTGTGACGGTGACTGTGTCGGAGGTTTAATTTAATTTAAACCTTAATTAAACCAACTTAATTTTCAGATGGTTTTATTAAATTTTTAGGTAATTGAACCTTCGACACAGTCACAGTCACAGTCACGTCACAGTCACACCATTTTTTTTATAATCCCCATAATGTTTTGAACTGTAAATCCAAAATACTGCCAAATATCTTTTTCTGGTGCTGAAGCTCCAAAAGTATCAATGCCTAGCACAGCACCATCACTACCCACAAATTGATACCAATAATCTGAAATGCCCGCTTCAATGGCTAAACGCGCACGAACCTGTTTAGGTAGTACTGCTTCACGATACGTCGCATCTTGTTTTTTAAAGACTTCACAGCAAGGCATTGAAACCACACGCACAAAAATATTTTCTTTTGCTAAGGCTTCTGCTGCATTGATTGCTAATTGCACTTCCGAACCTGTCGCCATAATAATTGCATTTATTGTTTCTGGCGGTTCAAACAAAATATATCCGCCACGCGCAATATTTTCTGGCAGATGATTTTTCTGTTGCGGTAGATTTTGACGCGTTAACAATAATGCCGATGGTCCTTTATATTCAACGGATTGTTGCCATGCCACAGCCGTTTCTAAAAAATCACAAGGGCGCCATACCTGCATATTGGGAATCATACGTAACATGGCCGCCTGTTCAATCGGCTGATGTGTTGGACCATCTTCACCCAAGCCTACAGAGTCATGGGTATAAACATAAATCACTTTTTGTTCCATGATTGCTGACATTCTAACGGCATTCTTTGCATAATCTGCAAAGGTTAAAAAGGTGCCGCCAAAAGGAATAAATCCACCATGCAATGCCAAGCCATTCATGATGGCTGACATCCCAAATTCACGCACACCGTAATGCAAGTAATTGCCTGTCGGATGTTTTGCAGAAAAAGAAATTGCGTTTTTTCCTTTGGTATTATTGGATTCACTCAAATCAGCTGAACCTCCCATTAACTCTGGCAATACAGTCGAATAAAATTCAATGCATTGTTGTGATAATTTACGTGTTGCAATCGCCTTTTCTTCCATTTTTACTTTTTCAAAAAATAGCTTACTTTGCTCTTGAAAATTAACTGGTAACACATGATTCATGCGGCGCAATAATTCTAATGCCTTTTCAGGATTGGTTTTTTTATACTGAGAAAATAAATGGTTCCAGGCCATTTCTTTTTCATGACCGGATTTTTTTGCATCCCAATTTTCATAGATTTCTACAGGTACTTCAAAAGGTGCGTAAGGCCATCCTAAGGCTTTTTTTGCCAGTGCGGATTCTGTTTCACCTAATGGCGCACCATGCGCCTTTTCCGTGCCTTCTAAGTTCGGCGCACCAAAACCAATTTTGGTTTTGCACACAATTAACGTTGGCTTTGTTGTTTCAGTTTGTGCTGCCATAATTGCATTTTTAATAGCTTCTCGATTATGGCCATCCACACTTTCAATCACCTGCCAATGATATGCACGAAAACGTTCAGCCGTATTATCGGTAAACCACGCGTCCACTTCACCATCAATCGAAATACCATTGTCATCATAGAAAACAATTAATTTGCCGAGTTCCAATGTCCCCGCTAATGAACACACCTCATGCGAAATCCCCTCCATCAAACAACCATCGCCCGCAAAAACATAGGTCGAATGATCAATGATATCGCCAAACTCCGCTTGCAGATTTTTTTCTGCAATCGCCATACCGACCGCCATTGCCAAACCTTGTCCTAAAGGACCCGCTGTTGATTCAACACCGGGGGTATGTCCAAATTCAGGATGTCCTGGCGTTTTAGCGTGTAATTGACGAAATTGTTTTAAGTCTTCAATCGATAAATCGTAGCCTGTTAGGTGCAAAAGCGAATAGAGCAACATGCAGCCATGCCCATTTGATAACACAAAACGATCACGATTCATCCAGTGTGGATTTTGTGGATTATGCTTGAGAAAATCGCGCCACAACACTTCAGCGATATCGGCCATTCCCATAGGCATACCAGGATGTCCAGAGCGTGCTTTTTCAACAGCATCAATAGATAATGCACGAATGGCATTGGCGAGGGTCTGCATAAGTTACTCCATTTAAAAAATTGAGCGAAGTATACAACAGTGGGAGTGTGAGTGGGAGTGGGAGTTTCAGCGGTACAACTAAAATTGAACCTCCGATACTCCCACTCACACTCACACTCCCACTCATGCTATTATTCCCCCTTTGAAATCACAGGAAAATGATCATGTGCGGCATTGTTGGAGCAACGGCAGAACGCCAAATTGAAGCTATTTTAGTCGAAGGACTAAAACGCCTAGAATATCGAGGCTACGATTCTGCTGGCGTTGCCATTATTAATCCAAAAACCCATGAAATTGAACGTAAACGCGCACATGGAAAAGTAGACTTGCTCGAAAAGGCACTACGAGAAAAGCCCCTCACTGGACACACAGGGATCGCACACACACGCTGGGCAACTCATGGAAAACCGAGCGAAGCGAATGCGCATCCCCATAGTTCTCATGACACCATTTCAATTGTTCATAACGGCATTATCGAAAATCATCAACAACTGCGCGCACAATTAATTGAAAAAAATTACACGTTTGAGTCAGAAACAGACTCCGAAGTCATCGCCCATTTAATTCATTTTCATTTTTTAAAAACAAACGACATGATGCAAACATTACATGACGTTTCTCATGAATTAAAAGGGGCTTATTCTCTCGGTATTTTGTCACAAAAAACACCTGATAAACTTTATGGGATTCGCTCTGGAAGCCCACTCGTCATTGGCGTTGGCATCGGTGAAAATTTTATTGCTTCTGATCCACTGGCACTACTACCCGTCACACAAAAATTTATTTATCTTGAAGAAGGAGATATTGTTGCGATATCCCGCGATCAAATCCTTATTCATAATCAAGAAGGACAAACCGTCACGCGCGATATTCGCGAATGCACTACCGATGGCGACGCCGCAAGCAAAGGCAATTTTCGTCATTACATGCTAAAAGAAATTTATGACCAACCCGATGCACTTAAGGAAATGGTAAAGCATGGCATACAGCATCACCAACTAACCAATATTTTTCAACATGCTAATAATACGATATTAGCATGCGTACAGCGCGTTCACATTGTCGCTTGCGGCACCAGCTTTCATGCAGGATTAATTGCACGTTACTGGATCGAATCGATTGCGCGCATTCCAGCACAAGTGGAAATTGCAAGTGAATTTCGATATCGCGATAGCATGATGGAACCCAATACATTATTTATTGCAATCTCGCAATCGGGTGAAACTGCCGACACATTAGCAGCGGCACGTCATGCGAAACACATGGGCTGTAAAACCATTTTAGCCATTTGCAATGCTGTAGAAAGCACGCTGGTACGTGAATCTGATTTATTATTATTAACACGCTCTGGAAAAGAAGTCGGCGTTGCGGCAACAAAAACATTTACAACACAATTAACGGGGCTTGCTCTGTTTACGTTAGCACTCGCAGAACAACACACTGCATTAGCAACATCCCTTGCCTCCCATATTGAAGCATTAGAATCACTGCCTACCATCATCAATGAATTACTCAACCTTGATATACTCACGCAATCCATCGGAAAATTATTCATGCAAAAAAATCACGCGCTCTTTATTGCGCGCGGTGAATTTTATCCGATTGCATTAGAAGGTGCATTAAAACTCAAAGAAATTTCTTATGTGCATGCAGAAGGCTATCCTGCTGGCGAGTTAAAACACGGACCACTTGCCCTGGTTGATGAAAACATGCCCGTGATTGTCATTGCCCCTCAAAATGCTTTATTTGAAAAAATTGCATCGAATATTCAAGAAGTGCAAGCACGTGGCGGACAAGTGTTTGTGTTATCAGACGCCCCAGCAAGTGCTTTCGGCAATCATGTTGTGCATATTCCCATGCCAAGCATGCCCGACTTTATTGCACCGATTGCTTACACCATTCCACTGCAACTACTGTCCTATCATATTGCGGTATTACGTGGCACTGATGTGGACCAGCCTAGAAATTTGGCGAAGTCAGTAACGGTAGAATAGCAGTAGTTCCCGGCGAATGTCTGAAAAACCGCTAATTTTCAGATTTTAGGCGAGGTTGAACGATAATTTGTTGAGAAAAGCGCAGTGTACACGAAGTCCATGAGCATTTTCGAAACAAATTACCGTTCAAGATCGCCAAAA
>JAUXWQ010000068.1 GCA_030680235.1 Coxiellaceae bacterium
TGTGAAAGAAAGACCAAAGCTTTTTGCACACTGGGAAATTGGTATGGTAGGTGCTCTTGCCTAATGGGAGCCGTATGAGTCGAGAGGCTCACGTACGGTTCTGCGAGCGGCTGATGGGGAAGTTCCGTCGGTCTACTCACTCAGCTTCGGCAGTCCTAAACCTTATTAAATTTCTTAAGTCACTCGCTGTAATGGCGGTTTGAAGTACCTTTAGAGTCACAATTCTTTTATATGAACCTCCCCATCATCAACCAATGTAATACTATTATCAGCTGATGCAGCATTACTTTCGCTATGCTTTATTGTGATTTTATAAAGTGTTTTTCCAAAATAATAATCGATGGTAAATCCATCCCATGCATCAGGTAGCAGTGGATTTACACATAGCTGATTGCCATTTTTTAATTTTATGCCTAACAATGTTTCAATAATTAAGCGGTACGACCACCCTGCTGATCCGGTATACCAGCTCCAGCCGCCGCGCCCAATATGGGGCGCTACACTATAGACATCGCCTGCAATAACATAAGGCTCTATTTTATAACGCTCGATTTCTTCAGCAGTCCTAGCGTGATTAATGGGGTTTAATATATTAAAAATCCCCCAAGCTTTTTGTTTATCGCCGAGTTCGGCAAATGCCATTGCAGCCCAGGTTGCGGCATGCGTATACTGCCCCCCATTTTCGCGCACGCCAGGAAGATAACCTTTGATGTATCCTGGATTTGGTATGGCTTTATCAAAGGGTGGATCAAGTAATTTCACTAACTTATCGGGTGCATTCACTAAATATTGATACAGAGATGCCATTGCTTGTTGCGTATGCGCAAGATCACCTGCTCCAGATAATACTGACCAACTTTGTGCAATAGAATCAATACGACATTCCGCGTTATTTTTTGATCCAAGCGGTGACCCATCATCAAAATAAGCACGGCGATACCACTTTCCATCCCACGCTTGGATTTCACAATTGTTTTGTAGCTTTTTGCTTTCTGTCTCACAAACTGTTGCGAAATCAGTATCACCATTTTGTGTTGCAACAACAGCGAACTGTTTTAAAACGCTATACAAGAAAAACCCAAGCCAAATACTTTCACCGAGTCCTTTATCGCCAACCAAATTCATGCCATCGTTCCAATCACCTGACCCCATTAATGGCAACCCATGTTTGCCAAATTTCAACCCATTATTAATGGCACGCACAGCATGTTGATAAAGACTAATAGATTCACTACTGACTGTCGGTAATTCATAATACGATTCTTCATCCGGTTTTAACAAACGCCCACTTAATAATGCAATTTTTTCATCAAGGATTGTTGTATCACCCGTTGTTTCGATGTAATGACAAAGTACAAATGGCAACCACAAATAATCATCTGAACACCGTGTTCGTACGCCGCGATTTTCTGGCGGGTGCCACCAATGTTGCACATCACCAGCTTCAAATTGATGTGCTGCAGATAATAGTATATGCGCACGAAATAAATCGGGCGCTGCATGTGATAATGCCATCACATCTTGTAATTGATCACGAAAACCAAATGCACCTCCTGATTGATAATAACCGCTGCGTCCCCATAATCGACTGGATAATACTTGATATAATAACCATCCATTTGCCAGTAAATTTACGGAAGCATCAGGCGTTGTCACTTGAACCGTACCTACTATTTTTTTCCATTGTTGTTGTATTAATGCCAATTCTGCTTGTGCAGCTGTTCCATCACAATAACGCTGAATTAAATTACCCGCATCCGCTTTATTGTTACCTGCACCTAAGGTAAATACTATATCGCGCGATTGATTTTCTGCTAAATCAAAAGTGAGTTGAATCGCTGCGCACGGATCTAATCCTGCGCCAACAGACCCTGATAAACGTTTATGTTTTAATGCTGCGGGCAAACGCATTGTCCCATTTCTACCGATAAACTCAGTACGATCTGCAGTAATAGAACGTTCTGTTAATCCTAAATGACTTGTCGCTGCTTCAAAAAATCCAGTGCGTTCACCAAAGGCTGTGTTGTAATGGTTTTGTGCCAGAAGCGCACCACTTTGTGATAATTCAGTAACAACATGCATCGCATTTTTAGTACGTAAATCACCTAACACCCAAGCAATATAACCAGTAGCAGATAACTGACGTCGACGATTAGAATCATTTCTGATTTTTAATACAGCGAATTTAACAGATGCCTCTTGTGCAACATACACCCACAACTCAGAATAAATGCCATTTTCAGTATGTTCAAAAACACTGTAGCCAAAGCCATGGCGTGTTTGATAATCACCATGACCACGACAAGGCAAAGGACTTGGCGACCAAACCAAGCCACTTTCTTCATCTCGCAAATAAAATGCTTCACTGGAGGAATCTTGTATAGGATCATTTTCCCATGGCGTTAATCGAAATTCATGCGCATTTTCAGTCCACGAATACCCCTGCCCGCTTTCAGAAACCAAGGTGCCAAAATTTGGGTTAGCCAAAATATTTGCCCAGGGTGCCGGTGTTGTATTGCCTTCTGCTAAGCGAATAATATATTCGTCACCTAATTGATTAAATCCCCCTACACCATTAAAGAATTGCAAATCACTGGGTAATTCAGGTAATTTATGATTAATTACAGGACGTGACATTTTATTAATGGATAATGCTGGCATGACCGGCGGTGCGACACGTCGACGACTCAATTGTTCTTTCAAAGTACCACGCGTATCGGAAATAATTATTCTAGCAACAGATTCCAACAAGGTGCGATCTTCTTGTGGCATTTGTTCTGATATACGAACCACAATTGAACCTTCATTTTCTTTGCTATTACCTGAGATCAAACTCATAATTTGATCTTGTAGCGTTTGTCGATAACTAAAATGCTCATCATTTAAAATAACCAAATCAACATATAATCCTTTATGACGCCAATACGCCTGCGCTTGAATTAATTGCACAACCAATTCAATATTAGCGACGTCTTCAATATGCAATAATAAAATAGGTAAATCACCAGAAATTGAATAACCCCACAAACCAGATTGTCCACGACGATTACTGACTAAAACATGGGGATTTGCGCGACGCGAATTACTACTGTAAATAATGGCACTGGCGAGTTTTCCATAGAGCTGTGTATTTGCTTCATTGATATTAAGTTGATGCAGTAATACTTGTCCATGCGTCCAAGCCAACCCGAAAATACGATTGGTTAGTGGACGATCATGATACTTTTCAACCAAGGCAAGACAATGTTCTCGCGTATCAGCAACACCTGTTAAGAGATCTAGCGTTACAGACGCATCTGGCTCCAGCGTTAATCGACAACGAATTGAAATAATAGGATCTAGCACCGCACCACTTGTATTAGAAAGATCACCCTGCGTTATCATTGCCAATGGTTCGGCTAAGGTACGCGCTCGACCAATAAAACGTGCACGATCCGTTTCAAAAGAAAATGCCGTAGGTTTTTCATCGTTATAAACATTAAGAACATGACATAACCATGGCGGAGTTTGATGTTCATCTTGCGATCGACGTGTTGCTAAAATAGCTTGTTTTTCAGGTAAAAGTTCTGTTTCAACAAATAGATTGTTAAAACAAGGTTGTGCTAAATCGGAGGCTTGCGATGCTAATACAATTTCAGCGTAACTTGTAAATTCAATGGTACGCCGGGTTTTGGCGCGATTATGAATACGTAATCGACGCACCTCAATATCATCTTCGGGCGATACCACAATTTCCGTGTTCAAATCTAACAAACGATCGGTGCGTGAAAATTCAGCGTGCGCTTCTGAAAATACCGCTTTAAAATTTTCAATCGTATTTGCTGTAGGCTGATATTGTGCAGACCAAAATTCGCCGCTTGCCACATCACGTATATAAGAGAACAATCCCCAATTATCACAGGTACTGTCTTCACGCCAGCGTGTTACTGCGATATTTTTCCAACGACTATAACCACCACCCGCTTGCGTTACCATCACATGATAACAACCGTTGGATAACAACTGAATTTGTGGCATACGCGTATTGGGTGTCGTAAATACCCGCATTAATGCTTCAGATTGATCAAAAGTAGCATGTGTAATCAGTGACTGCGGTATTTTTAAATACGACGCTGTTGGTCTTGGAATACGTTCTTGCAATAAAAGCATCGCTGCTTGAAAAATAGGATCCGCCATAAAACGCTTTTGCATAGGACGATTATTTAACAAATACGACAACGCTAAAAAACTCATACCTTGGTGATGCGCCATAAATGAGCGTATCAATACTTTTTTAGTATCCGGCGGCAAACGCATTCGGGTAAAATCAATTGCTTCATAAAAACCATATTGTCCGACCGCTTGCTCTTCTTTTTCTAAACGCTCTAAATTCAGACAAGCCGCTTCAGGTTTCACCATTAAGGCCATCACCGTTGCATAAGGGGCGATAACCAAATCTTCTTCAAGCCCACGCTTTAACCCTAATCCTGGCACACCAAATGCACGATACAAATAATTAAATTGCGTATCAACGGCATTATAAGCCGATTCCGAAATTCCCCATGGCACGCCACGCTGTTTGCCATACACTATTTGTCGATCGACGGCCCCATGATACGTTTGATCAAGCAAAGTACCTGGATAAGTTGGCATCACGAGCAATGGCATTAAATATTCAAACATCGAGCCACTCCAAGAAATCAGTGTTGGCTCACCCCCATTTGAAATTAATAATCGACCCAATGCAAACCAACCTTCTTGTCGCACCTGTCCTTGTGCAATCGCGACAAAACAACCTAAACGCGCTTCAGAAGAGAGTAAATCATAACTACTGAAATCACTTTCATTTTTATCAACGTTATAGCCGATCGTCATCAAATGATTGGCTTCACTGTAGAGAAAACTGATATCCATTTTGGAAAAAGACAAGGCTTTTTCAGCCAAGGCATCAATTGTGGGACGCACGAGCGCATCATCAGAGAGTGCTAATAATCCTTGTCGTAAAACCAATAAATGCCCCGCTAAATTTCCGCTATCAACAGTTGACACGTAACGTGGCAATAAGGGTTCTAATGTTTCTGTGCTATACCAATTATAAAAATGACCCCGATAGCGTTCAAGACGCTCCATAGTTTGAAAAGTATTTGTCGTGCGCTCTAACAATTGATTTAACGTGATGTAACCAAAATCATAGGCTGTTAAATTTGCTAAGAGTGATAAACCAATATTCGTAGGTGATGTGCGACGCGCTAATACTGCTACCGGTATTTCCTGGTAATTATCAGGTGGCAACCAATTATCTTCCGCAGTCACAAAAGTTTCAAAAAAATCCCATGTTTTGCGTGCCATGTTATTTAGAAAAAGGGTTTGTGCCGCATTGAGTTGATGAAGCGGTCTATAAACCGGTTGGCTCAAGTGCCGGGCAATTAATGGTGATATAAACCATAGCAATAATATGGGGGTTGCATAAAACAACGGCTCAAATCGACCTTCGATAATTAAAAGCATTGTCGTTAAAACACTAATCGCTGGCCCCATCCACATGTTGTAAATCCATGTTTGGAGTGTATTTTGCAAACTGCGATTAAGCTGGTCCGAAGGCATCCATTTCAATAAATTACGCTTAGAAATAATAATTCGCCAACAGGTTCGCAAAATGGCATCCAAGCTATAGCACACTTCATGTGGCAAACAAGCCAAATATAAAATTAATTGTCCGATATTTCGACATGCCGATTTAAGAATCGCCAATAAATGCTGGCTCAGCAGCGTATCATTGGGTTTTCTAATCAGTTCAAGCACAGTTTTTGTAATGACAGGTAGTGCCAGCATAACGAAAATAATATAAAACCAAAAACGGGTCGCAAATAATACCATCCAACTCAATTCAAACAGCGTAAACAATGCGATTGGCACAACGCTCCGTCGCAAATTATCAAGCAATTTTAAGCGTGAGAGGACAGTCAACGGATTACTTACTCGTCTACCTTCTCCATTTAAAATCCACGGCAACAACCATCCTAGTAATTGCCAATCGCCGCGAATCCAGCGGGCACGACGTTTTGCATCCGCTAAATAACTACTGGGCGATTTTTCATATAAAGGAACGTCACTTAAAAAACCAGAACGTAAATAACACCCTTCTAATAAATCATGACTGAGAATGCGATTATCGGGTAATGAATGCCCTAATATTTTTTGATATAAGTCGACGTCATAAATCCCTTTGCCGACGAATGAGCCTTCATGAAAAACATCTTGATACACGTTAGAAACGCTGCGGGTATAGGGATCAATCCCAAAATCAGAACCACACAAACGTGCATAGCGTGTGGGCCCAGATATTGGCAGCGCTTCTGCTACACGTGGTTGCAAAATGGCATAACCTTCAACGACACGCTGCACTGATGCATCAAAACGTGGCCTATTTTCAGGATGATTCATCGCAGAAACCAATTGTTGTGCTGACTCACGCGGCAACAAGGTATCGCTGTCTAAGGTAATCACGTATTTCACACTCGAAAATATATTTGTGCGACCAATAATTAATGAAAAATGGGTTTGATCACTATTACGCAGCAAATTATTTAAATCCGTTAATTTACCGCGTTTACGCTCCCAACCCATCCATACATTTTCACACGGATTCCATTCGCGTGCGCGATGACAGAGAAAGAAAATATCACTATTTTCCCTAGGGTATCGTGCGTTAAGCGCGTTAATTTGCGCTGATGCTTCAGCGAGAATGGCAGCATCTTCTGCTGTTGTTTCTGTTTTTGCATCATTAAAATCCGTGAGCAACATAAAATGCAAGTGCTCATCACGGTTACCCAGATAACGTACTTCCAGTGCTTCAATGAGTGATTTGATGCAAGCAAGATTACTCAGCATCGTTGGCACCGCGACCACTGTGCGACAATCAGACGGAATACCTTTTGAAAAATCCATTCGTGGTAGCCGTTCCGGTCTTACCATTAATGTCGCTTGTAAATTAACAAGCTCTGTTGCTGTTTGACTACCGTAAATCGCAACCACAATACCGAGTACCCAAAGCCACGCTTCACTCAAGCGACCAGAATGATGTTCTTGCAGTAACAAGCCAAAAATTAATCCCATTGTTATGAGCAGAATACAGCCCATATAACTAAGCAATTTAGCACGGCTAATTTTACTGCGCCATTTTTCCCAAAAAAAGTGGTGCACACAAATTGCTTTTTTAAGGGATAATAATCCACCGCCAATCAAATAATATCCGACGTGACAATGACGAATAATATCGGGATTTTCACGATCACTTTCTGATAATGTATCAAATTTTGTCTTCGCCAAGCGAATGGCGATTGTTGCCACTTCTTTTTCCGAATGCGCACAAACACGGGATAACCCTTCAATAACATGTCGATAAGAATCCCGCGTACCAAAATCCATTTTGTCATAAACAGCAACAGGATCTGTTCGTAGTGTTTGTTCAACGATGCTTGCGGCTTCAACAAAATCACGCCAATCCACTTCCGCTAAGCGTCGTAAGCTGGTAATACCGTTACTAATACTAACTTGATTGGTAGCCTGACATTTGTTTTCTGCTTGAATTAATCCTGCGATCGTCAAGCCTTCTTCTGCCAGCTGTTGCTCAATCCAATTTAATGGCAATGTTAGCGCCGCACCCTGTAAACGCCTTACAAATTCTGCTACAAAGGCACTGCTCATCGGTGGCGTAGAACGTGCCATATCCGCAATTAACAACACAAGTTTTTTAGGCTCTGTGACAGCCACTTCAATCATACGATCAGCCCAATGGTCAGCTAAATTGCGATCTTTGGTATCAGCAACGACCCGTTGACTGGTCCTTGCTAAATTTTCAATGATCGCCACGCCCAAAGTAATGGGCACTGCCCATAATTCACTGAGCTTTAAGGCAGTCACACTTTGATAAGCCATAATGCATCGATTCAAACTCTCTAAATCCCAACGACCATCGCCATGCTCAACAATGCCCAAGGTAATATCATAAACGCGCGGATAGCCTGGCGACACAGCAGCCAACTGTGGTAATCCACTGCCATAACCTTTTGGAAGATTACGTCGAATAGCTTGGATTTCCTCTTGAATCAAATAAAAATTATCGAGCAACCATTCTCTAGCGGGCGAGAAATTATCCGAACACTTTGCACTTAAGAAATCACAGGCTTTAATGAGAATATTTTCACTTTGTGATAGCCGCGACAGCAATATCGCAGGCGAGGTTTTTTTTCGTAAAGTATGCGACAAAGCCAAGGTAATGCCGTAACGTTCCATTTGATCGGCATTAAATAATTCAGCAGGAATAGGAGCTTCATTTAAGCCTTCATTTCTTGCTTTATTTTTTAAATGCAACCATTCTTGTATGCTATTGATACGTTTTTTTCTATCCATGCTTAAAAATGCCCTACTCCATTAATGCTTTCAATTTTTTCAAACCTGAATCTACATCCTTACCCAAATGAATTCGCAACACCCTGCGATCACGTTGTGCCAGTACTGTAAAATCACCCTGCGCTTCCGCTGCAATGACTAGGCCAAAAGTATAATGATGTCCTGGCACAGCAATATCATCAAGATGATCAGCCGTAATTTGTAAAAATACACCTGTATTGGGTCCGCCTTTATAGGCTTGTCCAGTTGAATGTAAAAAACGCGGCCCAAAACCTAAACACGTTGCCACTTTTTTATGATCACGAATAAGTGTTCTAATGTCTTGCAATACTGTCGTATGTTTATCTGACATTTCAATAAAAGCAGACAAATTAACATAATCGCCTGGCACAACACGATTTAAATGTGCGTATAAATAATTTAGCAAGCTAGGCTTATTACACTGTTGTGATAATGCTTTTTGATTTTTTTCATCCGTAAAAAGAGAAATGTCGCCGTCAGAAAAAAAAGCTTTTTGCTGAATTAATTTCCCTGTTTTTTCAAATTCATCTGTCAATTTCGCCGTAATAATTTTACTGTCTTCCACGTCTGGTTGATTAAATGGATTAATACCTAGCACACTTCCCGCTACAGCAGTCGCAATTTCCCATCGAAATAATTCAGCACCCAAATGCATTTTATTTTCTAAATTAAGCCTAACCACAACAAAACCAGCTTGTTCTAGTTGGTCCACTGCATGATCTTGCGCAGCATCCGGTTTTGAATTTAAACGGATATAAACAAATACACGGTCATCACTATATACAGCGATATCACCCAACGGTTCTTGATCAACAGGAATTAATCCTTTGCCTTGTTTTCCTGTAGATTCCGCCAACAATTGCTCAAGCCACGCACCCAAAGAATGAATTTCAGGAGACGCAATCAAGGTTACTTTATTTTTTCCTTGGTTCCCACACACGCCTAAAATAACACCTAACATAACTCCCGGATTATTTTTTGCGGTATCAACTGCACATGCTTGTTTCATAGGATTAACATTATCTAAAAATGTTTTTACATCAATACCCATGAATGCAGCAGGCACAATGCCAAAATTAGACAACGCAGAATAACGACCGCCAATGGAAGGGACACCGTGAAAAACAGCTTTAAAGTGTTCTTTTCTAGAAAGTGTTTCAAGTGGTGTATTAGGGTCAGTAATGGCAATAAAATGATTACCCAATTCTGCTTTATTATTAACCGTCTCTTGTAAACGCGCATAAAAATAAGCTTCAAAAATAGTCGGCTCTAAGGTGCTCCCAGACTTACTCGATACAATGAAAAAAGTTTTTTTCAAATCAATTTTTTCTTTAAGATGCTTAATTTGCAAAGGGTCCGTTGAATCCAATATATGTAATTGTGGATAATCTCCTATTTTTCCAAATGTTTCTGCCATCATGGCGGGACACAGACTAGAACCCCCCATTCCCAATAAAACAATATCTGTGAATCCCAGGGTTTTAATCTCATTTACTAATAGATTAATGCGCGTCAAATCATTATTTTCTTCGGAAACGGTTAACCAACCCATCCATTTGTTTTCATCTTGGTTGGTCCATAAGGTTGCATCACGCGCCCACAAGCGCTGTGTTTTATTATCTTTTTCCCAGGAAATTAATTCAACTTCAATTTGATCGGTTAAATTTCCTGCGGAAAATTTTGTGTGATTTTTATTCATTATGCTGCCTTGTTCTTATTAACGGACTTGCTTCGCGCGTTCTTCTGTATTTTATATTTTGTTTTCTAAAGTTTTCATTAATTGATCATAGGATTTTTTGAATTTATCAACACCCTCATCTTCAAGCTGTTGCGTTAGTTGATCAATATTAATAGCTAATGCTGACAGCACTTCAAAAGCATGCTCTGCTTCTTGAATATCTGTATTTAAACGTAATGCTGGATCACCATGATCACGATAGGCTTCAATGGTTTCAAGCGGCAAGGTATTCACTGTTTCGGGTCCAATTAAGGCTTCCACATATTTAATATCACTATAAGCTGGATTTTTAGTACTAGTACTTGCCCACAATAAACGTTGTACCACTGCACCATTTTCCGCTAATTTTTTAAAGTGATCACTTTTAAATAAGGTTTCATAAATCTGGTAAGCCAGTTTTGCAGATGCAATCGCAGTTTCACCTTCCACATTATCCGTGTTATTCACCATTTCATCATCGTGCTCGATAGTTTTTTTTGCTAGCATCGGATCAATCAATGCATCAATTCGACTTAAGAAAAAACTTGCCACAGAAGCGATATTTTTTACGGGCTGCCCCAATGCAAGACGTGCTTCTATACCAGCAATATAGGCCTCAGCTACTTCACGATATCGCTCTAATCCAAATAATAAGGTGACATTGACATTAATACCTTCACTGATTAATTGCTTGATGACAGGCAAGCCTTCCTTTGTTGCAGGCACTTTAATTAACACATTCGGACGGTTTAATGCTTTCCACAAACGTCGTGCTTCAATTAGCGTACCCTCAGTATCATGCGCCAAATGGGGATTCACCTCTAAACTGACATAGCCATCAAGGCCCTTTGTTTCATCGTATAAATGACGAAATTCATCCGCTGCATCTTGCACATCTTTTTGTGTCAAAGCTTCATAAATAGCATTCACATCCTTTTTTTCTGCAGATAATGTTTTAATCGCCACATCATAATCATTACTCTCTGCAATGGCTTTTTCAAAAATACTCGGATTGGAGGTCATACCACGCAAACAATACTCTGAAATTAATGTTTTGAGCTTTCCATCGATGAATAAATCACGCTTGATATAATCAATCCAAATGGATTGCCCGAGGGTTCCTAATGTTTTTAATGGGTTTGTTTTCATTGGGTGCCTTCCCTATTGTTATTGACGCACTTACTTCGTTCGTGGTTTTGTCCCATGTAATAATGCTAACGCCCTCTTACATACATTCTCAACGCTAAATCCGTATTTTTGCATCATAATATCACCTGGTGCTGACGCACCAAATGCTTCTATGCTAATCATATCGCCATGATCACCTACATAACGCGACCATCCTTGCGCAATACCTGCTTCAACAGCTAATCTTGCCGTCACTGATGGCGGTAACACAGCATCACGATAGGCTTGCGATTGTTTTTCAAATAATTCCCAGCTTGGCATGGAAATGATACGCACCGCTATTTTTTTCGCCTGTAATTGCTTATAGGCTTCAACAATTAAACCCACTTCTGAACCCGTCGCTATTAAAATTAATTGCGGTTTTCTTTTCGATGAATCCGCTAACACATAAGCGCCACGACGCAATCCATTGGCAGAGGCAAATTGTTTTCGATCAAGCGTTGGTAGTTTTTGACGCGTTAAAATAAGTGCAGTTGGATTGTTTCTTGTTTCAACGGCGATTTTCCATGCTACAGCTGTTTCATTGGCATCAGCGGGTCGTATTACTGTTAACTGAGGAATCGCACGTAAACTGGCCAATTGTTCAACGGGTTGATGGGTTGGCCCGTCTTCACCTAAAGCAATACTGTCATGCGTGAAAACATAGATCACTTGTAATTTCATCAGTGCTGCAAGTCGCATCGGTGGACGCATATAATCTGAAAACGTTAAAAACGTCGCTGTAAACGGAATAATACCTGGGAAAGTTGCAAGCCCATTGGATATAGCACCCATTGCATGTTCTCGAATACCATAAAAGATATTGCGACCTGCATAATTCCAGCCCCCATCCAATGTCCCTTGTAAATCACCTGCTGCTTTGTCGGGACTTTCAAAATTACCAAAATTAACAAGCGCTGTTTTTGTCGATGAATTTAAATCTGCAGAGCCGCCAATAAAACCGAGTAAATCAGGATTAAATGCTTGCATTATTTTTTCTGATGCATCACGTGTTGCGACGCCTTTTTCATCTGCTTGGAAAAATGGAATATTTTCAGCCCAATTTTTGGTTAATTTTTTCCCGGTTAATGCTTTGAAAGACTTACTCAGCGCAGGGAATTTTTTCTCATACTTACTAAATAACGTATTCCATTTTTTTTCTGCTTTCTCACCATTCAAAACGGCTTTTTGAAAATATTTTTTTGCGGCTTCAGGAATATAAAAATTGGGTTTTTCTGGCCAATTTAAATTTTGCTTCGTAAGTTTAACCTCCAATTCTCCCAGTGCAGACCCATGCACTTCAAACGTATTTTCTTTATGGGGAGAGCCATAACCAATGATCGTTTTAATTAAAATTAAAGAGGGCTTATCTGTTATTTTTTGCGCTGATTCAATGGCGGCGTGAATAGCTTTTAAATCATTGCCATCATGAATGATTTGTGTGTGCCATCCGTAGGCATCAAACCTTTTTTGTCTGTCTTCTGTAAAAGAAACATGGGTAGACGCAGAAAGCGTCATGTGATTATCATCATAAAAATAAATTAATTTTCCCAATTGCAAATGACCTGCAAGAGAAGCTGCTTCTGATGCAACGCCTTCCATTAAATCACCATCACTCACGATGCCATACGTAAAGTGATCGATGATATTAAAATTAGGTTTATTAAAATTGGCGGCCATATAGGCTTCTGCCATTGCCATGCCAACCCCATTAGCAAAGCCTTGCCCCAGCGGTCCTGTCGTTACTTCAACGCCCGGTGTTAATTCACTTTCAGGATGACCCGGCGTAATACTGCCCCATTGACGAAATTTTTTTATTTGCGCCAACGAAATGGCATAACCCGTGAGATGCAATAAGCTGTAGAGCAGCATCGAGCCATGGCCTGCCGACAATACAAAACGATCACGATTAATCCATTTTGGATTTTTTGGATTATGTTTTAAAAATTGTGTCCACAAACTATAGGCCATAGGTGCTGCACCCAATGGCAACCCAGGATGACCACTATTGGCTTTTTGGATGGCATCGACTGATAACATGCGAATAGTATTAATACATAATTCATCTAAAGGTTTCATGTTATTTTTTCTCCCATTCCGTATGAAATATGCCTTTTTCATCGATGCGTTCATAGGTATGTGCACCAAAATAATCACGCTGCGCTTGAATCAAATTAGCCGGTTGAAAGCTGCTGCAATACGCCTCTAGGTAACTTAAAGTTGCCATAAAAGCGGGCATTGGCACACCGGATAAACTGATCTCTGAAATAATTGATCGCAATCCATTTTGGTGAGAAATCATTTTTTTTGCTAAATGCGCATCCAGTAATACATTCGCTAAATTTTTATTATCTTTAAAGGCATTGGCAATAGCATCTAATAACTTTGCACGAATAATACAACCGCCTCGCCAAATACGCGCGACATCTTCTAGCTTTAATTGATACTGATACTTTTCTGAAGCTACTTTTAGCAATGCAAATCCTTGCGCATAAACAACGGTCATTGCGACCTCAAATGCTGCTTGTAGCTGCTTTAGAAATTGTGTTTGATCTCCCTTTAGAAGCGGTACTGAAAATTGATATAAAGCCTGCGCTTGATCGCGCTGATCCATTAATACAGACATATCTCGCATCATCACAGCGGTATCAATCGTTGGCACCGGTACTTGTAATTCCATGGCGCTAAGGGAGGTCCACATGCCCGTCCCATTTTGCGCAGCGATCGCTTTAATTTTATCGATCAGTGGCGCACCTGTTTTATCATCCAATTTACTAAAAATATCACGCGTAATTTCAAGTAAATAACTGTTTAAGTCAGATTGATTCCACGCATCATACACATCATGCAGCTGCTTATTATTCAAACCTAGTCCGCGCTTCATCACATCATAAGTTTCTGCAATCAATTGCATAAGGCCATATTCAATCCCGTTATGAACCATTTTGACATAATGCCCCACAGATCCATTACCCAAATAGGTTACACAGGGTTCATTATTCACTTTTGCAGAAACGGCTTCTAAAATAGGCCGTATTTTTTCATAGGCTTCAAGTGGGCCGCCTGGCATAATGCTAGGCCCGCGTCGCGCACCTTCTTCCCCACCCGATATACCAACTCCTAAAAATTGAATACCTTTTTTTTCTAATGCTTCTGCACGCCGATCGGTATCGGTAAAATGTGAATTACCCGCATCAATAATTAAATCGCCTGGTTCAATATGCGGTAATAAATCAGTAATCACAGCATCAACAATTTTTCCAGCAGGCACAAGCAACATAATCGCGCGTGGTTTTTTAAGCGCCTTTAAAAAATCTGTAATGCTTGTTGTTCCATAAATAGGCTTATTATTAGCGGCTTTTTGCAAAGCTTCACTTTTTGTTTTATCTGTATCATAACCTGCAACGGAAAACCCATGATCCGCCATATTGAATAATAAGTTTTGCCCCATCACGCCGAGGCCGATCATACCAATATCACAATTTTTATTTGTCACAGGCATCTCCATTTTATGTCGCTTCGCGGGTCACGTTCACTTTGTTCACTAAAAAATTATAATTTTACATGCTCGTGCGTGCTTCTGCGCTTATTCTAAAGCAGCATTCACAATGCTTTGTGCCTCATCCAAAATAATATTCAGTTGTGTATCATTTTGAAAACTTTCCGCATAAATTTTATAAATGTCTTCCGTGCCTGAGGGTCGTGCTGCAAACCAACCGTTTTTACTGGTTACTTTAACACCATCAATTGGCGCATTATTGCCTGGCGCATTGGTTATAATGGATTCTATTTTTTCACCTGCTAACTGTGTTGATTGTATTTGCGTAGCGGATAATTTTTTCAAAATATTTTTTTGAGCGCTTGTCGCTTTTGCTTCATCTAATTTATAAATTGTTTTACCTAATGCATTTTCAAGATCGCTATAAATATCACCAATATCCCGATCTAAACTTGCTGTGATTTCAGCGGATAATAATGCAGCAATTATGCCATCTTTATCTGTCGTCCATACGCTGCCGTCTATTCGATTAAAGGTCGCGCCTGCACTTTCTTCACCGCAAAATCCTAATGATCCATCCAATAATCCATCCACAAACCATTTGAAACCCACCGGCACTTCATACACAGCGCGTTCTAATTTTGCGGCAACCCAATTAATCATTTGGCTACTCACGACCGTTTTACCGATCGATTTTGATTTCGACCATTGTGCTCTGTGCTGAAACAAATAAAAAATAGCGACAGAAAGGTAATGATTGCTTGGTAATAAACCTGCTTTTTTAGTCACAATGCCATGACGGTCATGATCCGTATCACACGCAAAAGCGATATCAAATTGTTCTTTTAAAGCAAGAAATTGCGCCATAGCATAAGGGGATGAGGGATCCATGCGTATCTGACCATCCCAATCAACAGGCATAAAACGAAAAGTAGGATCAACCACTGTATTCACAACGGTTAAATTCAATCCATAGCGCGCTGCAATGGGCTCCCAATAATGCACACCTGCGCCGCCCAAAGGATCAACCCCTAAGTGAATATGTGCACTGCGAATCTTATCCATATCAATGACGTTGCCTAAATCATTCACATACGCATTTAAATAATCGTAACGAAGCGTGGTAGCAGCTTGTAGTGCTTGTTCAAAGCCTATTCTTTTAACGGATTTAAGCTTATTTTCAAGAATTTCATTGGCTTTCTTTTCAATCCACGTTGTGGTTTCAGCCCCCGCAGGACCGCCGCTCGGCGGATTATATTTAAAACCGCCAAAACGCGGCGGATTGTGTGAAGGCGTGATAACAATCCCATCAGAAAAACCATCTACACGACCACGATTGTAATTAAGAATGGCATGTGAAATAACGGGCGTTGGCGTGTATTCATCTTTTTCTGCAATTAGGGTAATGACATTATTAGCGGCTAAGACTTCGAGCGCGCTAGCAAAAGCAGGTTGTGATAAGGCGTGGGTATCAAAACCCAAAAATAATGGCCCAGTGATTTTTTGGTAACTTCGGTATAAACAAATTGCCTGCGTAATTGCAAGAATATGCCATTCATTGAAGGTGTTATCGAATGAGGAACCCCGATGCCCTGATGTGCCAAATAAAACACGTTCTGCGATAATCGATGGATTAGGTTCTTGCGTGTAATAAGCGGCAACTAACTTGGGAACATCCACTAAAATTGAAAGGGGTGCTGGTTTTCCTGCTAATGGGCTTATCTTTCCTGTCAGCATTATTCAATCCATTGGTTCAATTCTTTTTGTGCCAAAATCCAGCAATTCCCAGCGAACAAAAAATTTTCATATTTTAGTCGAGAACTACTGCCGAAATCTATGTTAGCATGGATTAAGTGCAAAATGTTTAATAAATGACCATGGACGACGCATGACAACCGAAAAAGAGTCACACCCCATTCGAAATCCCGCTAATCCCTGCATATTGGTTATTTTTGGAATCGCAGGTGATTTAACGAAACGCCTTCTTTTTCCAGCGCTGTGCAATTTAGGCAGTAGCGGCTTACTCAATGACGATTTTTGTATTGTGGGTGTTGCGAAAGAATCTTATACCAATAAATCCTTTCACGCACAATTAGTCAAAAATATTGATGAATTTATTACGGATCCAGATGCAAAAAAATACGGACTTCAACTCGCAAAACGTGTTCATTATATTTCTGGCGATTTTTCTGATGCGACCGTTTACAGAACTTTAAAAAATACCTTAAAAGCATCAAATACTAAAAAAATAACCCAAAATTGTTTATTTTATTTTGCGGCACCGCCTGAATTCATGGAAACCATCGCCACTAAGTTGAGCAAGGCAAAATTGCTGACTGAAAAAAATGGCTTTAGACGTATGGTGGTTGAAAAACCGTTTGGGCACGATTTAGCCTCCGCAAAATCCCTCAATAAATTATTACTCTCCGTTGCTGAAGAAAAACAAATATTCAGAATTGACCATTTCCTAGGAAAAGAAACCGTACAAAATTTATTGGCTTTTCGTTTCTCAAATGGCTTATTTGAACCCATTTGGAGTAATTTGTATATTGATCATGTGCAAATTACGGTAGCAGAAACATTGGGTGTTGAAATGAGAGGATCATACTACGAACAGGCAGGCGCTTTGCGTGACATGATCCCCAATCATCTTTTGCAAATGCTGAGTTTAATTACGATGGAACCCCCCGCTTCATTTTCTTCAGAGAATATTCAAGCAGAAAAAGAAAAGGTGCTTCGCGCAGTCCAAATACCCACGCCGGAACAAGTACTCACGCATGCAGTACGTGGGCAATATAAAGCCGGAAAAATAACTGAAAAATCAAAGGGAACTCAGGTTATTGGTTATCGCGATGAAAAAAAGGTCTCTCCTGAGTCTACAACAGAAACTTATGCAGCCATAAAATTATTAATTGATAATTGGCGATGGTTAGGCGTTCCCTTTTATATTCGCACAGGGAAGCGTATGTCAACACATCAATCTGAGATTGTGATTCAATTTAAATCGGGGCCATCAGCTTTATTTAATGAGTGTGATCACAAAATATTACCAAATTTACTGCTCATCTATATTCAACCGGAAGAAGGAATTTCACTGCGTTTTAATGCAAAAGTACCAGGACCTACGATTGAATTAGGACAGGTAAATATGGCATTTAAATACAAAGATTATTTTGGTATTAAACCGCAAACCGGTTATGAAACTATTCTATATGATTGCATGAATGGCGATCATTTGCTTTTTAATCACGCGGACATGGTTGAAACAGAATGGGCAATCGTACAACCTATTTTGGATGTATGGGCAGCGCTTTCGCCACGCGATTTTCCAAATTATGCGGCAGGAACCGATGGCCCTAAAGAAGCTGATGAATTAATCACAAAAGATGGCCGACAATGGATTCTATAACCCTAAAAAATAATATTCTTACTATCTTCCTCACTGAAAATAATTTATTTCAATTCGCCGCCAATGATTTTAGCAAGCGTGCAATCACTGCCATTAATAATAAAGGTGTTTTTTCTGTGGCCCTTTCAGGGGGTAATACACCAAAATTATTTTTTGATGCCTTAGCCAATAACGAACAACATAAAAAAAATATCCCGTGGGAAAAAATTAAATTTTTTTTTGGCGATGAGCGCTATGTTGCTGCAGATAGCATTGACAGTAACTATCACACAGCCATGCTTTATTTGTTTTCAAAAGTAGCCGTCAATCCAAATAATATTTATCGTATTCCAACAGATTTTGAAGACCCCAAAGAAGCCGCAAAAGCGTATGAAGATACCCTAAAGAAAAATGGACCCATTGATTTAATTTATTTAGGATTGGGGGATGATGCACATACAGCCTCATTAATGCCTTTTAGTGAGGTCGTAAAAAATATTTCACCCGACACATTGGTTGAGTCACTTTTTGTGAAAAAATTGAATATGTCCCGAATAACCCTGACACCCGCCGCTATTAATCATTGCGAGGCTATCATTTTTTTAGTAACAGGCGACAATAAAGCTGCTGCTGTAAAAAATGTATTACAGGGCGTAACTGACCCACAACAATACCCCGCTCAATTAATTCATTGCGAGAAGGGAAAAACAATTTGGTATCTTGATCAAGCAGCTGCAAAAACACTTTAAGGCGTAAATAATCATGAAAGCAAAAGCGATTTTCCTTGATTCAGATGGTGTTTTAAATAAAGTCATCATGGTCAATAATAAACCGGCCGCCCCAACGACCTTGTCAGAATTGCTTATTCCTGATGAAGTAAAGCCCGCTTTGGAGAAATTAAAGTCCGCAGGCTATTTATTAATTTGTGTGACCAATAAACCGGATGTTGAACGTGGGTTAATGACACAAGCTACGGTAGATGCTATTTATAGTAAAATGCGTGCTGAGTTACCGCTAGATGATGTTTTTATTTGTTATTCAGAAAATAGTGATTGTTACAAGCCAAAACCAGGATTGCTTTTAGCGGCCGCCAAAAAATACGCGGTCGATTTAAGCAAAAGCTATATGATTGGTGATCGTTGGCGTGATGTTGAAGCAGGAAAAAATGCGGGATGTAAAACGGTTTGGATTGATCGCGCATATGCAGAAAAAAAACCTTCCCCACCTGCTGATTACACAGCAAAATCGTTGACTGAAGCTGCGAAATGGATATTAATGGAAAGTATTCAGTAGGTAGGATACAACGAGTAAAGCCAGGATCATAGCCATTAAGAAATTTGATAAATCACTCGCTATCGTGGCTCGCATCATGCGCAATGTATGATGCGAGCCGCGAGTGTAACGAGCGATTATTTTCTTAAGTTAATGGCTGTAACGCCGGGATCATTAGGTAAATATGTGGTAGCTGGCCGGAAACTCCGTTACATCGAGGCTTTTTTTAGATTACCATACACGAAGAAAAATTCAAAAAGGGCATGAGATGTGGAGAAAATCCTCTAATAAAAGACCACGCGATGAAAGTACTAATGGCGTTCCTGCAATTGCATCTGTAATGGTAACAACCTCTGGTACCGTCGGTGAACCTGCATCAGTTTGTACAGACACGTCCTCTAGCGAAGAAGCATTGCTCAGTATAGATATAGTTGCACTAGAGAGTTTTTACTATATACCTGAAACAGTCAGTTTATTCCCTCGCGAGCCACGGCAACCATCAAAATTTTCACTTTTCGTAAGCCATGAAATGAATAAAACCTGTAGTGCTATTTCTGCCTTAGAAGCGATGACGCCGCGTATATTATCTTCAATCCCTCAGGATGGAAGAACCGTGAAATCATATGTGTTTCCAATAGCGAAAAAAGATGAAGTGCGCGACATTTTATCAAGAAATAACCCTGCAATTCTTGCCGTCTTTGATGAATGCTTTAATGCGAAACCCGTTGCTTCTGCGAGAAACGAGCCATAGTATCATGTGAGCGCATACTATTTCTTGCTTCTAATTTAACACAAGCCAGGTCCAGCCTTACTATCACACATCACCAAATGAAAAGATGACTTTTTTTTGGTAACTTGTTTTGCTATATCCTGTAATGCAGTACGCATACCTTCTTCTATCGTGGGATGGTAAAATGGCATTTGTAACATATCAAAAACCGACATATTTTGTTGAATTGCCCACGCTAACATATGTGCCAAATGTTCGCCTCCAGGTGCAATCATTTCTGCACCTAATAATTTGCCATCTTCACGATTGGCATAAATATGTAAAATACCTTTGTTTTTAGATTGAATACGCGCTCGACCTTGATCAGCAAAATCTACCGCTCCGGTAATAAAATTTATATCCTGCAAAAAATGATACGATTGACCAACAATTGCGATATTAGGTTGTGTAAAAGTGATCATCAACGGTGTACGCCTCACAAAACAATCCTGCTTGTCTCGCACAGCATTGTATCCGGCGATGCGTCCTTCATCGGCTGCTTCATGAAGCAATGGCCTATCCTGATCGGCATCTCCTGCTATAAAAATGGGTAAATTATTAATCTGCATCGTAGTATAATCGTAGATAGGAATGCCCGATGAATTTACCGCAACCCCAAACCTTTCTAAATTAAAATCAGCTAGGTTCACTTTTTTTCCGAGTGATGCTAAAACTTGGTCTGCAGTAAAAGTGTCTTTATCATTTTTTATTAAAAATTTATCATTATTTCTTTCAACAGAAACTCTATTTCCGATATATAACGAAAATTCATTTTGTAATATTTTTATAGCAGCTGCATTGACAGTCGGGTCACTGAGCTTTCCAATAAAGTCATGTGAATGAAAAGCGCTGATTTCAATCTTTAACCGACTGAGCGCTTGCCCTAATTCTAAGCCAATGGGACCTGCACCAATCACTGCAATTTTTTCTTGAAAAAAATCCTGTTCAAAAATATTTTCGCTGGTTAATAAAGAAGAAGCAAATGATTGCCATTCTTTTGGAATAACAGAATTTGAACCCGTAGCAATAATAATATTTTTAGCAATAATTTTTTGCTGATTAATTTTAATAACATTGGGTTCACATAATTTTGCATGTCCTTTAATAAAGTGGTCACCCAGTGAATCAAGATATTGTATGATACCAGAGGTAAAATAATCGCGTAATTGCCTGACATGAATCATGACTTTTTTGATATCAACTTTAAGTTGATCAGCACCCATGATACCCATTTTTTCAAAATAGGTTCTCTCATAAAAATAATCCGCCACTTGAATCAGCGTTTTTGATGGCATGCACCCTACCCGAGCACAGGTTGTACCAAATGGCCCTTGATCAATGATGACAATATTTTTGGTGACCTTTCTTGCTTCTTTAAAAGCAGATAGTCCTGCGGTACCCGCACCAATGATCGCAAGATCAACTGACATTTCTTTTTGCATCATGACTCTCTTTGATAAAAACCAATCAACATTGCTTTTTCAAAAATATACCAATCCATTGTTTTTATCAATTTTTTTTAGTGAACCCCGCGGGAAGATCAAGCAAAGTATCAATTGATACAATAGAATATGTCAGTTAATTCATTCTATTTTACTTTGCCGGCAGCTTCTTTTAATTTTTTTAATTAATTAAATTTCCAGAGTGTTGACAAATAATCTGTATCAATCTTGGTGCTATTTTTAAATATTCCAAATCACCAAAATCTTTCATATCTTTTTGGACAATGCTCAAAATATACTGATGAAACCAAGCAATTCGTCGACTTTCATTTTTTCTTGATACTGGGGATATTGCCTTATTGGACAGAGCATTTGAATCGATTTTGGATGTTTCAGCGGATATGGAGAAGGCGGTGTCTGACATTGAGTATGATTTAGTCGAAACGGGGATTTAACCCTTTTTTGCCAGGATAAGAGCCGAACCTCAAAATGAAGTCAGATCATGGGTGAGCAAGTTTTGATGGAGCCGTTGATTTGGTTTGCGGGCTCTGCCGAGATTGAAATAGTCCAGCATGTGCGGGTGAACTAGATGGAAGCATCATGCGTTTCCTCCCCTCCCTCTCTAAATGCGTATAAACTTGAGCCAATAATTCACAGTCAACCATGGCACCATGATACTCCGCTCTTGATAACAAATTAATTTTATAATACTTACACAAATGATCTAAGCTATGAATCCTAAATTTTTGATTTTTTGACAATGCTGAAATAAGCATTTCATTATCATCACCTAGTTTCGCTCTGCATTCTTGCACCAGAAATTCATCTTCGATTAATTTTTTGGTGACTAATTCACGCGTGAGAAAATCATTAGTAAAAAGTGTTTTTGACATTATTCTTGTATCAGTAATTTTTTTGCAAACGTTTTCTATTAATGGCTTTTTAATCAAACTTAATTCCCTGTTGAGAAAACTAACATCGAATGGCGCATTATGAATAACCAATTCAGCGTCGTTAATAAATGCTAAAAACTCATCGGCTACGTCAGCAAATTTAGGTTTATCTGCTAGATACTCTGATGTTAATCCATGTACCCGCAATGCAGCAGGATCGCTATCACGCCCTGGATTAAGATAAGTATTAAAACGATTAACTGGGTTGCCATCGTAAATTTCAATACACGCAATTTGAACAATACGGTGTCCTTTCTGAGGAGAAAAACCTGTTGTTTCACTATCTAGAATGATTTTCGGCATTTTTGAAAATCCTTTTCTTAATAGATGGCGCACGGGCTTTTCTCCTAATTTTTTAACAAGTTGTTTAGTTCGCCTTTTTTACCCTAATCTCCTTATAAGCCCAGATTCAGCAGCATGAACATTCCCTGCATCAGAATACCTTGCGTCAAAAAGAGTGGGATACGATAGAGAATGACAAACTTTAATAACGTCAACTTTTTCAGGTTGTTTATTTTGAATAAGGAATGATAATAAAGCCAACAATCCAGCTAAATCACTTGCTGAAATAACGCCAGGATTTTTAATCAACGTATTAATTTCCTGCTTCAGTGTAAATTTTACTTGATTAATGACACAGCTAGCTAAGAGCGTTATCTTTTCTATTATTTCTGTATCCAATAATAAATCAAACTTTCCATAGAGGTTGTTTTTTGATTCAGGTATATGCAAGGCAACCCATTTGAGCACCCTTTCCAGCAACATCATCAGCGTATTATCACAGGCCCTTGCAGAAGCCAAATTATTCTTTGTTTGCGGATCTTCATTCATCGCATGCAAAACATAGGCATGTCGGTGTAACCACTCAGGACGAAACAAGCGATCTCGATAGACAGCATCAATTTCCTCCTTTGTAAACTGTTGACCCCTCCTCAAACATGCACGAAGCGTTGATAAATGCATAATATTACCAGCCTGCATTAGCAGTTGGTTTAACTCCGATGAGAAAATTTTCTGGTATTCTTTTTGCCCACGCAAATAAGCATCTACAGCACGATATCCCATCACATCATTTTGATCGGGTGTCCGCGTGGTAATCGCCGCACGCAAAGGTATGTCTTTATTAACAATACGCAACGGATTACTATCTTTAGATTTCCCTGATTTTTGTTTTTGCAACTGTTTTGCATCGGTCGTTTCTTGAAATTTTTTTATACGCTCTTTTTTCGAATAATGTGTGTTAGGTTTCATTGCATAATACGTATAACTTTTCGACAAACCCACTAGCGGCTCATAACCTACCTGGCACTGAGGATTGCCTATCATTTTTATGCCTTTTGCTGTTTTGCCTTGCAAAACAATATCGCCTATATCTGGGTCGTAATTTGCGGACAAATCAAAAATTTTCTCAACAGCAGGCACTTCAATTTTTTTTCTAAGATTATCTCCAGATACATTTAATACAGCATCCGCTTTAGAAGTCGAGGCCACTTGAATCTCTTTAAAAGAAAACTGCTTTGCTTCCAAAACTGATTTATTTGAATCGCTTTCCACAAGAAAATAAGCGGTTATTGGTGGATTTGGTGCATACCTGGCATATTCATTTTCAGATAATGCTGTGTAATGTTCCGAATTAAAAATACTGGCTCCATAAAAAGCCCGCTTAGGGTAATACAAAAATCCATTAAAAACTTGAGTTTTTTTTACAAATAGCCGCATCCCAACACCCTCAGTCGTATATATTCCTAATGTGCGCAACAGTATATAATTTACTTATGAAGCGCAAGTGCTGCCAATCAGCTTTTTATTCAAGCATGTTCATTATCAATTTTAACTGTGCTTATATGTCATTTTTGCCGCAGCCTCACTAAATTCATTGATCACATGCCCTGCTTGCCGAATAGAATCACCTGCTACCGTAGATGAATTTTTTTTGCTCATAACGCTCTCCTTTAGCACATTAGCTCCATCAACTTTTATCCTGCGTGCAAATTTTAGGACTTGTATTGAATCAAAGCTTCGGTGTATTTTTATTTTGATGCAATGAATGACTGAATATAGTCAATGGCATTATATATGATATTGTTAATAAAAGGACTGCACGCACGCTGGAGGAGTATCGATGAAAATAAATCGCCTGTTGTTGTTTATCTTATGTTTGATTTTTTCTTGTTCTATTTTCGCTGCCTCAAACACGAGCTGGAAAGATTTTGTTGCGCAACTTCGAGTTGAAGCCATTGCAAAGGGAATTCGCCCTGCCGTTTTTGACAAAGCATTCCAAAATGTTACGGAACCGCATCAAGGCATTTTACGTTTTGATCGCACACAGCCAGAAAAACGCCTAAGCTTTATCCAATATCGCAGCTCACGCGCACCACAAGCACGTATCTCCCTTGGCAAACGTGAAATGAAAAAATACGCAGCGCTATTACAATCCATTTCCACGCGCTTTGGCGTCAGCAAATGTTTTATTGTGTCACTGTGGGGATTAGAAACAAGTTATGGACGCGTTACAGGAAATTATCCAGTGATACAGTCATTGGCAACCTTAGCTTATGATAATCGCAGAGCCGCTTTTTTCCGCAAAGAACTTTTTTATGCGCTTGAAATTTTAAATGGCGGCCACGTAAAGCTGGAACGCTTTAAAGGAGAGTGGGCAGGTGCAACAGGCCAATCTCAATTTTTACCTTCAAGCTGGCATGCGTTTGCAGTGGATTATGATGGCGATGGCCGAAAAGATATTTGGGATTCTCGTGCGGATGTGTTCGCATCCATCGCCAATTATTTGGTAAAGCATGGCTGGCAATCTCATCAACCCTGGGGCATTGTTGTCAGGTTACCCAATGATTTTGATTCTGCACTAGCTTCGTTAAAAATAGTAAAAACAGTTTCTGAATGGGAAAAATTAGGGGTGCATTTTTCGGATACCCGTATCAATCCAAATTTGCTCGCGTCCATTATCAAACCTGATGGAGGCCCTGATTTTATGGTCTTTAATAATTTTAAAGTCCTAATGAGATGGAATCATTCCATTTATTATGCTGGGACAGTAGGCTATTTGGCAGATCAGTTGTGTGACTCGTAACAGCTCAGCCCCACAGCCATTGAGACGACCCCCGCGCAACGTGATATAAAACGCTCACATTTCTTGATGCGAGCGCATATTTGTATTTCTTTGAATCGAGATTTATAAGATCTTGAAAATAAATCTCGAGATAAAAAAGCGCTACCACACAACAAATCGCACATCCACATCAAAACCTTCAATATAATCTTCTGGTTTTTTTTCTTTGTTTTTATTCTCCGACCCAACGAAATCTTCTTCTTTTTTTTCTTCAGTTCTCACTTCGGCATTATGCTGGAATAAAGTAGGACTCCCAGACAAAGAAAACACTCTCAATCGTCTAGCTTCTTCTAAATCCCGAAGGAATCCATTTTTAGGTTGTGGCTCTCTTTTCTTTGTGGTGCGACACGAAGATCGTGATATTCTTGGCATTATTGCGACGAAAGGCATAAAACTCTCTTTAATTTAAACTTATTTTGACATGGGAAGATGATAAATCACCTGAACAACATTCTCTTCTGGATCTGCACAGTACAAACTTCTTGCACCATCTCGATGGGTTTTTGGTTCAGCAATGATTTTCACGCCATTGCTTGTCAAAAATAAAAACCATTCATCAACATCATTCGGTGTTGCAACAAAAAACCCAATATGATCCAAGCGCTGTGACGCACGCTCACGTTCAACTTGTGGAACACGGTGAATAGCTAAATTATCATTACCAGAAGTGAGATAAACATTATCCACATCTGGCTGCCATTCAATTTGCATATCAAAAATTTTTGTGTAAAACGCTGTACAGATTTCAACATCAAAAACGTTTAACGCAATGTGTCGCAATCCAAGTGTTTTAAGTGTTTTCATATTGCAAATCCTTTTTCTGTTAATTTTGATCCTTTTTTTGCGGAGCAAAATCATCATAAGAAAAAATTATTAACAGAACATTAAGAGTGAAAAAAACACCAGAATAAGCAAAAAATGGTAAAACTTATAGGATTTTTAGCGTGAATTGCACTTAAAAGCCTGTCTAAGATCTCCAGGCTCAAGCGAACATACTGAGATTTGAATAGAAAAAATTAGCGGCAGGTCACGGCACCCACTAAACGCCAAGGTCGCACGCCTTTTAGCAAAAATCGCATCAACCTTGACGTTTTTTTATCTGTCTGAGACCTCTCAAGTGTTTCATCACCGAACAAGATCATAACGATCAAGATTCATTACCTTACCCCAAACAGCAACAAAATCTTTTAAAAATTTTTCTTTAGCACCATTACAAGCATACACTTCCGCCAAAGCACGAAGCTCTGCATTTGCACCAAAAGTAAGATCCACTGATGTAGCAGTCCACTTAAGCTTCCCTGTTTTACGGTCATAACCCTCGTAAATTCCTTCTGTTACAGAAGGTTTCCACTCAATCATTAAATCCGTTACATTCACAAAAAAATCATTCGTCAATGTTTCCGGCGTGTCAGTAAATACACCCATTGCAGATTGCTGAACATTGGCATTTAAAACACGCATACCACCCAACAACACAGTCATTTCCGGCGCAGTTAACTTCATCAGCTGCGCACGGTCTATCAACATTTCTTCTGGACGTGCTTTGATGTCATGACGCACGTAGTTTCGAAAACCATCGGATAATGGTTCTAAGACAGCAAACGAATCTACATCCGTTTGCTCAATGCTTGCGTCCGTGCGACCGGGCGAAAATGGCACTTTAATTTCGTGTCCCGCTTTTTTTGCTGCTGCTTCAATACCAACACAACCACCCAAGACAATAAGATCTGCAAGCGACACTTTTATCCCAGAAGCATCTGCGTCTTTTTGTATCGCTTCCAATTTTTCAAGCACTTTAGCAAGCGCTTCTGGTTGATTCACTTCCCAGGTTTTCTGAGGTGCTAATCGAATACGTGCACCGTTAGCACCGCCGCGCATATCTGAACCTCGAAATGTCGCGGCAGATGCCCAAGCAGTCGTCACCAATTGTGAAATGGTTAATCCAGAGTCGCGTATTGTAGACTTAAGCGTTTCAATCTGTACTTCATCAATTAAGGGATGATCAAGCGCTGGGAGTGGATCTTGCCAAATTAATGCTTCTTTCGGCACCTCAGACCCTAAATAGCGTGAACGCGGTCCCATATCTCGATGCGTCAGTTTAAACCAAGCACGCGCAAAGGCATCTGCAAACGCTTCCGGATTCTGATGATAGTAATGCGAAATTGGCTCATAAATCGGATCAAAGCGTAATGATAGGTCTGCTGTTGTCATCATTGGACGATGGTTTTTTAAAGGATCGTGTGCGTCTGGAATCCTATCTGCTTCAGCAACCTCTTTCGCCAACCACTGCCAAGCACCGGCAGGACTCTTTACCAACTCCCACTCATAACCAAAGAGCGTATTAAAATATCCCATATCCCATTGTGTTGGGTTTTTCTTCCAAGCACCTTCGATGCCACTACCGGTTGTACAAGCACCCACACCCGAACCAAATTTATTTTTCCAACCTAATCCCATTTGCTCTATAGGTGCTGCCTCTGGTTCTGGACCCACTAAATGAGGATCACCCGCACCATGACACTTCCCAAAAGTGTGGCCACCCGCCACGAGCGCCACTGTTTCTTCATCATTCATCGCCATGCGTGCAAAGGTTTCGCGCACATCGCGCCCAGAAGCTACAGGATCTGGCTTGCCATTTGGGCCTTCTGGATTCACATAAATCAAACCCATTTGAACAGCGGCTAATGGATTTTCTAAAACCCGATCGCCACTATAACGTTTATCACCCAACCACTCAGTTTCAGCACCCCAGTAAATATCATCTTCTGGCTCCCAAATGTCTTCACGTCCGCCAGCAAAGCCGGAGGTAGTAACACCCATAGATTCAAGCGCACAATTGCCTGCCAAAATAATTAAATCTGCCCATGAAATTTTGTTACCATATTTTTGTTTTACTGGCCAAAGGAGTCGGCGCGCTTTATCAAGGTTAACGTTATCAGGCCAGCTAGAAAGTGGTGCAAAGCGTTGATTTCCTCTGCCAGCCCCGCCACGACCATCTAACACACGATAAGTACCGGCACTGTGCCAAGCCATGCGAATAAAAAGTGGTCCGTAATGTCCCCAATCTGCGGGCCACCAGACTTGTGAATCTGTCATTAACGCATAAAGATCTTTTTTAACTGCAGAAAGGTCAAGCGTCTTAAATGCTTTGGCGTAGTTAAACTCACTATCCATTGGATTAGATTTTGAAGAATGTAAACGTAATATTTTGAGATTCAGTCGGTTTGGCCACCAATCTCGATTGGATTGAACACCGGCCTTTGTGCGCGCACCATGAACACCTGAAAAGGGACATCTAGGTTGATCTGACACAAAACTCTCCTTTTTTATTCAGTTCAAAATCCATCTTTACATAAATAATACCTTTCGAGTTACAAGATGGTCCAGTAATACCTTTGACGTTGCAATAGGGTGTTAGGAGTAACTTCTAAAAACCATCCCTTATTTTATTTTTGCATTTCGTTAAATACCGATCCAATGCATCAGCAAATAATTTAATATCTTGTGCGTGCAATGGTTTTGCACCCCCAGTATTCACACCAGATCCCCGCAAATCATGTAAAAAATCACGCATGGATAATCGCTGCCTGATATTTTCTGTCGTATAAAATTCACCACGCGGATCTAAAGCCACCGCATGTTTACTAATCACCCTGTCTGCTAAAGGAATATCCGCTGTGATAACAAGATCACCTGCCACGACATGATCAACAATATAGTTGTCTGCAACATCCGCACCCTGACTAACACGCACTGTTTTTATGAGAGACTCTCTTGGCACCGCAATAAATTGATTGGCAACCAAGATCAACTGACAATGCGTACGAAGCGCCGCTTTAAACAAAATTTGTTTTGCTGTTTGTGGGCAGGCATCAGCATCGACCACTATTTTCATTTACACCTCTTGAAATAAAAGCGACGTAATATTACCACAAATACTTGATGATATTTTGATCAAAGTCATTTACATTACACCGCTCAACCTTTTACCCATAGAAAATGGCGGTCACCATGTCAGATTTACAATTCTCAACGCTCAATTTAAACGCCAACCTATTGAAAAACTTAAGCTCTCTTTCCTATACCCACATGACACCTATTCAAGCAAAAAGCTTACCTGTCATGCTAAAAGGTATGGACGTTATTGCACAAGCCAAAACAGGTTCCGGGAAAACAGCTGCTTTTGCACTGGCGCTTTTGGAAAATCTAAATGTAAAGCAGTTTGCAATACAATCCATTGTACTGTGCCCTACACGAGAACTTGCCGATCAAGTTGCAAAAGAGATTCGTCAGCTGGCAAGGACGATCCATAATATCAAAGTACTCACACTCTGTGGCGGCATGCCATTTGGCCCTCAAATCGGATCCTTAAGCCATGGAGCACATATTGTTGTTGGTACGCCGGGTCGCATCGAAGACCATCTTCGTAAACAAACATTAAGGCTTGATCACGTCAATACCTTCGTGCTCGATGAAGCCGATAGAATGTTAGAAATGGGTTTTCAAGAATCGCTCGATGCCGTTGTGAGTGAGCTGCCCAAAAATCGGCAAACCTTACTATTTAGTGCAACGTATACAGAACAAGTAAAGCGCATTGCGCAATCCATGATGAAAAATCCCATCACAATTACCGCTGAAGAAACACACAATACCTCAACGATTGATCAGCATTTCTATCTCGTTAATAATGATGATGAACGAATGACAGCGCTGCGTTTGCTGCTCATAAAACATGCACCGGAATCTGCGATTGTTTTTTGTAATACCAAACACGAAACACAATTTGTTGCCGATACGCTGACAGATCACGGCATAAGCGCCATTGCATTACACGGTGATCTCGAACAAAAAGACAGAACAAAAACGTTAACTTTATTTAGCAATAAAAGTATGTCTGTTTTAGTAGCGACTGACGTTGCCGCACGCGGATTGGATATCGATTCCGTAGCTGCTGTTATTAATTACGAGATTGCAAAAGATCCTGAGGTTCATGTGCATCGCATTGGTCGAACAGGCAGAGCCGGAAACTCTGGATTAGCATTTTCGTTTTATAGCAAAAAAGAATATTATAAAATAAAAATATTAAGTGAGTATCTTAATATCGTTATTGAAAATGAAATACTACCATCGAAAACATTGCTAAAAAATACCGCTGTAAAACCACGGATGAGATGCATTCAAATCGATGCCGGGAAAAAACAAAAATTACGTGCGGGTGATATTCTCGGTGCATTAACCGGTGAAAAAGGCATTCTAGCAACGGATGTTGGAAAAATTAATTTATTTGATTTTAATGCGTATGTCGCTATCGAAAACCATGCCGCAAAACAAGCGATTAAAATACTCTCTGAAGGGAAAATAAAAGGACGTGCATTTCGAGCGCGGTTGATTACTTAATAAGTAGGGGTGCGAGCCAAGCGCGCAGCAAGTGATTTTCGCAATTCAGCCCTCGCTTAACCTGCTCATTTTTTGGTGATTTTTTGCGATACGTTGATTTTATTTCGAAGACGACTCGGTAGCGCATGCGCTACCGAGTCGTCTTCGAAATAAAATCAACGTATTACAAAAAAATTCGTGGGGATACCTCAGAGCGTAAGGTACCTGGGGAGTTACGGTTAAAACAACATCGACATTCCTGCACCAACATAATGATTAAAGCCGCCTAAATTACCGCTCATTCTTTGGCCGAACTCTAAATCTACCGCAAAAAATGCGAGCGGGAGAAAAACAAACCCTGTATCACAGTTAAACCCACTGCCCGCTCCAGATCCCGTCTGCGTTTGACCATACATTTCACCATATAAATTAACCTTGCTGGCCAATGTATAAGTAAGCACAACATCGGGATTAATACTGCTAAAACGATCTCCACCATTAACGTTCGACTCTGTTTGCGAACTAGCGCCTAACATAAAAGTAAGATTGAATGCCGAATTAATGGTATAGCCCGCAATACCATTAATCGCTACACCCAATGCATGACTACCAAACGCATCACTTCCCGTTGGCAACGTAAAAAGACCTTCGATATCTGTTATCCAATTTCTGGTATAACCAATTTGATGTTTAAGACCAAGTGTCGTCGCACTAAATCCGGCAGAAGGATTAATCGATTGATGACTATAATTAGGTAGTAAAATTGCTAATTCATTATTTGCAGGCAAGCCAAGACGAAATTCAGCATCTGGTGCATTTTGCTGACGACCACCTCCACGCAAACTCTGATATTGATAACCCAATTCTAAAACTGCTTTTTTATAAGGGACCGTACAAGGGCTATCCCCGACCGTTGGTCTATCAATAATGTTAAGCAATGAAGTAGGACCACTGCAAGGGTTGATAACCGTCTCTGCAATCGCATTATGAGTCATCAGATAAATACTGCTGAAAATTAACACTATTTTCCATTGTTTTTTATGTGACATGCTGCCATCCATCGCTTGGCTCTTACACAAATGCTAAGGTTTATCCTCTAAAAATTGCCATCTTTCATAACATTGTGAAAGCAAGGTTTCTTTTTCAGTTATTTTTTGATTGTGTGCTTTTATTTTTTCTTGTGTTTGCAAGTAGAATTCTGGAGATTGCATCGGTTCTTGCAATAGCAAAATATCATTTTCAAGCGCCGTGATTTTTTTAGGCAATGATGCCAACTCACGCTTTTCAACGGGCGTTATTTTTTCACCTTGTTTTTTTGGCACTTCTTTTTTTATTGCCGGCGTAGAAAAAGTTTCTTTTTCAGGGATCAGTTTTTTCCAGTCAAAGTTTCCACCTACATGTTCTTCAATGCTTCCATTCTTCCCCATTACCCATAATTGCGTCACCACATTATTTAAAAATGTTCTATCATGACTCACTATCAATAAAGTTCCTGGAAAATCAGTCAGTTTTTCTTCTAATAATTCTAAGGTTTCTATATCAAGATCATTAGTAGGTTCATCCATGACAATTAAATTGGCTGGCTTAGAAAATAATTTTGCCAATAATAATCTATTTTTTTCACCCCCCGATAAAGATGATACCTTAACGCGCGAGCGATCTGGACTAAATAAAAAATCTTGTAAATAGCTAATAACATGTTTTTCTTTGCCGTCAATCGTAATTTTTTCTCTACCCATCCCAACATTATCGATTACTGTTTGTGTTGGATCTAACTCAAGACGATACTGATCAAAATAAGCCACTTCTAAATTGCTGCCTCGCGTGATGGTCCCTGACGTCGGAGATAATTCATCCAACAGCAATTTAATTAAAGTCGATTTTCCAGAGCCATTTTGGCCAACAATACCAACACAATCGCCACGTGCAACAATCGTAGAAAAATGATTAATAATTTTTTTATCTGTGTAAGAAAAAGAAAGGTCTTCTACGCCAAAAACAATTTTTCCAGACTTTGTATCCGTTTGAATTTTTATTTTAGATTTACCTTGCTGCACAAATTGTTCTGATTTTTCTTTCCTTAAGGCTTCTAATCTTCTAACACGTCCTTCATTTCTTGTGCGCCGCGCTTTAACACCTTGACGTATCCAGACTTCTTCATCTGCCAATCGTTTGTCAAATAAAGCTTGCTCTCTTTCTTGTGCAAAAATAAGCTCTTCTTTTAATTTACAGTAATGCGTATAACTGCCTGGCCAACTAAATAAGTTCTGGTAATCAATCTCAATAATCCTTGTTGCCAAATTCGACATAAATTGACGATCATGTGTGATTAAAATAACGGTTTTTGTATATTTTTTTAAAAAAGATTCGAGCCAAGTAACGGCTTCAATGTCTAAATGGTTGGTTGGTTCATCAAGTAATAAAATATCAGGATCATTCACTAATGCGCGCGCTAATAATACACGACGCTTTAAACCGCCTGATAACGCAGCAACTTCATCAGATCCATTTAAATCAAGCGTTGATAGAATGGTTTTAATTTTTTGATCAAACGACCAGCCATCACAGGCATCAATTTTTTGAGAAATGGCTGCTTGTTCTGCTAAAAGTGCATCGGATATATCTGTATTTAATTTTTGCAATACTATTTGATATGACTTCAACAGCTCGCCAATATGTGATAATCCTGTTGCTACCACATCATAAACAGACCCTGTTAAAGCAATTGGAACGGTTTGTGACAGCATGCCAACTGTAATGTTTTTTGAAAACTGTACGGCACCACTGTCTGGACTAGTTTCCCCCGCAATGATTTTCAATAAACTAGATTTGCCAACACCATTACGCCCAACAAGCGCAATGCGTTCTCCTGTATTAACCTGTAGATTCACCCCTTGAAATAAAGGCTTTTGACCAAAACTGACCATCAAATCTTTGATATTTAAAATTTGCATAATAATGCACCATGCGTTTTTGTGTGAGACGCGATACATGGCGTCTCTATGATAGATCTCGATTTATCAATTGTTCAATATGGCTATATAATCAATTTCATGATCTCACTTTCATTCAGCAAATTATCTGAAAGCACAATATGCCAATCTGGTTTAATCAAAATATATCTTAATGAATACGCTCCTTCAGGAAGATGCAATATTTTTAATTGTGGTTGATTCATTTTAATTTTTTCTTTTCCACAAACAATTAATGTCCAGTGTGTTTTTGACAATAATTCGTAAATGTCTTTTTCATTAACTGTTATAGATGGAAGATAACACCCTGGCTTTACTGTAGACTGATTTTTCATATCGATACCTTTAAATTTATTCATTTTGATTGCTGAGCTGCCACAATACAAAAACCATTATAACTGCTCAGTTTTTAGGAGGTTTAATGATTTATCAAAGTCACGCATGTTTTTGCATCTGACTTTGTAATACCATTATCTGACTATTAAATTTTTCTTGTGCGGCAGGTGAAGAAAATTTTAATGAGGTTGGTGTAAAAGTCACAGCACCAAGATTATCTTTTTCAGGAGTGATGGTAATCAAATGATTATCCAAAGCATTCTTGACAATTTCTGAAACCTGGGTTGTTGTTGAATTCACATCCATTTTTTTCGGTGTCATCGTCCATAAAGTACCTGATCCATGAATATGGCTCCAAACATCTTGTATATAAATTGCAGATTGTCGAATCATTTCTGGAAAAGCGCCATATTGTGGATCTGGATCATCTAAGTGCGCAATACCCCAAGGAATATTATAAAGTGCATCATAAGTATATACAGGATAGGCGACCAAATCCTCTGTTAGCCCTAAAGCAACATAATAAATTGCATTGGCTTTGATAATTTCATCAGCAGTGATTGTATCCGTAATCACCTTATTTTGTTTCATCTCCGCATAGATTTTAACAAGATCATCTACAGGAACCCACCAAGTAACAGGATGATCATAAATACCTTTTCGTACAATAGTGTAAAAATCACTTGCAGGATCCATTGCAGAATGCGCTTTGTTCCAGTTCGTTGGGTTTAAGGCACCAAAATCATGCTGTGCAACAAAATTGTAGTAAGTCCAATGTGAAACAATATCGGATTTCACATGCGTTGCAACACCCAATAAAAAAGCGGTCATTTGATCACAATGGGTTTGCTGATCCACTGTTTTTGCATCCTGACATGTATTTCTAATGTAATCGGCAAATGGCGTTACAAAATAAGGCCAATGCGAATCTTCACCAAAATTAAATCCTGGAAGATAGCCTGTGTCTGGATAATCTGAACCGACTAAATATTCACTTTGATACGTCGTGAGCACGCTTTTTAATGCACCATCTGTTTGGGCTGCCGCACCTTCTGCAACATAATTATGCGCTAAATCACCTAACGCAAAAGATAATGAGGGTAGTAATATTGAAAAAAATAATGCTATTTTTTTAAGTAAGCGCATTTGAATACCTTGTGTAGAAATGTAAGTGTAACTGTTCAACCAATGGCATCAACTTAAGCGTTTTTTGATGCGAGCCGTGCGCGGTGCAAGCGATATAAAAATATTAAAAAAGATTTAATACTTGAATTATGGTACTTACCAAGCATTTTTAGACAGTTCGTCTTCAAAACCGAAATATTTTATATTTTTAAGGCGCTCTGGGTACAAAATACCACTTAAGTGATCACACTCATGCTGCACTATGCGAGCATGAAAACCTTCAGCCATACGTGAAAAGGACATTCCATTTTCATCAAAGCCACTGTATTTTATTTTTTGATATCGCGACACCAAACCACGAAGCCCAGGCACACTCAGGCATCCTTCCCAGCCATCAATCATTTCATCCGATAAAATTTCAATGGTTGGATTAATTAAGATGGTAAAAGGAACCGAGTTCTCATTAGGGTAACGCTCACTTTTGTCGAATCCAAAAATAGTAACACATAAGTTCACCCCAATTTGTGGCGCAGCAATACCAACACCCCCTTTTTCTTTCATCGTGTCTTTCATATCCTGAATTAAGACTTTCAAATCATTTGATGAAAAATCTTCTACCATCATAGAAGGGGTTGCTAATTGTGCACTACCTAATTTTACTACTGTTTTTACAGTCATCACCGATAAACTCTCTAAAAAAATCAAGCGCGTATTGAAACGAGCGTTCTGCAACAATAGGGTTGTATTCACGCCCCATTGCCTTTTCTTTTTCAGGATCGAAAGTGCCTGTTTTTGAATCCGTAAAAGAATGCTTCGTGTCGCCAAAAAAAGTAAATATCCAATCATTCACATCAACAGCTGCCATTTCTTCGGCAAAACTTTGTAATTGCGTTGGTGGAACCTGTGGGTCTTGAAAGCCATGTAAAATAAGTAATTTAGCCTTTATCGATAAGGTTGGCAATGCCGATTTTGCAAGTACGCCATGCATACTAATACCGGCTTTCAATTTTGCACCGCTTCTTGCCAATTCTAAAACACACATCCCACCAAAACAAAAACCAATAGCACCTATTTTTTCAGGATTAATATTCTTTTGTGCTAATAAAGCTTCAAAAGCTAACACAGCTCTTCTTCTGACGAGCGCACGGTCTTGCAAAAATGGGGCTATTAATTCAAAGCACCCTTCCAGGGTATGTGATACTTTTGCATCACCATACATATCAGCGACAAATACGGTATAGCCTTGCAATGCCAGCTTTTTCGCATAATCTAAAGAAAAATCACCACGCCCTTCAAAAGCGGGAAATAAGAGGATAGCCGACTGTTGATCCGACTGAGCTTCATTATAAAATAGTTCGCCAATCAATTTTTGGCTGCCATCACAATAATCAATAGAAATATTTTTCATGCTACATACGTCCATAATGTTCGTCTCATACAAATATACCATCACAAAAATACCATGGTAAGCTATCCCGATGCTAACTCATCAAATAAAAACATTATTGCTTTGCCTACTACTAACGCCGTTAATGTGCCTTGGTCTCGACCTATACACACCCTCACTACCAGCAATTGCTAGCTACTTTAAGGTAACAAACGTTTCAGCCAATCTTACCATTGTTTTCTATATTGCTGGATTTGGCCTCTCGCAACCGATAGCAGGCATCATTGGAGATAGCCTCGAACGAAAATCTTTTATTTTAAATGCCCTTATTATTTACTGCTTATCTTCGTTTTTATCTTCATTTAGCCACACAATAACATGGTTATATTTTTTTAGAATAGTAAACAGCCTTTGCGCCGCCTGCACAGCAGCTTCTATTAAAATCATGATTGCTGAAAACTTTCATGGAAAAATGCTGGAAAAAGCCACCAATTATTATGGTCTTTTTTGGTCAATCACACCGATATTTGCTCCTGTCATTGGCGGCTATTTACAACATTATTTTGGCTGGCAATCTAACTTTTATTGCATGGGAATTTATGGTTTTATTTGCCTATTTCTGTGTTTATTTTTAATGAAAAAACACATACCAAAAAAATCACTGAATGAGTCATTATTAAAAAAAACGTTTTTTGTTTGGAAAACATTACTAACAGATACTGTTTATATTATCTGTGTTTTTATATTGTCTGTCGAAAATTCAATTTTATTTCTATACTACACAACAGCCCCTTTTATCATACAAACTAAACTTGGATTTAATGCTGAAACATATGGAAAAATTGTTTTATTTGTTGGTATTTCTTACGTTATTGGCAATATTATTAATGGCAAACTATTAAATTATGTCAGCTCAAAAAAAATTATTTGTGGGGGTCTTTTAATATCAACCATTATTTCACTTTCCTTTTTAATCTATCTGTATTTTTTTCCTAAAGAAAATATTTATATAATTACCCTACCCATCTTTTTATTATTTATATGTGATGGCCTGGTATTTACTAACATACTGTCACAAGTGATTAGGCGCTATACAGAACATGCGGGGGCTGCTGGCGGTCTACTCGGCGGCCTTCTGAATCTATTATCTGCAGTGATTGTTTATATCACTTCATATTTTTGGAATATGCATAATGTATTGACATTAAGTATCGCATATTTTTCGCTATTATTTGCTTCTCTATTATGTTTTGTATTTTTTATGTATAAAAATAACTATTTCATCAGCGGAAACATCAACATTTGAATACCACTCCAGATCACAGAAACGCTAATCGCAAGCAAAATAAATGCGGAAAGTGAGGAAACGGCTTTTTCACCCGTCTTACCAAGCATTTTAAAAATCGCATCAGAATAACGATAACAAAAATATACAATGACAAAAATTGCAATGATTGCTAATGCAATTGAAAGATATTCATGCCATTTATGAATAGTGTCTTTTGCTTGTGTTGCAAGTGCAATCACAATGGCAATACTACCCGCACCTGCTGTTAATGGCATTGTTAATGGGAAAAAAGCCAAAGACATAATGTCATTCCCACTCGATAAATCTGCATCTGGCTTTTTTTCCAATGCGCCAGGATTGGCAAGCATCTTCCAAGCAATGGAAAAAACAACTAATCCGCCTGCCACACGAATATCTGCCGCTTGTAATCCAAAAAATTTCAAAATAAAAGGTCCTACAATTAGTGTCGCTAAAAGCAATATTGTTCCGTAAATAGCAACTTGCCTTGCTAATTTTTCACGTTGCGCAGGCGTTCCATGTTGCGTCATATTGTAAAAAACAGAGGCCATTGCAATGGGATTAATAATGGGAAAAACAGCGATAAATGCGTATAAAAATGCATTAGTGAATGTTTGTAACATATTAATTTCCTAAAAGCACAGTATCATCACCACCTATTGTTTCTTTTTTTGTCTTTTGATAATCATTTGCAATTAATAAGTACATAGAAGGAACAACAAACAAAGTAAATAAAGTACCAATTGAAATGCCTGTCGCAATAACCAAGCCAATATCAAAACGACTAACAGCACTTGCACCGGTCGCAAAAATAAGTGGGATAACACCTAGAACCATCGCAGCTGTTGTCATTAAAATTGGGCGAAAACGAATAAACGCTGCTGAAATAATAGCATCCAATTTTGATTTTCCTGCGCGTTGTTCGTCATTAGCAAATTCAACAATTAAAATGCCATGTTTACTAATGAGTCCAATTAGCGTTACCAAACCCACTTCAGTATAAATATTTAATGTTGCTCCACCAATTCCTAAGCTTACAAAAATCATTGCTCCACAAATTGACAGTGGAACACTAATTAAAATAATTAACGGGTCAAGAAAACTATTAAATAATGCCGCTAAAGACAAATAAATAATGATCATTGCTAACATAAAAGTCACAAGCAAAGCACTACTTTCCTGAACGTATTGTCGTGATTGTGAACCATAATCTATGGTGTAGCCCTGTGGTAATACTTGATTAGCAATATTTTTAAGCTCTCCTAATGCTTGTCCCATACTGATAAATGGAACACTCACTGCTGAAATAGTAACAGAATTCAATTGCTGAAAATGATTGATAAATTCAGGGACAACGGTATTTTTTAATTCTGTTACGGTAGATAAAGACACCGGCACACCCGATGCTGTATTAATATAATAATTCCCAATTTCTTTTGTTGTTAAACGCGAAAAACGATTGACCTGTGGTATTACCTGATAAGATCGACCCATAAAATTAAAGTAATTAACATAGTTTTCACTTAAAAACCCGCTAATTGAATTACCAACATCTTCTAATGTTAAACCAAATTGTGCTATTTTATCCCGGTTAAAAACCAGTTGAGTTTGTTCTTCATCATATTTCAAATCAGGATCAATATATAAAAATTCACCAGATGCTTGCGCACGTTTTACAATTTCCTGCGCAACCGCATTTAAACTTTCAAAAGGATCCGTGCTTTGAATGATAAATTGAATGGGCAATCCACTACCCCCGCCTGGCAATGATGGTGGTTGAAATAAAGCTACTTTTGCACCTGCAACAACACTATTGATTTGCTTTTGTAAAATGGGCTGTAAATCATTAGTCGTCTTTGAACGATCATCCCAAGGCGATAACACCATGCCACCAATACTGTTATTTAACGCAGGTGCATTATTAGCGCCACTGGTTCCATTAATTTGAAAAGTAGCTTGTGTTTCTTTATATTTTGAAAAAATATCACTGACTTGGTTTGAATACACCTGCATTTGATCAATTGATGCATTTGCTGCTGTAATCGTTTGCGCCATAATAATCCCCTGATCTTCTTGTGGCGCTAATTCTGATGAAGAAGAGGCAAAAAGATAAGCATTACTGAGTAAAATGACTGCTGCAAAGACAACGACAACCGGTAAAAACTGCAATACCCGTTTAATGCCATTTTGGTAATGCATAGTAAGATTTTCAATCTTCGTATTAATAAATAATAATGCACGATTTTCAGTTTTTTCAATATGCCCTTCCAATAAACGAGAACACATCATGGGTGATAATGTTAATGCAATGACAGCAGAAACAGTCACAGCAGCAGCTAATGTAAAAGCAAACTCCGTAAATAAAGCACCGGTTAATCCACCCATAAAACCAATGGGCAAATACACTGAAATTAATACCACAGTAATAGCAACAATTGGCTTTGTTAATTCTTTTGCGCTCATTAATGCTGCTTTAAATGGATTGACGCCATCTTCAATATGACGATGCACATTTTCAACGACAATAATCGCATCATCTACGACTAAGCCAATTGCTAAAACCAAGGCTAATAATGTTAATAAATTAATGGTATATCCTAATGCAAACATTACAAAAAATGTACCGATAATAGAAAGTGGGATAGCAATAACAGGAATAAGCAATGATCGAAATGACGTTAAAAATAGAAAGACAACCGCTGTCACAATAAAAAATGCTTCAAATAATGATTTAAGCACTTCTTTAATAGAGCTATTCACAAAGCTACTGGCATCATAAACAACCGTGCCATTTAATCCATTGGGCAGTTGTTTTTGTGTTTCATCAAACACTTTTTTTACATTATCAATAACAGTCAATAAATTAGCTGTCGGAGCAACTGTTATTCCAATATAAACAGCTGATTTATTATTAAAGGTAACCGTTGTATTGTAATTTTCAGAACCCAAAGTCACACGTGCGATATCTCTTAAGCGAATAATGGCGCCATTTTCTGCTTTAATTGCCATGTTTTTAAAATCATCTAATGATTCAAGTGCTGTATTAGTATCCAAATTTAAAATAAAGGTTTGTCCATCTGTTCTACCAGCTGGCGTCACAAAATTATTTTTTGTTAAAATTTGCCCGACTTCAGCAGCACTTAATCCATACCCTGCTAATTTATTAGGGTCTAACCACGCACGCAATGCAAATTGATTGTTCCCTAAAATTTGCGCGGTTTGAACGCCGTGCACTGCTTGTAATTTAGGTTGAACGACACGCAATAAATAATCATTAATTTGATTGCTTTGCAAAAAATCGCTGTAGTAACCCAAATACATGGATGCAATACTTTGACCTACCGTGACTTGCAATGTTGGTGTTTGAGAATTTGTTGGTAATTGGTTAAGAACTGAGTTTACTTGCGTATTGATTTCTGTTAATGCTTTATCAGCATCATAATTTAATAATAAATTCACTTGAATATTGCTAACATTTTGCCCGCTGCTCGATGTCATGTAATCAATACCATTTGCTTGTGCAATGGCATTTTCAAGAGGTGTTGTAATAAAAGCAGCGATTGTATCTGGATTTGCTCCAATAAAATTGGTTGTGACGGTGACAACTGCACTCTGAATTGTTGGGTACTGTTGCACAGACAACAAACCCGCAGAACGGATTCCTAATACCAATATTAGCAAACTAAGCACGATTGCTAATACAGGGCGTTTGATAAATATATCCGTTATATTCATTATTTTTTTCCGTAAAAACCGATCACTTAACGTTCTTTCACAACAGGGTTGGGATTGTCTGATGGTACAACACTATTATCAATCACCACAAAACTGCCATTTTTTAATTTAAGCTGTCCTGATGTCACCACCCTATCACCCACTGTAATTCCTTTTAAAACTGAAACTTGATTACCCCGTGATTCGCCTGCATTCACAAATTGCTGCTCTGCCTTCCAAACTGGTTTGCCATTGCTTAGTTGATTTGTTTTTTTCAAAATATAAACCAATTCGCCATAAGGGTTGAATGTTACAGCCAATACTGGCAATGTAATATACGTTTTCGGTGCACCCACATTTAACACGACGTTAGTAAACATTCCTGGCAATAATATTTTTTGTGGATTTGGCAATGTTGCTTCTACTTCAACGTTCCGAATACTGCTATCAACAATTGGATTTACTGTCGTAATTTTTCCGGTAAATATTTTTCCTGGCAATCGATCAGTTGTTATCTGAACAGTTTGGCCTACCGAAGCATCTTGAACTTGTTGTTGTGGCAAATAAAAATCAACATAAATAGGATCTAATGTTTCTAAATTAACAACACCTGCACCGCTATTAATAAATTGACCTGGATTTACTGCGGAAATACCCAATCTTCCTGTAAAAGGTGCACGAATTATTTTTTTATCAATGGTTGCTTGTTGTTCTTCAACAGAGGCAGCGGTACTTTTCATATTTGCTAAATCAGTATCTAATTGTTCTTTACTGACTGCACCAAAACTATATTGTATTTTATCTCGATTATAAGTAATTTTATCGAGTGTCGCTTGTGCTTGTAATTGATGTAATTTTGCAATATCCGGTGCAATGTTTAATTTTACCAACACATCACCTTTTTTAACGTCAGCGCCCGGCGTAAAATCAATTTCTTCAATCATACCGGAAAGCTCTGTTGTTACATTTACCCCTTTAACAGTACGTGTACTACCTACTACATTAATTTCCGAACCCCATTGAGAAGAAGTCGCTTCTGTTGCACTAACAGTTATAATAGGGTTTTCAAATTGCACGGAAAATTTCTTTTGTTCATGCAAAATAAATTGCTTCAATCCAAATATCACTCCAAAAAAAGCGATAAGGAAAATTAAGGTGATTAACATGGGTTTTTTCATGAGCAATAATCCTATATTTCTTTTGGTGGCGGCAATTGAAGTGCTACCTCTGTAGATTGTGGCGCTGAATACTGACTGCCCAATTTAAGCTTATTCATATCATAGTGATTAATCGTGTTATTATTCCACCAACCACCACCTAAAGATTGATACAGTGCTGCTGTATCTGCATAACGTGCTGCTTGTGCTTTAACCCTAGCTATAACAGTTTGTTGATATTTTTCTTCTGCTTGTAATACAGATAAATAATTTTGTCCGCCTACTTCATACTGTTTTTTTGTTAAAAAATAAGTTTGATAAGCACTTTTTTCAGCATGCGTTTGTTTATTAAATTCATCTGCATCATATTGAATAGCACGCAATGCATCTGCTATATTTTTAAAAGCTTGTAATACAGTTTGCTCATATTGCGCCCTTGCTTCATTTAGCGCTTCTATTGCAGCCTTACGCTGCATAATCAACTGACCACCATGGAATAATGGCTGTGTTAATCCTAAACCATAATTCCATGTTTGATTTGCTGCACCAAAAAAATCAACTGCTGAACTCGCTAACCAACCTGTACCAGCACTTAGCGTCAATTGTGGTAATAAATTTGCTGTTGCAACCCCTACTTGTGCACTGGCAACATGTAACATGGCTTCGGATGCTTGAATATCAGGGCGTTGCGTCACCATTTTGGAAGGTAAACTCAAAGGCAAATTTTTTGGAAGGGTAATTTTATTTAATGCCAATTTAAATGGCTGCATATCACTGGTTTGTTTACCAACAAGCACAGTCAAGGCATGTTCTTCCTGACTTAATGTTTTTTCAAGCGGTGGCAGTGTTGCCTGTGTTTGCGCTAATAAAGTTTGTTGCGTTAAAACATTTTCAACACTAACACCACCTGCTGCTAATTGCTTCTTTGTTATCCCTAATAATTTTGTTTGTTCTGAAATTAAATTTTTTGTTGCTTCAATTTGTGCTAGCAATGATGAAATTGTAACGGATGTTGTCACAATATTCGTTGTTAACGTTAAATAAATACCCAGCATTTCGTAGCGTTGATAATCTGCTTGTGCAGCATAAGCCTCAACCTGACGTCTTGATGCACCCCAAATATCTAACGCATAAGAAGCAGCAAAATTGATGTTATATACACCAAAGGTGGCAGTTGCATTATTGACACCATAAGCAAGACCTGATGTTTGCACATTTTGTCGAAGACCTGTCATATCAACTTGCGGCAATAACAATCCACCCGCTTGCGCATACAAGGTATCATTTGCTTCACGCAATGCTGCTTTTGCTGCTGCTAAATCTTGATTGTTATTAAGCCCTTCAGCCACTAAATTGTTAAGCGCTTTTGAGTGAAAAATTTTCCACCAGTCTGCTTGCAAATCTTTGTTATTCACAAATTGCTGTGATTTACCGGCATTGGGACTTTGTGATGTATTAATGGTTTTACTAGGAAGTGGTGATTTTGTGTATTTTGCTGCTGCTGGTTTGGGCTGCTCATGATAATCAGGTCCAACCATGCAGCCAGACAAAGTAAGCGCTGTTACCCCACACAAACAGGCAGCTTTTGATAACAAACGAGAATAACGTATCAATGCGAGCTTCCTTGTTCACTGATTAATAGGATATTTTATGCAGGTTGAACCATAAATACAAGGTTAACAAAACCCCTAATTTCACAAAGCTCCCAGGTGCAAACACCACCGCTCGCCATTCAACAATATTTTTTTAAATTGCAATGTGTGAAAAATAATTTGCGAGCAGCCTGTAAAATCAATTATTATATCGCAATTATTCACGCCTAAGGTTAGACAAAAAATGTCTCCATGCCCTTGCGGATCACAAAAACAATTTTCAGAGTGCTGTGAACCCTATATTAACAGCAGAAAAAGTGCCGAAACACCAGAAATTTTAATGCGCTCACGTTATAGCGCTTACTCCCTTGCTAATATTGACTATATTCAAAAAACCATGTGTGGCAAGGCCGCTAAAAATTACGATCCCATCACTGCCCATGCCTGGGCATCTTCCGTACACTGGATTGACCTAGTCATTAAACATACTTCAAAAATAAAAAAAGCATCCGGCACAGTAACTTTTATTGCACACTTTTCTGAAAATGGAAAAGAAAACTACATCTGCGAAAAAAGTCATTTCAAAAAAATAAAAGGGCTTTGGTTTTATATTGATGGTGAAAAGCCATTAGCCTAAGGAGCTGTGCAAAAATAACTTACCCTTTTTAGCGCACAGTGTGACGGTAGATTAAAACGTTCTTCATTCGAAAATGCTCGAAATACTTACGAGTATTCCTTCATATTTTCTCAATCAGAACGTTTTAATCTACCGTCACACTGTGCGCTAAAAAGCCAAGTTATTCTTGCACAGCTCCTAAGCGCAATTATTTTAGTTTAGCGATCATTTTTTTAGTTTCAATACACCATTCTATTTCCGCTGTTGTTGCAAAAACACCATAGGACAGCGTTGCTTTAATAAATACTCTGCGATTATTTTTTACAGACGCCAGTTCTAACTCTTTCTCAATTGCATTAAATAATAATAGCTGCTGTTTTAAGGTCGCTTCTTGAACTTCCAACTGCTGCAAAACAATTTTTTTATCTATTTTATCGCTGAAAAATAACTTTAATAAAAATTCATTTCTATAATTGACAGACTCAGATGGCTCCATTAGCCATTGTTTTAATGCAACTAATCCCAACGATGAAATTTTATAAATTTTTCTAATCCCTGCTTTTTGTGCTTTTTCTTCACGACATGAAATTAACTTTTCTTCATGCATTTTTGCCAGTGTAGGATACAGTTGCGCTTCATGCTCCATCCAAAAATATGCTGTCGATTGCGCCATAAAATTCTTGATTTCATAAGCAGACATCGACTGAATACTCAGGCACCCCAAAATTGCAAATTTTGTTTTATTGATACGCGCCATTAATTTTTTTCCAAAGGAAACCAAGAACCATGCAACCCATGGGGAATACGTTGTGGCATTTTAACGGTTGAAATTGGTCTTTCACTTAAACTTTTAGCATCCAAAATAACCAATTCACTTGAGTTTGTTTTTTTACAAAAAACAAAGCATAAAACATAGCCATCATCTTCCTCAATTGCATTTTTTTTTGCAACAAACACAGGCTCATCAACTTCACACTCGCCAAAATCATGAATGGTTGATGTATTGTTTTTCATGTCATATTTAATAATAGCCTGCATTGTATTACCATTTTCAGCGCAAGTATTTAATGCTGCATAAATATAGCTGTAAGGCTTAGAGTCAAAATGATCGTTAATACGCGGAAATTCAACATTACGATTATCTAATTTTTCATGAGCACATTGTCTATCTTTTAATGAAATACAGCTACGATATAAATTAGGCACTGAAGCATTTTCTATATTTAAAAACATATTATCGTAACGCATATGATCAACAATAATCTTTTCATCAATCTCATAGGCATTTGCAAAATGAAAAGTGTAAAATGCTTCCGTTTCAATAATATCTGAAACGGTTGATAACGCATTTTTATTTAATATCACTATTTTTGTTTTATACTCAGGCTTCCATTCAATAACGCCGTTCTTTCCAAACAAATCTAAAATAGCAGGGCATAAGAATATAACCAGATGGTTTTTAGTCATCACAAAATCATGCACCATACAACTATAAGGAATCGCCACCTCGCCTTGCTGAGACACTTTTCCAAATTTATCCAAAACCAAATAAGTGATTATGGGTTTTTCAGAATAAGAAATAAAGAACCTTTCCCCCGTATCAGGATCAACTCTCGTGTGCGCATTAACATCAACAGGTAACGTTGCATTTGTAGGATTCCATTCGCCAACTGTATCTAATTCCCTTGTTATTTCATATGCGGATGTTGATTCATGCATTGCAAGATACGTATTTGCTTGGCGAATAATATGTATAAAACGACCTATTTTTACAGGCATTTTAGAATCGCTTGGCGCTAATTTCGATTCTGAGCGAATCACCGGGCAATCAATGCCACCATAGACTGCTTCTCCGAATCGACGCTCTACTTTTAGCTGATCTGTCACAATAAAACGATTTTTGTAAGTCACATCACCCTTTTCAAAATAAACCGCATGAATCATGCCATCCCCATCAAATGGAAAGGTATAACTAAACGGTGAAAATTGCGGATTGGGACCATTTCTCATATAAACACCACAAAGGTCCTCCGGTAATTTTCCAACTATTGGCAATTGATCAACTGATAGCTCGTCAAAAACAGGCGAAAAATTTCCCTGCAAAAAAACATTATTTTTTTGCTTTTCCTCTGATAGTTTAATTTGTTTTTCTGAAAAATATTCTTGATACCAGTCTGGAAACTTTTGTGTAAACCAAATGGCAAATAACGTTGGAAGATAAGTACTGATCTGATAAATAAGACTATTTGGTAACTCAAAATAGTGACGCCCTAAACTCATTGCTGTTAGAAGCGTGAAACTTAAACCCCACACAATGGTTAAAATATTATTAATCTGTATGAATAAAGGGCTACCCCAAAAACGTTCCTCAATTGTTTCACGCGCGTACTGTAATGTAAACGGTTTTTTTAGAATTAAAGAGATCCAAACAATCAACATTAAAGCGGTGTTTCCAAGCAAACTCGCATGCTGCATTGGCCAAGCATAGTCTGTAAAAAGCGCTATACATAAAAGTCCAGCAAAAAACAGGAACCCACCCCAGGTTAAAATAAACCCTTTTTTTAGCTCTTTTCTATCGAGTAAAACAGTTATTCCTAATGCAACACTTAAACTCATCAGATGCGCTGATTGTGTTGGGCCTGACAACAAGAAATAGGCGATCCATGGCAAAAATCCAAGCAATATTTTTATCATTATAAATACTCTATTTATATACCATATTTAATATGCTATATGAACTTTGTATTGCTGTCAAACACCCCCCAAACTTGCGATAAACTGATAAAACGTACATAATTAAAAACAATAGCTATTTTCGGAGATTCACATGATGATGTCCACCCTATTTACTTTTCTTAAAGAAACACCGTGGTGGATTTATCTTTTATCTTTTTGCTTGCTGCTCATTGGATTGAGCGCACTGCAACCTAAAGTTGTTTCTATTCTAAAATTGGCCATTTTGCCGATTTTCTTCACTGCATTATCAATTCACACCCTAATGATTTCATTTACGATTAATACAATGACTATTGCCACATGGGCTGGCAGTATTTTATTTGGTATCTTGCTCGGATTAGTCCTGGCAAGCGGTCATGATTATAAAGTTGATCGAAAAAATTTACTTATTTTACTTCCAGGAAATTGGATGCCACTTATTTTAATCTTAATTATTTTTGGCTCGAAATATTATTTTGGATACGAATTATCCATTGACCCGTCTATAGCGCAAAATACCAACTTTCAATTAATCATGCTTGCTATTTCAGGTAGCTGTACAGGCGTATTTATCGGCGTATTTATTTCTTATCTTTATTATTTTTTTACTGCAAAATCTGTTGATTTAAAAGCAATTGATTAAAGACGTGGGAATCGTGCCCTTTATAAGCAACTTGAAAGCATCACCCCATTGAAATAATATTTCCTATTCTGCTAAAGCAAAAGATATAATGACCGATGAAACCCAATCACTATGTTCCAGTATAATCATAGCTCTGATTTTTCTCTCTACTGCCTTAATTTAATACCTTGATAATCGATAAATCACATTTATTTTTATTTTTTCTATAATCCATCCGCATTTTTCATGGTAAAATACCAAGGTAAAAATCTTGTGTTCGGAACTTTATGCCTTCAAAAAAAATATTACTCTTTAACCAAAAAAAAATGCTACTCAAAAATTTAGGCAGTCATTTTATTTTGCCAGATTTTAATGCGATGGCTATCGATAATAATAAAAATTATTTTATTGGTAACTTCAATGGCGCTAATTGTTATGCTTTAGAGTGTGAGTTTATGCATACACTCGATGACTGTGAATGGCTCCCCATTAAAACAGCGATGGAACTTTGCAGCAAAGAATGGTTCGGCGTAATTGCACGTGCGTGCCAACTTATTGAATGGGATAAAAATCATCAATATTGTGGGAAATGCGGCGAAAAAACAACCCTAGTTGAAAATCATTTTGAAAGACGTTGCAACCACTGTCATTTATTTTTCTTTAGCAAAATATCACCTGCCATTATTGTTTTGATCAAAAAAGAAAATAGTCTGTTAATGGCGAGAAAAAAAGAATTTCCGGAGGGTGTTTATGCACTCATTGCTGGCTTTGTAGAGCCTGGGGAGACATTTGAAGAAACCGTGCATCGTGAAGCCTATGAAGAAGTGGGCATTGCCGTGAAAAATATTGTTTACGCCGGATCACAGTCGTGGCCATTTCCAGATTCATTAATGGTAGCATTTTATGCAGATTATGCTGGCGGGGAAATATGTTACAACGACGGCGAAATTGAGCATGCGGATTGGTATGATGCAAACAACTTACCCGGCTTTCCCTCTTCATCCATCAGTATTGCCAAAAAAATGATTGATGATTTTTGTAATGGCAAAGGCTCACCGCCATAACTTAAGGAAAAAGCCTTGCATAGGCATTCATGCTTTACATTATTTAAACTTTTGTAACTGACACTCTTTCAGATAAAAAATACCAAACAGTAAAAAAAGAATGCTGGAAATTCCTGTCACAATTTCTAACCAAGAAACAATTTTTTTGGCCATTTCCAATTTATTCTTTCCTTCCGTCAAGGCAATCTTGCCCGCTGCTAATTTTGCTTGACCCACTTTGACTTTTTGTTTTCCTTCAGCTACCTGCCGATCACCAGAAGCAATTTTATGATCAACATGTTTAAAGATCATATTGGTTACAGGCATATATTTTATAATGGCAACCGGCGTATGGTTCACGGTGCCATAGACACCTTTTGCGTCAGATAACTTATTTTCACCTGTTTTCAACCTTACTTCACCTGCCTGCAACATTTTTTGACCGGCATCATACTGCTTTTGCCCTACCAATAATTGCTTTTCGCCAGCATCAATTTTTTTGTTTAGCACATGGCAGGTGATTATAGATACAAAGAAAAATAACGCAGAAACAACCAATCCGATTTGTTTGAGCATGTATGCATCCTTGATGTGATCACAGCGACTTTAACCCTATGTTAACAAAAAATTTCTGCAAAATGCCACAGCAATTCATCCCTTATCTGCCCCACCTCTCACCATTTTCAGACTTGACCTTTTAATCTAATTACCAAGCATGCTATGTTAGAGTCTGTTTACAATTGGATCGCCCTACTGCAACCAAATGTAAAAAGACCCTGACAAAAGCCATTTGAAAAAAGGATGTTTTCTATGTGTTTTTCAGCGACAGCAAGCTTTTCTGCAGCCGGCTTTCTTACTTGTGCTGGTTTATATGCCTTATCAGCCGCTAAAACAAAATCATACTACTTGTTAGCATTCATCCCATTATTATTTGCTTTACAACAAGCATCTGAAGGGATTATTTGGTTAACACATACGCATCCAGAGCACGCTTACTGCCTTAATGTCTCCTCTCGTGTCTTTTTAATATTTGCATTTCTAGTTTGGCCAATATGGATACCCATTGCTTTATTTTTCCCCGAAAAACAAAAAAAACGTCAATGTTTCATTGGTGCTTTAATTGTGCTTGGTATCGCTTTATCAGCGTTTGGCGGCTATCAATTCAGTGCTTATCAAGACAGCATGACTATTATTTCAAATCACGTGCAATACGCGACGGGCTTTTCAGGAAAAATATCACCCAATATTTATTTGTTAACTTATGCATGCGCTACAATACTACCATTTTTTATTTCTTCGCTAAGATGGAGTAAATTGTCTGGAATAGTACTTTTAGGCTCATTAATTTTTACAGACATTATTATGACGAACGTATTTATTTCAGTATGGTGCTTTTTTGCCGCTGTTTTAAGTGGTTTTATGGTTTTGATGGTAAAAAATAATTAATTACAGAAAACCTTCTGATCCAAAGACGCAATAAATTGCGTCTTTGCCACGGATCGCAATGCTTGCATAAATAAGCGATTACGCAACACTTAAATAAATAACAGATGGCTGCCTTCCCGCCTTATTTTTTTCGCGCCTAACAGAACAAAAATCATTATGACAAATCGTGCAACGATGATTTGAATCATCTATTTGAGATAATGAAAATCCTGTTTTTTGAAGCTCAATCAATGCTGCTTTTTTCGGATGAAAATAAATTTTTCCATCCCGACTTTCTACTATTTTAGTATCCACTAAAGTGTCATCAAAATATTCTAAAAAATCCGGCTTTACTTCATAACAACAAACATCTGCTGAAGGTCCTATAAATACTTTTAAATCATGCAAATCTGTTCCAAAATTAAGCTGCATTTTATCAACTGTTTCTGTAATAATGTTGAGCGATAAGCCTTTCCAGCCTGCATGAATAGCAGCAATAGCATCATTTTTAGTATCCACTATAAAAAGCGGCACGCAATCTGCGGTAACAACACCAATACCTATATTTTTTTGCTGCGTAATAATTGCATCGCCTTCAATTTCAAAGAGCGTCATGGATTTTTTTGGCATTTTATCAAGGTAAAAAACAGATTTACTGTGCGTTTGTTTTAAGAAAAATAAACGATCAACTGCTATTTTTTCCGATAATTTTTTGAAGTGACTATTCTCATAAATACCATTACGCTGGAGATCGTCGGATTTTGAACCAAAATAGGCGGTTATGTTGTTTCCTTTAATTAGCATGAGTGGGCTCCAATTTTACACGCGATACTGTACGTTTTTCCACTATAATCCCAATCACTAAAAATACTACGGCTAAATACAACGGCATATTTTTATAAAGTGACATTAAAAACCCGCTATTAAAGGCTGTTAACACCCACGCAAGATAAAGCAAAGCGCTTAAATAACCCATCAACAAACCTTGGTATTTTGCATCCACTTTATTGGAAATAATGGTGATAAGGCTGATATAAGCCATCCCCGTACACAGAGCGACAACTGATGCAAAAAACCATTGCGCCAGTGAAAATGGAATTGTTGCGCAAGCAAGAAGCCCAATCAATACAAGAAAAACATTAGCGATAAGCATTTTTTTAAGTGTGAAAAATCTGAGCAGTACAGGATAAATAATTAATAATCCAAACGACATTGCTATACCCATACTTGCACTAAAAATGCTGATTTTTTCAATAGAAAAATGCCATTTCAATTGCAATAAAAGATCAATCGATTGATAGTATTGACTCCATCCTAACTCCAAACAAAAAAACAAAACAACAAGTGCACCAATTGAATACTGCTTAATTATTTTAGGCAGCCCAGCTATGGTTTCAAAGAATCCAATAGTGTTTATCATGCTCTTTTTTGATAGGGTTTCTTTGAAGAAGTAGGCAATTAAAATAAAACAAAATGCGCTCATGCCTAATGAGAACACAAACGGCGTAATAACATGAAAATAAGGCTCAATATGAGAATCCGATAACAATCCGCCCGCTAAAGGTCCTACAATTAATGCCAATGTCATCATAAATGCTATAAAACTTAAATACCTCGCCTTTTCGTCACCCGTACATAAATCAGCAACAGCTGCTTGTGCAACTGGTTGGCTTGCACTGCCAATCCCAGAAATAAATCTACCTATGAAGATAAGGACAATATTTTTTTGTATAATGCCAACCATTGGCAATAAAAAACCAAGAAAAACAAAGCCGATACAAAACAGTAATGTCTTTTTTCTCCCAAATTTATCAGAAGCACGGCCAATGATTGGCGCAAAAATCAAAGCAGAAAACATTGATAACGCTATCATGATGCCTGTTAACATATTACGCACTGCAAGCGATGTACTTTCCGGCAATAACGCATAATGATTGTGGTAAAAAATCTTAAGCAAGACAGGGATAATGACAAAAAAACTAAAGGAATCAATGAAAATAAGTAATAGCATTGGAAAAAGACGATAAAAATAACTGAGTTTTCCTCGCATAAAAACGACCTTTCAGATGAATCAATAGTGGCCACATGGTATACTTCGTTCATGCTAATTTCTATCAAAAAAATCACAATGATTGTCGTTGCCATTACGTTATTTATGGATGTGATGGACAGCAATATTCTCAATACAGCCGCTCCCGTTATGGCGGCCAGTTTTCACGTTAATCCCGTTGATTTAAAAGTTGCGATGATCAGCTATCTGCTCAGCTTTGCTATTTTTATTCCGACGAGCGGCTGGTTTTCCGATAAATTTGGTACAAAACGCATTTTTATTGGCGCACTCACCTTATTCACGCTTTCTTCATTTTTTTGTGGCTTTGCAACAACATTACCTGAAATTGTTTTTGCACGCTTCATTCAAGGCATTGGTGGCGCCTTTATGATATCGCTTGGACGACTCATGATTGCACGTGTTTTTCAACGCAATGAACTCGTGGAAGCAATGAATGCCGTGATCATGGTTGTTTCCATTGGCGTAATGATTGGGCCTTATATTGGCGGCGTGATTGTCGACAACTGGAGCTGGTCATGGATTTTTTGGGTAAATCTTCCCGTGGGTATCGTCTTGATTACCCTGTCTGCACTTTTTTTAAAAGATACTGCTGAAAAAAATTCAACGCCATTTGATTTTATTGGCTTCATTTTATTCGGTGGCGGGCTTGCGCTATTGTGTTTTTCACTGTCAGAAGTCAGTGAGTCCAATGGCAATACAAAAGCCGCTCTATTAAAATTATTAATAGCAATCACTACCCTACTTCTCTATGTGATTTATGCGCTCAGAAAAAGACACCCCCTTATACAATTACCGCTTTTTAAAATACGTACTTTCAGCATTTCGGTATTTGGCAACTTATTGGCGCGCTTAGGATTTGGCGGCATCCCTTTTTTACTCCCTTTGATGCAACAAACCAGTTTTGGTTTTAGCGCACAGCTGTCCGGTTTATTGTTAATGCCTATCTCTTTCGGCATTATTTTTGCGAAAATAATTACACTAAAGCTATTGCGAAAAATGGGATACCGCAATTATCTTATCGGCAATACCCTATGCGTCGGCATTATTTTATATGCGTTTCAGCTCATTACCCGAGACAGCTCGCTACTATTCATTAGTATAATGACCTTTGTTTTTGGAACTTTTATTGCCATGCAATACACAGCCATGAACTCTCTTGCTTTTTCTGATATCACAGATGAAAAATTAAGTGCCTCAACTAGCATTACCTCAACCGTTCAAATTTTGGGGCAAACACTTGGCGTTGCAACAGGGGCCATTTTCTTGCGATTATTTTCAACCAACTTATCCTTAACGCCAGCTGCTTTTCATAAAACTTTTGTTGGGTTATCTGTCCTGACTTTTTTATCTGTTATTATATTTATGCAATTAAAATCAGACGATGGTCTTGCCATGATCATTAAAAATAAGAATTAACCATGCATAATACTCAACCGCTTGCGCGCAGAATGCGCCCGAAAACGCTAGCCCAGTTTATTGGACAATCTCATTTACTATCCCCCGGGAAGCCACTGTACCTCGCAATCACACACAAAAAATTACATTCCATGATTTTGTGGGGGCCTCCTGGTGTCGGTAAAACAGCCCTTGCGGAATTAATGGCAAACAATAGTCATGCACATATTGAACGTTTGTCAGCCGTCTTATCTGGCGTAAAAGAAATTCGCGAGGTGATCGCCCATGCAGAAAAAAGACTATCCACACAATCTACCATCTTATTTGTTGATGAAATTCATCGCTTCAATAAAGGGCAACAAGATGCTTTTTTACCGCATGTAGAACAAGGTACGATCACACTCATTGGCGCAACAACAGAAAATCCCTCATTTCACTTAAATAACGCCCTCTTATCTCGCGCACGTGTTTATGTTTTAAAATCGCTTTCAGAAACAGATTTACTCAAAGTCATTGATCAAGCCTTATCAGATACTGAAAATGGTTTTGGAAACTTTTGCATCGATTTCCCAGACCCTTTAAAAAAGCACTTGATCCAATTCTCAGATGGGGATGCGCGATTTTGCCTCAATATCCTTGAAATTCTCGCGGATTTTTCAACAACTGACAATAATATTACAGTGACTGAAACCTTATTAGACTCAATACTCACACAAAATGTTCGACGTTTTGACAAAGGCGGCGATGCTTTTTATGATCAAATTTCTGCCCTACACAAATCAGTTCGCGGATCGGATCCTGATGCTGCTTTGTACTGGTTTTCTAGAATGCTTGACGCGGGCTGCGATCCACACTATATTGCGCGCCGTATCGTTCGAATTGCTTCTGAAGATATTGGCAATGCGGATCCACGCGCATTATCACTCGCTCTGGATGCCTGGCAAGCTTATGACAAGCTAGGATCCCCAGAAGGCGAGCTCATGTTAGCGCAAGCGGTGATTTTTCTTGCCTGTGCTGCAAAAAGTAATGCATCCTATCTTGCCTTTAATCATGCGATGCAAGATGTAAAAACCTTTGGAAGTTTGGATGTACCATTGCATTTACGCAACGCGCCAACTGCATTGATGAAACAATTGGACTTTGGAAAAAATTATCGTTATGCACATAATGAGCCAAATGCATTTGCACAAGGCGAACATTATTTTCCAGAAAAAATGGGTGAAAAAATTTATTACGAGCCTGTGCCTCGGGGACTTGAAATTAAAATTGCTGAAAAACTGAACATCTATCGCAAAAAATAATCGCTACTGATTCTTATTCATATTCTGATAAATACAGTATTTTTATCTGTTTTTGCTTTCTTTTTTATTTTTTCATCAAATAAATTTCTCTTAAGGATTCCTTAAATATTCGCCTGTATGTTGCACGTATGGAATAACCATAAAGGAATATTTAATTTTTGATTAGATGTTAAATAAGATTATGCGTAAATTGACACTTTTTCAGCTAAAACCTACATTATCCACAATTACTTCTATCGCTGCTCAGCGTTGTTTTAATAATACAATCCCAGATTCAAAAACTGCTCGATCGTCGCTTATAAAAGTAACACTTAAAGATCGTTCACTTACCCAAACCCACCCACTTCCCGTTGAAAACGCTTTAGTGACAACTGATCACAAGGGATATGTCTATAAGCATGACAATGCCGACCCAACACACGCTCGCAATTTAACCATGCAGTCGTCTGAGACATTGCCAATGCGTGGACATTATCCTAATGGATTTAATGCACCTGAAACAAAAGAGGGTTATGAGCTTAGAATCATTCGACTGGCCAATGAAACTGCAGACTATCTTCTAGAAAATCCAGGCGCAAAAGTGCACTTTCAAGAATTCATGATTACTGCGCCTACCAGAGCGCTCTTCATGAGCGTTCTGAAAAGCCATGGCATTACTCACCAACTTTATGCAACCCGTACTTTTAGTGTTGCAACACTGCTACCAAAAAACAGTCCATTTCATTTAGCTAAAGAAATAATGAAAGAGATTAATGCTGATCCTCAATTAATAGGACGCTTTCTCGTATTTCACACAAGCGGCTCTTGTTATGAAATCAATGGCCATCTTCCTTTTCGTGGTACAGAAAAAGCGTTCAAAAAGATCTACCACATTATTTTTAAACATGTTGCAAACCATTTGGATGATGGCTTAGAAACAGTTTCTATGACTGCTTATTTCGATACAAATTTGGCCCCAAAAATACAAAAAAAACTGCATAAAGAAGCCTATGAAGACTTTGTAGCAACGCGCGCTCCCAATGATCAGCCCATTAAAGGAAAATCCCTTCTGTTTGTCAGCGAAGCTTGTCATTTGCAAAACGAGGGTAATAATAAAAAAGTGCTTGTCTCTGTTGATAGCTGCAATGAAACGATCTTTCAAAAATCTCAATGTTATGGTTATGAACAAAAAACAGCTAGTGAGCCAAGAATACGATTTGGCTACTATGCCAGCATGATTATTGGCGGTGGTGTTGTTGTTGCAAATACGATTGGAGATTTTGCGGGAGAAATCGCCGCTGAAAGCGCATTTGAAATCATTGCTCAAGAAACAGGTGTTAGCGTGTCCACTATGCTACACGCCGGATTTTTTGCTACGATCAGCAATGCCACGAAAAAATCATTTTCAGAAGAGCCGATGCTAGCGCTTAATGAAGACTGTTTTGGTAGAAAGCCTTCATAAAATATAATTGATCAGTCAATGGCGTCAATTTAAACACTTCATGCAACGGACAATAAGGCGCGCAATCTTGGCGTTTAGCGGGTACCGCGACCTGTTACCATAAAATATAATCACGATCACCTCCATTTCAAAAAAATGGAGGTGTCAATACAACCCTATTTAACTGAAAGCAAATCTACTTTAAAGATCAACGTTTCATTAGGTCCAATTGCGGCACCCGCACCATGCGAACCATACGCCAAATTAGATGGAATATAGAGCATCCATGTTGCGCCTGGCTTCATTAATTTCAACGCTTCTTGCCAACCAGCAATAACTTGACCCACCTTAAAGGTTGCTGGTTGTCCACGTTTGTAGGAGCTGTCAAACACCGTACCATCAATCAATGTGCCTTCATAATTGACCGTCACCGTGTCACTTGCCTTAGGGTTTGCGCCATTGCCTTCATGAACAATTCTGTACTGTAACCCAGAAGGAAGCGTGACAACGCCGGCTTCTTTTGCATTTTTGGCAAGGAATGCTTCACCTGCTTTTTTATTGATATCACCTTCTGCTTGCGCTTGTTGTTGCATATTATTTGACACCTGTTTTTGCATTGTTTCTAACGTTGATTGCATTTCTTGATTAGTCAAAGAAGATTTATCTCCTTGATAACCTGCCTGCAATCCCTGATTAAAATCTTGAGCATTGATATTAATGGATTGCGCTTTTAACGCCATGCCTGTTTTATATCCAATCGTATACGAAAGCTTTTGTGTTTGCGTAGTTAAATCTGCCGCAAAAACAGAGGTTGCTAACAATACACCACTGCTCATGATTACCAATTTTTTCATTTTTGTATCCTTTTCTGATGAAAGTGAGCATTCTACCTCAGAGTTTGAGAATCTTAAACACTCAATCCCCGCACCAGGGGAAGTGAGCCAACAATCTAATAAATTGAAGTAGCAATTTGTAAAGGCGACCAACTTAAGGCGCTGGATGTCCTGTCAATTGGTAATGCACTATCTATTTTTATTTTATCACTGTACATTGCAACAGCTTCATGTTTAAACCCACGTTTACTAAGACTTGATTCAGCAGCAGCAGCAGCACCATCGTCATCATCTCATTTTCTTAAAAGCAGCCGATGCCTCAAACCACGACATATTGTTACCTGAATTCGCCTTCAGTTTTATCCACCAGGATTTAGCAAGTTAATTAAATTTAATAAAATCCCCGTAAAATTAGTATCCAAATGAATTCTCGTAATGCTTGCTTATATATTATTTTTTGCTATTCTGGTGGATAATTTA
>JAUXWQ010000069.1 GCA_030680235.1 Coxiellaceae bacterium
CCTTTTTTGCCAGTCATAGTCTTTTCCGATAAAAATCGCTGAATCAAGTAATCAAATCTTTTCTGACGCCGGGATCCATCGATACAGCGTCGGAACGGACACCCCAAGATTTTTCGCAACGTCTTTTGGTAGAATGCCAGACGCCAATAATTTTTTAGCCGATTCAATTTTGCTGGTCGTCATTTTTCGTTTGCGCCCACCGACTCTGCCGAGCAGCTTTGCTGCTGCCAACCCTGCTTTTGTGCGCTCTGCGACAAGTTCGCGCTCCATTTGCGCTAAGGATGCCATCACATGAAAAAAGAAACGACCAGATGGAGTTGATGTGTCGACGTTGTCGGTGATGCTTTTAAAGTGAATCTCTTTTTGATTGAGCTGATTAATTAAATCAATTAATCCTTTAACCGTGCGCCCAAGGCGATCTAACTTCCACACAATCAGTGTGTCACCCTTGCGCAATACTTCCAAGGCAAATTGAAGACCTGGGCGATTCGTTTTTGTGCCTGATATTTTATCTTCATAAATTTTAGTGCAGCCAATCTCATTGAGCGCAGAAGTTTGCAGCGCCAAATTTTGATCGTCCGTTGAAACACGCGCGTAGCCAATTAACATATAATCACCACCCCATTCTATATTTTCTCAAAACTCATGTTAAGTTTATTATATTGAGAAAATAGAATCAAGAATGGTTTTTGAGAAAGAATAATCAGCGATAATGCGTTGTCCGTGCTAACATTATTTAATGTTATTAAAAACGATGGTTATTGAGAATAGCTAACCTTGCAGTGGATTATGCGTCCAATTGAAAATGGGAATTTCTGCACGAATCTGGAACTATTTAAAAACTGGTTAAAAATTACTCTACAAAAATGGGGGTTGCTCCACACAGAGAGGACTACCGAATCTGCGATGAGGTGCCACTTGGGATTAAACCGGCCACTTTTGTCGGTTATTCCACAGAGGCATCGGTATGTCACGAAGTCTCCGACCAGCCGCCACTTGATTATAAAGAATCATTATTTAATTAAAAACCGGCCATATTTGGAGATTCTTCCATGCAAGCGGTGGACTACCAAAGCTGCGACCAGCCGCCACATTAATGAGTGTTACTTTTCGCGCCTATCCCGGCTTTACGATAAATAATAACAAAAATCATTTTAGGCAGTTTGCGTGAGAAGCCGGGATACGTTCCCAGAATGACACCCCCTTATGCAGGTGAGCGTAAATTTTAATCTGAAAAATTCTTAAAATATTATATAAATCAATAAATTGTGATGAATTATGCGTCCAATTGAAGTTGGGAATTTCTGCATGAATCTGGAACTATTGAAAAACTGGAATATTTTAGTATTTAGTATATAATATTAATAAGTAGTACCTAGTAATAAAACTGAGAAATTAATATGGCAACATCTATCAAGCTTGACGAAGATTTGAAAAATCGTATTCAGCATTTAGCAGAAGTACGTCATCGTTCTGCGCATTGGGTGATGCGGGAAGCAATTCAACAATATGTTACCCATGAAGAAGCGCGAGAAAAATTTAAGCAAGATGCATTGTCGTCATGGAAAAATTTTCAAGAGACTGGGCTACACCTTACTTATCAGGAAGTGGATTCGTGGCTAGATACCTGGGGAACCAATAAAGAAAAAGAGATCCCAAAATGCCACGAATAATTATCACGCAAGGGGCGGCGCTCGGGTTAGAACGTTGTCGGTCTTTTCTGATGGAAAAAAACGGGGCAGCGGCAACACGTGCAGCCGAAGCTATAAAGCGCTCATTTTCTATTTTACAAGCAGAGCCAGAAATAGGGCGACCGCTTGAGGACTTACCAGAATTACGGGAATTAATAATTCCTTTTGGAGGATCTGGTTACGTGGCGCTTTATCGTTACGAAGTAAAAACAAGTTCATTGTATATACTTGCCTTCCGGCATCAAAAAGAAGCTGGTTATTAATGCAAGACAGCTCATGGCAGAAATGCTCAACCATGATGTGCGATAATTTTTGAACAATCTAAAAAATTCATCTGCTGGGTTGCTGCTGAATGAATTTATCAATGTTTTTCCACAAGGTTGCGCACAGTAATTGTTTATAAAACATGATGTGTCTGAACACCCTATTTTGCCGCGTCACTGTATTTTTATACAGTGACGCGGCTGAGCACTGGAAAATTAATCCCTTGAAAGCCATATGCAGCATCATTTTTTTCGCGCAGTTGCAGCACTTTTTCCAGTGCTGCCATTATTTTTTCTAATAATGTGCAGCCCACGTTTGTGGGCTGCAAGTAAAATGGTTTAAAAAATCACCTCCCTTGCCCCGTTATAGCGATCTCTTTTTCCAACAAGCCCAAGTGATTCCATGTGATCAATAATGCTCGCGGCGCGTTGATACCCGATACGAAAACGGCTTTGAATGCTTGATGTCGATGCCTTGCCTGATTGTTTAATGAATTCGAGCGCATCATCAAAAAGCTCGTCTTGATTCACGTGATGATTTTTTTTGAAATCAATCGCAGTGATATTTGAATCATTAAAATTGTGATCATCATGAAACGCTTGGTTTGATAGCGTTGCAACGTGCGCTCGAATTTCATCATCGCTGACAAATGGCGCATGCAGTCTTTCCAAATAACGATCTGATGATTTAAGCAACATGTCACCTTGTCCCAACAACGTTTCAGCTCCGGCAGCACCGCTGTCATCCAGGATCATTCGAGAGTTGATTTTGTCTGGCACGCTTAGCGCGATGCGCGTTGAGATATTGGTTTTTATTAATCCAGTGATCACGTCGGCGCTTGGACGCTGTGTTGCTAAAATTAAGTGTATGCCGCTTTGACGTGCTTTTTGTGCCAAGCGCGTAACCGCGGTTTCAACCTCAACTTTGTGGGTCATGATGAGGTCGCCAAATTCATCAACGATCACAATTATTTTGGCGAAGGATTTTTGAGGATCATTTGCCATCAGCTCATATCGTCGATCCATTTCCTCTACAACCCAATTAAGCGCGGCTATTGCGGCATCACCATCCGTGACGATGGGGTATAATAAATGAGGAATATTTTTCCATTGCGTGAAGGCAATTCTTTTTACGTCTACCAATATTATTTTAAGCGCTTGGGCTGAGAGCTGATAGGTCAGGCTCATCAACATGGATTGCAAAAGGTTTGTTTTACCAGATTGCGTTGAGCCTGCGATCAAAAGATGTGGCATGTCATGCAAATCTACAATTTTCACATCGGTGCCCGTCGTATTTTTGCCAAGCAGCAATGGCAATTGCATATCACCACATTGATCGAGTTTGTATTTTAAATCTTCGAATGAAAATATTTTGCGATCGGCGTTTCCAAGTTCCACGCCGACGCAACTTTTTCCTGGGATCACCTCAACAATGCGCACATTCTGAACGCGCATGCTGCGCGCAATCTCTTTGTGTAAATTGCACAGCGCTGATGATTTAACACCCGCAGGCAAATTAATCTCATAACGCGTTATAACGGGTCCGACTTCTTTACCAACAACGGTTGCGCGAATATCAAAATGCTGAAGGCAAGCGATTAGTTGTTTTGCTGATGCATCCTGCACGTATTGCGCGCCAGTATTGAAAATGGGTGCGGTCGTAATAGTGGTTGGCTCGCGTCTGATTATATCGGGCTGATGTGATCGATAAGTATTTTCAACTGGGTAGTAAACCGCCCTGCTTCCTCTGTTTGCAAAAAATTCTGATGCGGTTCTACGCATCAAAATTGCGAGATCAAAGCAGGATAATTTGGTCATCAAAAAGATACTGGACAATAAAATAGTTGAAATCAAAATCCAAGAAACATGCGACATCGCAACGCCACATTCACCACACCGCCCTATTGAATCAATCGACAAGAAAAATAAACATGCGCCCAAAAGTTTTAATATCAACGTATGCCCGCCTTGATAGATATCCCGCCAATGCGAATACAGCGCGCATCCCGCATAGGCAAGAAACAGCGGCACGCCATAACTCATTCCACCAAAACAAAGATTGAGAAAAAAAGCCCAACCATGTTGTGTGGTGGGCTTTAGTTCAATGAGCGATACAAGCGTCGCAATAGAAACAGCGATCATTACGATCAAAAATACTTCGCGTAAGCGTGATAAGGCATGTGGATCGTTAAACACGCCCTGCTTCACTCGTGCATGATATGAATATGCGTGATGGTTGTATTGCGGCGATTGAATTGATTGAACCGATTGCATAGGTTGATGCTGCAAAACCGGTTGAATGGCGTGATACGTTTCCATTTTTGACACTCCTGTGACAATAAGCGGCACAATAATTAAAAAATTGTTTAGCCCAATACGGTTTGCGAGCTGTAAAAAAATTGCCGAGAGGCTTTTCGGTTTTCTTTTTCAGATCGATACCGGGTCACAGAATGGTTTTTTGATGGACAATTAAGAGCGTAAATCGACAAACGTTCGTTTGCAGAAATTTGATCTTTGAATTGCGGCTTTGGAACAGATATATTTGCGTTACCCATAATTAACTCCAATACAGTTGGTTGTGGTAGTGGTATGAGGTTGTTCTTAGCAACTTCATGCCACGCTTTTCAATCAGGCAATGGTTTGTGCCTGCGTGACTCCTTTAATTAAATCTTCAGTTGTGATTTTATGTGCAGAAAAAATCAATGCACGCAAAATTGTAGTGCGATTGGATTTTTTCCTGCCGAGCTTTTCCAGCTCAACGTTAACCAACGACATCAGCTCATCAACACGAACAGCATCGCTTGGCAGTAACGCATACATTTTTCTTTCTGACATATCATCGCAATCTGTATTTAATTAAAGATTAATTTTATATTAATTTATAAAAAATAAAAACTAATATTTATATAAAACTAAAAAATATATGTACTTCCCTGCCCTGTTTTCAGTCCCCCGGAGTCCCCTATAAGCTAAAAACGGTGTGGAGCCAAAACAGGGAAGTGTTTTACACCCTACTCTGTCGACCCGCTTATTTGTATACGCCAAGCCGTTTAGCTCGATCTATCTACGCATAAAAGGTCGCGGTTTTGCATACATACATATTTACTGAAATAAGTTTTTAATGATCGGTAACAAATTTTCGTTATTCTTTAAAAATAAATCAAATTAGTATTGATTAAATGTTTTAATTCAGTTTAAACTAATTGCGTAAAATCAAATTAACATTTAACTTCTCAGGGAGAGAACTGAATGACTAAGGATAAATTATCAACTCAACCAAAATTATCGATTGCAAATGCAGCCTCCTTCCTTGGAATATCCGTTCAAGGGGTATACAAACAAATTAAAATTAAAAATATTACGTGCCCAAAGATGGGCGGTAAATCGTATATCAACCATGAAATTTCCAAAGAGTTGTTTGCAATTCAGTTTAAAAAACGACGAATTGCCGGTCAAATTGTAAAGGGCGGAACAGGAAAAACGACGACAATAGATAATTTGGCAAGTTGCGCAAATGTTTATGGCGCCCGGATTCTGTTGATAGATGCAGACCCACAAGGAAATCTAACGGATGTAAATGGCGTTGACGCGGAAGCATATCCAATACTGATTGACGCAATCAAAGATAAAAGCATTTCAATTCAAGATTGCATTGTTAATGTTTGTGACGGCATTGATCTCATTCCAAGTCGTATCGAAAATGTGATTTTAGATAATGAAATCGTTAATCGCCGACTACCACTTGATAAACTATATGCCAATTTATTAGAACCTATTGAAAAAGACTATGATTTTATCTTCATTGATTGCCCGCCAACGATGGGGCAAGCAGTAACAGCGGCAAGTCTTTATGTTGATACGGTTTTGGCACCATTAAACCCTGATAAATTCAGCGCAAAAGGTTTGAAAATTTTAAAACAAGAAGTGGAAACGCTTAATCAAGCTTATAAAAAAAATATCAGTTACAGAGTCTATTTGAATAAATTTAGCAACAAAACAATTCTCTCTGACAAAGCCATAATGGCTTTATTATCCGATCCCGAGTTAGACGGTAAAGTTTTACAAACAACCGTGCAATATGCTCAGGAAATTCAAAATATCATCGATGAAAACAAAAATATTTTTAAAGTCATGAAAAAATCTTCTGTTCGAGAGGATTTTGATCGATTAACGCGCGAGCTTTTGGATATTCGCCCGAGAAATACCAAAGAAAACCAAACTGAAAATACAGAAATCAATGCGGGAATAGAAGAATCAATAGCGTAGGAGTGCAAAAAATGCCTGATTTAAAAGAACTTGTTGAGCAAAGGGAAAGAAAGCAATTTAAAAAAAGGAGTTATCGTCCGTGGGATTTAACGGGTAATGGAAATTTATCTGAAAACATGGATGCTTCTAATTTAATTACACCGCCTTGTAACGATACAGCGGTTATTGAAATTGGAAATCAAGAGCAGGCGATACAAACAGATGCTCCCCCACCACTCTTTTCAGATAAAAAAGTTAACACAAACTCAACACAAACTACACACAAAGTGAACACAAACTCAACACATAAACTAAACACAAACCAAACACAAAGTGAACACAAAAAAATTGAACTGAACACAAACTCAACACAAACTACACACAAAGTGCACACCAAACTGAACACACAAAAAACACAAACTACACACAAACTAAACACAAACTCAACACAAATTGCACATATTTCAACCATTATTGGGGTGCAAAGAATGATACTGTTGTTTGTATTTGAAGAGTGCAAAAAAGCGCGATCTTATATCACAGAACCACTATCAATTTTTCACATAGCCGCTAACTTGGAAATCGCATCCGGTAGCGTAAAAACCAGTATTTCAAGACTTTGTGAAAAAAACTTTCTTAAAATAAATCGCTTTAAAAATGGAAGGGGTGGATGGTCTGTTTATGAGATACCAGATTCCACCTACAAAGAACTATTACAAATGGAAACTCAACACAAACTACACACAAACTACACACAAAGTGAACACAAACTACACACCAAACTGAACACACAACCGAACACAAGCTCCCTTAGTAGTAGTAGTATATTAAATACAAATAAAACTACTATTACTGCGACGGATGAAAAAGACTTTTTGCCAGAGGAGTGGTTGAAAATTGATACATCCCCTCTAGAGCACATTTATTTTTCAAAAACACAGCTTCGACAACTTGTCGATAAAAACATCCCTGATGTTGTTCAAGAGTCAATTAATTATTTTTCGCATGAAATTTTGCAAGAGCCAGAGAAATATACAAAACCACTCAACGTGCTCATGGGGGTTTTGCGACAAGGGAATGCTTGGGCGGCGCCAAAGGGTTATGAAGCGCCTAAAGACAAAGCGCAACGCGAATACTTTGAGCGAAAAAAAGCGGAGAATGAAAAACGTAACCAGTTCGTGAGTGAGCTGATGGATTTAGAATTTTTGGATTGGCAGTCTCGATTGAGTGATCAAGACCTAGAGCTTATCGTTCCGGAAGATGTTAGAGCATCGCGTTTGACCGCCGCAAAAACCAGTGTGTTAAAAAATTATTTCAAGGATCAGGTTTTAATTCCAAGACTGAAAAACGAAGGATTGTATTAAAACCGCTTTAAATGCGTTTTAAGGCATGGTAAATGGGTGGTTTGTGGGTTAACTCAAATAAATCGGTTTTAACGTTACTACGTCGTCCATACTGTGTCCTGACAGGGTGAGTATGGAAACTGCTTGTCCTGGATTCAATTCTCTAAACAATTGTGCATCGATCACACCTTCACGAGATTCAGTGATTGTTTTGCTACTGCTTTGATGACCAACGCTATCAGATATTTTTTTAACCCTCGCTTTTCCGATCAAGCGCTCCATGAAATCGAGCGTGACGGGGTCTTCAGTTCTCAGGCAAAGCTTTTGCCGAAAATTTTGGAGTAGGGCGTGTGCCAAATCATGGTTCCCTAGAGCTGCGTAAAAACTGGCAATAGATTGTGATGAAATAATGCCAATTGTTTTGCTGCTGCGTGATTTATCCCAAAAATTAAGATCAGATAATCCGTCTCGATTGGCGCTGACAATTTCTTGGTATTCGTCACACATAAAAAACACAGGATTATTTTTATTTTCGTGATTTTCTTGGTGCTGGTTTCTATTTTGCATGAGGTTAAAAAATCGCAGCTTGATAAATGTGTAAGCCACTTTACCGCCTAATCCCCAGACGGATAGGGGCATATCCACAAGATAAATTGTGCCATTCAAAATATCCTTCATTTTTGCGGGCGTATCGCTGCTTGAACAAAATGCATCGAGTAGGTCAGGGTGGTTAAACGGCGCTAACGCTTGAGCAATCGTTGCATTGACACCGCTTTTAATTTTTCCATCGAAATGCGAGAAGATAAGATCGTAATAATTGCAATATGTTTTGAGCAGCCTCGCTTCTTTTTCTGGCAGCGTTGGCAAGAGCGCCGCCAACTGATTGTTGATCGCTTCTTGTGAATCCAATTCAAACAAATATTGATGAAGGCTTTGCAAATCATAACGATTAACTAAAAAAGACAGCATGCCTAATGTGTTTCTGCAAAGCTCGCTTGCTGTATCCACCCAGAATGAATCTGTGTTGCCTCTATTTCCCAAAAGAAATGCTGATTTTAAAAATGAGGCAGCCACCTCTGGCGTTAAACCTTCAATCAAATTCATTTTTTGATGATGCGGTCCGAGAACAACAAGCGATCGTTGAGTTGCTTTTGCAAACTGTGCAACTGCATCAATAACATCCCCCTTGATATCAAAAATAAGACCACCGCATTTTTGATCTAAACATTGCAACAGGATTGGTTGCATTACCCCTGTTGTTTTTCCAGACCCAATGCCACCTAACACCAGTATGTTTTGACAAGCATCTTCAAGTGTTAATGTGACTTGTTGACCTTCTTTCATGCCAGCTTTGTGCCAAAGAGAGGATAATACCCCAGTGGATTGCCCAAGCCATAAACCAAACCCGGATGATTCAAATGATTTTTTTGGATAAACGGTTAGTGGTTTTTGAGCTTCCAGAAAAGATTTATCACCAACCACCAAATCATTATCAATGATTTTTCTTTTTACCCAGTCATAATTTTCTTTGAATTTTTTTAAAACGCTCACATCAGGTTTGTAGCCTGTTTTTCGAGTTATATTCCAGACGACAACGCGAGGGAAAAACAGAAAAAGATATACCAAACTGCTTGAGCATGCCAATGCCATTGGGTCGGCAATCCAGTCTGGAAATATTGCGTTAAAGACAGCGCCAATACCAACAATTGAAAAGACAAAAATCAAAACACTGATGATAACGTTTTCTATAACATAATGTTGCTGATGTTTTACAACGGGAATATCACCACGTGAAATAGCGGATATGGATTGTCTGAGCTGCCTTAGCTCAACTAAAATTTTTTCCATGAATCAATTATCCGCTGACACCTGATCACTTAACGGCTCAAGATTGAATAAAACCCGATCTGAATTTCGTTTGAGATAGCTTTCCATTAATTTCGTCAATTCATTTAATTTTTCATCTGATTTGTGTTGATCCAGAAAATAAGACCCGACCAATATTTTTTTTCGTGTATCAATTTTTCGCTGATTCTGTTTTAAGCGCGATTCTTGTTGCAAAATTCTGGCGTTTAATTTTTCACGTTGTTCTTTGAGCTTGTCTAGAGACATTTTTGATTTTTGAGACATTGTAAAAACTCCTTGTAACCATTAGCTAATCGAAGATGATACGCCGAATATCAAAAAAATCTAGTGTGTAATAATTAAAGGCATCAAAGGTTGGTTAAACTGTGAACGAGACCCACTGTCGAATGAAGTGCGCGCTTATACGTTGCTTCGCAACGTTCCGCTTGGTAAGATTAAAATCTAAAACATAAAAAATGAAATTGTTAAAAAATAATCAAAAAATAAAAATATGGATATATAAAAAAATAAAATGGCGATCTATCATTTTTCAGGAACGATAATCTCAAGAAGCCAAGGGCGAAGTGCCATTGCTTGCGCTGCGTATCGTTCAGGTGAAGAGCTGCATGATGATAGATTGGATAAAACCTATGACTACACACGAAAACAAGATATAGAACATACTGAAATTTTACTGCCAATCGGTGCACCTTCATTCATGGCTGATCGCCAAAAGCTTTGGAACTTTGTTGAAGCAACTGAAAACAGAAAAGATGCGCAACTATCCCGTGAGTTTAATTTCTCGTTGCCACGCGAGCTTTCAATTGAAAATAACATCACACTGGCACGTGAGTTTGTTCAAAAAAACTTTGTCGATAAAGGTATGGTTGCTGATGTCGCAATTCATAATGACAAAATGCCAGATGGTCAAATGCAGCCGCACGCGCATGTGATGTTAACGATGCGAGAAGTGACACCCGATGGTTTTGGAAAAAAGGTACGTGAGTGGAACGCAAAAGAGAATTTATTACAATGGCGTGAGGCATGGGCAGAGCATGCTAATCGACATCTTTTGTTAAACGGGATCGATGTTAAAATTGATCATCGCACTTTAGAGAAACAAGGCATTGATCTTGAGCCGCAATACAAAATCGGTCCTTCAGTTGCAAGCAATCACATGGCAAGGTTTGAAGATCATCAGCGCATCGCTTTTGAAAACGGCGAGCGAATTTTTAAAGATCCCAGTATTGCTTTAAACGCTATCACACATCAACAATCCACATTCACCCAGCAAGATTTAGCGCGATTCATTAATCGCCATAGCCTTGATGCCGATCAGTTCCAGCGTGTATTTGAAACTGTAAAACTATCGAATGAAATTGTAAGCCTTGGAATCGACGCTAATCAAAAAGAGCGATTTACAACCAAAGAGATGTTAGCGGTTGAATCCAAGATGATGGATCACTCGAAGCAATTATCACAATCTCAAAATCATATAGTGTCTGAAAACTCAAAAATAAAAGCGCTAGGCTCAAAACAATTAACCGATGAACAAACCGAAGCGTTTAATCACATCACAAAATCAGATGATTTATCTTGTGTGATTGGCTTTGCAGGCACTGGAAAAAGTTATCTGTTAGGCGCAGCTCGTGAGGCATTTGAGAGTGATGGCTATCGCGTTGTTGGTGCAACACTCTCTGGCATTGCCGCTGAGAATTTAACCGGCAGTAGTGGTATTGAAAGTCGCACGCTTTCTAGTCGTTTTTATTATTGGGACAAGGGCGAGCAGCTTTTAAATAAAAAAGATATTTTGGTGATTGATGAAGCCGGGATGATTGGATCGCGCTTGATGGGTAAAGTATTGGAGCATGTCAAAACCAGCGGTGCAAAAGCTGTGTTAGTGGGCGATCCAGAACAATTGCAGGCGATAGAGGCTGGTGCGGCTTTTCGATCCATCAGTGAGCAATCAGGCTTTGCATCACTTACAGATATCAGACGTCAGGTTACACCTTGGCAAAAGCAAGCAACCATTGAACTTGCAACCGGACAAACGGCGAAAGCAATTCAAAAATACGATCAGCATCAACACCTACATGCCTTTCAAACCAAAACTGAGGCGCAAGATAACCTCATGCAGCTTTGGAATGATTCGCGTATTAGCGACCCTTCAAAAACACAAATCATTTTATCGTATACAAGAGCTGATGCTAAGGACCTTAATGACAAAGCCAGAAGTCTACGGCATCAGTTGGGCGAATTAGGTGTTGATCAAAAAATATCAACTGAAAAGGGTGAGCGACAATTTGCCACCAGCGATCGTATCTATTTTTTAAAAAATGACCGCAATTTAGGTGTGATGAACGGCACGCTCGGAACAGTTGATAAAATAAACAACAAAACGATGACGATCAAATTAGATCAAGATGAGCGCAGCCCAGATAAACAAGCGCGCACCATCAACATCAATCTGGATAAATACAATCACATTGATCATGGCTATGCGGCAACCATCCACAAAGGGCAGGGCGTCACCGTTGATCGCAGCTATGTGCTTGCCTCAAAATATTTTGACAGGCATGCAACCTATGTATCAGCAACGCGCCATCGCTCAAGCTGCGATATTTTTTATGATCACGAGTCATTTTCAAATAAACAGGAATTGGTCAAGACACTAAGCCGTGAAAGGTCAAAAGACATAACACTGGATTATGGTGATCATCGTGGCATTGAAAAAGACACCGTTGCGCCCAATATAATAATTAAGCCTCAATCAATAGGAAGCCATGAAACTGATATCCAATCAAAACTCCGGGCATTTACAGAAAATGCAAAAGCCACGCAGGAAAAACAGTCCGCTGTTATTGCTAATCATGTGCCCAGTATCGCGCGTCGCGATAGCTTGGATGATTTTAAAAAGCAATTTGAAGCCAAAAACCCATCGCTTGCTGCTTCCCTTAGTCGCAATACCATGACTGAAGCTGAAAAAAGGGCAGAGGCGAGCATAGTGGAATTTAAAAAATTAGAAGCGATGGTTGAAAAGGGTGATCGCACCAGCCACCTTGCTAAGAGCCATCTGAAAACGCTGGCTGAAAAAATGTCTTCGCAAAAAGAGTTGATGCAGACTGTGCGCGATCGTGACCCAGCGATGGAAAAACAAATACAGGGTATAAAAAAAGAAATAAGCCGTGAACGTGATTTTGAAATGGAGCGTTAATATTATTTATGACACAACAACAAGTGACTGTATTAGAACAACAAAAATTAACATCTCAAGAACACCTTGAGGCAATTTTATTTCAGTTTGTAAAACTCTATGAGCGGTATTCAGAAGATCGGCAGGTGGGCGTCAAACAAAGCAGCGACACTGCAAAGCTGGTATCTCATTTTACAGCCCAGGTGAATCGATTTGAAACATTAACACCTGCGGTGTGTGATGCACTGTCTGCAAGCATCAAAAAAATAATTGGGAATGCTGCGCACGAAGTGTCGAAAGAGATTAATAGCGCAGCTTTTAGAGCAACTGAAAACATTGCTCAAAAATTAAAATCTGCCGCAAGCGATACAGAGCAAACGTTACTGCGCGCCAACTTTGAAGCCAAAAACCATTTTTTGAAAACGATTTTGATTTCAGTCGGCAGCGCCATTGCATCAGGTATGTTCATTGCTTGGTTGTTAATGCCAAAAATCTCACTACAGTTTTCCCCTTTGCAAACCCAGGTAATGCATGAAGGAGCTATGTTTATAAAAGTGTTCCCAAAGCTATCAAAAAAAGAACAAGTGCATATCATGCAATTGGGGGATAAGGCGGGAGGATTTTAAATCGTTCTATATCAAGTTTTGAAAAAGACTTGCATGGAAAACTATAATAATTTCCGTTATGCTGAATTAAGAATGTTCTAAAAATACACATAAGAAACGCGTATTTTGATGCGGCTGCATACCAATCAACAAAGGAGACGCAAAATGAAACTGACTGATTTTAAGGTATTGTCATTTGATTGTTATGGCACGCTCATTGATTGGGAAACGGGAATTTACGCAGGCTACGAGCCTTTGGTTTCTAAATCTGGTAAATCATTCACACGAGATCAAGTCCTGGAAATGCATGGGCGTTACGAGGCAGATCAGGAAGCCAAAACTCCGAAGTTTTTATATCCAGAAATACTTGCTGCCGTTTTTCCGCAGGTTGCGCATGAACTGGGAGTAAAAACGACGGACGCAGAATCTGTTAAATTTGGAAAATCCGTGCCAAATTGGCCGGCATTTCCGGACACCGCTGAAGCACTGCAATATTTAAAAAAATATTACAAGCTCGTTATCCTTTCAAATATCGATCGCGAAAGTTTCAAGGGTAGTAATGCAAGGCTGAAAGTCGAATTTGATCATATCTTCACAGCTCAAGATATCGGTTCATACAAACCAAATCAAAAAAATTTCGACTACTTAATTGAAAAATTGGCAGCCGTTGGGATTCAGAAACATGAAATTCTACATACTGCTGAAAGCTTATTTCACGATCATCTTCCAGCCAATAAAGCAGGTTTGGCTTCAGCCTGGATTTATCGCCGCCATGCTCAAAAAGGTTATGGTGTAACACATCCACCCGCAAGCATGCCGCACTATGATTTTGAATTTACAAGCATGGCCGATATGGCACGTGCGCACAAGGAAGCGCTGAGTAAAAACAGTTAATTGGCAAAACCCCCTAAAGCATCGTTTAGGGTCGTTTTCCTACTGATTATCAGCAAAATATTTTTAACGGGATTATGCAGCAAGGACGCTTTATGATTTGGCAATATTTTTTATACGCTTTTATCGCGCTGTTCCCGATTGTTAATCCAATTGCTATGGCTCCGCTTTTTTATAGTATTACGCAAGAAGCGAATAATGATCAACGTGGGAAATTAGCCGCAAAGATCGCTTTGTATGGCACTGTCACGTTATTAGCTGCATTACTTCTTGGACCTTTTTTACTTCATTTTTTTGGATTGCGGGCTGCTGATTTGCGTATAGCAGGAGGGCTAGTATTATTTTCCGTCGCATGGAAAATGCTTAATGCACCACGTGAATCCGAAAAAGAACCCCATAAAGTCGATGATAACAATATTATGAATTTGGCTTTTTACCCATTAACTATACCGGTTACGATAGGCGGTGCTTCCATTGCAATTACTATTGCATTAGCAACACAAGCACACAAAGACAGCAATATGATTGATCAGTATATTTCTATTGCGTTGGCTATTATTGCAATTTTTATTCTAGTTTATATTTGTTACCGCTATTCTTCTGTAATCTTTAAAGTACTTGGCGAAAACGGAAGCAAAGTGGTTTCATCGTTATCCGCTTTTATTTTATTGGCGATTGGCGTTTCAGTGACTTTAGGCGGTTTGCAAATAATATTTCCTATGATGGGTAAATAGAAAAAGCACTTCATTTTTTTTAAATAGTATTCTTATAAATTTTACCTGCCTTCATAATCAACGATAAATGTTCACCTTGCCCAGTTAATAATGAAATATCATTAAGTGGATTGCCATCAACAGCAATTAAATCTGCGAAAGCATTTTGCTTGATAATTCCCAGCTTGTTTTCATGGTGCAATATTTCTGCATTAATGGCAGTGGCAGAACAAATAATTTGATGCGCGGTTTCAGATCCTCTTTTACGAATATTAAATTCTTCACTCTGCATCGCTTGTGATTTAGGTCCCAATAAATCCGTTCCAAAACCAACTTTAACATTTTCTCTTCGTGCTATCTCAACTGAACGCAGAGCATTTTCAATTACTTCAGGCAATTTTGCGAGACTTTCTGCTGGAAATCCTTCTTCTTTTCCGAGTAGCGCAAGGGAATGGTAAACAACCATGGTTGGTACAAGATAAGCACCTTTTTCATGCATAAGTCGTGCTGTTTTTTCATCCAGTAAATTACCGTGTTCAATTGAACGTACGCCGTTGTTAACACAGCGCGAAATTGCTTCCGGTGTGTAAGCATGCGCCATTACGTAAGTGCTCGCATGATTTGCTTCATCAACTATTGCGCTAATTTCTTCTTCAGAAAATTGCACGTTATGAATATTGTCTGTGGGTGATGCTACGCCGCCCGATGCCATGATTTTAATTTGAGTTGCGCCTTGTCGAATTTGTTCGCGCACTGTTTTTCGAACCGCAGCGATCCCATCAGCAATCACTGAAATACTGGATCCACCACATCGACAAAAACAAGCATCAAATGGTTCGTTTCTCACGTAAAAATCACCATGACCACCAGTCTGACTAATTGCTTTATTAGAAGGAAAAATACGAGGACCATTAATCAATCCTCGTTCAGTTGCAAGCACTAATCCGTAATCAGCGCCGCCTGCATCACGTAAACTCGTAAAACCGCGTTGCAACATGCGCTCTAAAAAATCTTTTGCTTGAATGGCTCGGTAGCTTTCAGGAATATTGGCGTCACTCAAATCAATTTGTGTTGCGCTCACGTGAGAGTGATTATCGATTAACCCTGGCAACAGAAAGTGATTGTGAAGATCGATGACTTTTGCATTTTCATCGCCGCATTTTTCATGCGTTATACTTTCAATAATGTCATTGTTAATAACGACAGTACAAGGCGCTGATGGTTTTTCATTATTGGCATCAATAAGCGAGCAATTTTTTAAAATTATTTTGGTTGATTTCATAAGTATAACGTCCTTGTTATTTTAAAAAATGCATTGATCTATATTGAAATTTTACTGTAAGACAGCCTTTTTTGCCAGTCATAGTCTTTTCCGATAAAAATCGCTGAATCAAGTAATCAAATCTTTTCTGACGCCGGGATCCATCGATACAGCGTCGGAACGGACACCCCAAGATTTTTCGCAACGTCTTTTGGTAGAATGCCAGA
>JAUXWQ010000060.1 GCA_030680235.1 Coxiellaceae bacterium
TTTGACGATCTTGAACGATAATTTGTTTCGAAAATGCTCATGGACTTCGTGTACACTGCGCTTTTCTCAACAAATTATCGTTCAACCTCGCCTAAAATCTGAAAATTAGCGGTTTTTCAGACATTCGCCGGGAACTACTGACAATCATCCCTCTCCAATTTCCTGCAAGAAATCACGCTCTGCTTTAGTTGACTCGCGACCTAATGCATTGTTTCTCTGTGGAAAACGTCCGAAACGTTGCACAATAGAATGATGATGATTTGCGAATTTAAAAAAGCTGTCAAAGATAACACGAGTTTCTGAAAACGCCAAATCAATGAGTGCGTGATAGGCATTCAATGATTTATCCTGATCCATAATATTTTCAGAGTGCAATAAAGGAAAATAATAGAAAACACGCTCAATGAGACTCAAACTATGATCGGCCTCGCGCTTCATGCCATTCAAACAAATTGACAAGGCTTTTGGATCTTGCGCAAAAGCTTTTGGAACCCCTCGATAAATATGACGCGAAAATTGATCCAAAATAATAATCAATGCAAGTTGTCCGCGCGGGGTTTTTTCCATATCATTTAATTGACCTGCAATCGCCGCACCTAGTTGCCCCGCAAAACGCCATTTAATTTCCTGATCCGTTTCTTTATCTTCTCCAAACCAAATGCGTGCACGATGCTCTGTTGGAACAATAGTTTCCTCTACACGACCAAACCAAAACTTTAAAACATCATCGTAAGTTGCTGTTGTCATTTTCATTCCTTGATAAAGACAGATTCACCCACACTCACCCTCTTAAATAAATCTATCACATCTTTATTTCTCATTCGAATGCAACCATGTGATTTCGGCACGCCCATCATTTTTTCATCGTGCGTACCATGAATATAAATATAACGATCCAACGGTGTTTGCGGACCTGTTAACCATAAAATACGCGACAAGATAAAATCAGCGTCTGAAAATGTCTCAGACCATATTTCGCCCGTCGCAACACGGCCTCGAAAGATTGAAAATGGTGGCGCACCATCACCATATTTTGCATAAATGGTATGCTCACCACGCGGCGTTTGCTCACTGCCTTTAATTTCGCCAAGGCCTTTTAATGCGCTAGAGATAGGATATTCTGCAATGCAAGCATTATTGCCATCATAAAGCTTTAATATTTGTTTTTGAATATTAACGATGATCATGGACGTGCTCCGGCTTTGCTCATACAGCAAGTTATAAAGCCTTACTTGGCTTGACGCACATATAGTAGGTAACATAGGATCACAGCCATTGACTTAAGAAATTTGATAAATCACTCGCTACACTCGTGGCTCGCATCATGCGCAGTGTGTGGTGTGAGCCGCGAGTGTAACGAGCGATTGTTTTCTTAAGTCAATGGCTGTGATCCTATGTTACCTACTATAAGACAATACCTTTTCAAATAATTTTGGATCGCGCGGATCAAACACAGATGCATTTTTCCAGCTGCGCAACCAGGTTAATTGTCGTTTTGCTAATTGCCGTGTTGCCGCAATAGCACGTGCTTTCATTGTTTCAAAATCACACTCACCCTCTAAATACTCCCAGGCTTGTCGATATCCCACAACACGCATCGATGGCATGTTTTTATGTAAATCACCTCGATCTTTAAGCGTTTTTACTTCATCAATAAAGCCTTCTGCCAACATTGCTTCAAATCGCAATGCGATGCGCGCATGCAACCAGGCCCGGTCTTCTGGAATTAAGGCTATTTGAGTCACATTTTCTTCAGGCAATAATGGCGTTTTATTTTTTTGCAATACAGAAATAGGGTTGCCCGTAATTAAAAAAACCTCCAATGCACGCTGTATGCGCTGAGAATCTTGTGGTTTTATTTTTTCTGCAGCGACAGGATCAACACGCTTTAATTCTTCATGCAGTGCTAACCAGCCTATTTTTTCCGCTTTTTTTTCAAGTGCTGCACGAATAACCAAATCTGCTTTTGGTAAATCTGCAATACCATGAAATAATTCGCGAAAGTAAAGCATTGTGCCACCAACCAATAGTGGCAGACGCTTTTCTGCAGAAATAGCTTGGATTTCTCGTGCTGCATCAACACAAAATTGTCCTGCTGAATAAGTTTCAGAAGGATCGCATAAATTAATTAAACGATGGGGCGCTACGCTTAATAGCGCATTCGATGGTTTTGCAGTGCCTATGTCCATACCACGATACACAAGCGCAGAATCCACGCTAATAATATCGGCAGGTAAAGCATCCGCCAATTGAATGGCCAAATCCGTTTTTCCACTAGCGGTAGGGCCCATAATAGCAATTGTTTTCAAACTCATATCTTTTATGTGCCCCTATCCATTATTGCAAGGATGAGCCATTTCCGAAATAAAGACTCTGTCTATGCCAACCACACCCTAACATACCTTTCCATATTACTGAGTTCAAATATTTTTGCATGCTGGTCATAAAAATACTAACTGCCTGTGGGTGCGGCTTCGGTACGATGTAGAAAAATACACGGTCAGTAACGATGGCTCGTTGGCTTTTGATGAACACTATTACTCACATCATTTAGATGCCAACCCGCCTTCATTGCCATTGATTAAGAAAACAATTGCTCGCTACACTCGCGGCTCGCATCATACATTGCGCATAATGCGAGCCACGAGTGTAGCGAGTGATTTATCAAATTTCTTAAGTCAATGGCTGTGAACCCGCCTTCGCGCATAAAAACATTTTTGCGCATAGCCAATTCGCCGTTGGCGAATGTAGCTATGCTACCGACCAGTCTTCGTAAACTACCTCGTACTGAAGCCGCACCCCTGCCTGTTTAAGATCTCCGAGCTCAAATGAAAATGTCGCGCACATTGCTTATTCAACACACTCTATCAAAAGCGATTTTTTAGCGTTATTATAAAACCTCAGTAAAAAACCTGGAGTAAAAGTCATGTCACATGAAGGTTACCACGAGCCTGTTGAAGAATTATCTGATGAAACACGCGACATGCATCGCGCCATCGAATCCCTAAAAGAAGAACTAGAAGCGGTAGATTGGTACAATCAACGCGTTGATGCCTGCAAAGACCCTGAGCTTAAAAAAATATTGTCTCATAATCGAGACGAAGAAAAAGAACATGCCGCTATGACACTGGAATGGATTCGTAAAAAAGATCCTATTTTTGATAAGGAGTTACGTGATTATCTTTTTACCGGAAAAACTGAGCATGATCACAATGAATAGAGTATGATCTATACTATACCATCCCAGCGCGATCATAATTTAACCATAGTGTGGCGAGTGTTTTTACAGGGTTTGTATACATCGAGATTTCCTGCAAAAACACGCGTTACACTTATGCTCGCATCAAACTTCCGTGGTTTTATGTCGCTTTAGGAATAACGATTTTTGAACTTTGCATCACGCTGCTGATGAAACTGTGTTGCAATAACTGGCTCCATAAATCTAAAAGCTTTGCACGCTCTGTTTTCATCTCAACTGCGGTCATTGTTGATGGGTTCGCATTTTGTACCTGCGATACACCCACCACGGCATAATCATGCACATTTACAGACGTCGTTTGCACAGCCATTAACTTGTTTTTTTGCGGTGTTGTCAAAGGTGCAGAAAAAGCCGTTTTCAAAACCATTGCTGGCACAGAAGATTTCTTAGCTATGGATGTCAACGGGACAGCATGCCAAACCAAATGATTCTTTTTCGCAAGCGCTTCAGGCTCATCACCTACCAACAATGCTTTTTGCAATTGATAAGCGAGAACCCCCGCTTTTGCAGTTGCTTGTTGCTCAACCAATGTCTTCTTGATTTGATCATGAACTATCGCCAATGGAACAGCCTGACTCGGAACTTTTTTTAACACACGCACAACCAACTGACTACCATCAGGCAGTGGAATTAATCCACTATTATTATTCGATTCTAATATGCTCGGACTAAAAACAGCATTGAGCACAGAAGGTGTCGCAAATAAGCCAGATTTTTCACCTGCATGCGCCATTAATACGCTTGTCTGAACTGGAAGATGCAATGCGTCTGATGCTTGCTGTAAGGAATTTGCATTCGTGTAAGTCAAGTCAGTTAAGGTTTGACTTTCCTTTGTTAAAATTTCACCAACACGCTGGTGCTTTAACATAGCGACTAATTGCTTTTTAATGGATTCAAATGAACGCGTCTCTGCAGGTTCTTTTTTCTGCAACGTTAACAACGTAAATCCATTCTGCGTGCGCAATGGTTCAGCCGTTTGGCCTACCTTCATGCCTGATAACAAAGTTTGTAATCGGGGCGGAATTGCAGCCTCACTCAGTGTCATCGTTGCACTACCCACGTTAGGTTTTTGATGGGATGCAATCGCATGCGCAATTTTTTCAATAGCCGTTTTTGCCTTTGCAACCTCTGCCGCTGTCGCATCCTGTGCAACAGGAATGGTAATTTGCGACACAACATACCGCGAAGGCAAGGTGAAATTAGCGCTATGTGATTGATAATAGGCTTTTGCATCCGCCTCTGTCACCGAGACTGTTTTTTCAATCGCCAAAGGAGATAGTAACAGATATGAAAAACTCGCTTTCAACGGCGTTTTATACTTATCTGGATTCGCCACATAATAGTTCTTAATATCGGAATCACTCACCGATGCCATTGAACTAAATGATTGCATGGGTAATAAAAAATAACCAAACGCACGCGATTGATGCTGCAGCGCATAAAAATGATCTAATTCAGACGGCAGTATGAAGGCACTTTCACCAACACCTTGCATTGCTTGCTGCACAACAAACTGTGATTGTGCCCGCTGAAAAAATGCTTCTGGTGTTTCACCTACAGTTGCCAAAAGCATTTGAAATTTTTGCGCCGAAAAATGACCATTATCTTGAAATTCGGGAACTTGCATCACATAGTTTTTAATTTGAGATAGCGCGATACGGAAATTTTCTTTTTGCAAAGTAGTGACTAACGCGGTTTGCGTTATCAAGGTCTGTAAAGCATAGGCTTTTAGTTGCGCTTGCATTGGGCCTGCAACCGCAGCTCCCATTCGCTTTTCCATTGCTGTCGTTGCTTTATTAAGTTCTTGAGCGGAAATAATCGTACCGTTTACTTTTGCAGCTGTATTTGCATCGCTCGGTCCGCCCTGTTGGAAATAATATTGCACGCCAAACAAAACGAAAGCACCACCGACTAACGCAATAACAACGATAGATACCCAGCCTGAAATACGATCCCTGATTTTTTGCAACATGCTAACAGTCCTTCTGCATAAACAATGACAGATCTCTTCAAAAAAACCTTTCTTAATAGCACGCAAATTTGCGCACCTTCGATTGTTTTTTCTGAGACCTCATCGCATTATGCAAGACTATGCGAGAAGTCTAAAATGATCTGCGATCATTGCGACGTATTAAAGAATTGGCGGAGTGGACGGGGCTCGAACCCGCGACCCCCGGCGTGACAGGCCGGTATTCTAACCAGCTGAACTACCACTCCACACAAATTGAAAACTCTGGTCCATGGGGTATGGACTTAAAATGGGTGCTGAGGGATTCGAACCCCCGACATTCGCCTTGTAAGGGCGACGCTCTACCAACTGAGCTAAGCACCCAACTGACCCAAGCAATTGGTTTCGATATACTACCTAAAATTTTAAAAGATGCAATGATATTTTTACAAAAAATAAAAACAACATTGTTTATCTATCAAAACAGAGGCAAAACAGCGGCAAAACAGAGAATAATTCGGAGTGTTTTTAACCACTCTCCAGATTATTCCCCTAAGAGCCTGGGGATCTTAAACAGGCTCTAACAACAAAAGCGAAAACCTTAAGCTTCTTTATTTACAGCATCTTTCAAACGCTTACCCGCCTTGAACTTTGCGCTAACCGATGCTGGAATTTTCATTTCTTCGCCCGTACGAGGATTACGACCTGTTCTTGCAGAACGTTTTGAAGTTTCAAACGAACCAAAATTTGCAATCGCAACTTTATCGCCACTCGCCAAAGTACCTGTTACTGCTTCAACAAACGCATTTAACGCATTTTCTGCAGCTGCTTTTGAAATATCAGCCTGCGCTGCCATAATATCGATCAGTTCTTGTTTGTTCATATTTTTACCTTGTTGTTTTTTTGGGAAAAAGAAACGTGTTTTTATAACAACCGTACAGCTGTTGTGTCAATACAATTTAGCGACTACTGTTTAACACCACCCAATGTCATCGCATCAATTTTCAACGTTGGTTGACCAACACCCACCGGCACAGTCTGCCCTGCTTTTCCACAATTGCCAACACCTGAATCTAATTTTAAATCATTACCTACCATTGAAATCTTTTGTAGCACTTCATGACCACTACCAATTAAAGTTGCGCCTTTGATCGGTTGCGTAATTTTTCCATTCTCAATTAAATACGCTTCACTTGCCGTGAAAACAAATTTGCCAGAGGTAATATCTACTTGCCCACCTGAAAAATCAGCGCAATAAATTCCCTTGTCAACAGAAGCAATAATTTCTGCAGGATCACTTTGTCCCGGTAACAAATAGGTGTTGGTCATGCGTGGCATTGGCAAACACGAATAAGATTCACGACGACCATTACCCGTTGGCTTCATCTTCATCAATCGCGCATTTAAAGTATCTTGCAAATAATTCTTCAAAACACCATTTTCAATCAGTACTGTTTTTTGTGAAGGCGTGCCCTCATCATCAACAGTCAGTGATCCACGGCGACCTGGAATCGTGCCATCATCCACCACAGTGCACAAAGATGACGCTATTTTTTCCCCTATTTTTCCAGCATAAACAGAAGTTCCCTTGCGGTTAAAATCTCCCTCTAATCCATGTCCTACTGCTTCATGGAATAAAACAGCTGGCCACCCCGCCCCCAGCACCACAGGGAAGGTACCCGCAGGCGCTGCAATAGCTGTTAAATTTTTTAAAGCCTGATTAACTGCACGCGCTACTTGATGTCGTGCCGCATTATGTTGCATCACCAGCTCATAACCACCACGACCACCACATCCCGCACTCGCCTGCTCAAAACGCCCACTGGATTCAACAATAATACGCACAGAAAAATGCACGAGTGGTCGCACATCACCAGATACTTTTCCATCAGAATTCAATACGCGCATTACATCAAATGATGCGGATAAACTTAATATCACTTGCTTTACGCGCGCATCCAACTGACGCGCAAACAAATCCAATTCTTTTAAAAATGCAACTTTTTCAGCATCTTTTGCTGTATTAAGCGGATTAATTGCTGGATAAAGCGATGGCACAGCAAGGGAAGTTGAAGGCTTAACGATACCATTACCTCCTAATTTTACAATGCTTCGTGCAGAACGCGCCGCTGCTTGAATAGCCGGCAAATCAATTCTATCGGCATAAGCAAAACCGGTTTTTTCACCACTCATCACACGCAAACCAAAACCACGATCAATTGAGAACCCCCCTTCTTTAACAATACCATCCTCCAACATCCAGCTTTCTTCTTCAGATTGCTGCAAATAAAGATCGGCGGCATCAATATGTGGACCCATTGCGCTTCCTAAAACGCTTTCCAACTGCCGTTCATCAATCGCCAACCAATCATTTTTCATGTAAAGTTTCCTAAAGTAGTGTTAGTGTCAGTGTCAGTGTCACTGTTAGAAGCTAAATCTAGCACAAACCATTATTCAAATAATCTTAAAAGTTTTTATTTTGGTTTGCATTAAATTGCGCTCCTGACCAGTGATTCCCCACGAATGTCTGAAAAACCGCTAATTTTTAGATTTTAGGCGAGGTTGGATGGTAATTTGTTGAGAAAAGCGCAGTGTACATGAAGTCCATGAGCATTTTCGAAACAAATTACCATTCAAGATCGCCAAAA
>JAUXWQ010000061.1 GCA_030680235.1 Coxiellaceae bacterium
AATTTTCAGATTTTAGGCGAGGTTGAACGATAATTTGTTGAGAAAAGCGCAGTGTACACGAAGTCCATGAGCATTTTCGAAACAAATTATCGTTCAAGATCGTCAAAAGATGAAAATTTTTTATTCACCGGGAATTGCTGGATGATTGTAGTTTTCGGGATGCGCTATATCGCGTCTTATTGAGGTGTTGAATGGCAGATGAAAATCCACTGTATCGCATACTTTTTATGCAAAATGATCGCGTGTATGTTGTGTACGCAAAATATCTTAGCGAAGAAAGTTTGATGGGATTTATCGAGATAGAAGAATTAATTTTTGGTGAAACTTCTGCAGATTTATTGATTGATCCTGCCGAAGAGAAACTGCGTAATGAATTTGAAAAAGAATTTAAAGATGTTAAGCGTTCTTATATTCCTTTGCATTCCATCTTGCGTATTGATGAAGTGGTAAAGGAAGGAGTGGCGCGTGTTGTATCGGATGCTTCTGCTGACAAAAAAAGCAACGTGAGTCATTTGCCGCGGAAGTAATTAGAGATTAAGGAGAGCGGCACATGCAACATGGATTCCTTTGGGTTGACCTTGAGGGGCTTTCGTTAACACCTGAAGATCGTGACATTCTTGAACATCCTGCAATTTCAGGCTTAATTTTATTTTCACGCAATTATGAATCTTCAGAGCAGCTGTGTGAATTAACGCAGGCTATTCAAAAATCATTCCCGCACATTATTATTACGGTCGACCAAGAAGGTGGTCGTGTGCAACGTTTTCGTGAAGGTTTTACTGAATTACCCTCTATGCAATATTGGGGTGAGCAGTATTTTTCAAATGCTGAAAAAACAAAATTGGCATTTTCTAAAATGTTGCGTGTCATGATCGAAGAATTAAAAAATAAAGGTGTTTACAGTAGCTTAGTGCCTGTTCTTGATATTAATTATGGAAAAAGCGAGGTAATTGGTCATCGTAGTTTTGGTGATTCTCCGGAAGCTGTGACAACGCTTGCAAGCTTTATGATTGATCAATGTCATCAGCTAAAAATGCCAGTAACAGGAAAACATTTTCCGGGGCATGGTTTTGTTACTGCCGATTCACATTTAGAATTACCCATTGATGAAAGATCGTTGGAAGAGATTTTGAATTTTGATATTCAGCCTTTTTCTCGGTTAGCCTCAAAACTAGACGCTATTATGTTGGCACATGTTGTGTATGCACAAGTTGATGAAAACCCGGTGTGTTTTTCACCAGTATGGATCAAGAATATTTTGCGTGAACAAATTCAATATGATGGATTGGTTATTTCTGATGATCTATCGATGAAAGCGGTGGCGCAAATGGGATCTTATGCGGATCGCTCCGTGCGCGCATTAGAAGCAGGATGCGACGTCTTATTGGCCTGCAATGATCGTCTGGGTGTGGTGGATATTTTGGATTATGTCCCTTTGAAGCAGTGTGCGCATCGTGCGAGACGCTTGGCGCATTATGGACGCTTTGGAGTGTGAGTGTTGGCTTCAGCGGTGCAATTTGACACTCATTAAACCACAAGTACACGAAGTCCATGAGCATTTTCGAAATAAATTATCGTTCAAGATCCTCAAAAGATGAAAATTTTTTATTCACCGAATTGCTGCACACTCACACTCATGCTTACGCTCCTGCTATAATCCTCTTCATACGAGGGCCCTTATATGCACCACACCGTTCACCAAGATATTTTAAGTTTTTTTATCCACAATCAGTGGCTTGTTAACAGCGGCTTGATTTTTATCGGCATGTTATTTTTTCATTGGATTTCTCGTCATATCTATCGTTTTTTATTAGCAAAGTTGGATAATGGTCGTCATCTTTGGTCGGCTTCTTTTGTGAAATCGGTTCATGCACCTTGGCTTACCTTTTTTTGGATTATGGCAATCAGCTTTATTGTGCCAGTTGTTATGCAGCATTTTCACCTTGATATAAAACATTTGGGTTTTGTGAATACCATTAGAAGCCTTGCATTCTTAGGGGCGTTTTATTGGTCCTTTTTGAATTTCATTACAAAAATGGAAATGGAAATTGCGCCACGATGGCAGCGTCGTGCCGTGCGGGATAAGACAACCATTCGTGCGGTGGCACAGTTGTCTCGGGTTGTGTTAACGGTGCTTGTGGCACTTATGATTTTACCGATGCTTGGGTTTGAGACCAGCAGCTTATTAGCATTTGGTGGTGTGGGTGCCCTTGGAGTGACTTATGCTGCAAAGGATACGCTGTCGAATGTGTTAGGTGGGATGATGATCTTTTGGGATCGTCCTTTTTCTGTGGGGGACTGGATTCGGTCTCCAGACCGTAACATCGAGGGAACAGTAGAGCATATTGGTTGGCGATTAACGCGCATTCGTACATTTTCTAAGCGTCCTCTATATGTACCTAATGGTATTTTTTCTTCGATTGCAATTGAAAATCCATCGCGAATGAGTCATCGTTTTATCAACACAACGGTGGGTATACGTTACGATGATGTGAATGTGCTTGAAGCGGTCACGAAAGATATTGATGCGATGTTGCGACAACATCCTGGTATTGACCCTATGCAAAATATTATGGTGACGTTAATGGAGTGTGCAGCATCTTCATTGAATATTAATATCTACGCTTATACAAAAACGACTGATTCCGCACGCTATCGACAAGTATTGCAAGAAGTGCTTTTAAAAAGTATTGCAATTATTGCGGCGCATGGTGCAGAATGCGCCTTCCCAACAACCACTATGCTGTTTCCTGGCAGCGATAAACCACCTATTTTAAGTGAGTGAAAATATTCTTATGTCTCAAGAAATTATTTTGCCTAGTCATATTCGTGAAGTGTCTGCGAAAGCAACTTGTTTGTTTTCAAAAGCAGAAGTGGATGCTGCTTTAGATGTCATGGCTGAAAAAATTCATGACCGTTTAGCGGATAAAAACCCTTTGTTTTTGTGTGTGGTGGTTGGCGGCATTGTGCCTATGGGTAACTTATTGCCGCGCTTGGATTTCCCTTTGGAAGTGGATTACATTCATGCTACGCGTTACCAAAATACGACTTCGGGAAAAGCGTTAACGTGGAAGGTACTTCCAGACACATCGTTAAAAAATCGTACGGTTGTTATTGTCGATGATATTTTGGATGGGGGCATTACGATGTCTGAAATCGTAAAATATTGTGAGTCACAAGCAGCGGCTGAGGTATTAACTGCTGTATTGGTTGATAAGGATAATGCTCGCTTGCCAGAAGGAACGCCTCATGCGGACTTTTTCGGTCTGCGCGTTGATAATCATTATGTGTTTGGTTACGGCATGGATTACAAAGGTTACCTGCGTAATGCACCTGGAATTTATGTTGTAGCGCCAGAACACGGGTGATTTTTTAAAAAGCCAGGGGTGCGGTTGGTTTTCCGCTGAGAAAATACTGTATGTATTTAACCCTTAGAACCTGATTCAATTTGTATTGACGTAGGAAGGCAACATGTTCAGTCGGCATCTCATCGGTGAGGTCACGCTTACTATTTCGAGTGTGATTTATTTTATTTGGTTTTTGCCGCAATTGTGGCTTAATTTTAAACGTAAAAATACAGACGGATTAAGTCTGTGGATGCACGGATTATTGTTGCTGGGGTATAGTGCAGATTTGCTGTATGGCTTTGGTCGGCATATGCAGTGGCAATATCGCATGGTGACGATCGTTGGATTGCTGTGTTTGTTCGTGCAGCATATTCAATTTGCGCGATTTGGCTTGCATTCCCGCACGCTTAAAAATAATTTTATTTTTTTAAGCGTGCTGGTGATAATCGTATTTTCTTATGCAATTTTAAATGCTACTTTTTTGCAGCATAGTAAAACATATTATGACATTGCAGGATTTGTTTCTGATGCTTGTTGGATGACATTTTTATTCCCACAAATGGTGAAAAATTTTCGATTAAAATCAACGGTGGGGCTCAGCAATGGCTTTGTAGAACTCGCTATTTTGCTGAGTCTTTTAGATATGACATCGGCATTGCTGTTGCACTGGGATTTGCCAAGTCTCGTGAATCCTTGTGTGAGTCTTTTTAAAAAGTCCTTGTTAGCATTCCAGATTGTCTATTATCGTAGAAAAGGGCTTGTGACTGAGCCTATTTCTCGGTAAGCTTTAAATGCTGGATGTGAGTGTTTCTCGACAAGAAGTTGTTACAAGGCATTGATTTTGCTGGCATTCTAAATCAAAAACGCTTTGAATCCCTCGGTTGAGTTCATTCGCTCCAGCCTTTGGTTTTTCTTTGTATTGCTTGAATTATCCCCATTTAATGTTCAAAAACGCACGTTTTGCAAGACAAGTTGTTCTGAATATGACAGAATCCCCGGCTGAAATTCAAATTTAGAATTTATTCCTATCCTATTGTTTTTTTGATCTTGAGGTGTATTTTTATGGTAGCTCATATTCGTAACGTCGCAATCATCGCGCACGTCGATCACGGCAAAACAACGCTTGTTGATAAACTATTACAGCAGTCTGGTACGTTTGATGAGCGTGCGCAGCTGTCTGAGCGGATGATGGACTCTAACGACTTGGAACGTGAGCGTGGTATTACCATTTTGGCGAAAAATACAGCGATCCGCTGGCATGACTATCATATCAATATTGTTGATACACCAGGCCATGCTGACTTCGGTGGTGAAGTGGAGCGTATTTTGTCGATGGTTGACTCCGTATTATTGCTCATCGATGCGGTTGATGGCCCAATGCCACAAACCCGTTTCGTAACACAAAAAGCATTCTCGTGGGGCTTAAAGCCAATTGTGGTGATCAATAAAATTGATCGTGATGGTGCTCGCCCTGATTGGTGTATCGATCAAGTATTTGATTTATTCGTGAGCCTTGATGCAACGGATGAACAATTAGACTTCCCGATCGTTTATACGTCTGCTTTGCAAGGTTTTGCGACGGACGATCCGACTGTCAGAACGGATAACATGGATATTTTATTCCAAACAATCGTAGATAAAGTACCACCACCAAACGTTGATATTAACGCACCATTCCAAATGCAGGTCAGTGCGATCGATTACTCGAGCTACGTGGGGGCGATTGGTATTGGTCGTGTGACACGTGGAACGATCAAACCAAACACAAACATTACTGTGATTGATATGCACGGTAAAACAAGACCCGGTCGTATTTTGCAGTTGTATCAAACCATTGGTTTTGAGCGTCGTGAAATTCAAACGGCTTCTGCAGGTGATATTATTTCTGTAACGGGTGTGGATAATTTACGTATTTCCGATACCTTCTGTCATCCAGAGTGTGTGGAAGCGATGCCTGTGCTCACAGTAGATGAACCTACAGTCAGCATGACATTTTCTGTGAATAACTCACCGTTTGCCGGAAAAGAAGGTAAATACGTGACAAGCCGTCAAATTAGTGATCGTCTACAGCGTGAATTAATTGCAAACGTAGCCTTACGTGTTGAAACCAATCCTGCGGCATCTGATGAATTTATTGTATCGGGTCGTGGTGAATTGCATTTGTCGATCTTAATTGAAAACATGCGTCGTGAAGGATTTGAATTGTCCGTGTCGCGTCCAAAAGTAATTCAAAAAGAAATTGATGGTGTGATGTCTGAGCCTTATGAGCAGTTGATTATTGACGTGGTTGAAACCGATCAAGGATCAATCATGCAATACTTAGCCGACCGTCAAGCGGAATTAAAGAGCATGATGCCAGATGGTAAAGGCCGTGTTCGTTTAGATTACATTATGCCAACACGTGGTTTAATTGGTTTTCAAACAAAATTCATGACCTTAACGTCAGGTTCTGGTGTAATGCATCACGTATTTGATCACTATGGCCCTGTAAAAACAAAAGCCATTAAATCACGTCATCGTGGTGTATTGATTTGTAACGGTCCTGGTATTACGCGTGCTTTTGGTTTGTATGGATTGCAAGAACGCGGATCATTGTTCATTCATCCACAAACAGAAGTGTATGAAGGGATGATTGTTGGTTTGCATACCCGTGAAAATGATTTGGTGGTGAATGCAACGAAAGAAAAACAATTAACCAACATGCGTGCCTCGGGTTCGGATGAAAACATTATCCTAACCCCACCGATGATTATGTCCCTCGAGCGTGCTTTGGCATTTATTGCGGATGATGAATTGGTTGAGGTCACGCCGAAATCAATTCGTATTCGTAAAAAATTGCTGAAAGAAAATGAGCGTAAGCGGGTGAGTCGCTCGTCGGAAGACTAAGTTGATTCAGTGGAATTGCTGAAGTTGATTTGTGTTGCCCATGAAATGCATTCATGGGCTGTACAAACCTTTGCTACCCCTTGAAATGTGATTTTTTAGGCCTATGGGTGCCGTTCCCTAGACAGTTAAATTTTTGTTACACTAACAAAAACCACTTTGGAAGTGTTTACTATGTCTCATGGAAATCCATTATTACAATCTATCTCCCATTGGTTTCGTCGTAATTTTTCAGACCCTGCAGCCGTTGGGCTCTTTTTTACCCTTTTATTTACCTTAATTTTTCTTGAGTGCTTCGGGCATTTTTTTATGCCGGTATTGATTAGCGTTGTACTGGCTTATCTTTTGTTATCTGTCGTGCGTCAATTAGAGCAGTGGCATATTCCACATTACCTTGCGGTAGTTGGTGTGTTTTCCATTTTCATGGGTCTCGTTATTGTTACCTTAGTGTGGTTACTGCCTATTATTGTCCATGAATTACAGAATTTGGTGACAGAGGCGCCAATCACTTTTTCTCAGGGGCATAACTGGTTTAAAAGTTTAATGCAGAAATATCCAGCAGTTTTTTCTGATGCACGTTTTCAGGAAAGCATGACTTATGTGCAAAGTGAGGTGGCGCATTGGGGGCAGCTTGCACTCAAGCATTTGTGGGGACTCATACCTAATTTAATTACAGTTGTGTTGTATTTTATTTTAGTGCCATTGTTATTGTTTTTCTTTTTAAAGGACAGCAAGCAAATTGCGCACTGGTTTTCGCAGTTTTTGCCTAAGCATCGCAGTCTTATTGCTGTTGTTTCCCGAAACGTGAAGAAAAAAATTGGCTGTTACGTGCGCGGGCGTGTTATTGAAATTATTGTGATTGCCATTGTTACTTGGATTGTCTTTTCTATTCTAGGAATGAATTATGCGGCATTATTAGCAACGTTGGTGGGGCTTTCTGTCATTATTCCTTACATTGGTGCAGTAGTTGCAACGATTCCAGTGGTTGTGATTGCGTTAATGCAGTGGGGAGTAAGCCCTGACTTTTTCTATTTGTTGATTGCGTATAGTGTCATTATCGCACTAGACGCCAACATTTTGGTGCCTTTATTGTTTGCAGAGACCATGGATTTACATCCTATTGTGATTATTCTTTCCGTCTTGGTTTTTGGGGGATTGTGGGGTTTTTGGGGTGTTTTCTTTGCAATACCTTTAGCAACCGTGGCGGATGTTGTATTGCGGGCATGGCCGAGTGCTGGGGAATAGCATGAGCAATGATTGATGGATGATGAGCGATGCATGATGCGAGCATGCATCAATCATCGCTCATCAAACTGTTACGCATCAAACACTACCTGTCCGGTGTGAATGTCATAAATCGCACCAACCACATTGATCTCATTGTTCTGCAATAGTGTATTTAATATCTCACTTCCTTTTAGAATTTGTTTTTTTGTGAGCGCGACATTATGTGCAATCACATGATCTAAAAATTCAGCTTTATTTTCATGGGGTTTTTTGCTTTCTTCCATCTCAATGGCAGGTTTAATTTTTTTGATGAGTTGCGTCATATTCCCTAACTCTAAATTATCACAAGCAGCTTGAATGGCGCCGCATTCTTTGTGTCCTAGAATGATTACTAATTTTGTTTGAGCAATCTGACAAGCAAATTCAATACTACCAATAATGTCTACATTAGCGATATTTCCGGCAATTCTTACAACAAATAAATCCCCTAGGTTTAAGTCAAAAATAATTTCAACGGGAACGCGTGAATCAATACAGCTTAAAATAACGGCAATAGGATGTTGAGAGCGAGCGGTTGCTTGGATCTGATGCTGAAAATCTTTGTGTATAGGGGTGCTATGAATAAATCGTTTGTTTCCTTCAATTAATATTTTTAAAGCTTCTTGATGTGTAATGGTTTTTTGAACGTCTCTTGTCGTTGCATTGATAAACTTAATTTGATCTTTAATATCATAATGCGCTTTGAATCCTGTAAGATTCAATAAAATATTTTTTTCTGGTGCTTGCTCTTCTTTGAAATCTTTAATGACGTTTAAAACATCATTATCGATATAGCTTGTTGAATTTGCATCAATGACAATTTTAGATTCACGCTGTATTTTATTGAGTGCATTGACAATGGCAGCTTTATTCAGAAAAGTAATTTGTTGCGGAAGGATGAAGCGCAGGACATTTCCAGAGGGGTATTTCTCATTGACAATCAATAGTCCATTTTTGCTGTTGTAATAGAGAATAAAAAATATACTGATTGAGAGGCCAATAAAAATACCGGTTATAAGGTTCGTAAAAATAATCGCAATCGTGGTGATTAAAAAAGGAAGAAAATAGCGATAGCCTTCGTGATAGGCTTTTTTGAATAAGGTAATATTCGCTAATTTATAGCCTGTGTGAATTAAAATGGCTGCGAGTGAGGCAAGCGGAATATAATTTAATAATTTTCCAAGAAAGCCAATTGAAATTAACAAAATAAAACCATGGAGAATGGTGGATAATTTTGATTTTGCGCCTGCATAAATATTGACAGAAGATCTCACAATCACTGAGGTAACGGGTAGACCACCCAATAAGCCACAAATCACATTACCAGCACCCTGTGCGACTAACTCCCTGTCTCGTGAAGTATACCGATGGCTTTTATCAATTTTTTCGATACCTTCAATATTGAGCAAAGTTTCAAGTGATGCAATAGCGGCGATCATAATGGCAGCGGTATATATTTTTGTATTATAGAGTTGTGAGAAATCGGGATGTTCAAATTGCTTTAAAAATTCAGAAAAGCTTTCTTTGACCGGGATATTAACAAGCATAGATTGATGGAGCGAAAAGCCCGGCGTGAAAAAACCGACGCACTCATTTATCGTAATGGCGGCAACAATAACAGCAACAGATGCGGGGAACACTTTTGCAACTTTAGGGAAGCATTTCTCCCAGTTTAATAAAATAAGCATTGAGAGTCCGCTAATTATGATTGCGAGGGCATGGATATGAAAAAGCGTATTGATCAAATAAGAAATATCGAGATTTTGCTCCGCTGTTTTTAATGCAAGCGTGAGCGCATGGGGTTCTGCATAATAACCAATTGCAATTGGAATTTGTTTGACAATGATAAGAATGCCGATTGCTGCTAACAAGCCCTGAATGACATTCGTTGGAATGTAATTAGCAACAAAGCCACCTTGAAAAATCCCAGCAAGAATTTGGATAAAACCGGCGATTGTTAAGGCCACTAGGAATAATTCATAGCTTTGGAGTTGTGCAATAATACCAATGACAACAGCTACCATGCCGGCAGCGGGACCGCTGACACTAACCTTTGATTGACTAATAAAGCCAACCACAATACCACCGACAATGCCTGAGATAATCCCTGAAATAAGCGGGACATGACAAGCCAGTGCGATACCAAGGCAGAGTGGAATAGCAACAAGTGCTACTGTAATACTGGCAAAAATATCCTGTTTTAATGCGCTGATATTCATAAAAAAATCCCTGGTTTGTCTATGTCCTTGGCATACTTGCTTAGCCAGACATATTTTATGTTATTTTCTTCCATTGATAAATCAAATCGAGTGCTTTTCGTGGTGTTAATTCATCAACATTCATATTTTTAATTTCATCGATGATGGGATTGATGGCGGGTATCAAAAATAATTCTTTTTGTTGTGGCGCGTTTGTTGAGCTATCCGATTCTAATGTTGATAATTTTGTTTTTGCGCGATCAATAACAGATTGAGGCACTCCCGCTAATTTTGCTACCTGCAGACCATAGCTTTGATTTGCAGGACCTGATTTTACTTTATGTAGAAAAATTAATTGATCCTGTTGTTCTGTTGCATCTAAATGCATATTTTGAATAACGCTGGATTCTTCAGGTAAATGCGTTAACTCAAAATAATGTGTTGCGAACAAGGTCATGGATTTTGAAATATTTGCCAAATGTAGGGCGGATGCATAAGCAATGGATAAGCCATCAAAGGTGCTAGTACCTCGCCCAATTTCATCCATTAAAACCAAACTTTTTTGCGTTGCATTGTGAAGAATGTTTGCGGTTTCTGTCATCTCAACCATGAAGGTGGAGCGACCTGAAGATAAGTCATCGGATGATCCAATTCGTGTAAAAATACGATCAATGGGCCCAATTTTTGCATAAGAGGCAGGTACAAAAGAGCCAATATGCGCCATCAAAACAATCAAGGCTACTTGTCGCATATAAGTGGATTTGCCGCCCATGTTGGGTCCCGTTATTAATAGCAAACGTCTTTCAGAATTAAAACGCGTATCGTTAGGGACAAAGTGTGTATCGATTACTTGTTCAATAACGGGGTGTCGTCCTTCGTGAATATGAATGCCAAGTTCATCTGAAAAGGTGGGGCAGACATAATTATTTTGTAAGGCAGCTTTTGCAAAACTCGTAAAAACGTCGCATTGTGCAATTGCTTCGGCAGCAGATTGTAATAATGCGAGAGATTTATTAATGGTGTCGAGCAGTTGATCATACAATAATTTTTCACGCGCTAATGCACGTGCATTGCTTGTTAATATTTTTTCTTCAAAAATTTTTAATTCAGGCGTGATAAAACGTTCTGCATTTTTGAGAGTTTGTCGTCGCGTATAATCAAGGGGTGCTTTATCGGATTGCAGCCGGCTTAATTCGATAAAATAGCCGTGAATGCTGTTATAACCTACTTTGAGCGTATTCAATCCGGTGCGGGTACGCTCACGATTTTCTAATTCAATTAAGTAGTGTTGGCTATTGCCTTGTAAGTTACGCAGTTCATCAAGCTCTGTATCATATCCTTCAGCAATAACGCCGCCATCACGTAAAATCATCGGTGGGTTTTCAATCAGTGCTCTTTGTAGCAAGGCGTGTAATTCAGGAAATGTATGAATAGCACCAATTAAAAAGTTGAAATTTTCCGTGTGAATTTCTCGTAAAATATGTTGTAGCGTTGGCAAAACAGCCAGTGAATCACGCAGATGCGACAAGTCACGCGGACGTGCAGAGCGTAATGCAATTCTACTTAAGATACGTTCTAAATCAAAAATATTACGCATTAAGTCGCGAAGCCCATCGATTTTCTCTGAAGCAAAAAATAAGCTTGTATAGGTTAATCGTTGCTGAATAATGGCATGATTGGTGAGCGGTTGCGTGATATAACGACGCAATAATCGGCTTCCCATTGCGGTGGTTGTAAAATCGAGCGTTGATGCCAGTGTACAAGAGTCGTTTCCCTGAAGGTTGCTAATTAACTCTAAATTTTTTCGAGACGCCGCATCAATTAAAATTGAGGCATCATTTTTTTCAACAATAATGTTGTGTATGTGTGGCAGTGCTGTTTTTTGTGTGTAATGCGCGTACTGTAGTAAACAGCCCGCTGCGCGTAATCCCAGTGGGTAATCAGAAACACCAAAGCCATCGAGCGATTGCGTTTTAAATTGATCATTTAATAATTGCGTTGCGGTTGATAAATCAAATTCCCAGCGAGGTCTTTTTTTGACACTTGTTGAAAAATTTTCTGAAAAGGTATGATCTTCAGGTAATAAAATTTCAGTGGGGTTGATGCGCGCAATTTCTGCAAAAACGCTATTTTTATCGGCTAATTGTTGGAGTGTGAAGTGACCGCTTGAGATATTCAGGCAGGCAAGCCCAAAAGAACCTTCTTCAACAATGGCCATGAGAATAGGGTCGCAATTTGCATCCAGCAAAAAATCATCCGTCACTGTTCCGGGTGTTAATATCCGAGATACTTCACGTGCAACAGGCCCTTTGCTAGTGGCTGGATCGCCAACTTGTTCACAAATAACAACCGATTCACCAGCTTTAATTAATTTTGCCAAATAATTGTCTGCAGAATGAAAAGGAATGCCTGCCATAGGGATTGGGTGCCCAGAAGCATTTCCACGACTCGTGAGTGTAATATGCAATAACGCCGCTGCTTTTTTTGCATCGTCATAAAATAATTCATAAAAATCACCGAGGCGATAAAACACCAGTAAATCAGGATATTGTGACTTGATTTTCCAGTATTGTTGCATCATGGGTGTGTGAGCAGTATTTTCAGGTTTTTGCATAAAAATCACTTATAATATTGAAGAACTGTGGGTGGATAAGGCGCGTGTCGATTTGCAAAGCAAATGTGCAACTACCCAGCATTATGGAGTGTTTATTTATGTCCGACAATCCTTACGTATTATGTAAAAAACTCGGTGAATTATGCGGTTCAAAAAATGTGACGCTCTCGCTTGCAGAATCGTGTACGGGTGGCTTGTTATCTTCGTGGATCACCGAAACACCGGGTGTTTCTCAATGGTTTTATGGCAGCGCATGTGTTTATAGTAATGCTGCGAAAACAGCGTTGTTGGGCGTCGATGCCGCCGTGATTGATGCCGAGGGTGCGGTGTCAGAGGCTGTTGCCAAGGCGATGGCAAGTGGGGCGGCAACGCGTTATCGATCAACGTTGGCGCTTTCGATAACGGGTATTGCGGGACCTTTGGGGGGGAGTATTGAAAAGCCGGTGGGGACAGTTTGTTTTGCATTGTTTGATGCACGTACAGGGAGAGGCGAGTCAAAAACAATGCATTTTAGCAGTGGGCGCGCGTATATTCGCCAGTCTGCGGCAATATATGCATTGAATTGGTTGATTGATTGGAATAGGTAGAGATATTGCGCATTTCCCTGGTCCTGCTAAGATGCAAATACCATTTCATTTTTGGGAATAGATTATGAAAAAAGTTATTTTGGCGGGCATTTTAGCGCTTACAGCGTTTGAAATGACGGGTTGTACACCAGGTAATAATACGACAGGCGCTACTGCTGCAGGTGCAGTGGCGGGTGGTTTGGTTGGTAGTGCTATTTTTGGCAGTAGTACGGCGGGTATTATTGGGGGTGCCTTGGTGGGTGGTATTGTGGGTAACCAAATTGGTAACTACATGGATCGCCAAGATCAAGCAAATATGCAAAATGCGGTAGCGAATGTCCCTGTGGGTCAGCAAGCGCAATGGACTAACCAAAAAAATGGTGCGCAATACACTGTTCGTCCTGTGAAGAATTATAGATCATCAGCAAGTCATGCTTATTGCCGCGAATATCAAACGACAGTGACTGTGAATGGTAAAACGCAGAAAGCTTATGGCAAGGCATGCCGTCAGTCAGATGGTTCATGGAAGCTGGTTAGTTGAGGAGGGTGAGAGTGTGAGTGACTGTGGTGTGATTAAATTTAGTGCTTACTCAAAAACCATCGTGTTTGATGCTTAGTTACTTACTTACTTGCTTGTGCTAGATTAAACCTCCGACACACTCACACTCTCACTCACACTGACATTCACACTGACACCCACAGGCACTTATTATGCGTCCCCGTCGTCTCCGTAAAAATGCTAGGCTTCGTGCGCTGGTGCAAGAAAGCACAATCAGCGTGAATGATCTCGTCTTACCTTTATTTATCAAAGCTGGAAAAAACATTCATCATCCTATTTCATCGATGCCGGGACATTTTCAGTTGAGCATAGATCAACTTGAAAAAGAGGTATTAGAAATACAGTCGCTTAAAATCCCCGCGCTTATTTTATTTGGTATTCCTGCAGAAAAAGATGCCATAGGTTCTGATGCCTTATGTGAGCAGGGCATTATTGCCGAAGCTGTTCGTACCATTAAAAAAATCGCACCTGATTTGTTGGTAATAACCGATGTCTGTCTGTGTGAATACACTGATCATGGTCATTGTGGTGTGATTAACAATAATGATGTCGATAACGATGCCACGCTTGAATTGCTCGCAAAACAAGCAGTTTTGCATGCGAGAGCAGGAGCAGATATTGTAGCGCCGAGTGGGATGATGGATGGTATGGTGCGTGCTATTCGCGACGCGCTCGATCAACATGATTTTAAAGATATCCCCATTTTAAGTTATGCTGTGAAGTATGCATCGAGCTTTTATGGCCCTTTTCGTGAAGCGGCTGAAGGCGCACCCCAATTTGGCGATCGCAAAACCTATCAAATGAACCCGGCCAATTCAGATGAAGCAATAAAAGAAGCGGCATTGGATGTTGCAGAAGGTGCTGATATGTTGATGGTAAAGCCTGCACAAAATTATTTGGATATTGTGTATCGTGTGAAAAAAACATTCCCTGAATTACCATTAGGTGCTTATCAAGTGAGTGGTGAATTTGCAATGATTAAAGCCGCTGCTGAAAGAAACTGGATTGATCACGATAAAGTGATGAACGAAAGTTTGTTATCTATTAAGCGCGCGGGTGCTGATTTTATTATCACGTATTTTGCGAAAGAATTTGCGAGAATTTATGCGTGAACCTGTTTATGCTTTTAAAAATAAGTTGCAAGAAGCATTGGGCTGTCAGGAAAATGTTACTGGTCTGATTCCATTGGCCAAGGCTTTTTTTGAGGATGCTGATTTTTTAGCGGCTTTTATTCTCTGGTTATTAGATCGTCATGTCACACCACAGCAATTAGTGAGATCTGGTTTATTACATCATTTTTTTATTCATCAGTATGTGATGTTAATGGATGAAGAAAATATTCTAGATAATCCATTAAAAAAAACGTATGCGGTATTGACAGAGATTTCAGAAGAAAATAAGGCTGTGCAACAATTATTAACGCTTGTAAAAAAAACGTTTTGTGGTGTTCGTGGAACAAAATTCAATCAGGAGGATGACAATAAATTTACCTCGCTCAATTTATTATGCGAAGATTTTATTACAGATAAAAAAATATCTGATGTGCGTTATTCAGTAGATTCAAGCACGCCTGTTTCTGTTTATGAGTGTTATAAGCTGCCTGATTTTAGGTATTTAGGAGAAAATGCGCTTGCCATTTATGATTTGTTTGGGTTTCATTTTTTAGAACTGCTAGATTTAAAGGATCCATTTGATAAGGCGATTTTTATGCAGTTAAAAGCAGAAGACTCAATCGGTATGATTGATATTTTTTGTGATAAAGCCGCTTCTCATGAGTTGACAGTTTCTCAGATAAAAAATATATTTCCGCATATTACGGATTTGTTTTCAGTTTTATCGTACGATGCTTTTTTAAATTTACTTGCTAAGAACCCACTATTTTTAACCTGTATTATTCATCAGCCATCTTTGTTGCAGAGAATTCCTGCTGCAATTGTTAAAAAAAATATCAATAATTTATTGGAAAAGAATGATGTTTACGCGGACGTGTTTTCGTTAGCAAGGCTATTGTTGGTGCTTCAGTCTGTTCCCTTGCGCTACGATGTATTTTTTATCGCTGCAATGAAGCATAGATTGTTTGAAAAAGCCTTTTGTTCTCAAGAGAGTGATTATCGTGGGATCGTTCAGTCGCTTGAAATCCTTTCTGGAAAAGCATTTTGTCAGCAAAAAATAAATAACTTTCGTGATAAATTACTCGATGAAATTAAAGAAGGGACCTCTTATGATGGAATAGTATTACTGCGAAATAATTTTTTAATGCAAGTTTGTATGATAGAGCTAATTTATCCAGAATTGTTTATTGATTGTCCTTATTTGTCGGATGATTCTTCCTATGCCTTGCCAGATTTTTATATTCGAGCCCGTTGGGACCAGAGAAGATCGCAACATTTCTCGTTGTCATTGTTGCTTGAAGCGTGTAGAGCAGGCTTTAGAGTAGCACCTCAGCTTGCATCGGCAAGAATATTATTTTCTGTTATTCGTAATACGTCTGATGAGTCATTTTTATTATTGATTGTGAAGTATTTTTTTGAAAACGCAAAGCGCTATTTCTTGAAGGCAATTCAAACGATTTGTTTAAAAAACACTATTGCTTTGAATGCATTAAGAAGTCTTTTTTCAGAAATAAAGACAGTGCGTTTTCCTGAAAGCCGATATATCGCTGGCGCTTCTTTTATGCGTCATCCACATATTTATTCACCGGCACATATTTTTTTAGCATTAAAATGGATTCAAGTGTCATTGGGTGGGGCTTATGCGCCGCAAATAAAATCATTAATAGTCTTACTTTTTGAGGTGTCTTTGGATGTCGTTCAACCTCAATATGTATTAATCCAACGTATTCGAGATTATCTAAATAGGTTGCATGCCAAAAACACACTGCCGGATCTTCAAAGTGCATTGATAAATTTGATCAGCCATATTGAGCGAGGCTATATTGAATTTTTTGATTTATTGCCGAAAAAAGGCCGTGAAAAACGGGCGCGTGAGGAAGCGAGCCATGATGACGAACTGGTAGCACATAGAAATTTTAATGCGGGGGCGCTGCACCTGTAGCGTTTACGTCTGTTTTTTCCTCGCCCTTCCCTTTAGAATCCTTTTCTGTTTTGAGAAGGCAATTTTTTGTGAAATCGCTTACTTTTTCTCTAGTAAAAGAAAATAAAGCGCTGATGGCTGCCGTGGCTACAGCAATAACAAGGCTGGTGCCTTTTACTGCGATACTAAGTACAGTGATTGCTGCAATAGCAATCGTGGTTTTTTTAACAGCATGCATTGTTTTTTTATTTTCTTTATGAGTAATTTCAGCGCGCGCTATAAAGCCAGCTGATTCTTTTTTGGCATCCTCAGATAAAAGACCATCGGCCTTTTTGATTTCCCCTTGCGCTTTCTTATCTAATTTTTCTAAGGACAGTGATAGCACCATTAATTTTTTAAGTTTGAATAGGTCGTGTTCATCACTGTTTTTTAGTGCCTCTAAGGCTTGAATGTTGTTTGTATAGGTTTCTGAGAGTTCGTCCATTTCTTTTCGTGTTAAAGGATTTTTTGTTGGGCTGATAGAGGCGCTTATTTGATCAAGAGAATTTTTTTGAGTTTCGCAGTATATTTTTAAATTGTCAGCGTGTTTGTCGAGCATTGAATTAGTGACGTATTCTGTTACCGCTTTTTTTGCGCGCTGAAAAATGGCTTTTATGCCAGCATTGGCAACAACACAGAGTGCTGCAGCACCCAATAAGCCTCCGATACCACCGGTTGCAATGGTTAATCCAATCCCAAGTGCTGTGAGTGATGCTAGCCCAACAATTTTACATAGGTTTTTATTGGCATAATAGAAATTTTTAGCGTGATGAATAAAAGTCGTGCAGTGTGATTCTGCTTGTAAGGGTAATGCATTTTTTACGTGTTCAATAAGGGGTATCGCTTTTTTTTCAACAGCTTCAATACGAAAGGCAATGTCACGAAGTTGTTGAGTGGCTTCGGGTGTATTAAATACAGTTATTTTTTTTAATATCTCCTCTTGTTTCTCATAATATTGATAGAGTGTGTTTATTTCAGATATAAAATAATCGTGATGCACTGTTTTTTTGTTTAAGCACGTTGCAATTTTGTCGAGTGTTTTTTTTTGCGTTTTGCAATGATTTTTAATTTGTTCCGTCCAGGCGATATTGATGACATCATTGTTTTGTTGATTATGCGTTTTTAATAGCGCAGCAAGCGCTTTGTTTTTTGAGTGAAACTGTTCTTCATGCTGTTGAAGCGGGTGATCGTTTATTAAGATATCTAATTGATCAGTTGCTTCAGCAATGAGGGCGCCGCCTTGTGTTGAAAAAAAACCATGTGTGAAAATAGTCAATGCTGTGCCGGCAAGTAGTAAGGCGCCAATATAAGTGGCTTGTATCGCACGTTCGGGAAAAGTGCTGGCATGGTGTATTACAGAGTCAGCGGATTTTTTTTCGTCATCGGCTAGTTTTTCAGTTAAGGAAGACTGCAGAACTTCTTTTGCCGCTGCATTCGCTCTTAAGGTTTCATCAAATACTTCACCGGACATCCAGGTTTCATCGTCTGAGTCTGATGAGCCTGATAAGGCTGTCCGAAGTGAGTCGTTGTTGCTTGCTGCGGCTTCAAATAAATCAACTGCGTCCTCTAAGTCTTTTTTTTCAGTTTGGTTAAGTGCTGCTGATTCTGCAACGATTTTTAAGGATTTTGTCTGTGTCGTTTGTTCTCTATAAAGAGTGGATTGAATGATCCGTAAGGTTAATAAGGCTGCGGTTTCAAGTAGTGCTTGTGGTTGAGCGTAGTGAGGCCTGTATGAAAGCTCGTTTAGAAACGCTTCGGTAGGATTATGTTCAAATGGCATAGGGAATCCTCATTTATGCTCAAATTATAGTATAGGTTTTTAGTTATCATAATGGCTTGAAAAGATGAAGATTTTTTGTTCGTGGGGAATTTCTGCTACGATATAATGCGCTATAACGCTAGGAAAATCAGATGAGTACAATCAAAACCAAAACCATTTTCTGTTGTCAGCACTGTGACGCACAGTATAACAAGTGGCAAGGGCAGTGTGTGGAGTGTGCCAAATGGAATACCATTTTTGAAGAAGTGGCTTTGGCAAAACCCAATGCGCAAAGCAGTAATCCACGCATGCAAGGTTTTGCAGGTGCGCAATCAGAAATCACGCTAATTTCAGATGTAAAAATTGAAACACAGTCCCGTATTTCAACTGGGTTAGTTGAATTTGATCATGTGTTAGGCGGCGGTTTGGTGTCAGACTCTGCTGTATTGATTGGTGGCGATCCAGGTGTTGGAAAATCCACCATTTTGTTGCAAATATTGTCTCATATTGCGAAAACACATCGCCCTTTGTATGTTACTGGTGAAGAATCTTTGCAACAACTGGCATTGCGTGCACAACGCTTAGGATTGCCACAAGAAAATTTATCATTGCTTGCGGAAACGAACGTCGAAAAAATTATGGTCGCGTGCGAAAAATTTCAGCCAAAAATTTTGGTTGTCGATTCGATTCAAACGATTTATACGGATTTAATTCAATCGGCACCGGGGGGTGTTTCACAGGTGCGTGAAAGTGCTGCAAAATTGGTTATGTATGCAAAACAAAAGGGTCTTGCTTTGTTTATTGTGGGTCATGTTACAAAAGATGGCACGATTGCAGGGCCGCGTGTACTAGAGCATATGGTCGATGCTGTTTTATATTTTGAAGGACAAAATGATTCGCGTTTTCGCGTTATTCGTGCAGTGAAAAACCGTTTTGGTGCAGTCAATGAATTGGGTATTTTTGCGATGACTGAAAACGGTTTGAAACAAGTTTCCAATCCTTCTGCCATATTTTTATCAGGTCATTCGAGTCCGACACCGGGTACTTGTATTACGGTGACCTGGGAAGGTAGTCGCCCCTTGTTGGTTGAAGTACAAGCCTTGGTGGATGAAAGCCATTTGGCGAATCCGCGTCGTGTGACGGTGGGTTTGGATCATAATCGTTTGTCTATGTTGTTGGCTGTGCTGCATCGGCATGCGGGTGTTGCGACCTATGATCAAGATGTTTTTGTGAATGTGGTGGGTGGTTTGCGCGTGATGGAAACAGGCGCAGATTTAGCGCAAGTATTGTCGGTTATTTCCAGTTTAAAAAATAAATCGTTATCGCATGAACTTATTGTGTTTGGTGAGATTGGATTGTCTGGTGAAATTCGCCCAGTCGCGTCTGGTCAAGAACGCATAAAAGAAGCGGCAAAGCATGGTTTTAAAAAAGCAATTGTGCCGAAAGGAAATGCCCCAAAAAATAAAATTTCTGGAATTGAAATTATTGGAGTTAGTACGCTTCAGGATGCTTTGCAAAATATATAAATGTCGTCACTTGATTGTGGACCAACGCGCATTTTTTATTGGATGCTAAAGTCCATGTTGGGAGCTTCAGTTGGTAAAGCCAGTAGGTTGTCTAAAGTTGCAAGATCTGTTGCAGTGCTTTGTAATGTAAAAAAGCCAGGTTTTCCATTTTCTGTATGGTTATTCAGTAGCATTTTGTTTTCGTGTGCAGCAGCGTCTACAATATTTTTAAATTGTTGGTTAAGCGTTGTTAACGTTGTTAGCTCCGTGTTTTCTTCACTTAATTTTTGCATGACAGCTTTCAGTGCTGTTATGAGAGTATCAATAATCATTGTGATTTCTTTGTTTGTGCCGTGTCGTTTATTTTTAAACGCTTCGATTTTTTTTAAAAGAGAATTTACTTTGTTTCGTAGTGGCACTTTGATTTCAAAATCTGCCAGCTTCATTTTAAGTATGATTTTTAGCTCGTTATTGCCATTAAGATCGGGGTGCTCGTCAATGGACGATGCTGTTAATGTTATTTTATTTCCAGATTTGAAGTCACTCAGAATTGATTGACTGAAAGTAGTAAAAGTAGCGCGCCTTTTTGTTATACCATTAGTGTCAACAGGTTGATTCGGATCGCCTTTAGCACTGTTGTATGGCTTAATTTCAAGACTTAGTTTTTCTATACCCATTATTATCACCATAAGGTAATTGTTATAGTTACTTGCTGGGTTAATTGTAATCTCTCTGTATTAACAAAAAATTATTTTGGTCTCGATTTTTCGCTCTTTTCTGAACATTTCCGTTGGTTGATGCCTATTTACGGCTGTGATATTAAACTGCCGAATTTAGGATAATTGGCAAAATCTGGGCAACTATAAGATTCTTCGTTACAATGCGATTAACGGAGGTGTGCTATGACCCATTTATCCCAGTTTGACCCCCAAATTTTTCAAGCAATTTCACAAGAAGCGGTGCGTCAAGAAGACCATCTTGAATTAATCGCTTCAGAAAATTATGTCAGTAAAGCGATATTAGAAGCGCAAGGCTCTGTTTTAACAAACAAATATGCGGAAGGCTATCCGGGGAAACGATATTACGGTGGCTGTGAATTTGTTGATATCGCTGAGAACTTAGCCATTGAGCGTGTGAAAAAACTCTTCGGGGCGCATTATGCCAATGTGCAACCACATTCGGGCTCTCAAGCCAATCAGGCAGCTTATGCTGCCATGTTGCAGCCAGGTGACACTATTTTGGCGATGAGCCTTAGCAATGGTGGGCATTTAACGCATGGCTCGCCAGTTAATTTTTCTGGGAAAATTTATAAAGCGGTACATTATGGATTAAACGCAGCGGGTTATATTGATTATGATGAAGTGCGTGATTTAGCCCGTCAACATAAGCCTCGGGTGATTGTAGCGGGTTTTTCAGCGTATTCCCGCATGATTGATTGGTCAATATTTCGTGCCATTGCTGATGAGGTGGGTGCTTATTTCATGGTAGATATGGCGCATGTGGCGGGATTGGTTGCAACAGGATTATATCCATCACCTGTGACTATTGCTGATATTACGACCTCAACCACACACAAAACCTTGCGTGGTCCGCGCGGGGGATTAATTCTTGCTAAAGAAAACCCTGAATTAGAAAAAAAATTAAATTCAGCGGTTTTTCCGGGTTGTCAGGGTGGTCCATTGATGCATGTGATTGCAGCGAAAGCGGTTGCCTTTCAAGAAGCATTGCAGCCAAGCTTTAAAAATTATCAGGAAAAAGTGCTAGCAAATGCAAAGGCAATGGCAGAAGCTATGATGAAGCGGGGTTACGATATTGTTTCTGGTGGCACAGACAATCATTTATTTTTAGTGGATTTAACAAAAAAAAATATTACTGGGAAAGATGCTGAAATTCGTTTAGGGCAAGCGCATATTACATTGAATAAAAATACCGTTCCGAACGAAGCGCGTTCACCTTTTATTACGAGCGGGTTACGCATTGGATCACCCGCTATGACGACCCGTGGATTTGGGGTTAATGAAGCTGTACAAATAACAGAATGGATTTGTGATATTTTAGATAACTTGATGGATGATGCGGTGTTACTTCGTGTGAAAAATAGTGTTGCGGAGCTATGTCATCGTTTTCCAGTTTACATATCGAAAAATTGATAACGGATGAGTGTTTATGCACTGCCCATTTTGTACAGCAGAAGATACAAAAGTTGTTGATTCACGATTGACAGACGATGGTATGCAGGTTAGGCGTCGTCGTGAATGTCCTTTGTGTGGTGAGCGCATTACCACTTTTGAGACTGCTCTGTTATCATTGCCGCGCGTTGTAAAACGTGATGGTGAGCGCTGTGCTTTTGATGGTGAGAAATTGCGACGCGGTATGCTAAGAGCGCTTGAAAAACGCCCTGTCACTATTGAGCATGTTGACGCAGCGATTAATCGCATTGTTAAAAAAATTCGCACAGGTGGTGATCGGGAAGTGCGCTCTGAAGTCATTGGTGAATGTGTGATGAATGAATTGCGCGCACTGGATCAAGTAGCTTATGTGCGATTTGCATCGGTTTACCGAAGTTTTCAGGATATTCAGGCTTTTCACGAAGAGATTCGTAAGCTGCAGGATACGCAGTCGTAGGCGCGATTAATTGCGCTCTTTTCTTTAAATTAAAACAAGTTAGAAGTCTATATATGAGTACTGCTCCCGTTAATAAACGTCGTCAATCCCGTATCTTTGCAATGCAAGCGCTATTTCAATGGCATTTTACTCAGGAAGCGCCAGATATTTTATTGCAAGATTTTATTGTCGAGCATGTAACAGAGCTAAAGGCAGTAGACTTGCCATTTTGTCGACAATTATTTTTGGGTGCTGTAAATTCTGTTGAAAAAATAGATGGTGCGTTAACGCCCTTGCTGAGTCGTGACATTACGTCGTTAAATCCCGTGGAATTATCAATTTTACGATTGGCGGTGTATGAATTACAAAATCATCCAGAAACACCAAAAAAAGTGGTTGTTAATGAAGCGATTGAACTAGCCAAAGGTTATGGTGCAGTCGATGGCTATAAGTTTGTGAATGGTGTTTTAAATGCGGCATTGCGGGAGTTGTTTCGTGCGTGATCCTTCGGTGCGAGTCGCGAGCGGAGTTTGAATACATATCTTAATAACTTAAGCACTTAATGCAACGGGCAATGATGTCAGTGATTCCCCACGAATGTCTGAAAAACCGCTAATTTTTAGATTTTAGGCGAGGTTGGATGGTAATTTGTTGAGAAAAGCGCAGTGTACATGAAGTCCATGAGCATTTTCGAAACAAATTACCATTCAAGATCGCCAAAA
>JAUXWQ010000062.1 GCA_030680235.1 Coxiellaceae bacterium
TTTTGGCGATCTTGAATGGTAATTTGTTTCGAAAATGCTCATGGACTTCATGACCACTGCGCTTTTCTCAACAAATTACCATCCAACCTCGCCTAAAATCTAAAAATTAGCGGTTTTTCAGACATTCGTGGGGAATCACTGTTGCCTTAGCTAAAAAATTGTAGAAATAAACCATTTAGGTTAAGATTCTTTTTATGAAATACGATTGGATTTTATTTGATATTGACGAAACACTCTTGCGATTTAATTCGTATGATGCTTTGCAGTTTCTATTTTCATCGCTTCACACTCCCTTTACCGAAGTGGATTTTCTTTCCTATGAAGCAAAAAATAAATTGCTCTGGGAATCCTATCAAAATGGACACATCACGATTAAGCAATTACAACACGATCGCTTTAGCGCGCTAGGTGAAAGATTTAATAAAAACCCACTTGATTTAAATGCTACATTTTTAGAAGCTATTTCACATGTTTCCATGCCGCTTGATGGCGCAATTAATTTGCTCGATACCTTAAAAGGCAAAGCAAAACTGGGGGTCATTACAAACGGCTTTACAGCCACTCAAGAAAAAAGAATTATTAACAACGGCATGCACCATCATTTTGATTTTATTGTTACCTCTGAAAGCGCTGGCGTTGCAAAACCACAGCCCGCTATTTTTGATCATGCCTTTTCGTTGATGGCGAATCCCAATCGTGAAAAAGTATTAATGATTGGCGATACGTTAGAGTCTGATATTTTAGGTGGCATCAACGCAGGCATTCATACCTGCTGGTTAAACCCCTATAAAAAAATAGCACCTGATCATATTACGCCGCATTTTGAAATTACGTCGCTGCCCGAATTAGAAAATATTTTGTAATAATAATTGTAACTATTCAGCTCTCGTTTAATCCGCTCATTTTTTGGCGCTTTTTTTTCAAAGACTGAACAGTAGCGATGGCTCGTTGACGCCATTGACTCATCACTCCTACAAAAACATATCCCAATAAAAAAGAAAAAATACTAAAAACTCAATCATTGCCAATATCAATAACACAACCGATAGTTGAAAATGTAATTATCGCGCGATCTAAATAGTGTTTCATACGCTTGAAATACCCAATGAAAATACAAATTGCTTTTCTTTTTTCATCGTTCAATTGCCTTTAACACACGCAACGCATCCACTGTTTCTGCAACATCATGCACGCGAATAATGGATGCGCCTTTTTGCAAAGCAATCACTGCACCGACAATACTTGCTGACAATCTCTCTTCAATGGGCTTATTTAATAATTTTCCAAAAAAAGATTTCCGAGATAACCCAACTAAAACTGGAAATCCTAAAGCAGTTAATACTTCTAATCTCGATAAAATAGTGAAGTTTTCATCCGCAGTTTTATTAAAATGTCCGCCACCGAAACCAGGGTCCAGAATGATGTTTTCTTTTTTCATGCCGGCAATAAGACAACGATCAGCATAAGCTTGCAAATCTACTACGATTTGTGAAAACACAGAAACCGCTTGCTTACGCGCGCGGCTCGCATCAAAGCTAAGTGAGAAATGATGCATCAAACAAACCGGCACATTTAATTTAATAGCGGCTTCTAAAGCATTTTCTTCCGTTAAGGCATGCTGATCATTAATCATTGCAGCACCCGCACTCACAGACGCTTTCATCACTTGCGCACGATAGGTATCAACAGAAATAATAGCATCCGTTTCTTGCGATAATTTTTCAATAAAAGGAATTAAACTATCTAACTCTTGCTGCTCAGAGGGAATATCCTCATTAAGATTGACAAAAGGATTTGTAGCAACAGCACCAACATCGATAATTGCAGCGCCGTCTTTAATCATCTGCAAAGATTTTTTTAAGGCGCTGTCGAAGGTGAAGGCGTTGCGAAAAGAGCGGGGAGATAAATTAATTATCCCCATAACGGAAGGAAAGTTCATATCAATAACCGTGACTGTGACTGTGACTGTGACTGTGACTGTGACTGTGACTGTGACTGTGACTGTGACTGTGACTGTGACTGTGACTGTGACAATTGTAGTGCTGAATAATTCTCTGTCTAGTGTTTACATTAACACAGGAATAAAAAGACCTAAGTTAGGAGGAATTAGATCACCTCCTAACTCTGACACAGTCACAGTCACTATCATCGTCACAATCCACAATACCTACAAATCCCAACCGGCTGGTGGCGTTGGTTCTTTGCCATCCATAATTTCTTTCAATTGAGACTCATCAATCGTTTCATACTTAATAAGCGCAGCTGCCATCACATGCAATCGATCTTGATGTTTTTTCAAAATATCTTTTGCTGTAGTATAGGCCGTATCAATAATGTGACGAACTTCAGCATCAATTTTCTTATTCGTTTCATCCGATACTTCACGACGCTGTGTCATTGAACGACCCAAAAATACCTCACCCTGATCTTCACCATAGGTAAGCGGCCCCATTGCATCAGACAAGCCCCACTTCGTCACCATATTGCGCGCAATTTCTGTTGCACGCTCAATATCATTCGATGCACCCGTTGTTACCGCATCCGATCCAAAAATCAATTCTTCTGCACAACGGCCACCAAATAATGACGCTAACTGTGACAATAAACGACGTTTTGAATAGCTATAACGATCCGCTTCTGGCAAAAACATCGTGACACCCAAAGCACGTCCACGTGGGATAATCGTCACTTTATAAACAGGATCATGTTCTGGCACGACTAATCCGACAATCGCATGACCTGATTCATGATAAGCCGTTAATTTCTTCTCATCATCACTCATCACCATCGAACGACGTTCTGCACCCATCATGATTTTATCTTTTGCACGTTCAAAATCGATCATTTCCACCGATTTTTTATCTTCACGCGCCGCAAACAATGCCGCTTCATTTGCCAAATTTGCTAAATCTGCACCCGAAAAACCCGGTGTGCCACGCGCAATTAACGAGGGCTTCACATCATCTGACAAAGGCAACTTTTTCATATGAACAGCAAGAATTGCCTCGCGACCTTTTACATCAGGCAAAGGAACAACGACTTGTCGATCGAAACGACCCGGACGCAACAAGGCAGGATCGAGCACATCAGGACGATTGGTTGCTGCCACAACGATAATGCCTTCTTTACCTTCAAAACCATCCATTTCGACGAGCAATTGATTGAGTGTTTGTTCGCGTTCATCATGACCACCACCCAAACCCGCACCCCGATGACGACCCACCGCATCAATTTCATCAATAAAAATAATACAAGGCGCGTGTTTTTTCGCTTGATCAAACATGTCACGCACACGGGAGGCACCCACACCCACAAACATTTCTACGAAATCAGAACCAGAAATTGTAAAGAAAGGTACTTTTGCTTCACCCGCAACCGCTTTTGCCAACATGGTTTTACCCGTTCCTGGCTGACCCACCAACAATACACCACAAGGCATTTTGCCGCCGAGCTTTTGGAATTTTCCAGGATCTTTTAAGAACTCAACCATTTCTTGCAGTTCAGCTTTAGCTTCATCAACGCCTGCAACATCTTTAAATGTGACATGCACTTGATCCATGCCTAACATACGCGCCTTGCTACGACCAAATGACATTGGCCCGCCTTTGCCACCACCCTGCATTTGTCGCATGAAGAAAATCCATACGCCAATCAACAATAAAAAGGGTGCCCAACTAATAAAAATTTGCATCAACAAACTACGTTGCTTTGGCGGCTCACCTTGGACAGTCACTTTTTGCTTGAGCAATTCCGTTAATAAATTTTGATCGGCCATTGGCATATACGTTTCAAATTTTTTGCCATCTTTGGTCTTACCAGTGATTATGTCGTTTTGAATCACAACATTCTCAATTTTATCGCCCTTTACGGACTGCATAAATTCGGAGTATGTGTATTGCGACACAGTCGGTTCTTGTGGGCCAAAATTACTAAACACCGTAATTAACAGTGCTGCAATGATAAGCCAAAGTAATAAATTCTTAAGCATTGTATTCAAAAAAAACTCCTCGTTTTTAGTATGAGTAACTATGACAAACGTATTCAATGAAGGATTTTTTACTCACACTCATTACTCACGCTCACACTACTTCTTAAAACCAGTTGCCAACACATAGACCTCTGTTGATTCTGCACGAGATGCAGCTGGTTTACGATATTTTACCTGTGAAAATTGAGATTTAACACTACGAACGAAATCTTCGTATCCAACGCCTTGAAAGGCCTTGAAAAGAAAAGTTCCGTTTTTCTTCAATACACTTGACGCACAATCTAATGCCAATTCGAGCAAGTAAATACTTCGAGGCAGATCAACACTTTTTTGTCCACTGAAATTAGGTGCAATATCCGAGATAATTAAATCTACTTCTTCACCATTTAATGATGACATTAATTGATCTAAGACCACTTGATCGTCAAAGTCCCCTTGAATAAAGGTGACGCCAGCTGGCACGTCCATCGGCAACAAATCAATAGCAATCACTCGGCCACGATGTCCGATACATTGCATTGCTACTTGCGACCATCCACCCGGCGCAGAACCTAAATCCAACACCTTCATACCCGGTTTAAATATTTTATCTCTTTCTTGAATAGCTAATAATTTAAACGCAGCACGCGAAGCATAGCCTTGGCGTTTCGCTTCTTTCACAAAGGGATCAGTCAAATGGCGACGAAGCCACGCTCTACTACCCGTCATAACATTCCTAACTCTAATTTTGCAGTATCACTCATCTTACTTTGATCCCAGGGTGGATCAAACACAATCTCAACATCGACATGTTTAATAGAGGGAATAGATGACACCTTCTGTTTTGCATCATGCGCAATTACCGGACCCATTCCACAACCTGGGGCCGTTAACGTCATCACAATGTTGACATTATAACCTGTGTTATCTTCAAGGTCCGGAGTCGCGGTACAAAAATACACTAACCCTAAATCGACAATATTCACTGGAATTTCAGGATCATAAACTGTTTTTAATTGATGCCACACTTTATCTTCAATGGTTGCGTCTTCAGGCAACTCTTCTAATGGATCGATTGGCGTTTTACCCAATGCATCCGCATCTTTGCCATCAATACGCGCTAAATTGCCATACACGGAAACGGTATAACTGCTGCCGAGTGATTGCGTGATCACGACTTCAGTGCCTTCGTGCAACATAATGCGCGCACCAGAAGGGACCAATAAAGCCGTGCAGTCGCGGGATAGGATAATAATCTTCTTTTCGCTCACAGTCACACTCACACTACTTTTAATTTGAAGCTCTCACCACAACCACACAAGCCTTCAGCGTTGGGATTGTTAAATACCAACTGATAAAAACCAAAGTCTTTTTTTACATAATCAACGGTTGTACCCTTGATAATGGGGAGCGCATCATGATCGATATATACCGTAAAATCCACCGTGGTCAACACAGTATCCGTTTCTTTTTTCTCAAGCACAATTTCAGGAACGTACATATAGCCGGAACAACCAGTTTCTTTGATACTCAAACGAAACCCTGCATGCTCGCCCTTGTGTTTCAGCATGGTTTCAATATGCTTAATAGCAGCATCCGTAAAAGTCAGCATATTAACTCCGATAACTAAGCATAGCCCGCTTGTTTTTTAGAAATTTTTTGCAAAAATCACCTAAAAACTGCGCGGTCGTGGTAGATTCTGTATCACACTAGCTGACGAGTATATAGAAAATGTTGAGGTTCTGCATCTTTGGAAACCCTATAAAACACAGTATTTCACCACAAATTCACAGGGAGTTTGCAAGACAAGCGGGTCTTGAAATCTCCTACGTCAAAGTAGCGCCTAAACCCGACCAATTTGAAAATGCCGTACGATCATTTCAGCAACAAGGCGGACACGGTGCTAATATCACCTCACCTTTTAAAGAACACGCTTTTACACTGTGTGATAGCATCACCGAACGCGCAGGGATTGCAAAATCCGTGAATACTTTTTTATTTCAAGACGGGAAAATTATTGGTGACAATACAGATGGCATTGGGCTCATTCGAGATATCACGATTAATTTACAGTATGGTTTGGGCGGTAAAAAAATAATGATTCTGGGTGCAGGCGGTGCTGTGCGTGGCATATTACAACCCCTGTTAAATGAAAAACCCAGGGAAATTATTATTATGAATCGCAGCTTAGACAATGCAAAAAAAATGGCGGATGAATTTTCAGTTGATTGGCTAGATACATTAGAAAATCAAACGGCAGATGTTGTGATTGATTGCTTGCCATTTAATACAACCATTGCTTTGCCAGATTCTTTTTTATTTTCAAACAATAGTTTGTTTTACGATTTAAAATACAATCAAATAATGCTGAAAAATAATGCAACGATAAAAGCGAATGGGCTTGGGATGGTAGTTGAACAAGCAGCAGAAGCATTTTTTGGGTGGACAGGATTTAGACCCTGCAAACACTCGCTACGCTCATGCTCGCATCAAGATTGGTGAGCGCCTTATTCTGTCGACACCGGATCCTGAGACTGTGCAATCGCTGCCATTGCCGTATGCCACGCTAAGGTCGCACATTTTACGCGCATTGGATACTCACAAACCCCTTTCAAAACCGCTAATTTTCCAAGCAATGTTTCATCCGCAGCATGACCCGTTACCATTTGATGAAAAGCATCAAATAGCTTTTTTGCATCTGCAATTTTTTTACCTTTTAAGCTTTCCGTCATAAGTGATGCTGAAGCCATAGAAATCGCACAACCCGCCCCTTCAAAACTCACATTAAGAATAACCTCATTTTCAATCTCCAAAAACAAAGTTAAACGATCACCACACAAGGGGTTTAAACCTTCTTTTTGCGTCGTCGGATTCAGCAATTGCTTAAAATTACGGGGATGACGACCATGATCAATAATTAACTCTTGATACAATTCATTTAAGTTTGTCATAAAAAATTTACCTTAGGAGCTGTCAAAGTGAAAACAAAGTTCTCACTTTTTCTAAACCAAGCACCAAAGTATCTACATCTGCTTTTTCATTATAAATACTAAACGATGCTCGCGTTAATGCAGCGACATTATAATACTGCATCAATGGCATCGTACAATGATGCCCACCTCGCAGTGCAATATGCGACTTATCTAAAATAGTTGCGATATCATGCGGATGCGCCTCTGCAAATGAAAATGAAATGACCCCAATTTTATCAGACGCGGTTCCATACATTTTCAAACCTACTATTTTTTGCAATTCAGTAATCGCATAAGCCAGTAATTCTTTTTCATGTAAACGAATCGCATCAAATCCAATGGTAGTGACATAATCTATCGCCGCACCAAGCCCCACAACACCCGCAATATTCGGGGTTCCCGCTTCAAACTTCAAAGGCAACTCACCAAACTCAGTTTTTTCAAAGGTCACACTACGAATCATATGACCCCCCGTTTGATACGGCGTCATTTTTTCTAAATATTTTTCTTTGCCATACAAAATACCAACGCCCGTTGGACCATATAGTTTATGCGCAGATAACACATAAAAATCACAATCCAATGCTTGCACATCAACAGGCACATGTGCGACGGCTTGTGCACCATCCAACATCACCAACGCATTATGTGCATGCGCAATTTCAACAATTTTTTTAACCGGATTAATAACACCCAGCACATTTGAAATATGCGTGATTGCAACGAATTTTGTGTGTCGTGTAAATGCTTTTTGATAAGCATCTAAGTCTAATTCACCATTTTCTAATAACGGCACAACGACTATTTTTGCACCCGTTTTTTCACAAACCTGTTGCCATGGCACAATATTGGCATGATGCTCTGCGACCGATAAAATAATTTCATCACCTGCTTGGAAATGGGATAATCCATAAGAATGCGCCAATAAATTAATCGATTCCGTAGTGCCTTTCGTGAAAATAATTTCATGGTCTTTTTGCGCATTTAAAAACACACGGGTTTTTTCACGCACAGCCTCATATAACAATGTTGAATGCTGGCTTAATGCATAAACACCACGATGTACTGTCGCATAACTTTCTTCATAGAATTTTTTTTCAGTATCAATAACACAACGAGGTTTTTGCGTGCTAGCTGCTGAATCCAAATAAATAAGATCAGGATGATAATCAAAAATGGGGAAGTTTTTTTTGTGGGTCATAATTTTTCTCATATCTACTATCTACGCGCACCCTGCCGGGTGCGCTACTGAAGCGTCTACGTAGATCCTTCAGTAGCGCATGCGGAAGCATGCGCGTAAATTTCATCCGCAAAAGCTTGAATTAATAATGCACGCGCTTCAGATTCTGGTATACCACGCGACTGCAAATAAAATAACGCATTCACATCCAAGCAACCTACCGTTGCACCATGCGAACACTGCACATCATCCGCATAAATTTCTAAGAACGGTTTTGTCGTAATTTCAGCGGCGTTTGATAATAATAAGTTTTTATTCGATAAGTGTGCACTTGTTTTTTGCGCATCTTTTGCAACAATAATCCTGCCCTCAAAGTCGGCTTTCGCAGCATCCGCTAAAATGCCTTTCCAGACTTGTCGGCTAGTACAATGTGGTACAGCATGATTCATAGTAGTATGGATTTTTAACGATTGCTTCTCTTGCATTTGATACAAACCATAAATCACGACTTCAGCACCTGGCTCAAGAAAATTAACGATAATAGTTTGCTCTGAAAATAAAGGAGATTGATTGATCACATACACGGTTATTGTATTATCACGAGCAGGCGTAATTGTCAGTGTCTGATCACTTAAAGATATTGCTTCCGAAAAATTGGCAGTTAATTCACCGTTTTTTAGGAATACTGTTTTTGTCTGTAATGATGCCATTTAATAATTGCTCGCTATATCAAATTCTCATAACCACTTTTTTCGATTTCAAGCGCTAATGTTTTATCACCAGATTTCACAATTTTGCCATGCATTAAAATATGGACAAAATCGGGTTCAATATAATTCAATAAACGTTGATAGTGTGTAATGAGCAAAATGCCACGCTCAGCATTTCTCACTTGATTCACACCCCCCGCAACAATTCTGAGGGCATCCACATCCAAACCAGAATCCGTTTCATCCAATACACATAATTTAGGCTGCAACAACAACATTTGCAGAATCTCATTTCGCTTTTTTTCACCACCAGAAAAGCCTGCATTCACAGCACGCTTTAAAAATTTCTCATCCATACCCACATCATTTAAATGATTTTTGATGAGCGTCATAAATTCAAAGGCATCGAGTGGATTTTCACCGCGCGCTTTTCGAATCGCATTTAAGGCTGTCTTTAAAAAATAGGAATTATTCACACCAGCGATCTCAACGGGATATTGCATTGCAAGAAAAATACCGATGGCAGCGCGTTCTTCAGGTATCATCGATAAAATACTATTGCCAAAAAATAAAATATCACCTTGTGTTACGGTGTAACCATCACGTCCTGCCAAAATATTCGACAAAGTTGTTTTACCAGAGCCATTAGGGCCCATGATAGCGTGGACTTCACCCGCATTAATAGTGAGGTTGATACCTTTTAAAATTTCAGTGTTATTAATACTGACGTGTAAATTTTTAATTGTTAACATACTGCCTCTTTAATGTGACTGTGACTGTGTCAGAGGTTCGATCTAGTAGATTGAACCTCTGACACAGCCACCTAATTCACCCTACCGCCCCTTCTAAACTCACAGCCAATAACTTCTGTGCTTCGACAGCAAATTCCATCGGCAATTCCTGAAAAACGGTTTTACAAAATCCATTTACAATCATCGACACCGCATCTTCTTGCGAAATTCCACGCGATCGACAATAAAATAATTGGTCTTCGCTGATTTTTGATGTCGTTGCTTCATGCTCCACTTGCGCAGATTTATTTTTCACCTCGATATAAGGGAAGGTATGCGCTCCGCACTGATCACCAATAAGTAACGAATCACATTGACTATAGTTACGCGCATTTTCTGCCAACGGCGTCATACGCACCAAACCACGATAGGTATTTTGCGCATATCCTGCGGAAATGCCTTTGGAAATAATCGTGCTTTTTGTGTTTTTTCCAATATGAATCATTTTCGTGCCGGTATCGGCTTGTTGATAATGATTGGTTAACGCGACTGAATAAAACTCACCGACAGCGTCATTTCCACGCAACACAACACTCGGATATTTCCAGGTAATCGCAGAACCCGTTTCAATTTGCGTCCATGAAATTTTGGAATGATCCCCTAAACAAACACCGCGCTTCGTCACAAAATTATAAATACCACCACGACCTTCTTCATCGCCAGGATACCAATTTTGCACAGTCGAATACTTAATTTGTGCATTTTTATGGGCAACCAATTCAACCACCGCAGCGTGTAATTGATTTTCATCACGCTTTGGTGCGGTGCATCCTTCCAAATAACTCACATAACTATCATCATCAGCAATAATTAAGGTACGTTCAAATTGCCCTGTATTTGCGGCATTAATACGAAAATACGTAGACAGTTCCATCGGACAACGCACCCCCTTTGGAATGTAAACAAACGAGCCATCTGTAAATACTGCAGAGTTGAGTGTCGCGAAAAAATTATCCCGATAAGGCACAACAGAACCTAAATATTTTTCGATTAGCAGAGGATGCTTTTGCACCGCTTCTGAAAATGAACAAAAAATCACACCCGCTTCGTGTAATTTTGCTTTGAATGTCGTTGCGACCGAAACACTGTCAAACACCGCATCCACAGCAACACCCGCAAGTGCTGCGCGCTCATGCAAAGGCACACCTAATTTTTCATAGGTTTCTAATAACTTTGGATCAACCTCATCCATGCTTTTTAATAATTTTTTCTTCGGTGCTGCAAAATAACTGATGGCTTGATAGTCAATGGGTTCTATTTTTAAATGCTGCCAATTCGGCATTTTCATAGTCAACCAATGACGATAAGCCTTTAAACGAAAATTAAGCAAGAACTCAGGTTCATTTTTTTTCGCTGAAATAAGACGTATAACGTCCTCATTTAAGCCCGGCGGCATCGTTTCCATTTCAATATCAGTAACAAAGCCTGGCGTATAGGGCTTTTTAAGTGATTCTTTAATCTGTGATTTTGTGTTCATTTCAGTCAATTAGTGGCTAGTGAATCGCGATAGTACTTTACCACTTCCCTAGAATATTGTCGCGGAGTAGACTAACTATTTGGGTTATTAGGACTCATTTTAAAGGTTTCTTCCTATGACAATGCTAAAACGATTTGTTTTTTCGACAATGCTTGCGCTTTTTTCAGCGACTGTCTTTGCAGCGCCAAGAACTTATAATGTCCAGGTCATTGTATTTTCACATTTAACCGCACAAACGCTTGCCGGGGAACAATGGCCCGTGATTTCACCACCTACGGTTAATGCCCCTACCCCCTCACACAGCGCAACTGCATTACAAGCAGAAGCAAATACGCTGCGCAAAAACCCGGAATATCAAGTGCTATTTAGCGGATCCTGGATTCAAACATGGAACAATGATTCTGGGACAATCACACTACCACTCTCAAATGGCAACAACTTACAGGGCACAATGACCGTGACCCTTGGCCATTATTTTGATATTCACACCAATTTGTTCTTTACACAACCGATTAACCTGCTGCAACGAATCGACACATCTGGCTATTTTAGCCAATTGTCACAATCAGATTTTACGTTTGCTCTATCACAAGATCGTCGCATGAAAAGCGGTGAATTAAATTACCTCGGCAATCCAGTCATGGGCGTGCTAATCAAAATCCTGAAAAATGGGTAGCAGCGAGTGATCTACAGAGAGGCCATGAATCGACACTGCTACACAAAGCCCACCCTGCTAGTCCTCTGTTCTCGCAGCAATTCATTTTCAGCATTTTCAATTGCCGCGATAAAATAAACCTGAAAACGTACCTCTGCATAAATCCTAAGCAGATCCCCAGGCTTGAATGCTTTCAATGATTGCAATTCAATCAAGTCAATTTTTTCAACGACAGCACAAGCAATCAGTCCCCGTATTTTATCAATATTGTGCGATTGAATAGCGCGCGATGCTAACTTTGCTAAAAACAACTGCTGTTGAAGACCTGTAATTTCAGTTGTTATCTCTGCCATTTCAGAGAGTATTTCCGCCTCTTTTTGTGAGAGCGCCATATTAACATTGCGCAAGATAAATCTTTTAACTTGAAGAAAACTGATTTTTAAATCTTGAAATGTGCAATTGTCATAAGGACACTTATTATTATGACCACTAAAAAATGTATGCCTATTAGGATCTTTTTTCATAGCCTATTCAGTATGTTATATTTTTTGAAATAACAAATCCCAGACACCATGACCTAATTTCACGCCCCGTTTTTCAAACTTAGTATTCGTACGCAAATGCATTTTTGCATTATCTGCATACTGCTGATCCCCACAACAATTCTGCAATGTTGTCGCTTCAGACAAGACATGCATCATCTGTTCTGCATAATTTTCCCAATCCGTTGCGCAATGAATCACGCCGCCAGGAATTAACTTTTGAATCAATAAGGCAACAAATGTGGCATTAATAAGGCGTCTTTTGTGATGACGTTTTTTATGCCAAGGATCTGGGAAATAAATATGGATGCGTGAAAAAGTGCTGTCAAAAATATTTTCTTCTAAGACTTTCACTGCATCCTGTTGAATAACACGGATATTTTTTAACTCATGCTCAAGAATGCCCGTCATCACTGCAGCAATACCTGGCTCATGAACTTCAATACCTAAATAGTCATTGTCAGGATTCTGAAGGGCCATCGGCAATAAAGTATCCCCATGACCAAAACCAATCTCAAGAATTTTTGGCGCAGCTCGATTAAAAATAGTATCGAGATGAATGACTTCATCCGATGCTGCCACGCCAAATGTTGGCCACGCCACATCCATCGCTTGTTCAAAGCGCACAGACAAACGCCGCTGCCGACGCACAAAACTTTTGACTTCACGTAATTTGATTGTTCTCATAATACAATGATCTTATCAGTGAAAAATCCAATGGCAAATTTATTTTCGAAAAAATTATTAAAGTGGTATGAAACGTACGGAAGACATGACCTACCCTGGCAAAAAAATCAAACCCATTATCGCGTCTGGATTTCAGAGATTATGCTACAACAAACTCAAGTAACGACTGTTATTCCATACTATGAACGCTTTATGAAAGACTTTCCAACGGTTGTTGCATTGGCAAATGCCAAGGAGGATGAGGTCTTATCGCATTGGTCAGGACTCGGTTATTACGCCCGCGCACGCAACATTCATAAAACAGCACAACGAATTGTCACCCATCATCATGGAAAGTTTCCAACCACCGTGGAAGCCATGAGCGAATTACCTGGCATTGGAAAATCCACCGCGGGTGCAATTATTTCTTTTGCACAACAAGAAAAAGCCGTCATTCTCGATGGCAATGTAAAACGCGTATTGGCACGCTATTTTGCGATTGAAAAGCCGGTTAATCAAAGCAAAACAACAGATGAAATGTGGGTGCTTGCCAATGAATTAACCCCTGAAAAAAACGCACATCATTACAATCAAGCGATTATGGATTTAGGCGCAACCCTTTGTACACGCAGCAAACCACGCTGCACGGATTGTCCTGTCCAAAAAGAATGTGTTGCTTTTGCAAAAAATGAAGCAACACTTTACCCTATAAAAACAGTAAAAAAAGCACGTCCCACAAAAAAAACACGGATGCTGATTATTCAAAATAAACAGGGTGAAATTTTATTAATAAAACGTCCCTCAAAAGGAATCTGGGGTGGGTTGTGGAGCTTTCCAGAAAGCGACGAAAATAACTTTCAATCGCATGCCTTGAAATACTTAAATGAATTGCCACAAATAACCCATCAATTTACGCATTTTAAACTGATTATTACACCACATCGTTTTTCTATGACGAAAAAAATAGATGGCAATGATCTGTTTTGGTATAAACTAGGGGAGAAATTACCCGGGGGTATTGCAGCGCCAGTAACGAAAATATTAGCAAAATTGTAACTGTTCAGCCAATGGCGTCAACTTAAGCGTTTTTTGATGCGAGCTGCGCGCGGTGCAAGCGATTTTCAGGGTCAACAACCCTGATCGATTTCCTGCAAACACTCGTTACACTCGCGCTCGCATCAAAGCACTTAATACAACGAACAATGATGTCTTTTTAAAACGCTTAAGTTGATCCCATTGACTATTCAGCACTGTTTAAACCCGCTCATTACAAACAGGAAATCACGATGACACATCCAATCCACTGCGCAAAACTGGGTATTGATACCGACGGATTATCTTCCCCTCCTTTTCCAACAGCCCTGGGCCAACGCATTTATGAGAACATCTCTGCAAAAGCCTGGGATATGTGGTTATCACACCAAACGATGTTAATTAATGAATACAAACTCAGCATGATTGACAAAAAATCACGCGATTTTTTATTGCAAGAAATGGAAAAATTTTTGTTTGGGGGTGGCGCTGAAAAACCACCAGGCTATACAGCATAAAAACGCAAAAAATCTGTTGATCTTCAAAAACGACGTGATTATACTGTGCCCTCTTTACATCTTTAGCCGAGATGGCGGAATTGGTAGACGCGCCGGACTCAAAATCCGGTGATGGTGACATTGTGAGGGTTCGAGTCCCTCTCTCGGTAAATCCTTTTTGAAATTTGAATCCTGAAAAGAAATACCTTAACTGGGTATAAATCCCCCCGGTGCTGCGCACCGACCCCCTTTTTTTAAGGGGGTGCCATTCCGCTCATTTTCACAATAAATTCAACAACAGCATGTTCTTTTCGTTTGGCAATAAAGCTGAGCGAAGCGGTTACTCGCTTTGAAAAAAGGGGGGTCGGTGCGCAGCACCGGGGGGATTTATTACGATGCAAATCTGCACCATTAAAAAACATCATGATCTCTTTATGATTCCACCCGAAGATATCACCAAAGTTTGGTATTTTTTTATCTTCATAATAAGCTGAATTATTAAGATTTTCTTAACTTTTTTTCTTAAGACTTTATTAAGGTTTGAGGTCTACTCTTCATAATAAGCAACTAATAAACAAGGAACCCATCATGCCATCCTGCCCATTTAGCCTTCGCCTTTTTCAATCAGCACCTGTCACAAAAGAAGATGTCATCGAAAGAATACGCAAACGTTATGCCGATCTTTTTAAAAAAGACGGGGAATTTGATCAACGCGCTGCAGCAACGGTTGCACAAAATTACTTAGAAAGCATCGCTTCAATGAATGAACGCGTTAAAGGCCTGCCTCGATTCTCCCCCCTACCAACAACCAAGATTCATGAAGAATTTTTACAAACTCAAATTCCAGATTTCTTCAGCACAAGCAATAATAAGGTCTGTTTTATGGGTTAAGCTAATACCCAACCTTTACATAGGACTCTCCGCACAATTGTTTTAATTGTGCGAGAAGGGTGCTCTTTGGATGCACCGAAAATTCCTTACCTAAATCGATTTTTGCTTTTGCGTCAGCTGTCTTATAAATAACTTGTATGGGGCAATGACCGCCTTGATAAGGCTTAATAACAGGCATTAAATTAACAATTACATTTTCCGCTTGCGACAATGACTCTGTCAATATCACTAAACGTTTTGCAAGTTGCGCACGTTTTATATCAAGATGATCAATCGATTCTGCAAGCATACGCACACCCTGATTAAAATTATCTTCTTCGATTTTTCCACTCACGATATAAATTTGATTTTTTTCTAAGTAAGGCGCAACTGTTTCAAATAATTTATTAAACAAAGTAATTTCAACCACCCCATGACGATCTTCCAATTTTAAAATTGCCATGCGTCTACCTTGCTTTGTAATCACTCGGCGAAGATCAATCAACAAGCCTGCAATCGCAACAGATTTTCCAACTTGTTGCGTTAAATCGCCTAAATGCGTCGTTGTAAAATACGACAACTCATTTTCATAAATTTTAATAGGATGCCCTGATAAATAATGGCCGAGCACGGCTTTTTCATTTTCCAGTTTTTGTAACATATCATCATGTGTCACCATGACATACTCAGGCGCTACTTCTTCAATCATGGAAAATAAGTCGACCTGACCATGCGATGCTGATTTATTTTTTTGATCAGCGGATTTAATGGCTTTATCAACAGAAGCAATGAGTGTTGGGCGATTGACACCAAAATCATCCATTGCACCCGCATAAATCAAGGGTTCAATCGTTCGGCGTGAAACGGTATGCGAATTTAATCGCTGACAAAAATCAAATAGATTTTTATAGGGACCATTTTTTTCACGCTCAGAAACAATTAATCTTGCTGCTGCTTCACCAACGCCTTTTATTGCCCCTAAACCATATTTAATATGGCCTTTTGCATTAACAGCAAAGGAAAAATCGCTGATATTGATATTCGGCAGTAACACAGTTAATAGCATTGCACCACATTCATGATAAAAACCCACAACTTTATCTGTATTATCCATATCAGATGACAATACTGCCGCCATAAATTCTGCAGGATAATGTGCTTTTAAATAGGCTGTTTGATAGGAAATTAAAGCATAAGCGGCAGAGTGTGACTTATTAAATCCATAGCCTGCAAATTTTTCCATTAAATCGAAAATATGCGCTGCTATTTTTTCATCAACACCCCGATTCTTAGACCCATTGACAAATTTTTCACGCAATGACGCCATTTCTTCGGGCTTTTTCTTACCCATTGCACGGCGCAAAATATCCGCAGCACCCAATGAAAATCCCGCTAATACCTGTGCAATTTGCATTACTTGTTCCTGATACAAAATAACACCATACGTCGGCTTTAAAATACCTTCAATATCGGGATGAAAATAATGGACTTTATCAATACCATGTTTACGATTGATAAAATCATCCACCATGCCAGACTCCAATGGCCCAGGACGAAATAAAGCCACTAACGCTGTGATTTCATCAAAACAGTCCGGCTTTAATCGACGCACGAGATCTTTCATACCACGCGACTCTAGCTGGAATACCGCAGTCGTTGCGCAGGATTTTAAAAGTGCGAAAGTTTTTTCATCATCGAGTGGGATTTTTTCTATATTTAAATCAACGGTTACCCTCTTTGAAAAAGGGGGTCGATGCGAAGCGTCGGGGGGATTTTTATTAATTGCATCGAGCGCCCACTGAATAATCGTCAAGGTACGCAAGCCTAAAAAGTCGAACTTAACCAAACCAACAGCTTCCGCATCATCTTTATCAAATTGTGTCACAATTTGCGTAGAACCCGATTCACAATAGAGTGGTGCAAAATCCGTTAATTTGGTTGGCGCAATCACAACACCCGCCGCATGTTTCCCCGCATTCCGTGCAAGCCCTTCCAACTTTTTTGCTAAATTAATTAAGGTAGTGACTTCTGCATCATTGGCATAAAGCCTTGCCAATTCCACCTCTTGATCTAAAGCTTTCTCTAACGTAATCCCCAACTCAAAAGGAATTAATTTTGCAATTTTATCAACGAAACCATAGGGGAAACTAAGGACGCGTCCCACATCACGCACCACCGCTTTTGCTGCCATCGTACCGTAAGTAATAATTTGCGAAACTGCATCACGCCCGTATTTTTCAGCAACATATTCAATGACACGATCACGATTATCCATGCAAAAATCGATATCAAAGTCTGGCATTGAAACCCGCTCTGGATTTAAAAAGCGCTCGAACAATAACGCATGCTCAATAGGATCTAAACCCGTAATACCCAAACAATAGGCCACTAAAGAGCCAGCGCCTGATCCCCGACCCGGTCCAACGGGGATGGTATTTTCTTTTGCCCAACGAATAAAATCAGCAACAATTAAGAAATATCCTGCAAATCCCATTTTATTAATAACACCTAATTCCAGCGCTAATCGATCATCATAAATTTTTCTTTTTTCAGTATTTAAGTTTGCATGGTGCGATAACCGTTCATCCAATCCTTTTTGAGAAGCCACTTCAATATAATCTTCTAAGGCAACACCTTCTGGCACTGGAAATTGCGGTAAAAATACTTCACCCAAAGTCATCGTAACCGTACAACGTTTTGCAATTTCAACTGTGTTTTGCAGTGCTTCTGGGATATCAGAAAATAATACAGCCATTTCTTCGGCTGTTTTGAAATACTGTTGATTACTATAATTTTTAGGACGTTTAGCATCTAATAAGACACGACTCGATTGAATACAAACACGCGCTTCATGCGCATCAAAATCTTCTGATTTTAAAAATCGAATATCATTTGTTGCAACAACGGGCACCATAAATTTTTCAGCCAATTGAATCGCGCCTTGTAAATAGACCGCTTCATTTTCACGCTCTGTTCGCTGCAATTCTAAATAAAAATCATTGGGGAATAACTGTCTCCAAAACTGTAAGCGTTTTTCAGCCAATTCATGATCATTTGCTAATATTGCTCTACCCACGTCACCAAAACGTGCGCCGGATAAAACAATCAATCCCTCTGCATGATCACTTAAATAATCACGACTCAAGGTGGGAATATCATTCACCTGCCCTTTCAAATAGGCTTCAGAAATGAGCTCTCTTAAATTCGCATAACCTTTTTGATTTTTACATAACGCCGTAAAAAGAAAAAATTCTTTACCTTCTTTTAAAATTAAATCAGCACCAATAATTGGCTTGATTTTCATTGATAATGCTTTTTTATAAAACTTAATAAGACCAAATAAATTAACACGATCAGTAATGGCAATAGCAGACATTTTATTATCAGAGGCTGCTTTTACAAGCGACTCAATATCCACAATGCTATCAACAAGAGAATATTCAGAGTGTGATTTTAAGTGAATAAACTCGGGCATTTGTCAACTCTCTTATAGCCTAAAGAAAATAAATTTTATCTTTACGATGATTGATACACGCGATTTAAAGTTTTTTTAAATTCAAAACGCTGCAATCCCAATTGAATTAATTCATCCAATAAATTCACATAAGACAATCCACTTGCTTCCCAGTTTTTAGGATACATACTAATATTTGTAAAGCCTGGAATAGTATTGATTTCATTCAGATAAATACTACCATCATTTGAAAAAAAGAAATCAACACGTGCCATACCGATGGTACGTAAGGTTTTATAGGCTTTAATTGCGAGCGATTGAAATTTTTCAATTAAATCTGGCGACAAATCAGCAGGGGTTTTAACTGTTGACGCTGCTTCATCAATATATTTTGCATCATACGAGTAAAATTCCGTGTGATTAATAATTTCACCTGGCATTGATACTTTTGGATTTTCATTACCTAAAACAGAACATTCAATTTCGCGACCCACAATTGCTTTTTCAATCAATACAAACTCATCGTATTGAAAGGCATTCTGTAGCGCCTCATAAAAAGACTGCTCATCGACAGCTTTTTTAATACCCACAGCAGAACCCAAACTATTGGGCTTAATGAAAACAGGCGCGCCTAATTTTTTGGTTATTTCTGCATAATGAATAAAATGTGCTTCTTGCTTTCGTACTAAGCAGCGATCAACCACTGGCAACCCTGCCGCCTCCAGTAATTGTTTTAATACTTCTTTATCCATACCAATGGCGGAACCCAAACAATCTGCGCCAACATAAGGGATATTCAATAATTCGAGCATGCCTTGAATCGTACCATCTTCACCGTTGGTTCCGTGTAATACGGGAAATACGCAATCAACGGCAATTGCTTTATTATCCACATAAAAAGGATTTTTTTCACCTGGAACAATTTGCATCAAGCCATGAGAATCTGTATCTGATAAAAATTCCGCTACAGAATTAAAATAAAACCATTTTCCGTCATGCGCAATTTTAACAATCATCACTGTATATTTTTGCGCATCAAGATAAGTCATCACATTACGCGCAGAGAGCAAGGAAATATCATGCTCAGTAGATTGACCCCCACACAGAACGAGAATAGATAATGGCGTTGTCACGAAAACCTCTTTCATTTTATAGAGTCTTTATTTTCACATACTATTCGCAAATAGGACATTGTATTGTTAGGATAACAGTGTGAATTGTATCAACGCTATGGAGAGAAGTAATGCGCAAAAAAATTAACCAAGCAAAAGACATGGGATCAACTGCTTTAAAAACTGTGCAACCAATGGCTGCTGATGCCGTAAACAAAGTTAAAGCAGGTGTTGCGGTAGTACAAAAATCACCCGAAACAGAACGGTTCGTTAAAGCCGTCAAAGGATCTCCTGAAGCAATACAAGCGCTCAGTGTGTTAGCGTTCTCAGGTGCTAGTGCAGCAATATCCCCGATTGTGACATGGGCAGCTTGCACCAGTGATAATGGCTCCTGTTCAACCAGCATGGTGCGCACTTTTTTTACAACTGCAGCACTGACTGGCGGCGCGCTTTATGCTGCTAAAAGATATATACCGAGTCTTTTTACTGCAAACAAAGAACCACAAGAGTTGCCTGCACCACCGTCTTCACCAGTTTCACCCACTCTTTCAAAGAACTAATAACTGTAGCAGATCATCCAATGACATCAACTTAAACGGTTTTACAGCAGCAGTTCCCGGCGAATGTCTGAAAAACCGCTAATTTTCATATTTTAGGCGAGGTTGGATGGTAATTTGTTGAGAAAAGCGCAGTGGTCATGAAGTCCATGAGCATTTTCGAAACAAATTACCATTCAAGATCGCCAAAAGATGAAAATTTTTTGTTCATGGAATTGCTGGTTTTACAGAGACGTTATTGTCTGTTGCATAGTGCTCTGATGTGAGCGCAAGTGTAACAAGTGTTTGCAGGAAATTGATCAGGGCATTGCCCCTGAAAATCGCTTGCTACGCGCGCGGCTCGCATCAAAAACGCTTAAGTTGATGCCATTGATGGCCTGCACCCTCTTTTTTTCAAGGGGATATCTGAGACATTACAACACTTCTCTCACCGGCCGAAACGACCGACGATGACACTCTGTCGCTCCCAATGATTTCAGCGCTGCCATATGCACCTTCGTACCATAGCCCTTATGCTTCGCTAAACCATATCCCGGATACTGCACATCTAAATCCAGCATCCAACGATCTCGCGTTACTTTCGCAATAATGGACGCAGCAGAGATCGCAGGCTCCAATGCATCACCATTCACAATCAAACGTGTTTTAAGCCCACAACGTGGATCTTGATTGCCGTCCACCCAAATTTCTGTAGGCTGAATTGCTAAGCCTAACACCGCGCGACGCATCGCCAATAAGGTTGCTTGTAATATATTCATTTCGTCTATTTCAACAACAGTTGCATAGCCAATGCCATAAGCCAATACATGCGCCGTAATTTCTGGAAATAAGGCATCCCGATTTTTTTCAGATAATTTTTTTGAATCTGCTAACCCAGTAATTTCATAATTAGGGTTGAGAATAACTGCCGCCGCAACAACAGGGCCGGCTAATGGCCCACGCCCTGCTTCATCTACACCTGCGATCATGTGTTGTCCTTACTGTTAAAAAATGACAAACTCGGCTGAATTATCAAAGAAACAGCGAGTAATCGCAATGAAAAAAATTTATATCAGCGCAGGCGAAGCATCAGGCGATTTTCTAGGCGCTAATCTAGCAGAAACGCTATTAGCGCAAGATCCCACATTACAGCTCGTCGGCATGGGTGGTGATAAAATGCGTCAAGCCGGCGTCAACATTGTTTTCGACGCTGAAAAATTATCCGTGATGGGCTTTATTGAAGTCCTTAAAAAATTACCCTCAATTTTATGGACTTTACATAAAATAAAATCTTATTTTAGAAAAAATAAACTCGATGCCATCGTTTGCATTGATTTACCAGACACGCATTTTCGTTTTTTCAAACTTGCAAAAAAATTAGGCATTCCTGTTTTTTATTACGTAAGCCCACAAATTTGGGCATGGCGATATTCCCGCATTACACAAATAAAAAAATATGTGCAACATATGGGTGTTTTATTTTCATTTGAAGAAAAAATCTATCGCACAGAAAATATTCCCGTGACATTTATTGGACATCCCCTTGCACAAACTGCAAAAATTACCATGCCAAAAAATGAAGCCTATGATTTTTTCAATTTAAAATCCAATGAAAAAATTGTCGCCTTATTTCCTGGCAGTCGACACACTGAATTAAAAAATCATTTCGCATTAATGATAGAAAGTGTCGAAAAAATTCGAGAAAAAGAACCGAACACACAATTTGTGCTCGCCTTAGCACCCCATTTTAATGTAAACGATATGACACTGCCCTTACACATTAAAATCATTCAAAATAATCTATATGATTTATTGTCAATTACGGATGCAGCAATTGCCGTGTCTGGCACGATTACACTGGAAATTGGATTAATGGGAGTGCCACTTTGTGTGATTTATCGCACAAGTCCTTTATCCGCCTGGATTGCAAAAAAACTTGTTAAAACACCCTACATTGCCTTATGCAATATCGTTTCTGAAAAATTAATTGCGCAGGAATTAATTCAAGAAGCAGCAACCGCAGAGGCTATTTCGAGCGAAATATTGGCTTTATTACATAATGAAAATTATCACGCGAAAATGCAGAGCGACTTACTGTTAATAAAAGATAAAATTGAAAACAAAGAAGGCGTGAAAAAATTTGCAGCAGAAATACTTTGAGGTGATTGATGCGAGCATGAGCGTAGCGAGTGTATTTTTGCAGGATATCTCGATGCGCATCAAACCCTCCAAAAATACACTCGCTACGCTCATGCTCGCATCAATCACCTCATACACATTAAGCCTTAATATTCAAAAACACCACAGAACACGCAAGCTCACCATCCACTCTGGCTTCGCCTTTAAACTTCCAAAGCCCTTCACGATGGCGAATCACTTCCACATATAATTCAAGCTGATCCCCCGGCACCACTTTACGTTTGAATCGTGCTTCATCAATGCCCGCCAAGTAAAATAAATCATCTTTACTAGGACTTCTTTCAAATGAACGATACATCAAAATACCCGATGCCTGCGCAAGCGCTTCAACAATCAATACACCCGGCATAACAGGCAATTCAGGGAAATGTCCCATAAAATAAGGTTCATTAAAAGTAACGTTTTTGATGGCAGTCAAAGAATGATTAATTTCATACGACAACACTTTATCCACCAATAAAAATGGATATCGATGCGGCAAATATTTTTGCACTTCGAGATAATTAATTTCCGTCATGACACCCCCTCAAAAGTACTCTCGACTGTACAGGAATTTTGATTACAACGCAAAATCCGAATCGACAATCAAAAACGCCCGGATAAGCCGGGCGTTTCAACACAAGCATCCCCAGAAAATTACTTAAGATTTTCCAAAACTTCTTTCGTAATATCTTTATCGCCCTTGCTAAACAACACATCGTTGTTTGGGATAACCAAATCCAACTTTTGTTTATCAGCAACTACTTTCACAGCTGCTTTTACATCGCCCATAAAAGTTTCTAAACTTTTATTTTGCGCATTGAACACATCCTGTTGGAATTTTGTTTGAGCATCACGAAAAGCAGATTCCTCTGCTGTAATGCTGTCTTGCGCTTTCTTCATATCATCTTTGCTCATCACTGCTTTATTTTTTTGATATTTAGCAATATCTGCTTGCAGTGTGTTACCCATTTTTTCAAGTTTTGCTTTTTCAGGGTCAAATTGCTTTGTTAAATTTGCCTTAATTGCTTTTACTTTTGGAGATGTTGTAAAAATCATTTTCATATCCACAACACCAATACCATCAGCACTCGCACCAATCGACCATGCTGCACAAGCTACTGCCACTAACGCTGTCATTTTTTTCATGTCACTCTCCTTGCAAAAAAAATAGTTCTAATATAATTGCTAAATCGCTGCCCCAAACGAAAACCCAAACGGCTGCACTTCGTCGCCTGATTTTTTATTAAGCGGGAAACCCAAACTAAAATCAAGCGGCGCACCCAATGGCGACCACCATGATACCATGATACCTGTTGTAAAACGCAAGTTCCCTGCTGAAAATGACTCATAATTCACACCAGAACTATGACTCGTTTCATAAATATTACCCGCATCGATAAAAAATGACGTCCGCACCTTACTGCTAATAAATTCAGGTAAAATAAAGTTAAGTCCACCTAAGGTTTGAACGTTACCCCCCAATGCCTGAGAAGGATCATTTGGATTTTTTGGACCTAAGGTATTCGCTTCATAACCTGGCAAAGTTTGTATACCCCCTGCGTAGAAGTTGGTGAAAAATGGCATAGAGCCGGTATTACCGTAACCACCCCCATAACCCAACGTAAGATTTGGTCTTAAGATAAAGCCATGAAACAAAGGGAAATACCAAGCGCCCGTATAAACCAATTGGTAATAAGACAAACTTGAGCTCACCACTGGCGCACCCAAAGTAAAATTCAAACCCTGTGAATTACCCTCCATCGGAAATATTGCACGGTCCAATGTGCCGTGAGAAATGCCCGAAACCAATTTAAATTGGTTATAAGGCGATGGACTTTGATCTAAAAACTGAACAACCGATGGCGAGATCGTCGAATAGTTCACATTTTCAATTTGAATATTGTCGAAACCACCTCCGATAGACCATCGATCATACTCACTGATTGGAATGCCATAGGTCACACTTGCCCCAAAATCATTCATGGTATATGACTGGAGGTTCACGTTTGCAGGCGTCGTATGACTATAAGCCACGCTAAACCCGCGGCTAATACCCGTCACTGTATAAAATGGGTTGTTATAGCTAACACCATAAGTCGACGTATAAGCACTACGCTGAAATCCAATCGAGGTGTAACGACCTGACCCTAAAAAGTTTGGTTCAGAAACGTTTGCACCATACAAAAAGCCATCAACGTCAGAGTAACCGGCCTGCAAAGAAGCGCGACCCGCACTCACTTCATGCACATGATAATTCAAATCCACTTGATTATTTGCATTGGGTACTGGCGTTGTCGTTACTTCAATTTGATCCAAGTAACCCAAATTAGCAATACGACGTTTTGATTCTTTTACATTACTAAGAGAATAAGGCGCGCCTTCAAGCTGCTGCATCTGTGTACGAATCACCGTTGCTGTCGTACGCGTATTCCCTTCAATATGAATATTACGAACATAGACACGCTTGCCACTTTCAATCGTATACTTCAAAAAGACTTGATGCGTATCATGATTTAAATCAGGAATAGAATTAATAACCGGAAAAGCATAGCCATTGTCTGCTAAATAATCCCCGATTTTTTTATTCAAATCAACGGTGGTTTTTTTAGAAAAGACAGAACCCACTTTCATTGTTTTTAAAAGTTCATTAACTTTAGGAACAAATTTTTCTGCTAATTTTTCTGCCGTCAATGAATAACCACCAATACGATATTGAGGACCTTCTGAAACCGCAACATGAATGATCACCCCTTTTCCATCCGGTGATGGTGTTGTGTCATGCGAAAGAATTTGAAATTCTAGATAGCCTCGATCGAAATAAAAATTTTGTAAACTTTGTAAATCGTCTTCTAATCTAACATCGGAGTAGCGATCGTTATGATTAAACCATGTAAAAATACTCGGCGTTGTTAATTTAAACGTCTCGCCCAATTTACGCTGTGAAAATACATGATTTCCGGTAAATTCAATGCCACGCACGATGGTCGGCTGGCCTTCTTCAATCACGATATCAATTTCAACACGATTACGCGGCAAGGTTTTCACTGTCGGCTTAATAACCGCAGCTGCTTGACCTAAAACGGCATATTGTTGCTGCAACCCTTCAACAATCGAATGCAATTCTGATGGCTGAAAAGTATTACCAACCACAATACCCATTTTTTTCAAAACGGGTTTAAGTTGATCAGCTTTAATTGCTTTGTTTCCAGTAATATTAATCGAATCAATGGTTGGACGTTCTGTCACACGCACAACCAAGGTATCGCCTTGACGCACCAGCTGCACATCATTGAAAAATCCTGTGCGAAATAATGCAGCAATAATTTTATTCCCATTTGCGCTGGTATATTCCTGTCCAACATGCACAGGCATTGCTGTCATCACTGCGCTATTACTCACGCGCTGCAAACCTTGCACTTCAATATGACGTACAATAAATGCATCATCCGCAAATACCGGCACTGACAATGTGAGTAGGCAAGTGAGTAAAATTCGACGACGCATGAAATAATCCTTGTGATTCTTTGTATTAGTATTTACGACTGTGACTGTACCGGAGGCTCAGATCTAATACAAACTCAAACAAAATCACTTTCTTTGCTTGATTTAATACAGGCATTAGATTGAACCTCCGACACACTCACAGTCACAGACACTCAAGTGCCGAAGTATACCGACTCTTCGATAATTTGCGTAGCACATTTTCGTGCGGCAAGGTCAGCCTCTAAAACCACCTCCAAATCCCGAGCAGCAGTGCTATTTACACGCGCCATAACAGCATCATTCAAACAGGCAATTTGATCAAACCGTATTTTTCCTGCACAAAAAGCAGCAACGGCAATTTCATTTGCCGCATTTAAAATAGCCGTTGAAGTACCACCTGCTTTCAATGCTTGATATGCTAAACGTACGCATGGAAACCGATCAAGTTTTACAGACTCAAAATCTAAACGTGCAATTTCCGTTAAATTTAAACGTTTCGCACCTGACGCTATACGGGTCGGCCACGACAAAGTATTTGTAATGGGAATACGCATATCAGGACAACCCAATTGCGCGAGCATGGAAGAATCGTCATACATCACACAAGAATGAATCACGCTTTGCGGATGAATCACCACTTGAATTTGTTCAAGTGATAAACCAAACAGCCAGAATGCTTCAATAACTTCTAACCCTTTATTCATCATCGTTGCAGAATCAATCGAAACCTTCGGACCCATCGCCCAATTTGGATGCGCAATCGCTTGCGCGGGTGTCACATTTTTTAATTCAGTGATTGGCATTGTTCGAAAAGGGCCACCAGATGCCGTTAAAATAATTGAATGGACACCGGTTAATTTTTTTCCTGGCAAAAAATCTTGCGGTAAACATTGAAAAATTGCATTGTGTTCGCTATCCACTGGCAATAGCGTTGCATTATGCGTTCTAACTGCATCCATAAAAATATTGGCTGCCATCACGAGCGATTCTTTATTTGCCAATAAAACACGCTTTCCTGCCTTTACAGCCGCCAAAGTTGGCAATAATCCTGCCGCACCCACAATGGCAGAGACAACCGTATCTGAGCCCGCATCCGAACTTAATTGGGCAACTGCTTTTTCACCACAATGCACTTCCGTTGAAATATTTTCTTCACGCAATTTTGCCTGCAACTGTGTTGCCAGATTTTCATCTTTTAATGCGGCAAAACGTGGTTTAAATTGCTGACACTGTCGAAATAATAATGAAATATTTTCATGCGCAATTAAGGCCTCTACACGAAATTTATCAGGATGACGCGCAATAATATCCAATGTGCTTGTGCCAATGGAACCCGTCGAACCGAGAATGGTAATTGATTTTTGATTCATCATAAAACCTACAATCCTAACCACAACGCGCCACAAAGAAATACAACACTCGCAGCAGCAATACTATCTAGTCGATCCCACAAACCACCGTGTCCTGGAATCAAAGAACCTGAATCTTTAATGTTGACAATGCGTTTTTGTAAACTGACACCTAAATCACCGACCGCTGAAAATAAAGCCGTTACAAAAGATAACGCAAGAAATCCAGAATATTGCTTTAACGTAGCTACCAAAAAACCACCGCTAATGGCAGCGACCAACATCGCCAAGACCAGTCCACCAAAAAAACCTTCCCATGTTTTTTTTGGACTCACGCGATGACACAATTTGTTTTTCCCAAAAAAACGACCTGCAAAATAGGCACCTGTATCTGCTGAAAAAATTAATACTAATAAAACAATTAACCACGCTGGACCAAAATTAGGATTTGCTTTCAAAATAACAATCGCTTCCCACGCTGCAATGATCAAGAAAAATCCCGTTACTTTTCTTACCCATGCCAACTCAAAACCTAAAGGTGTTTGTTGACGCTCATATTGGATAATCGCCACAAAAATCCAAAGCCACAACAACAAGGTCAACCACAAAAACAAGACAGTCGAAAAGAAAATAGAAAGAAATAACCCCGAAAAAACAAACATGACATAAAAAATGCGATACGATTTTTTGTGAATGCCCGCCAACAAAGACCATTCCCAGGCAGCCATTAGCATCAACACACCCACAAGCAAGGTAAATGCAGTTGGTGGCAGTGCAATAATGGCAATGAGAAGCAAAGGCAGCGCAATTACTGCGGTTAAAATTCGTTTTTTAAGCATAAATACCCGCTATTTGTTTTTTGCTACCTGTTCACCCGTCAAGCCAAACCGACGTTCACGTTTCTGAAAAGCAACGATTGCTTCCGCAAAAATTTTTTCATCAAAATCAGGCCAGAATATCTCTGTAAAAAATAACTCTGTATAGGCTAATTGCCACAAGAAAAAATTACTAATGCGTTGCTCGCCGCTCGTACGAATAAAAAGATCTGGCTCTGGCAAATCATTCAAACATAAAAACTGTGAAAAATCTTTTTCTTCACAGTCAGGAAGCGTATATTTTTTCTCTAAAACAGCCTCTGCAAATTTTTTTGCAGCCTGCATAATATCCCATCGACCACTGTAATTTAAGGCAAGCACTAAAATTAACCCGTCATTATGTTGCGTCCGTGTTATTGCCCGTTGAATCTGATGTTGAATCTCTTGTGAAAAGACAGAAATATCACCAGCAACACGAATACAGACGTTTTTCTCATGCAGTTCATCAATATTTTTGGTGAACATGTCGATTAATAATGACAATAAAAATTCGACTTCTGTTACAGGTCGATATAAAAAATTTTCAATGCTTAATGTAAATAAAGAAAGTATTTTGATACCCTCTGCGCCGCAAAAATCAATGGCGCGCCGCACAGATTTTACACCAGCACGATGCCCCATCACACGCGGTAATAAACGCTGTTTTGCCCAGCGACCGTTACCATCCATAACGATGGCAACGTGTGTAGGAATGATAGGGGGGGGCATAATCAGGAATGTGACCGTGACTGTGACTGTGAGGGGGGCTCAATTTAATGCAAACGTTAAATTAAAAAATCATGCACAGATAGTTTTATTTTAGGTTTGTGTTAGATTGAGCCTCAGACACAGTCACAGACACAGTCACAGTTCTACATCTCCATTAAATCTTTTTCTTTTGCAGCAGATACCGCATCTATTTTCGCTACCATTTCATCCGTCGTTTTTTGCATAATGGTTTCTGAACGGCGCAAATCATCTTCGCTAATCACTTTATCTTTCAATAAATTTTTATATTCTTGATTTGCATCACGACGAATATTACGTACTGCAACACGCGCACGTTCTGCTTCTTCTCGAACCACTTTACCTAGGCTTTTACGACGTTCCTCTGTTAACGGTGGCATCGGAATGCGAATAACTGTACCGGCCGTATTAGGATTCAAGCCCAAGTTTGCAGTAATAATGGCTTTCTCAATGTCCGAAACAATATTTTTTTCCCAGGGCGTTACTATCAATGTACGTGAATTTTCAATCGCAACATTCGCCACTTGTGACAAGGGTGTTGGCACACCGTAGTAACTTACCATTAAGTGCTCAAGCAACCCCGGATGCGCACGACCCGTACGCAATTTTGCTAACTCTTGTTTCAACGCATCAATTGTTTTTTCCATGCGTTGTTTTGCATCACGCTGAATATTATCGCTCATATACTCTTTCCCTCTTAAGGATTTCCATCAACCAATGTTCCAACATCTTCACCCATCACAACTTTGAGAAGCATACCTGGTTTTCCAATATTAAATACACGTAATGGCATTTGGTAATCACGACACTGACAAAATGCCGCCAAATCCATTACTGCAAATTCCTTTTCTAACGCTTGTTGATACGTCAAATGTTTAAACAAGGTTGCATTTGGATTTTTACGAGGGTCCTCAGAATAAACGCCATCAACATTTGTTGCTTTCAACACAACATCAGCATCAATTTCAATGCCGCGCAAGCTCGCAGCAGAATCCGTCGTAAATAAAGGATTACCCGTACCTGCTGAAAAAATAACAATACGACCTTGTTCTAAATGATGAATTGCTTTGCGACGATGGAATAAATCCACCATGCCACCCACAGCAACGGCAGAAAGAATACGAACCGGCATTTCAGATTGTTCAAACGCATCACGCAATGCCAACGCATTCATGATCGTTGCAACCATACCCATATGATCGCCAGTAATGCGATTGATACCAACTTCAGATAATTGAACACCACGACAGAAATTACCACCACCAATCACAATAGCAACTTGCACACCCAATTTGCGCACTTCATCAATTTCTGTTGCAAAACGTTTTAAGACAGCAGGAGAGATAGCACTATCACCATCACCCATTAAAGCTTCACCACTCATCTTGAGTAAAATGCGTCGATATGCAGGGGTCATTTGAACTCCTTAATTTAGGGGGAGTGTGAGTGTCAGCGTGAGTGTCAGAGGTGCAATTATAAACCTCTGATCCTCACACGCACATGCACACTCACACACCTCAGCTTATGCTCCTTTTAGCGTCGCTTCAACTTCAGCTGCTAAATCAGTCACTTGTTTTTCAATACCTTCACCCACAACAAAGCGTACAAAAGAAACCACTTTTGCATCGGCTGCTTTCAATAAATCTTGCACCGTTTGATCAGGGTTTTTAACAAAAGGCTGATGCACTAAGCACACTTCTTGTATAAATTTCTGGATACGACCTTCAACCATTTTTTCAATAATGTTTGCAGGTTTTCCAGAAGTCGCTGCTTGTGCACTAACAATTTCGCGTTCTTTTGCTAATACGTCCTGTGACACACCACTTGCATCAATTGCCAATGGATTTGTCGCTGCAATATGCATTGCAATGTCTTTTGCCAATTCAGGATTGTGTTTATCCAATTCAACCAAGACACCAATACGATCACCATGCAAATAATAATTCACACAGCCCGTCGATGCTACGGTTGTCACACGACGCACATGAATGTTTTCGCCAATTTTTGAAACCATTGTTTCACGTACTTGTTCACAAGTACCTTCACCTTCAGGTGCTTTTTGTGACATCAAAGCAGCCACATCATTCGCATTTGATGCCAACGCTACCTGAGCCATTGTGTTTGCGAATGCTTTAAACCCGCTATCGCGCGCAACAAAATCTGTTTCACAGTTAACATCCAGCATTGACGCACGTTTTTGATCATCAGATAACGCAACAACAATCACACCTTCTGCCGCAATTTTGCCAGCACGTTTTGCTGCTTTTGCTTGACCATTTTTACGCATGTTATCAATGGCCAAATCCATATCACCATTGGCTTCAACCAATGCTTTTTTGCATTCCATCATGCCAGCGCTTGTGATTTCGCGCAGTTCTTTTACCATACTTGCTGTAATTTCTGACATTTTATAAACCTCTAGGTGATGTGACGGTAAAAATGTGACTGTGACTGTGTCGGAGGTTTGCTCTAATTAAAACCTCCGACACATTCACAGTCACAGTCACTTTATTTCGCTTTTTTAACTGCTTTTTTTTCAGCAGGTTTTGCAACTACTGCTGCTGCTTCTGCAGCTACCGCTTCAACCGCTTCATCTTTTTTCACCACTTTCTTAACGGTTTTCACATCAGCTGGTTTTGCTGATTTGTTAGCACGTGCTTTTGCACGTTCAGCACGTTCACGGTCTTTTTCAGCTTCTTCTTCGATAATTGAACGACGCGAATCGATAATCACATCAGCAATAGTACGGCAGTAGAAACGAATAGCACGCATCGCGTCATCATTGCCAGGCACCATGAAATCAACATCTTCTGGGCTAACATTGGTATCAACAATCGCAGCAACAGGAATACCCAAACGTTTTGCTTCTTGAATCGATGTTTTTTCTTGTTTTACGTCGATAACAAAAAGCATGTCAGGCAAGCCACCCATGTTTTTAATACCATCCAAATTTGCCGCCAATTTTTCTTTTTCGCGTTGGATATTCAACACTTCTTTTTTCGTTTTACCAACGAGGGCTTTTGGATTCAACAACATCGCTTCTAAATCTTTTAAGCGCTTGATGGATTGACGAATCGTTTTGTAGTTCGTCAACATACCACCCAACCAACGTTTGTCGACATAAGGCATGCCACAACGTGTCGCTTCTTCACGGATAATATCGCGCGCCGCATGTTTTGTACCAACGAACATGACTTTGCCGCGCTTGCCTGTTGTTTTTGCAATCGTTTCTAACAATTGACGAAACATAGGTAAGGTTTTTTCGAGATTGATAATGTGTAATTTTTCACGTTCGCCAAAGATAAATGGCGCCATTTTAGGATTCCAGAAACGTTTTTGATGCCCAAAATGAACACCCGCTTCCAACATTTGTTGCATAGAAATTGAAACTGTCATCGTTTTCTCCAAGGGTTTGACGACCATTTATCAGCTGTTTTAAATTTGTTGTGGGATAATTCCGCTTGTTACACGCGCGGCTCGCAACATACACGGCTCGCAACACGCGCAACCCGCTGGTCGAATTATGCACAACAAACACCCTAAAACAACGGTGTGATAAATGTGGTTTTTTAGTTTGCTAAAATTAGCAGTGCTTTATACCATAGACTAACCAGCACAACAACCGACTATAACCGAATTACGAGCGAAACAACCCATAATGACTATTATTTTAAAAACCCCTGAAGAATTTGAAAAAATGCGTGTTGCCGGAAAGCTGGCAGCGGATGTTTTAACCATGATTGGCCCCCACGTTAAGCCAAGCGTGACAACCAATCAACTCAATGACATTTGTCACGATTATATCGTAAACGTACAAAAAGCCATTCCAGCACCACTCAATTACCCCCATTACACGGGTGAAAAAGCCAAAGAAAATTTTCCAAAGTCGATTTGCACTTCTGTCAATCACGTTATTTGTCATGGAATACCAAACGATAAACCCCTACAAAACGGCGATGCGGTTAATATTGATGTCACCGTCATTAAAGACGGCTATCATGGCGATACCAGCAAAATGTTTTGCGTTGGCGAGGTTGAAAATTACACAAAAAAACTGATACAAATTACCCAAGAATGTTTATATCTTGCCATTCGCATGGTAAAACCAGGTGTGAAATTGGGTGACATTGGCCATGCCATTCAAGAACATGCTGAAAAAAACCGCTATTCGGTGGTGCGTGAATACTGTGGTCACGGCATTGGCAAAATATTTCACGAAGACCCACAAATATTGCATTATGGGAAAAAAGGCACAGGACCTGAAATTGTACCAGGCATGACATTCACGATTGAACCCATGATTAATGCCGGAAAGCGGGATATAAAATTGCTAGGGGATTATTGGACTGTAATTACCAAAGACCGCCGTTTGTCCGCACAATGGGAACATACTCTTGGCGTAACGGAAAATGGCGTAGAAATATTTACGAAAAGAGACGAAGAAACGATTTAGCATTAAACGCGATAAATTATAACGAAGCATAAAAGAAAAAGACGAAGATTATGCCCCGGTAGCTCAGTGGATAGAGCAGCCCCCTCCTAAGGGGCAGGTCGGCCGTTCGATTCGGCTCCGGGGCACCATCAAAAAAAATAATCACTAAAAGGACCTGAGAACATGACAAACACCCGCATGGAAAAAGACAGTATGGGCGAAATTGCAGTGCCCAATAATCAATACGGTGGGGCACAGACAGCACGTTCTTTACATCACTTCAACATTGGTCGCGAAAGGATGCCACATGAACTCATTCGCGCACTCGGCATTTTGAAAAAAGCCGCTGCACTTGCGAACCATGACATCGACAAATTATCAAAAGAAAAATGTGAATTGATATGCAAAGCGGCAGATGAAGTGATCAGCAATAAATTAGATACACACTTTCCTTTGCATATTTGGCAAACCGGTAGCGGCACACAAACCAATATGAATGCGAATGAAGTGATTTCAAATCGCGCGATTGAAATGGCAGGCGGCGTAATGGGTAGTAAAACCCCCATACACCCCAATGATGATGTGAATATGTCACAATCATCAAACGATACCTTCCCAACAGCAATGCATATTGCTGCGGCTGAAATGGTAGAACATCAGTTAATACCCGCATTAAAAACCATGCGTGACGCGCTGCATAAAAAGCAAGTTGAATTTAAAGACATTATTAAAATTGGTCGCACACACTTGCAAGATGCCGTGCCATTAACCTTAGGGCAAGAATTTTCAGGCTATGTTGCGCAGCTCGATATGTGCTTAACCGTATTGGAACGCGAAAAACAATTACTATTGCGATTGGCTATTGGTGGAACCGCCGTTGGCACAGGATTAAATTCATCAAAAAAATTCGCAGAAAAAACAGCAAAACATATTTCAAAAATGACCGGTTTACATTTTATTGATGCCGACAATAAATTTGAAGCGCTTTCAGCACACAATGAAATTGTCATGATCAGCGGCGTGTTAAAGACGATTGCTTGTGCCTTTATGAAAATTGCTAATGATATTCGCTGGCTTGCGTCCGGCCCACGTTGTGGCATTGGTGAAATCAACATCCCTGAAAATGAACCTGGCTCATCGATTATGCCTGGCAAAGTCAACCCAACGCAAAGTGAAGCGATAACAATGGTTTGCGCACAAGTCATGGGCAATGATGCATGCATTGGCTTTGCAGGATCACAAGGTAATTTTGAGCTAAACGTTTTTAAACCCGTCATGATTTACAATTTAATTCAATCGATTTATTTATTGGCAGATAGCGCAAAATCGTTTACTGAATTTTGCATTGTTGGCATTGAAGCCAATTTACCTGTCATTAAACATTATTTAGATAATTCATTAATGTTGGTAACCGCACTTAATCAAGTGATTGGTTATGATAAAGCCGCAAAAATTGCAAAAAAAGCACATGCGGAAAATACCTCTTTGAAAGAAGCGTGTTTGGCATTAGGCTATCTATCGGCAGCTGATTTTGATAAAGCAGTTGACCCAAGGAAAATGGTATAAATTATATTTGCAAAGCGACGCGCAGCCTTAAGCGCTTTGATGCGAGCATGAGCGTAGCGAGTGTATTTTTAGTTTGATGTGCATCGAGATATCCTGCAAAAATACACTCGCTACGCTCATGCTCGCATCAAAAAACAGCGATTCCCCACGACTATCTGAAAAACCGCTAATTTTCAGATTTTAGACGAGGTTGAACGGTAATTTGTTGAGAAAAGCGCAGTGGTCATGAAGTCCATGAGCATTTTCGAAACAAATTACCGTTCAAGATCGCCAAAAGATGGAAATTTTTTGTTCACGGGGAATTGCTGATCAAAAAATGCTTAAGTTGATGCCATTGCGTGACCTGTTACAGCCCCTAAGTCCATATTGCAACAACGGCCATAATAGCAAAACCTAAAATCACAAAATAAAATCGCTTTAAATCACAGCATTGCTTAACAAGCGTTGCTTTTTCCAATCCATGCAAGGTACCTAAATAGAGAAATGTACCCGCAGCAAGTGAACTAAAAATTGGCTGCAAGAGAGGATAATTCCCAAAAAAAGTATTCGCTGTAGCACCCAGCAAAATACCAAATGGTGTCATCAATGAAAATACTAAAAACAACATTAAATTAGTTTTGAATTGAAAATGGCTTTTATTGACCTGCACAGCAAGTGAAAAGCTCTCTGCCCATTTGTGAGCAATAATTGCCAAAAAGATTACAAACATCACAGAAAAGGATTTTCCTAGCCCTAATGCTGCACCCATTAAGAATGCATGTATGGAAAGCATCAGCGTCGCTAAAATCGCAAATGTGCTGCTGGAACTTCCTTCATGCGAGACAATTTCTCGTCCAATATGCTCCAGCCATAATAAAAATAAAAAAGTCGTACCAGTTAATAAAAAGGCAAGTGGATAATGAAAAGACAGCTGATAAAAACGTTGTGATGCATCCCCCAGCATATGAATCAATGCAGCCCCTAAAAACACACCTGCCGCTACTGATTCCGGAATAAGAAAGTTAGGCTCATCTTTCGATTTTAATTTTTTAAAAAAAGGGTACAAGCCTGAAATCAAGGTAATAAGGAGAATGCTAAATAAACTGATTAATTTGAAAGTCCACATAATTAAATCCCAAATTTTATACGTTTCAGAGGAGACTTAATAAATCAACGTCTCCACGTTAAAAACTTACTTCTCATTTTGAATTACCGAAATCCACTCTTTTGCATCTTTAGCGTCTGCATTAAATGCATGCGCACGCTCTAATAATTCAACAGCTTTTTCATTACGATCCAAGCTGTAATAACACATACCCATATTAAACAGCGCAACATCACTATCACCAAAAAATTCAAGTGATTTTTCATAATAACTGACAGCTTCTTCAAATCGGCCAATATTCTGGAAAAATACACCAATACTAAAATACGTATCTTCTGATGTTGGCAAACAAAAAACGTTATCCGAAATTTTTGACATATTTTTTGCTAAAAATGAGACAACATCGGGCTCGCCTTCTTCAGCAAGCTCACACAAATACTCACTAATATGATCAAACAAATAAGGATCCCAATGCGATAAATTCAAATACGATGCCATCACTTCTAAAGCGCAGTTTTTATAGTGTTCAATGAAATGTTCATAAATAATAAAATAATCTGTCGGACTAAAGCCATAAATCATATGTGAAATGGCTAATTGTAATTGTGAAAAATGTTCTAAGGTAAACCCACTTGAAAATACGCCCGTTGTAATATGTTCACGAAACGATTGAATAACGGAATCACCCTGATGCATTTTCAAAAACTGAGCGATAGCATGGTAATTCACCATCACAGAAAAAGAGCCATGGAAATCCAACTCTGGATAATCACAGTGATCTAACTCTTCTGTATTGGAATAACCTTTGTCTGAACTTAATAGCAACATTTTACCATTGCCAATTTTCTGCAGACGCTGCAAGGCAACTAAGCCTGAAATTGGGAATTGAAAATGTGACTCCATCAAGGTATTTTGATAGTCAAACAAAACAGCATCTAATTCATTATGATAATAATGTTCTTTGATTTCATTTTCTTGATAACTTATTTTTGTTTTTTGCCAGTCCTTCGGAAAACCATTTTCCGTATTTTTTTCATCTGTTTCAATGGTTACCGTCGATTCAAATAATTTTTTATCGCGTACAGTAAAAACATCTGTCGCAATAGAATCAAATAAATAATTGGCAATCACGATCAATGGATTTTTAATTGTCTTTTCAGAAATAATTTCCTGTGATTTATATAAATTAATACTCTCACTGCGATACATATCATAAACAGAAAAATCTAACATCCCTGCCTCTAGAAACGGCTTTAAACCTGCATGATTTTCCCAAAACTCAAAAGAGTTGGCAGAAATGTCGGACATAACATAACAAATTTTAATAGCTTCTAATTTTAAAATTTTTTGAAGTTGTAAAAAATTTTTTAAAAAATAAAAGCTAAATTGACCGGTACCCGTTCCCAGCTCTAATAAATAAAAAATGTCATTTTTTGCAGAAGGATTTTTTAAAATCCAATCTTGCATAAAAGAAATTGCCATTTCTGCATAGCTTTTTGCGATAAAAGGATTGCTGGTAATATAAAAAGGCACATCATCATCCCAGGCCTGAATACCTTTTTCGTTATAATATTTCTTTTGGTCAGCCCACATGATGGACTTGGAAAAAGGGATGTTTTTTTCGATGGTAATCATATGTTTTCTCTTTTATCATTATCTGCGCGAAGCCTTCTGGCTGCGCTACTGTCTGGTCTTCGCGTACAACTACCTTAGCGCATCATAAATACGCTTCGCCAAGTCTCGACTTACACCCTTCACCTTTGAAATTTCTGCTGCACTCGCTTTTTTTAATTCACTCAACCCACCAAAATAATGGAGCAAGGCTTTTTTACGCTCGCCACCCACACCTGCAATTGTATCTAATACCGACTGTAATCTATTTTTACCACGCATTTTTCGATGCGCAGTAATCGCAAATCGATGTGCTTCGTCTCGAATCTGTTGAATCAAGAATCGTGCCGGGCTCTCTTGCGGTAATTCAATCGCTTTGTTATCAAGAATAATTTTTTCTAAGCCCGCTTTGCGGGTTGGGCCCTTTGCAACACCCAGCAATATAACACCAGAAATCTGCAATGATTCCATCACTTCAATTGCCATTGTTAGCTGCCCTTTACCCCCATCAATAATAATGACATCTGGCAAAGAAAGATTATGCATTTTCAAGTGTGTGTAGCGGCGTGTCAATGCTTGTGTCATCGCCGCATAATCATCCCCTGGGGTGATATTTTCAATAGTAAATTGCCGATACAGCTTTTTAATAGCCCCCTGCTCTCCAAACACAACACAGGATGCTTTGGTGGCCTCTCCCATCGTATGGCTGATATCAAAGCATTCCACACGCTCTGGTTTATTGGGTAATCCCAACATTGTCTGAAAGGACTCCCATTTTTCAATCAATTGATTTTTATCAGACTGATGTTGTAGTAAGGCTTGCTCTGCATTATTCAGCGCAATAGATTGCCATTCACGAAAAGCCGGCATTTGACGCGCGGTAATGCTTACTTTTGACTGCCACTGTTCTTGCAAACATTTTTCAATCCATGCGCGATCTGCAATTTTTTCATTACTCACAATCCAATCAACTGAATCATGGCCACGCAAGGTATTGCAATAGTATTGTGGAATAAACGCACTTAAGACTTCTTCACGCGTTGAATTTTCTGGCAGCCTTGGAAAGAAAGTTTTATGGCCTAACAAATTACCATGACGCACAGAGACAACAGCAATACACATCTCACCTAATTTTTCTGCTAATCCAAAAATATCAATATTACCTTTTTCACCAATCACAAATTGTTGCGCTTGTAATTTTCGCAAGCGAATTAATAAATCACGTAAATGGGCAGCATTCTCATAATTCATTTTTTCAGAAGCTTCTATCATCCGATTTTCAATCGATGCCATCACCGTTTTATTTTTACCCGACAAAAAGTCTATCGCATCTTTTACTTGTAATTGATAATTTTCTTTTGATACATAATTAACACAAGGCGCTGTACAACGACCAATTTGATATTGCAAGCAAGGACGCGAACGATTTTTAAAGAAAATACTGCTGCATTGCCGCAATTGAAATAGTTTTTGAATCAATGCCAAATTATCACGCACGGACCCTGCATTGGGGTATGGCCCAAAATAGCGACCTTTTTCTTTACGCGCACCCCGATGATAATCCAGTCGTGGAAAGGCTTCTTCGGATAAAAATAAAAAAGGGTAAGATTTATCATCACGCAATAAAATATTATATTTAGGACGATGTGCCTTAATTAAATTTAATTCTAATAATAAAGCCTGATTTTCATTTTCTGTGATGGTGATTTGAATATCGGCAATTTTTTCAACAAGCGCCGCGGTTTTTTTATCTTGCGTTTTTTTTTGAAAGTATTGAGAGACACGTTTTTTTAAATCTTTGGCTTTACCAACGTAGATGATTTTTTGATGATTGTCGAAAAAGCGATAGACGCCAGGTTTGTTGGGGAGGTTTTGTAACTGATTCATGGTTTTCGTGACCGTGACTGTGACTGTGACTGTGTCGGAGGCACAATCTAGATTTATTTATAATTAATTATTCTACTTCAAAAAGTGTTGTTGTATTAAGAAAGAATTTGATTGCACCTCTGACACAGTCACAGTCACAGTCACTTCTCCGAATCTACCACCCCATGACGAATCCCCAGCAAAGTCAATTCCACATCATTTTTAACTTTTAATTTACTGAAAATACGATAACGGTAGCTATTGACGGTTTTTGTACTGAGACACAAACTCTCAGCAATGTGCTGCACCGTCGTGCCACGCGTAATCATCATCATCACCTGCAATTCACGCTCAGATAATAACTCAAAAGGAGAAGCTTCTTGATCACTGACATGCCGAAATGCCAGCCGATTGGCAATTTCTGAGCTGATAAAACGCTGTCCAGCATGTATCGCACGAATAGCGCGAACCATTTCGTCCATTGAAGCACCCTTGGTTAAATAACCAGATGCTCCCGCTTGCAACAAACGCGCCGGATACAAATCATTGTCACAAATCGTTAAAACGAGGACTTTAATGTCAGGATCAACACGTATTAATTTTCGAGTGGCTTCAAAACCCCCAATTCCAGGCATTTTGACGTCCATAATGACCACGTTAGGCCTGGATTTTCGCGCAACCTTAACCGCTTCTTCACCGGTTGACGCTTCACCAATAACTTTGATTCCAGAAACATCATCTAGAATTTTTTTGATGCCCGTACGGACGAGATCATGATCATCAACTAGGAGCACGCTAATCATTACCGAGACTCACTACATTTGGCGGAGAGACAGAGATTCGAACTCTGGGAGGGAGTTACCCTCAACGGTTTTCAAGACCGCCGCATTAAACCACTCTGCCATCTCTCCAAAATCATTTTCGCAATAATACGATGGTATTGAGAAATAGTCACTGATTTTTTGAAAATAGTTCTCAATTTTAAAATTTTTAGAAGGATCCGTATCTAATTATTCGATGGGTTAATCAAACGCTTTGAAATAAGCCGACCATCACTCATCACTTCACCCATGCCAAAAAAACCTTGGTTTTCACTATATAATCGCACCAAACCTATTTTTGCATCATCACCTGCAATTACTTTTCCTTGCTGTAATGCTAGCTGAGACGCCTCTGAAAGCATTAAAATCGGAAAATGATCCACCGCTGTATCCATCGGTAATAAATAGCGTTCAGGATGCTCTAAAGTTTGTAGTTGTTCCAAGGTAATCATGTCTTTTTCAAGATATTTTCCCACAGACAATCGACGCAATTGCGTGACATGCGCACCACAGCCTAATTTTTCACCCACATCATCGGTCAATGTGCGCACATAAGTGCCACTGCTGCATTTCACCATGTAATTCACAAAATGATTGTCGATCGATAAAACAGCAATGTTATAAAGTGTGATTGGACGCGCAGCACGGTCAATCGTAATACCCCGACGCGCATAATCATACAAAGGTATGCCATTGTGTTTTAAAGCAGAAAACATCGTAGGGATTTGTAAAATGTTGCCACGAAATGCATCGAAAGCAGCATCGATATTTTGCAAGGAAAAATGGGGAACCGTTTTTGTTGCAATAATCTCACCTTCTGCATCACTCGTGTTCGTACGAACACCGAGCTGCATCGTGACAAGATAGGTTTTATCGCAATCTAATACATACTGCGAAAACTTGGTGGCTTCACCCAAACAAATCGGCAACATACCCGAAGCAAGCGGATCCAACGTGCCTGTATGCCCCGCTTTTTTTGCCTGAAATAAACGCTTTACACGCTGTAAGGCATGATTAGAAGAAAGCCCAATGGGTTTGTCGAGGAGGAATATGCCGTTCATTATGGTTTAAGTTCTCTCATCTCTCGATGTGAACATGATGGAAACATAAGCAATGCTCCGATGCTCGATACGAGCATGAGCTTAGCGAGTGTTTTTGCAGAAAATCTCGATACTCACAAGACCCTGCAAAAACACTCGCTACGCTCATGCTCGCATCAAACATCACTCATGCTCGCACCAAGCACCACTCATGCTCGCATCATGCATCTTTCAACAATGCTGAAATTTTTTCGCCTTCCTCTATAGCCGTATCAAAACGAAAAATCAATTTGGGCGTATGGCGCAATTCCGTTGTTTTTGATAAGTGCGCACGAAAAAAACCAGACGCTTTTTCAAAAGCTTTTTTAGCACCATCAATATTTTTTTTACTCGGATCTAACATCGTGAAAAAAATAATGGCCTGCGTAAAATCAGGCGCTAAATCAACGCCCGTCAACGTAACCGACACTAAACGCGGATCACGCACTTCTTTACGCAAAAGTTGCGCAATAGTCATCTGAATTAATTCAGCAACCCGGTTAGTACGTTTGGATTTCATAATATACTCTCAGCTTTTCAAAGACGCGATCAATCGCGTCTCTATAGCGTCCGTGCGACTTGAACCCGTTCGTAACATTCAATTTGGTCGCCGTTTTTAATATCATTATAATTTTTAACGCCGATACCACATTCCATGCCATTACGCACTTCACTTGCATCTTCTTTAAAGCGACGCAATGATTCCAATGCGCCCTGATAGATCACAACGTTGTTACGCAATACACGAATGGGAAGACTACGACGCACAATGCCATCAATAACCATACAACCCGCAATAGAACCAAATTTTGAGGAACGGAACACTTCACGCACTTGCGCCAAGCCCACAATTTTCTCATCAAATTTTGGCGCTAATAAGCCAGTCATCGCCGATTTAATTTCATCAATCAAATCATAAATAATGCTGTAATAACGCAAATCAACAGATTCTTTTTCAACCAATGCACGCGCACCTGCATCCGCACGCACATTAAATCCAAGCACAACCGCATTCGATGCCATTGCCAAATTAATATCCGATTCTGTAATACCACCTACCGCAGAAGAAATAATAACTACTTTTACTTCAGGCGTTGATAACTTCATTAATGAATCTTGAAGCGCTTCTAATGAACCTTGAACATCGGCTTTCAATACCACATTCAGAATGGCTTGCTCAGAACCAATATTTGAAAATAAGTTTTCAAGACGCATCGCATGCTGTTTAGCCAAACGCACATCACGATGCTTACCATGACGGAAACTTGCAATTTCTCGCGCTTTACGTTCATTCGGCACAACAATCGCCTCATCACCCGCCGTCGGCACAGCAGATAAACCCAATACTTCAACAGGAATAGACGGACCTACCGATTCAACAGGCTTGCCATTGTCGCCAATCATGGCGCGAATACGGCCAAATTCATGACCCGCCAATAAAATATCCCCTTTTTTCAATACACCACTCGTTACAAGAATGGTTGCAACAGGGCCACGGCCTTTATCCAATCGTGATTCCAACACAACACCATGTGCCATACCTGTATTCGGTGCTTTTAATTCCAAGACTTCCGCTTGTAATAAAATACCTTCAAGCAAAGCATCCACACCATCTCCTGTTTTAGCAGAGATGTAATGGAATTGCGTGTCGCCACCCCACTCTTCAGAAATAATGTCATGCTGTGATAATTCTGTTTTTACACGATCCAAATCTTTATCGTGCTTATCCATCTTATTAATCGCAACAACGACGGGTACTTTTGCCGCTTTCGCATGCTTAATTGCTTCAATCGTTTGCGGTTTTACACCATCATCAGCAGCAACAACAAGCACAACGATATCCGTGCATTGCGCACCACGTGCACGCATCGCTGTAAACGCTTCGTGACCTGGCGTATCTAAAAAGGTAATGGTTCCACGCGGTGTATCGACGTGATACGCACCAATATGCTGCGTAATACCACCCGCTTCACCCGCCGTTACTTTCGTACGACGAATATAATCGAGCAATGATGTTTTACCATGATCGACATGGCCCATAATGGTAACAACAGGTGGGCGATCAACCGCTTCACGGTTCACGTCTTCTTTATAATCTAACAAGCCCTCTTCAATCGCATTTTCTTTTGTTGCTATCCCTTTGTGTCCCATTTCTTCAACAAGCAACATCGCGGTATCTTGATCAATAGGTTGGTTGATGGTCACAATCGCACCCATTTTCATCATCACTTTGATGACTTCAGCGGCTTTTACTGACATTTTTTGTGCCAATTCACCCACAGTGATCATTTCTGGAATGCTGACTTCATGCGTAACAGGCGTCACTGGTTTTGCAAAGCTATGATCAAAAGTGGCTTTTGAATCCGCTTTACCCTTGAATTTTTTACGACGACGGAAAGAGTGAAATTCACCACCCTCTTCATCATCACCAGCGCTCGGCAACATAGTAATACGATGCGAACGTGGCGCTGTAAAATCACGCTTTACTGGCTTTTTATTACGCGCACCCGTTTTTCCGTCATCATCAGAATCGTCACCTGCTTTTCCACGTTTTGTTTTCTTACCTAAAACATCTTGAGAAGGAGAGGGAGCAGCAACAGATTCTGCTTTCTTCAGTTTATCCAAAACAACAGGCTGACCTGGCTTAATCTCAGATTTTTGCACTGTTTCAACCACTGCCTCTATCGGCTTTGAAACAACTGGCTGCTCTTCCACAGGAGCGGGTGTAGGCGCAGTTTCTACCACACGCGGTGTAGATACTTCTGTAACAACGGTCGGTGGCTTAATCACACGTTTCGTGCGCACTTCTACGCTCACACTTTTTTTATTCTGTGTGACAACACCCCCACTTTGACGCACTTGGCGTGGCTGCATTGTTAATGTTGAACGCGTCGTTGTCGTCGCTAACGCAGGCTTTTCATCGCTCACACGCCGGCTTTTTAAGTGCAATAATAACTTTCGTTTTTCATCGTCAGAAATAGCTTGATCATCGCTTGTTACGATAACGCCCGCTTCTTTCAATTGTTCTTTTAAACGCTCTGGCGTCGTGCGAACGAGGTCTGCGAGTTGCTTAATTGTTACAGTTGCCATATTTTTTTAATCTCTGTTTACAGTGAGTGTGCGTGTGAATGTGCGTGTGCGCGTGAGTGTCAGAGGTACAATCAAATTTAAACCTCTGACACGCACACTCACCCTTATTGAAACCAATGCGCACGCGCTTTCATAATTAAATCAGCCGCAGCCTCTTTATCAAAACCAAACATATCATTTAATTCATCAACAGATAACTCTGCCAATTCATCACGCGTATTAATGCCTTTTGCCATTAACTCTGAAGCTAACTCTGATGTCATGCCTTCAACCGCCAATAAATCATATTGATCAGGTTCATCACCACCCAACAGTTCTTGTGTCAACAACACATCACTTGCGCGCTGCTGTAGGGCTTCGGCTAATTGATCATCAAAACCTTCAACCGCTTTTAATTCATCAATTGGCACATACGCAACATCTTCTAAAGAGGTAAAGCCTTCTGCGACCAACACATCAGCAACACTACCATCAATTTCCAATTTCTCGACAAACATTTCTCTATGTTTTGACGATTCATTGGCTTCTTTGGTCGTTGCGTCTTGCTCTGTCATCACATTGAGCGTCCAACCGGTTAGTTCGCTTGCAAGACGTACGTTTTGACCTGCACGACCAATCGCTTGCGCTAATTGATCTTCTGTCACGACGATATCCATCGTGTGCGTTTCTTCATCCATTACAATCGACGATACTTCTGAAGGTGCCATCGCATTGATGACCAGTTGCGCTGCATTATCATCCCACAAAATAATATCAATACGTTCGCCCGCCAATTCATTCGACACGGCTTGTACGCGCGCACCACGCATACCCACGCATGCACCAATTGGATCAATACGACCATCATTGGTTTTAACCGCAATTTTTGCACGAGAACCTGGATCACGCGCAGCACCCATAATGGTAATCACTTCTTCACCAATTTCAGGCACTTCAATTTTAAATAATTCAATCAAGAATTCAGGTGCAACACGGCTTAACGATAATTGAGGGCCGCGTTTTTCACGACGCAATTCTTTTAAGTAAACACGAATGCGATCGTTCACACGAAATGCTTCGCGTGGAATCATATCTTCACGTAACAATAAACCTTCAGCATTATCACCCATATCTAAAATGGCATGATCACGTGTCACACGTTTAACCGTGCCGATCATTAAGGTACCGACTTTCGCTTGATGCTGTGACAAGATTTTTTCACGTTCTGCTTCACGTACTTTTTGTACTAATACCTGCTTGGTTTGTTGTGCAGCAATACGGCCAAACTCAGGATTTTCCGCAAGTTCTTCAACAAAATCACCTACCGCCAAATCTGCATTGATTTCTTGCGCTTTCGACAAAGTAATAACTTGCTCTGGAAATTCACGCATTGCCGCTTCTTCTTCAGAAACCACTTCCCAACGACGATACGTAGCATAATCACCTGTTTTACGATCAATCGCTACACGAATTAAAGGCGTTTCTGGGTGATAACGTCGCGCAGCAGTTGAAGCGAGCGCCAACTCAATCGCTTCAAAAATAACTTCTTCTTCAACACCACGCTCATTTGCAATGGATTGCGCAATTAACAAAATATCTTTACTCATCGTCTCACCTCTATCGTACAAAAACATTCGCTTTTTGAATATCGCTTAACGTTACCTGCATTGTTTCTTTATTTAAGATTAAATAAAGTGTGTCACCCTCTACTTTTTCAATTGTCGCAATACCGCTTTTGTGCGCATGGGGCGCACGGAATTTTACTTTAATCTCAGCGCCAATATAGCGTGTAAAATGGGGGATTGTCGACAAAACACGATCCATACCCGGGGAAGAGATCTCTAATTGATATTCTGTCTTGATAGGATCTTCCACATCCAAAATAGCACCAATTTCACGACTTATTAACGCACAGTCTTCGAGTGATACGCCTTTTTCAAGGTTATCAACCGTTACACGCAATAATGAATGGCGACCACTATGATGCACTTCACAAGACCATATTTCAAAGCCATGAGATTGAATCACGGGTTCGATTAACGCACGAATATGTTGGTCTAGCATAGCTATATATCCTGCAAATTACGTCCGCGGCTCGCATCAAACACCCTGCGGCTCACATAAAAAATCCATAAAAAAAGGGGCAAAAGCCCCTTCTTCAAAAACCGCCATAAGTGCAACGGTTTCATTATGTTAAGACGTAAATTACGTCCCACACAGATGGTAGCGGGGGCAGGATTTGAACCTACGACCTTCGGGTTATGAGCCCGACGAGCTGCCAGACTGCTCCACCCCGCAATAATCAAGTGCAGTGATACTAATCGGAAATCACCCAAAAGACAAGGTGTTTTTACAGGTTTGTTGTATACTCCGCCCATGAACACAAAACAAAAAATCTTAGTGGGCCTTTCCGGTGGCGTTGATTCTGCCGTCACAGCATTATTGCTAAAAGAACAAGGACATAGCGTTGCCGGCTGTTACATGCAAAACTGGATGGCTGAAAAAGACGATCCGTACTGTAGTGCAGAACAAGATTTAACAGATGCTAAAAAAGTCTGCGATCAGCTGCAAATCCCTTTTCATCTTGTGAATTTTTCCAAAGAATACTGGGACAACGTCTTTCAATATTGCTTAGACGAATTTGTTGCAGGTCGCACACCGAACCCTGACATTTGGTGCAATCAATTTATTAAATTTGATGTGTTTTTAAAGCACGCCATTGCACTTGGCTTTGATTTTTTAGCAACAGGCCACTACGCACGAAAACACCCTACGCAATTATTAAAGGCGCATGATAAAAATAAAGACCAAACGTATTTTTTATACACCCTCACCCAAGAAAAATTATCACGCGCCTTATTTCCACTCGGCGAATTAAATAAACCCGACGTTCGACATATTGCTAAAAAAGCAGGCTTACTAAACGCCGAAAAAAAAGACAGCACCGGCATTTGTTTTATTGGCGAACGTAAATTTAAAAATTTCTTGCAAGATTTCATTTTGGCAAAACCCGGCTTGATTAAAACCGTTGATGGCAAAATCATTGGAAAACACGACGGATTAATGTTTTATACCTTAGGACAACGCAAAGGCTTACATATCGGCGGCCTTAAAAATGCAGATGATTCACCCTGGTTTGTTGTCGCAAAGCATATTGATACAAACGAATTAATCGTAGGACAAGGTCACGATCATCCGCTATTATTTTCATCTGAATTAACCTGCGAAAAATTAAATTGGATTTCAGGTAAAGCACCCACGCATTTAAACTGTAGCGCGAAAACACGTTATCGACAAACCGATCAAACATGTACCGTGACACAAATTGAAAATGACCGTTATCGTGTCCAATTTGATGAACCACAACGCGCTATTACACCCGGACAATCCGTTGTCTTTTACGATGGCGAGGTTTGCTTGGGTGGTGGGCTTATTCAAACATAAGGAGAGCTCAATGCGTAATCCCGGCACTGTTTTTTTATACTATTGGAAAAAAACGGCTTACTCGGATGCACACGTTACCACCCGCTTTTTTTCACCCAATGACACAAAAAATCATCTTGGGTTTTGGCCGCTCATACAAACTACTAACACCAGCATTGCTTGTAAAGCTTGCTTTACAGATACTTTAGAAACAGATTATTTAATTATTGGATTGCGCGCACTCTCTTATAAAACATTCCTTAAAAAAAATATTGCAGCCCCATTGGGCATTGGCGTTTATCTTGGCATTATCGATGCTTTAACCAATTTTGAATTGTCTGATCAGGATGACAAAAATACCATCGAACAAAGACTATTTGCTTATGCAGAAAATTGGAAGGTAGGCTTTGAGCTTGAAAGCATGCAGTTATCGCCACTTGAAAAAACACAGCTAACCATATTGTGCGATATTCTTGCAGAAAAAATAACAGGGCTTTCTTGTGAAAAGGCTCTAATAGAAGAAATTGTTTATCTTGGCTCACCCACAGCGTGTATTCAATTGAATAATCTTAATGTTTTAAAAATGGAGGATTTTTTTCAGTCACTTAAAAAATTGTACGACGCGAAAAAATTAAACTGGTGCACCCAGGTAGGCCAAGAAAAGGGCGTTTCGCAACATCAGTGTGCGAGCATTATCTTTGAACTTTTCGAAGCGGGCGGTATTTCAGATTACACCAGAAAATATAAAACGCCCCGTACGCGTTTTTTTCAAAAAGTGATGATAAACCCCGACAACCTTTATGCTATGGCAAAGCATGTAGTAGCAGTACAAGAAGCACCTGAAAAACAAGGGTGTACATGCTCGATGATGTAGCAATTTTGGCGTCCTGCATTAGTATTGGAAAACGCAGGGCTTTCTCGTTAAAATCTTTCAATTTGAGCGATGAGTCATGCATATCAATCCCCTTTCTCCCCCCCTTCCCCGCGAACACGACAACAAGATCACTTGGGACGGATTGTCCGGCGCCGCTGTTAGCTTATCGATTGCCAATTTCGCAGAGACTGCAAAAAGGCCCGTAATTGTTATCACACCCGATGCACATACAGCAGAAAGGCTATTTCAAGAAATTCAATTTTTTTTAAATGAACGGCATGCTGAACCCAACGCACATGCTTCCATTGCTGTTTCTTTGTTTTCTGACAGAGAAACCTTGCCTTATGATCATTTTTCACCGCATGAAGATTTAACGTCTGAACGCTTACGCATTTTATCGCAATTACCGCATTTAAAAAAAGGCATTGTGATTACTGCTATTTCAACAATAATGCATCGTCTGCCACCCCTCTCTTTTATTCACGCACACCGTTTTAATTGGAAAATAAAAGATATTCTCGACTTATCTGAGACACAAAAAAATTTAGCGGATGCTGGTTATCGTCATGTCGAACAAGTGATTCAACATGGCGAGTTTGCTGTGCGCGGCGCCATTATTGATATTTTCCCAATGGGATCAAACACTCCTTTTCGCATAGAATTATTTGACAATGAAATTGAAAGCATTCGTACCTTCGACATTGATACACAAACCTCGATTGAAAAAATTAATGCCATTCAATTATTACCTGCACACGAATATCCTTTGACAGAAGAGGCCGTTTCCCATTTTCGGACACAATGGCGCGCCAAATTTCCCGGAAATCCTACTGAATCACCGATCTACCAACACACCAGCAAAGGACAACCGATTGGCGGTATTGAATATTATTTACCGCTTTTTTTTGAAACCATGGCAACGTTTTTTGATTACTGCCCAAAAAGCAGTGTGAGCGTGAGCGTGAACATGAGTGAACACGCGAGTAAATTTTGGAACGACATTCAAACACGTTATGAACAATTGAATGTTGATAAAACACGACCCCTCTGCAATCCAGAAGAGATTTTCACACCAGTCAATGAATTATTCATGAAAATGAAAGCATTCACACAAATCCAGATTGCTCACACTCACGCTCCCACTGACATAGCTGTCGATCACCGTAATAAAAATCCACTCGAAAAATTACAACACTTTATCGATACAAAACCCGGCAAAGTTTTAATCTGTGCGGAATCAACAGGACGCCGCGAAATCATTGTGGAATTATTTAAAAAAAATCATATTGCCATTACTCTCATTAAAGACTGGCAAACATTTTTAAATTTACCTGCTGACGCACCCATTGCATTAACTATTGCCCCCATTACTTCAGCACTTTTTTTACCGAATGAAAAAATATCGCTTATCACCGAAACACAATTATTTGGTCACCAAAGTATACCAACCCGCCGTATAAAAAAACGCGCACAAGACCCAGATAGTATTATTCGCAGTCTTGCCGAACTAGAAATTGGCGCGCGTGTCGTACACATCGATCACGGCATTGGAAAATATATTGGTCTTGAAAAAATTGTAACGGATAACGTGGAATCAGAATATGTCACACTCGAATATGCTGATCGTGATCGTATCTACGTTCCCATCACATCATTACATTTAATTAGCCGCTTTGCTGCCGCCAATCAGGAAGCGGTTGCCCTAAATAAATTAGGCACTCAAACCTGGGAAAAAGCGAAGAAAAAAGCAATTGAACAAATTCGCGATGTTGCTGCTGAATTATTAAAAATTTATGCCTTACGCGAGGCTGCAAGTGGCTTTGCATTTCCAAAACCCAATGAAGATTTTATTGCTTTTCGCAATGCATTTCCTTTTCAAGAAACAATCGACCAAGAAAAAGCCATCAACGCCATTATTGATGATATGACCAAAACAAAATGCATGGATCGTTTAGTGTGTGGCGACGTAGGCTTTGGCAAAACAGAGGTCGCCATGCAAGCCGCATTTTTAGCGGCAAATAGCGGAAAACAAGTGGCTGTATTGGTACCCACCACCCTACTTGCTAACCAGCATGCGCAAAACTTTCAGGACCGCTTTTCGAATTGGCCAATCAAAATCGCCGTGTTAACACGATTACAAAGCGCAAAAAATCAAAAAGAAACCATTGAGAAACTAAAAACAGGACAAATTGATATTATTGTCGGCACACATAAATTATTGAATCAAAAAATTCAGTATAAAGATTTAGGATTATTAATTGTTGATGAAGAACACCGTTTTGGTGTTGCCCAAAAAGAAAAAGTAAAATCCTTGCGTGCACATGTAGATATTTTAACACTGACCGCAACACCCATTCCACGCACACTGAATTTATCTATGACAGGTATGCGCGATTTATCCATCATTGCAACACCACCTGTGCGTCGACTATCAATTAAAACATTTTTGCATGAATACAATGATGCCTTGATTCGCGAAGCGATTGTGCGTGAAACGATGCGTGGCGGACAAGTGTATTTTTTACATAATGAAGTCGATACGATGCCCTTATTAAGGCAAAAATTACAAGAAATTGTCCCCGAAGTCAGTATTCAATTTGCGCACGGACAAATGCCAGAAAAACAATTAGAACGAACAATGAGTGACTTTTATCATCAGCGTTTTCAAGTGTTAATCGCATCTACTATCATTGAATCGGGCATTGATATTCCTTCTGCCAATACCATTATCATTAACAACGCTAATCAATTTGGATTGGCACAGTTACATCAAATTCGTGGGCGTGTTGGACGCTCGCACCACCAAGCTTATGCCTATTTATTGGTGAAAAGTATCAAAGCAATGACAGCAGATGCACAAAGACGACTAGAAGCGATCACTGAGCTAGAGGATTTGGGTGTTGGTTTTCAGCTAGCTACCCATGATTTAGAAATTCGAGGGGCCGGTGAATTGCTCGGTGAAGAACAAAGCGGACATATGGAAGCGATTGGATTTTCACTCTATATGGATTTATTAGACGAAACCGTTAAAGCCTTAAAAGAAGGTCGAAAAGCACCAGAAACTTTTGCACGACATCATGAGCCAGATATTAATTTACACATTCCCGCACTCTTTCCCGAAACTTATATTCACGATGTCCATACGCGCTTAATGCTTTACAAGCGTCTATCACACTGCGAAACTAGCGACGATATTCAAATTATTAAAATTGAATTAATTGATCGTTTTGGATTATTACCAGACCCAACAAAAAATTTATTTGCACTTGCTGAATTAAAAATCACTGCAAAAAAATTGGGTGTTGAAAAAATTGATGTGAACAAAGAGTATGGAACGATTTATTTTAATGAGAGACCCAATATCAATCCAACAATCATTATTCAATTAATTCAAAAACAACATCAAATTTATAAGCTGGTAGGTAAAAACACATTGCGGTTCAAAATGCCGCTAGGAAAAATAGAGCAGCGTATTTCCGTCATTGAAGAATTATTACAAAAACTGAGATAATTGGGTTTCAGAAACAATTTTCAAAAAAACAAGGATTTTTATGCGCAATTATAAATATTATGAACCTGCCTCAAAACTGTCTTCCTTGATCACCGCTTTACTATCTGCACTATTTTATTATTTAAGTACAGAAGATGCGTCACTTAAAGAAAAATTGAGTGGCATTATCGTCAATTTATTTATTAATTATTTTATGGCAAAGAATTCAATTGATTTTGAATCAACGCTCATTGACAATAAGAAAACCTACCAAGCTATCGCTTATCCTTTTTTTGCTGCACTGCTATATACCCCACAAACTATTATTGCCTATCGCGATGGCGAAGCCGACAATAAAATCCTCGCATTTTCTTCGGCGGTTGCAACGATGCTATCAGGCAGCACTTTAAATATGAATTCATTAAAAGGCCTGGTGGACTTTACACAAGGCGATATTATACCGCATTTTAAAAAAGCCAGTGTTGAAGCATGGGAAGTCAGGAAAAATACGCTTCGCAATTTAGAAATTTTATTGGAACGTGTGCGTTTTTCAAATTATAAAGCATTTGAATTGCAATCAATGATCGGCGCCAATGAAAAAAACACGGAGGCGTTAATTCGCATTGCCTTTCTACTGGCAGAATCCACTAAAAAAACAAGCTATCTCAAAAAATCATTACCAAAAAAATTGTTGAAGCTTGCACCACAACTCACCATCGCTACAACAATGGTGCTTGGAAGCTTTGGTTATAATTGCGCCACAGAAGCAGCACTGAGAACTTATTTTTTTTCAGACTCACCACAAACGGCTGCATCCTTTGCATTATTATTGATGAGCTGTTTATTTATATTAAATATAAAAGCCGCTTTTATGTTGGTTTCTGCCATCATCAACATCACCAGCTCAATCATAAAATATGGGAAATTACCGAATAATTGTCACCTAGGTGGAACACCTCTCAAACTACTGACTTGCTGCTCCCCCTTGATTGCATTAATGCTTACCTCTTTTTCTGGATTTATAGCGACTAATTTATATAACAAACATTGTTCTTCCTCTCAATTACATTTTCTACGATTTCCGTATGCAAATGATGTTATTGATTATTCAACTCGTGTATTTAATGGAACCTATGCAGAAATAGCGATTATTAACGCTGAAAAAAATCACATAAGACACTCAAGTAATAATGAAAATGACCGTTCTTTTTTAGAAGTCATGGACACGCTACAAAATTTTCGTGATGCTATAAAAATAATGCCTGCCAATTTATTGCAGGATTCACTCAATGAACTAGGGGAAAATTGTCTGCGCTTAGCAGATCCATTTTTGTTTGAAAATTTACAAGCAAGGGATTTGGAAGAAGCACGATTATTGCCGGGGATGCGTTGAAACATAAATCCAAGGCGCTTTTTGCTACGAAGATCCTTCAGTAACACATACGGTAGCGCAGCACCAGGGGGATTTATCTAAAGTATTACTTCGCTAATTCTTTCGCGCGCGCAAGACATGCCTGCATCGCTTTTTTTACAGTGCTTTTCAATTCATTTTGATCAAACACAGCCATTGCTGCTGCGGTCGTCCCTTTTTCTGCTGTAACCAATCGGCGTAAATCTTCAAATGACTCTGGTCGCTCCATCGCCATTTTTGCTGCACCCACTGCCGTTTGTGAAACCAATATTTTTGCTTGCTCAGCAGTCAACCCCATCGATTCACCCACGCGTTGCATCGCTTCAAAAAAATAAAATAAATACGCAGGGCCAGAACCGGATACTGCTGTAATGACATCCAATAGATTTTCCTCTTCAACCCAAACAGCAACACCGGTTGCACGAAATAATTTTTCCACTTCTATTTTTTGTGCATGCGTAACTGCTGTATTCGCAAATAATCCTGTCGCCCCCGCCCCAACTGCAGATGCAATATTTGGCATCGTTCGCACAAGGTGCACAGGATAATTGTCAAGTAATGCCGAAATCGTTGCTGTCTTTATGCCGGTTGCCAGCGAAATCAATAAAGGGTTTTTATCCTGAATGATGGCTTTTAATTCAACACATACAGCTTCAATCACCCAAGGTTTTATAGCAAAAATGATAATATCGGCATGGGCTGCTGCTTCTGCATTATTGGTAGTTGTATGAATGGACAAGGCATTTAATTCATTGTGCTTTGCAATTGTCGGGCTACTCGCCCAAATATTTTTTGGGTCAAATCCACTTTGTAATAAGCCTACAATAAAGGCGCGTGACATATTGCCAGCACCGATGAAAGCGATGGTTTTTTGCATTTTACATTCTCCTTACACTTAGTTTAAAGCAGGATACCCCAACTGTCTTAATGCCTCGTAAACAATCACCGCCGTTGCATTTGCTAAATTTAAACTGCGACTATGTGAACGCATCGGAATACGAATTTGTGTTTCAGAAAATTGATTTAATATTTCTACAGGCAAGCCGCGTGATTCCGGGCCCATTAATAAATAATCATTTTCTCGAAAAGAAACGTCTGAATGCAATTGTTTCGCCTTCGTTGTACAAGCAAAAACACGCTCTGGATTTTGTGTTTTTAAAAATGTATCGAAATTATCATGCTCTTTAACGGTTGCCCACTCCGCATAATCTAAACCTGCTCGACGTAATTCTTTTTCATTTAACGAAAACCCCAGCGGATGAATTAAATGTAATTGTGCACCTGTGTTTGCACAAAGACGAATAATATTACCCGTATTGGGCGGGATTTCAGGTTGATATAAGACAATATTGATTGAAGCCATATTTTCGCACACACGACGTTTTTATTTTCACGCATGCGGCAAGCACATGCATTTTCTTTATTCCATTGCGCTGTCACGATCGAGCAAGGCAGAAACAACTGAATTCGCCAGACGATTTTCATATAAAATTTCGTAGACTTGCGAACAAACCGGCATGTTGACTTTATAGCGCTCCGCCAATTGAAATAATTGTTTTGCATTGTAATAGCCTTCAACCGATTCACCAATTTTCTTTAAGGCTTTTTCTGCAGTCGAACCCTGACCAATTTCCAAACCAAAACGGCGATTGCGTGATTGATTATCTGTTGATGTCAATACCAAATCACCAATGCCCGCCAAGCTCATCATCGTTTCACGACGACCACCCAAGGCTTCGCACAAACGCGATAATTCTGCAATACCACGCGTAATTAAAGCACAGCGTGTATTTGCGCCATAACCCATGCCATCTGAAATACCCACGGCAATAGCCATCACGTTTTTAACAACACCGCACAATTGCACACCGATTAAATCGGGGTTTTGATACACTCGAAAATAATTATTATGAAAACGTTCTATCAACGCATCGAGAAAAGCTTGGTTATTTCCAGCCAAACTGACTGCCGTTGGTAAATTCTGCGCAACTTCTTTTGCAAAACTCGGACCCGACAAAGCAGCAATAGGTGTATCACTCGAAAAAACATCCGCAACAACCGTATGTAAAAAATGACAGGTTGTCGGATCCAATCCTTTCGTTCCCCACACAAAACGCACATCCGAACGCACAATTGGCTTTAACTGTGTGAGTACTGCGCGAAACGCATGGCTCGGGACAACCAAACAAATATCTTGCACCTCTGACACAGCATCCGATAGTTGCGGAACCAATACTAATTGATCAGAAAATGGCACGCCTGCATAAGCACGTTCATTTTGCATTTTCAACAAATGATCTGTATTAAAATCCCACAAACGCACTGGTTGCCCATTACGCGCAAGCAACATTGCTAAAGCCGTACCCCAGGCACCGGCACCAAGAACTGCGATTGGAGAGCGTTTCATAAGATATCCTTGTTGTGACTGTGACTATTTTAATTCAAAGTAAGACAAACAAGCACGCGCACTTCTTGATGCGAACATGAGCGTCAGTGAGTATTTTACGGGAAATATCAAGTAAAGATGAATCCTACAAAACACTCGCTAGCGCTCATGCTCGCATCATACTCAAGCCCTCGATTTAATGCGTCTTCACTTCACCTTTCACAGCTTCTTGTTGTTGCTGTGCATACAACGCATCAAAATTCACTGGTGCTAAATATAATTGTGGGAAACCCGCACGCACCACTGCATCTGTTACTACTTCACGCGCATAAGGATACAAAACATTTGGGCAAAAGCTACCAAGCATATGATGCATTTGCTGCTCATCAAAGCCTTTTAAGGAAAAAATACCCGCCTGTTTTACTTCCACTAAAAATGCGACTTTGTCTTTGATTTTAACCGTCACTGTTACTGTCAATACCACTTCACGCATACCTTCATCTAATTGCAGGCTTGCATCAGTTCCAAGATCCATATGCAATTGAGGTTCCCACGGCTCTAAAAAAATTTGCGGCGTATTAGGCGCTTCAACAGATAAATCTTTTACGTATAAACGTTGAATGGCAAATTCGGGTTGTTGAGGGGTTTGTTGTTCTGTCATAAAGTTCTCCGGTTAAATTAAAGATTATAGTGACTGTGACTGTGTCAAAGGTTCAATCTGGCACAAACCAAAAATTAAATTATTCCTCTGACACAGTCACAGTCACAGTCGCTCATCCAAGCAAGGTATCCAGTTTCTTAGCCTGTTCCAATGCATACAAATCATCACAGCCGCCAATACCACGATCATTGATAAAAATTTGTGGTACCGTGCGACGCCCTTCTGCACGTAGCAACATCATTTCCAAGTCTTTTGGGTTTTCATCGACACGGATTTCAATATATTTTACGTTTTTTTGATCCAATAACTGTTTTGCACGAACACAGTAAGGACAAGTTTGTTTGGTGTAAATTTCGATTTTTGGCATAATCCTAACCCCTGATTGTAAACACAAATAGTAACCCGCTCATTTCTTTACGATAGGCATTTCAGCTGTTTTCCAACCATTCATACCATTTTTAATCGCACAGGGTTTTTTAAACCCTGCTTTTTTCAAACGTTCAATTAAAGCCGCGGTTTTATCACCAATCGCATCCACCAAAATAACAGGACGCTCACGATTTAATTTTTCAATGCCGCGATCAAAATCAACAAGCGCAATATTTTTTGCGTTGACGATATGACCTTCACGAAACACATTTGCATCACGAACATCAATCACAACGGCATCTTCACGATTCATTAAGTGAGTTGCTTCAGCCGGTGACAAACGATTGGGCGAAGGCCCTCCTGCACGCACTTCTTCAATTACAACCAAAATAGCAACAACGATAAAGCCGGCACAGAGCGCCCAATGCTTCATTACAAACGGGGTTAATTCCTGTAACATACGAGTCCTCATAAAATGATTGGCGTCAGTATACTGAATCATCATCAGAAATGCAGCGACTTTAGAGCGGGCTATGAAAAAAATACCTTTTGTATTGATTATTTTGGACGGTTTCGGCTATCGCGAAGCCCCTGAACATAATCCAACGCGAACCACCCCTACCCCCACCATTGATCGTTTATATGCGGAAAACCCCTATGTTTTAATTGAAGCCTCTGGCGAAGCGGTGGGCTTGCCAAAAGGACAAATGGGGAATTCTGAAGTAGGCCACCTTCATATTGGTGCTGGACGCAAAGTACCACAAGATTTAGTGCGCATTAATCAAGCAATCCAGCAGGGTGATTTTTTTAACAACACAATCATCGTCGATGCCATTCAAACTGCGCAAAAAAACGATAAAGCAGTACACGTTATTGGTTTATTATCCGATGGCGGCGTACATAGCCATGTCGATCACATTGAAGCCTTATTGAAATGCATTCATCAAAATGGCGTGACAAAAAATTATTTACATGCGATTACCGACGGTCGCGATACGCCCCCACAATCAGCACGCGCGCAACTTGAACGCATTAACACACTAGGCTTTGGAAAAATCATTTCTCTGTGCGGACGTTATTACGCAATGGATCGTGATCAACGCTGGGATCGCACACAACTGTGCTATGATTTACTGACGCAAAATATCGCTGCTTTTCAATCCAATAATGCCCTAACAGCCCTTGAAGCCGCCTATGCACGCGGCGAAAAAGACGAATTTATTTTACCGACCATCGTTGGTGAGCCAATAGCCATTCAAGATGGCGATGTCATTATTTTTGCAAACTTTCGCGCAGATCGTGCACGTCAACTCACGCATGCGTTTATGGATGAAAACTTTACTGCCTTTGTACGCACAAAAAAAATTGCTTTATCTGCGTATGTCACACTGACAGAATACTATGAGGAAGCGCAAATCAAAGTCGCCTTTCCACCATTCTCTTTACATAACACCCTCGGCGAGTATTTAGCATCGAAGGGTCTCACACAATTGCGCTTAGCAGAAACCGAAAAATATGCGCATGTTACTTACTTTATGAACGGCGGCATTGAAACGCCCAATAAAGGTGAATCACGACAATTGATTCCTTCTCCCAAAATTGCAACCTATGATTTACAACCTGAAATGAGCGCGATTGCGGTTACAGACGCACTCACTTTTGCAATTGAAAGTGGTGAATACGATGTTATTATTTGCAATTATGCCAATCCTGACATGATTGGCCATACCGGCAATGTTATTGCCGCAGAACAGGCGATGATCGTTATTGACGCCTGCCTAGCCCGTGTATTAATTGCCTTAAAGAAGGTGTCTGGCGAAGCATTAATCACGGCAGATCATGGTAATATTGAATGCATGTATGATGGGAAAACAAATCAGCCTCATACAGCACACACACAAAATCTTGTGCCGCTGATTTACGTTGGCAGACCTGCAACAGTGTCTGCAATAACTGAAGTAACTGGCGCACTCGATGATGTGGCGCCGACTTTGTTATACTTGATGGGATTGGAGAAGCCGGTCGAAATGACAGGACATCATTTGTTTGAATTAGGAACACGTTCCTTACAGTGACTCTGACAGTCACTCTTACACACGAGCCAACAATGCGCCAAAGGACTGCAATTTTAACTTTATTCTGCGCAATAACCACTTGCGCTATGGCAACCAATCCCGATATTAACGTGCTCAATCAAAATATCGCATCCGTGCAAAAAGATTTACAACAATCGACACAGAAAAAATCCGAATTACAAAGCGCTTTGGCACAAACAGAAACATCAGAAAACCATCTGAATCATACCCTTGAAAAAGTGCAAGAAAAGCTATCCCTGCAGCAACAACAATTAAAACAGCTGCAGCAGCAATCTGTGCCCTTACAACAAGCGCGAGATCGTAATCACGAATTGTTAAAACAACAAATACAAAGTGCCTATGTGCTCAGTCAACAACCTCATTTAAAGATGCTGTTATCTGGTGATGGTATTGAAAAAACACATCGCACACTGACGTATTTTCACTACCTCACCGAAGCACAATTAAAAACGATACAGCAATTGGAACAATCGATTACTGCCTACCAACAAAATCAACGTTCTATCCAAAAACAAAATCAACAATTAACTGTACTTAAAACACAGCAATTACAAAATCAAGAAACCCTTAAAAAAGCGCAGGCACAACGACTCACCTTAATTCAAACACTCGACCAACAAATTCGATCCAAACACGATCGTCTTCAACAATTACTCACTAACAAAGCAAAACTACAACAAACCATTGAATCCTTAAACGCCAACGCATTTGAACCCGCGCAAGTATTCAGCAACAAACCATTTGCCTCTCTACATGGAAAACTGCCTTGGCCAGTACTAGGTCATGTGATCCGAACTTTTGGTACCTCTATTGAACAAAGTGAATTAAAATGGGATGGTGTATTAATCAATGCACCGGAAGGAAAACCGGTGCGTGCGGTGGCAAGTGGTCGCGTCATCTTTGCAAAATGGTTGGCGGGCTATGGATTATTAATCATTATCAACCATGGCCATGGATACATGACCCTGTACGGACGCAATCAAACCATTAACAAACAAGTAGGCACGGATGTAAAAGCAGGTGACACGATTGCAACGGTTGGAAAATCAGGTGGCTTTCCGGATCCTGCACTATATTTCTCAATTCGACATAATGCAGAGGCATTGAACCCTTCGCATTGGTGTAAGTAAATCGTGACTGTGTCGGAAGTTTGAATTAAATTGTACCTCTGACGCAGTCACGGTCACAAATAACACAAGGACGTCTCATGAAAAAAATAATATTATTAACCGCATTAGTGACAGTGCAAACCAGTTTTGCTTTCGCCTTTCCATTTTTTGCATCTAATGAAAAAAAGGCAGAAACAACACAGCAACAACCCATTACCGAAAATCAAATTGCACGGTTAAATAAAACCGTAAAAATGATTCAAGAATATTACATTCAGAAAGTCGATGAAAAAGTATTAATGGATAATGCGATCACCGGCATGCTTGCAAAATTAGATCCGCATTCAGCCTATTTAACAAAAAACGATATACGTGATTTAGAAACCACTGTCTCGGGTGAATTTGTCGGGATTGGGGTTGAATTAACAGCAGACCGTGGGTTATTAAAAGTCATCAGCCCTATCGAAGGCTCTCCTGCTGAAAAAGCGGGTCTAAAGCCCGGTGATTTAATTATAAAAATCAATAATAAACTCGTGCAAGACATGTCGATTAATGACGCCATCACACAAATTAAGGGAAAAGCCAACACCAAAGTCTCGCTAATGGTATTGCGTAAAGATGAAAAAGCCCCTGTCATTATTCATGTTATGCGAGAAGTTGTTCATGTTAAAGCCATACAAGCAAAAATGCTCGCCCCCGGCTATGCCTATGTTCGCATTACCCTCTTTCAGGGGCCTGTTGCCGATCAAATGAGCAAGGCCATCAAAAAATTAAAAGCAGAATCACAAGGTCATTTGAAAGGCTTAGTATTGGATTTACGCAATAATCCAGGCGGTTTATTAGATGTCAGTGCTGAGGTGCTTGATTTATTTTTAAATAAAAAAGAAACTACGCGTTATCAAAATTTGGTGGTCTATACAAAAGGCCGCATGCCCAATTCCGACTTAAAATATTATGCGCACGATAAAGACATGATTCCACACGTGCCCATGATTACCTTAATTAATGGCGGCTCTGCTTCTGCTTCTGAAATTGTTGCTGGTGCATTACAAGATTATAAACGCGCAATTATCATGGGCACACGCAGCTTTGGAAAAGGCTCTGTGCAAACGATATTACCCGTTGGCGACGATAGCGCTGTTAAATTGACAACGGCGCTGTACTACACACCAGCAGGCCGTGAAATTCAAGCGCGTGGCATTGAACCTGACGTTATCATTCCAGAATTGGCATTAGATGAGAAAAAGGCTGAAAACACATTAGGCTTTGATGAAGCCACTTATAATAATCATATTCAAAATCATGCGGGTAATGATGCGGGTATTGAAAAATTACACATTGCTTCGCAACGCGAACAACAACAATCCAACGTTAAATTAGCAAAAGACGATTACCAGCTGTACGAAGCCTTGATGTTATTGAAAGGCATGCATGCGATGCGGTAATAAGTGTCTTGATGCGAGCATGAGCATAGCAAGTGTTTGCAGGAAATGGCTCAGGGCTATTGACTCTGAGAATCGCTTGCTACGCGCGCGGCTCGCATCAAAATTAATATTGGTCTATTAAATGGCTATCGACGCTCGAATAGAAGGATCAGCAACGTAATTTTGAATGTCAAAATCTTCAAATTGATAATCAAATAATGATTCTGGCTTACGCTTGATATGCAATGTTGGCAATGCCTTAGGCGTTCGCGTTAATTGCAAAGCCGCCTGTTCCAAATGATTTAAGTACAAATGACAATCGCCACCCGACCAAATCAATTCACCGACTTCTAAATCACATTGCTGTGCAACCATGTGTGTCAATAATGCATAGGACGCAATATTAAAAGGCACACCCAAAAACACATCCGCAGAACGCTGTGTTAACTTGCAGGATAATTGATTGTTCGATACAAAAAATTGAAACAAGCAATGACAGGGTGGCAATGCCATTTGATCTAACTCACCCACATTCCAAGCAGAAATAATCAAACGGCGTGATACTGGGTCTTTCTTAATACGCGAGATTAAATCACGCATTTGATCAATAATACGGCCATCTTTTGCTTCCCAGCGGCGCCATTGCTTGCCGTAAACAGAACCGAGTTCACCTTTTTCATCTGCCCACTCATTCCAAATCGATACACCATGATCATTTAAATATTTGACATTCGTATCACCGTTTAAAAACCACAAAAGCTCATAGACAACACTTTTAATGTGTAGTTTTTTGGTGGTCAACAAAGGAAACCCTTCTGCCAAATCAAAACGCATTTCATGACTAAAAATGCGCTTGGTACCCACGCCGGTGCGATCAGGCGTGATCACACCGGTGTCGTACACTTTTTTTAATAGATCAAGATATTGTTGCATGGTCTATACAGTCGCTGGTTGAGTTGGCAATGCCGTTGCAGCAGCTTGTGGATTTCCTTGTGGATTTTTCTGTGCATCTTGTGGACCTGTCATCGCCTGCTCCGTACCTTTACCATGTGCATCTTGTGGCGCTGGCCCTACCGCTGGCCCTTCTGCCATTTGCGTACTTTGCGCACGTAATTCTTCCGCGGTTTGATTCGTAACATGACCCGAATGCGCCAAAATCGCCGCCAATGAAACAACCCACACAACCCAAACCACTGACATGGTATGCGGAAAATGCATTTGTCTTAAGAAAAAATGCGCAATGGCAAGCAAGACAGCCACAACAACGGGTATCAATAATAACGCTAAAACAGACTGAACAATTTCACCCACTTTCGTGTAAGAGAAAATCAAACCCAATCCACTGGCAATTTGATGATGCACATAGAAGAAACCCTTCAATACCATCATCAACTGCGATTGAAACATAATCGCTAGCACGGATAAAATAATAAGCAGTAATACTTGTTTAAACATCATGATGTCTCTTCCTTGTTCTTAATGTAGATATAAATTAACGCAACAGCACCCGCTATGATCATCGGCAACGATAAAATTTGCCCCATCGTCACCCAATGCCATAACAAATAACCATATTGCGGATCCGGCTGTCTGAAAAATTCGGCAAAAAACCGGAAACTGCCATATCCTAATAAAAAAAGTGCCGACACTGCAAATCGTGGGCGTGGTTTTTTTGAAAAAAACCACAAAATTAAAAATAAACTCACCCCTTCAAGCAAAAACTCATAAATTTCGGACGGATGACGCGGCAATGGACCGGCATCCGGATAAATCATTCCCCAGGGCATTGTGGTTACTCGCCCCCACAATTCGCCATTAATAAAATTTCCTGCGCGACCTGCGGCCAATCCAATCGGTACCATCGGTGCTATAAAATCTGTCAATTCAAACAGGGATTTTTTTAAATGTTTCGCATAGAGAAATAACGCGAGAATGACGCCAAGCATGCCGCCATGAAATGACATGCCGCCATCCCATACTTGAAATAACGTAAGCGGATGCGACAGTAAATCTGGCAGGTCATAAAAAATCATGTAGCCAATACGGCCACCGAGGACAACGCCCAAGGCTGCGTAAAAAATCAAATCAGCGACTTGATCTTTTGATAAACCAATTCTATGTGCACGCATATTTGCCAAAAACCAAGCGCCCAAAAAACCCAATAAGTACATCAACCCATACCAATGGACTTTAAGCGGGCCTAACGAAACGGCGATGGGGTTAATATGCGCAGGATAGTACAGCATAAATTGACATCACTTTGATAAAATGAATTGGCGCTTATTGTATACTCATCTTACCCAAAAATGCATCCTGTGCTGTGAGAACGAACACTGGCGACGCATTGCCCTTCAAATAATGATTTTCGCGAACGATAGCTGTTCATTTGTATTTATACAAACCTGGAAATGGGATGAAATGGCGTCACTAAAGAACTGAGCCCACGCACTGATGCTACTGACCGTGTATTTTTCTACATCGTACCGAAGCCGCACCCGCGGGTTAGGGTGCAAGAGCACTACCCTATCAAGGCCACAACATCTTCGCACTCACCACAAACAAAAATAGCGCAAAAGAAATTTTTAATTTACGCGCTGAAACAAGATGCGAAATTTTTGCACCTAATGGCGCAATAAAAACACCACCAATGGCTAATCCAAGCCACGCTGGCAAATAAACATACCCCAGCGAATACCGTGGCACACCAACCGCATGCAATCCTGTCAAGATAAACAAAATGGTTCCCAACACAGAAACCGTCATCGCAATTGCAATTGAAACAACAACAGCAACATGCATATTGACACCACGATGCGTTAAAAATGGAACAGAAAATGCACTACCAGCAACCCCTAATAAACCAGATTGCAGTCCAACAAATCCACCCGCTAACGACATACCTAACATGCCCGGCAAATTTTCCTGCTCCTGTGCTTTCCTTTTTATTAATAGCGAAATAGCCATGACAAACACAAAAACACCAAAAATGATTTCTAATGCGCGTGAATGCATAAAATGCGCGAGGATACTACCGCCAATCACCCCCACAATTAAGGATGGCGCCATCATTTTATAAATCGGCAAAAACGGAATGTTATGCTTCATATGAGAAGTCAATGAACGCGCCGCAACAGGAATCATCGTCGCCAATGAGGTACCCACCGCGATATGCATTGCAATATGCATATCCATCGTCGATTCATATTGAAATAAAAACATGAGCCCCGGCACAACAACTAACCCACCCCCTGCGCCTAATAAACCAGAAATAAATCCAGCGCCAACGCCAAGGACTAAATACAGGGTAAGTATGATGAGCAATTGTTCCATAAAGGTTAGTCCCTAATCCTGATTTTACTAACGACTTTCTCTGCAAACTCTTCTAAGGCCTGTCGGTAAACGTAGCGTTTAAAATAAATCACTTGTCTGATCGGATACCAGTAATTTACCCAACGCCAGGTATCAAATTCCGGATGTGAGGTTTCAGCAAGCTTTACACAAGCGTCATCCCCTATTAGTTCCAGTAAAAACCACTTTTGATTTTGACCAATACAACGCCTTGCCGTTTCTTCATCATGACGTTGAAAGCGTAGCGGCAATCGATATTTCAACCATCGTTTTGATTCTGCAATTAAGCGTACTTTATCGCGTGAAATGCCAAGTTCTTCTTCTAATTCACGATACATTGCATCAACCGGCGCTTCATTTTCACCAACGCCACCTTGCGGAAACTGCCACGCATGTTGACTACCAATACGTCTTGCCCACAACAGTTTGCCTTGACCATTTGTGATAATCATGCCCACATTATTTCGGAATCCACTTGCATCAATCACACTGCACCATCCACAAGTTATCCACAGAATTTCCCCCGGGTTATTCTCTTGTAATTATCTCAAAAACACATTATCTTGTGTTTTGTAAATAAAAATTAACTACATATTGTGTTATTTAAGAGCGAGGCCCCTCATGGAAACACAGCACACTTCCCACAACACATCAAGCATTCATATCACAAATATGGATCGCCTTTCTACACAACCCACTCAATTACACGTCATTCGCCGTAACGGTGAATTAACAATGTACGATAACAATCGCATCATTGTTGCTGTTAAAAAAGCATTCCTAGCTGTTGAAGGCGATGCCGCTACAAGCTCAGAACGTATTCATGAGATTGCAGAACAACTCGCACAGTCCATCTCAGAGCGCTGCAAAAAACGCTGGCCTACCGGTGGTACTATTCACATCGAATCGATTCAAGATTTAGTTGAACTCGAATTGATGCGTGCCGGTGAACACCAAGTTGCACGTTCTTACGTGTTATATCGCGAAAAAAGACGCGAAGCACGCGAAATATTAGCACAACAATCTGAAGAAAAACCTATTCATGTCATTTTGGAAGATGGCAGCAAAACAAAATTAGATATGAATATGTTGAGTGCACTTGCAATTGATGCATGCCACGGACTAAAAGACGTCTCCCCAACAAAAGTCATTGAAGATGCTCGCAAAAACTTATTCGATGGCGTTGCGATCAAAGATGTGTACAAAGCACTGGTCATGAGCGCGCGCACCCTTGTTGAAGTGGAACCCAACTACTCTTACGTAACCGCACGCTTGTTGTTGCAAGATGTTTATCACGAAGCCATGGATGCTTTGAAAGTACCCCATGATTTATCACAACAGACAATGACAGCCCTTTATCCTAAGGCTTTCAGAGCATTTATCGAAAAAGGGATTGAACTTGAATTATTAAATCCAAACTTAATGGATTTTGATTTAAATCGCTTAGGAAAAGCGATTGATGCAGAACGTGACGGACAATTCACGTATTTGAGCATGCAAACACTTTACGACCGTTATTTTATTCATCACCGTGAAAAACGCATTGAGTTACCCCAAGTATTCTTTATGCGGGTTGCGATGGGTTTAGCCCACTGCGAAGGTAATCAAAAAAACGAACGCGCCATTGAATTTTATCAATTGCTCTCTAGTTTTGATTACATGTCTTCAACCCCAACCTTATTTAATTCCGGCACCATGAGACCACAGCTCTCTAGCTGCTATTTAACAACTATTCCTGATGATTTAGATGGCATCTATGGCGCACTCAAAGACAACGCCCTCCTCTCCAAATTTGCTGGCGGATTAGGCAACGATTGGACACCTGTGCGCGCGATGGGCGCCTACATCAAAGGCACTAACGGAAAGTCTTTAGGGGTTGTACCTTTCTTGAACGTGGCAAATGCAACCGCTGTTGCCGTTAATCAAGGCGGAAAACGTAAAGGCGCGGTCTGTGCGTACCTAGAAACTTGGCACTTAGACATCGAAGAATTTTTAGATTTACGTAAAAATACAGGCGATGAACGTCGTCGTACACACGACATGAATACGGCAAACTGGATTCCTGATTTATTTATGAAACGCGTTTTCAATAAAGAAAATTGGACTTTGTTCACACCGGATGAAGCGATAGAATTGCATGATCTCTATGGCGATGCATTCGAGAAAAAATACGTTGAATATGAAGCAAAAGCCGCAAATGGTGAAATCCGTAGCAAAACAATGCCTGCATTGAACTTGTGGCGCAAGATGCTCACAATGTTATTTGAAACAGGCCATCCTTGGTTTACCTTCAAAGATCCTTGCAACATTCGTTCCCCACAACAACACGTAGGCGTTGTTCACAGTTCGAACTTATGCACAGAAATCACATTAAATACGAAAGCGAACGAAGAAATCGCAGTTTGTAATTTAGGCAGTATTAACTTAGTCAATCACATGCGTGATGGAAAATTAGATACCGTAAAATTACAAAAAACAGTAAAAACAGCGATTCGGATGCTCGATAACGTCATCGACATTAATTACTACAGTGTTGATAGCGCGAAAAATTCGAATTCGAAACATCGTCCAATTGGCCTAGGCTTAATGGGCTTCCAAGATGCGTTATATATGCAAGAAATTCCTTATGCCTCACAAGCAGCGGTTGAATTTGCCGATCGCTCAATGGAAGTCATTAGTTATTTTGCGATTGAAGCATCGAGTGATTTAGCAGTGGAACGCGGCACCTATACAACGTATCAAGGTTCGCTGTGGGATCAAGGCATTTTACCAATCGATTCCATCGAATTATTGCGTAAAACACGGGGTGATTTACTCAAACAAAATACGGACAAAACCTTGGACTGGGACACACTTCGCGAAAAAGTCAAAAAACAAGGGATGCGTAATTCCAACACCATGGCGATTGCGCCCACCGCTACAATTTCGAACATTTGTGGTGTATCACAGTCGATTGAACCAACCTATCAAAACCTGTATGTAAAATCGAATTTGTCCGGTGAATTTACGGTAGCCAATCCTTATCTCGTACACGATTTGAAAAAACGTGGTCTGTGGGATCAAGTGATGATTCATGATTTGAAATACTATAACGGTAGCTTACAAATGATTGACCGTATTCCTGCTGATTTAAAAGCAAAATATGCAACCTCATTTGAAGTAGACCCAGCATGGCTCATCGAAGCGGCATCTCGTCGTCAAAAATGGATTGATCAAGCACAATCATTGAATTTATACATGGCAGAACCCTCCGGTAAAAAATTAGATGCCTTGTATCGCCATGCTTGGATTAGCGGATTGAAAACGACTTACTACTTAAGAAGTTTAGGCGCAACCAGCACAGAAAAATCAACGATTACCGATGGCAAATTAAATGCCGTACAAGTGGGATCAAGCGACGAATTGCCGAAAGCATGTTCGATTGATAATCCAGAGTGTGAGGCTTGTCAATAAAAGTGGGAGTGGGAGTGTCAGAAGCGCAATTTAATCAAAATTATATCTTAAGAGCCTATTAATTTTAAGATTAAAGCATGCATTAAATTGCACCTCTGACACTCATACTCATACTCCCACTCATACCAACCCAATGGAGAACAACCAATGTCAGAAACAGCGATCCTAGAAAGAACAGCCGCAACCGGCTTAGAACAAATCGAACTCGGTGCTGCTCGCATCCAAGTCGATGACAAAATGATTATCAATTGCCGCGCCGATTTAAATCAACTCGTCCCCTTTAAATACAAATGGGCATGGGATAAATATTTAAATGCGTGTGCAAATCACTGGATGCCAAATGAAATCAATATGGCAGCAGACGTTGCACTTTGGAAAGACCCCAATGGTTTGACAGACGATGAAAGAACCATTATTAAACGCAGCTTAGGCTTTTTTGCAACAGCGGATTCTCTTGTTGCCAATAATCTTGTGTTAGCAGTATATCGTCACATTACCAATCCAGAATGTCGTCAATATTTATTGCGCCAAGCCTTTGAAGAAGCATTACATACACACTCGTATCAACACATCATTGAAAGTTTAGGATTAGATGAAGCGGAAGTATTTAATATGTATCGCGAAGTCCCTTCCGTTGCAAAAAAAGCATCGTGGGCATTACCCTATACACAAAGTTTAGCAGACCCTGATTTCCACACCGGCACACTTGAAAATAACCAACGCTTGGTGCGTGATTTAATTGCTTTTTACGTGGTATTTGAATCAATTTTCTTTTACGTTGGATTCACACAAATTTTAGCAATGGGTCGCCGCGGGAAAATGACGGGCACCTCTGAACAATTTCAATATATTTTGCGCGATGAGTCGATGCATGCGAATTTTGGTATCGATGTCATTAATCAAATTAAAATTGAAAACCCTGATATTTGGACGAAAGCCTTTCAAGAACAAGTACTTCATATGATTCGTGAAGGTGTTGAACTCGAATTAGACTATGCACGTGACACCATGCCGCGCGGTATTCTCGGATTAAATGCTGATGTGTTTAGTGATTATTTGCAATACATTGCGAATCGTCGTTGTGCACAAATTGGTTTAACAGAACAATATCCAGGTGTTGAAAATCCATTTCCTTGGATGAGCGAAATGATGGATTTAAACAAAGAGAAAAACTTTTTTGAAACGCGCGTTACCGAATATCAAACAGGCGGTGCGTTGCAGTGGGATGAATAGTTGTCACTGCTTTGAGGTACGAGGGTTTGATGTGAGCTTGTGCTTGGTGCGAGCATGAGCGTTAGCGAGTGTATTTTTGCAGAGTTTGATGTGTATTGAAATTCTCTGCAAATACACTCGCTAACGCTCATGCTCGCACCACAAGCACAGGCTCGCACCAAGTCGCCACAGTATAGTTAATTTGTGAAGCGTTGGGATCAACGCTTCACCTGCATTTCTAGATTACCAAACAGTAACTTCATCACCGACATCTTTCATAGACAAGCGCACACGGCCTTGACGATCGATTTCAATGACTTTTACTTTCAACTCTTGACCTTCTTTCAAATACTCACCCACGTTTTCAACACGCTGATCAGAAATTTGCGATACGTGCACAAGGCCTTGTTGGTTTGGCGTAATTTCAACAAACGCACCAAAATCAACAATTTTCACCACTTTACCAAGATACGTTGCACCTACTTGCAAGTCTTCTGTTAATTGGCGAACACGTATTTTTGCACGCTCTAAATCATCACCATTAACCGCTGCAATTTTCACAACCCCATCATCAGTAATATCAATGGTTGAGTTAGTCGACTCTGTTAATTCACGAATCGTAGCCCCACCCTTACCAATCAAATCACGAATTTTATCAGGATTAATTTTGACCATTTCAACACGTGGCGCATGCTTTGAAAGCGTTGTGCGTGGTGAAGAAAGCGCATGATTCATTTTTTCTAATAAAAATAGTCTTGCATCTTTTGCTTGTTCCAAAGCAACTTGCATAATATCTGCGGTAATACCTGTAATTTTGATATCCATTTGTAACGCAGTGACACCATTTTCTGTACCAGCCACTTTAAAATCCATATCCCCTAAGTGATCTTCATCACCTAAAATATCAGTCAATACTGCAAAACGATCTTCTTCTTTGATTAACCCCATTGCAATACCTGCAACGGGTGCTTTAATCGGAACGCCCGCATCCATCAATGACAAACTGGTACCACAAACCGTTGCCATTGAACTTGAGCCATTGGATTCTGTAATTTCAGAAACCACACGCAATGTGTAAGGGTAGTCACCTTTTGGAAGAACTGCCATCATTGCACGTTTTGCCAATTTACCGTGGCCAATTTCACGACGCTTTGGACCGCTCATCATACCCACTTCACCCACAGAATACGGAGGAAAGTTGTAATGCAACATGAATTTATCTTTGTATTCGCCTTCTAAATCATCAATGATTTGACCATCACGTTCAGTACCAAGCGTTGTTACAACCACAGCCTGTGTTTCACCACGTGTAAATAATGCTGAACCATGTGTGCGTGGCAATACCGTTAATTCAATATCAATTTTACGAATGGATGTTGTATCGCGACCATCAATACGCGGCTCGCCCGATAAAATTTGTTCACGCACAACGATTTTTTCTAGCGCATGAAATACTTTTCCTACTTCTGCTTTTGAAGGCGCGCCTTCTGCATCCGTACAAATTTCTTTGGCTACTTTATCAAGAATTTGACGTAAACATGCGACACGCTCTACTTTTGTACGAATTTGGTAAGCTGCTTTAACATCTGCTTCACACGCTGCTGCGACTTGTTTTTGTAAGTCAGCATTCATGGTTTGTGGCTTCCAAGTCCAGGTGCCTTCGCCCACTTCTTTTGCAAATTCTGCAATAGCCGTAATAGCCACTTGCATCTGTTCATGACCAAACAATACTGCACCCAACATCACTGGCTCTGGTAATTGATCCGCTTCAGATTCAACCATCAATACCGCTTCTTTTGTGCCGGCTACTACTAAATCTAATTGTGAAAATTCTTTCACTTCTTTTGAAGAAGGGTTTAATAAGTATTTACCGTCATGATACCCCACGCGTGCTGCTGCTAATGGGCCTTGGAATGGCATACCCGTTAATGAAAGCGCCGCTGCTGCACCAATGATTGCAGGAATATCGGTCTGAATGGAAGGGTCGAGCGATAATACCGTTGCAACAATTTGTACTTCATCAACGAATTCATCTGGGAATAATGGACGAATTGGACGATCAATTAAACGTGAAATTAATGTTTCTTTTTCACTGGGGCGTGCTTCACGCTTGAAATAGCCACCTGGAATCTTACCCGCAGCATAGGTTTTTTCTTGATAATTGACAGTCAACGGGAAAAAATCACGCCCTGTATCACCAGAAGATTTACCAACGGCTGTCACCAAAATAACAGTGTCACCCATAGTGATCCAAACAGATCCTGTTGCTTGTCGTGCTACTCGGCCAGTTTCTAACGTAACCGTATGTTGGCCGTATTGAAATGATTTTGTGATTTTGTTCACGTAGTGTTTACCTTTGGTTTGATAGATGATGGTGAAGATACAAAAGGCGCGATAGCCGCGCCTTTTCAATTAAAAATTAACGACGAAGACCTAAAGTTTCGATCAATTTACGGTAACGTGCTGAGTCTGATTTGTCCAAGTACGTTAATAATTTACGACGTTGGCTAACCAAACGGAGCAAGCCACGACGCGATCCGTTATCGTGTTTGTGCATTTTGAAATGTTCTGTCAAACGGTCAATACGTGCAGACAATAAAGCAATCTGTACTTCAGATGAACCTGTGTCTTTTGCACCCGTTTGTTGAAATTTTTGAACGATTTCTGACTTGTTAACTTTACTAAATGACATGATAGTTTCCTCTCAATGAATTGATTTTTAATCACCTATCCGCTGTCATTGGCAGACAGATGACTTTTCGAACGCGGGATTATAACTGAGGGACAAGCTAAATACCACGCATTTATAGTCCGCAATTCCCGGTGAACAAAAAATTTTCATCTTTTGACGACCTTGAACGGTAATTTGTTTCGAAAATGCTCATGGACTTTGTGACCACTGCGCTTTTCTCAAAAAATTACCGTTCAACCTCGCCTACAATCTGAAAAATAGCGGTTTTTCAGGTATTCGCCGGGAACTGCTGATTTATAGTACACTGTCCGAAAAATCGAAAACGGACACCTCAATGACAGCCCCTTTCATCAAACCCCTTTTCCATATATCGCAAGACTCCGAAAAAATGGGGGAAGATATTATTCAATTTACAAACGATGACTATAACAAAGAATTGGGACATGCCTTGATTGAAGCCAATAACGATGCTGAGGCCATCGGCGCATTTTTGCGGGAATATAGAGAATCACCTGAAACCTTGCGATCTTACGCGAAAGAAGTGGAACGATTATTGCTATGGTGTATTCACATTGCAAAAATAAATATTTCGAGTTTGCGTCGCACGCATTTGCAAGTGTATCAAGAATTTTTAAAAAATCCTCAGCCAACAAAAATATGGTGTGGCCCTTCCGCTGCACGATTAACAAAAGATGGCGACATCAATTCAAAATGGCGCCCCTTTGCAAAAGCATTGGGTAGCGCATCATTTAATAAATCACTCACCATTTTAGATTCTTTTTTTAATTATTTAGTACAATCGAATTATTTAACCGGCAACCCATTAGCCGTTGATCGCCGTCGTAAAAAAAGACAAGTACGCACCGCCAATATTATTGACCGTTATTTAGAAAAAGATGAAATTAACGCCACATTGAAAGCATTAAGCGAGATTAATACATTTCACGCAACCCGTGCACGCTATATTATTTTATTATTATTCTATACGGGATTGCGTATCGCGGAATCCGCCAATCACACCATGGGTGATTTTAAATTGAGCCGTGATCGCTGGTTTTTACGCGTGATTGGCAAAGGCAATAAATTACGTGAAATTCCTATTCCTGATGTGTTACTCGATGTACTCGCCCATTTTCGACAAGGTGTCGACTTACCGCCACAACCTGAATTTCAAGAAAAAACACCGTTAATTCCAATGCAAAATTTAGTAGATCCTATCTCCACAAGACGCATCGATCAAATTTTAAAATGGGCATTTGAGTTAGGTGCGCGTGAATTTGAACATTCAGAACCTCACAAAGCCTCGAAATTACGTTTAGCCTCTGCCCATTGGTTACGACACAGCTATGTCACATATTTATTGGAAGCTGGGGCATCGTTAAAAGTAGCGCAAGAAAATGCAGGGCATGCCGATGTCAGCACAACGATGCATTACACACACGTCGCACAAATAGATCGACATGATGAAACAAATCAATTAACGCTAGGTAATGAAAAACAATAAACTCAGCGCCACTCTCTTGGACACATCACCCACTTAGGAGCTGTGCAAAAATGGTTTTGTGCGCGAAGGCGGTTGGCAACCAAGTGATGTGAATAAGAATATCCATCAAAAGCCAACGCGCCATCGCTTGTATCTTTCTACATCGTGCCCAAGCCGCACCCTTCAGATTAGTTTAATTTTACAGTGCGATAATGCGCAAAATGAAATTTTTGCTTTAGTACAATAAAAATTTTCGTGGCGTCATACCACTTTGATTATAAGCACGTTTTTTAACCACGCCGAATAATGATTTATTTGGTAAGCAGGTACCCTATGAAATTTACCAGTAAAGCGGAAGCCTATTTGTATTCGATATACATGCTAAAAAGCATGCTAGCTGAGTCTGTTTCCCCTTCATCGCGGGCTGCAATAGAAGCAGCAATAAATTCCATAAAAATATGTGTTGAAAACCATGAGCAATACCCAAACATTGTTTCAGACATCCTAGATTGCTTAACGCCTTCAATTGATCCCAAAAATCGTCTGATATTAACACTGCTTTCAAGAGCGCTTTCTGAAAACAGCTATGAACAAACAGATGCAGAAAAATGGAGGGCACCACTTGCACGCCGTTTTGAATCACAGATACAAATTGCATTATTGGAAAATCCAACAAAGGGAATGATGGCAGCTGTTAAAAAAGTTTCCGACACGCTACTTGATATATTAAGCAATGAAAAGTCCTGGTTTAAAAATGCTTTTTCATATCTATTGGAAGAAGGTGCTCATATTATTGCATTCGGTAGTTTTGAAGAAACACCCAGTTTCTCAACAATAAAAAAAATATTATCTAGCAATAAGTCAGATCAACTTGCTGAAATTATGCATATGCATTATAAGTTTGCGCAGAATTTTTCCCGAAAACTAACAGGTAGACATGCTACCGAATCTGCTGAAATTACGTCGATCGCAGATACAAAAATGTATGGCTCAGCGTATTACAAAGAACGAGGCCGGCTTACACAAGCCCTTTACAATGGGTTTGATCCAACAAAAACAAGTAATCAAATGGGCTTGTTGGTTGATGAAAACGATATTTGCGCCATAGGCCTTCCCTGTCATAGGTCCAGCTGGGTTCCAGACGCGAAAGCACAAACGCCTAATTTAACGTCGCCTTATGTCCAAAGTTTAATAAGTTATGATATACCTTATGTTGCAGGACCCTCTGGGATGGTGTCGCTTTTTATAGCCCAAGCCATCGGATTTAATGTATTGACAACAACTTCGGAAAAACAAAGTTATGCTGCAGCGATAGCAGCTTATATGGTCTCAGGTGGATTTCATAGTCTACATGAGGTATTGGGCCCTTTAGCTATTTGTCTACCAGAACAAAATTTGGTCCCAGGATATGAAGCAAGTCCAACAGCTGATATACGCGCTCGCAAGGCAAAACCACCCAACTTCCATGCATTTTATAGCAACATGGCAGCAATAGATTCTCAGTTTAGTGCAGTACTAGATGCCGGCTGGAACAAGTTAAACGCCTTCATGAAAGATCTCTATATTGCGAAAGCAAAGTTACCATCCTATGAGACAGTACTAAAAAATCGGCTGTTAGAGGGTATTAGCGCATATAACGGCAACACAATAAATGGCATGTCTATTGTTAAAAGCTTAAACTCAACTAGCGCAACGCATTATAAAAAATTAATGGCGGGTGCGGAAACTGATTTTGAACGGATGGTGATCACCTACGCATTATTAGCCACTAAAAATGCGGGGGGTCTGCAACAAAATATTTCTAGCGCATTGGGTTTTTCGGATGCAGAAGAAGCAAAACAGCATATAGAAGCAATGATAAAAGATCATATAAAAACCAGCAGTGGTGCATCAAGACTAGCTGAATTTGTAGATGAGGTGATAACATCCTTACAAGAACAAGTAATTGATAAAATTGTTAAATTAGCTATAGAAAAACCAAGTAAAAACAAGTTTGTAGATCCATTGTTAGAACTGCAAACAATAGAGATAGCACTTCAACCAAAAGAAGTGGCTACAAAAGTGTTAGTGATATGAACTTTAAATCAAGACCAGAAGCATATTTATATGCAATATATATAGTTCAGAGCATTATTAAAAAATATAGCGATAATGCTGATGTTGTTTTTACGCTTGAAAAAGCATCTCTCTTTTTTAGAACCTGCGTTGAAAATCACGAACAAAATCCGACGATCGTTGTAAAAATAATTCAAAATTTACAAATACTGCTTGCGGATCAATTAGCAAAAAAAGATCTGTGTGTGCTAAAAGCACTAGCAAATGGCCTTTATAAAAGCGCTTATGAACAAACTGAGCAAGAACGCTGGATGAATCCATTGGGTCGTCGCTTTGAATCACAATTACAAATTGAACTACTACAACATCCAACAACAGCAATGATACTTGGAGTGAAAAAAATATCGATTGCTATGCTTGATATTTTGGATAAAGAAATAACATTGCAAATGCATTTTTTAAAACACCTCACCGAAAATTCAAACTATATTGCTTTTGGTAGCTTTAAAGATCTTCCAAGCTATGCAGATGTAAAAAAAATATTAACGGATAATAATTCAAAAGATTTTGCGGTAATTATGTATGTTCATTTTAAATTTTCACGCGATCTTATACCACAGTTAAAAGATAACTATGAATCACTGATTACTGTTTTCAAAACGATTGAGGGAAAAATGTTTGGCTCACCCTATTATGCTGATAGAGGACGCGCTGGAGAAATACAAGGAATACGCACGAACAAAATGGGCTTGTTGATTAACGACAGTGATTTATACAACGACGATTTGCCAACACATTCATCGAGCTGGGTATCTGACTCAAAAGCACAACGTCCTAACTTTTCATCTAGTTATCCAAAAAAGTTAACGGCACAGGACATACCCTATGTTGCGGGGCCTTCAGGTATGACAAGCAGATTTATCGCGCAAATGCTTGCACTCGATGTTTTGCCAACACTTGAAGAAAAACAACTTTATGTGCTTTCCGTGACAGCTTATATGATTTCAGCGGGATTTCACAGTCTGCACGAGGTCATTGGGCCTGTTGCATTTTGCTTGAAAGAATTCAACCTTGTTCCAGGTTATCTTGAAGCAGGAAACTTTCGAACATTTTACGATTATATCGCTACCATTGATTCTGAATTTTTAGACGTACTAGAAAACGGCTGGGGGAAATTAAATGCATTTTTCAGTGATAAATTTATGCGCTCTTCCAGTGCAAGCTTACCAAGCTATAGTGACTTAGTGTCCATTACAAAAGAGGGTGCGAAAAATCATTCGTCTTTTTTAAGCACTTTTACCGCGCCACAAAAGAAACCTGAATCTACACAGTTGGAATTGAAGCCTCCCTGCTAACACATGCCGATTTAATTAAAAGCGGCTTCAGCACGATATATTTATACACAAGCTAAAAATGGTAATCTGAGAAAGTGCGGCGCAGCTGAATTATTTTTCCTGCAGTAGTTGTTCAGGTGACAGTAATTGCGCTTGGGTTAACATGTCGCGCAAATCTTTTGCTGACAATACACCAGAATCTGCGTACAACGCAGTTTGTTTTCGAATAATCATCACATAAGGCACAGAGCGAACAGCAAATTCTTCAGCAAGCATTTTTTGTTTTTCAACATTAACACGACCAAACAAAACACCGGGAAAATTAGGCTCAACTTCTAACATGATTTTTTCAAAAGCTTTACAAGGCTTGCACCAGTCAGCGCAAAAATCAATGACGAGCAAATCATGTTGCTGAAGTTGTAAATCAAAATTGTCTGACGTTAATTCGTGGATGGGCATTGAACACTCCTTGTTTTATTTGCACGCATGCTGCCGCACATGCGCGTCAAGCTAAGCTATCATTCTCGCGCAGCCCTCCGGCTGCGCTACCGATGGATCTTCGTAGTATAAAGTCCTTAACCAATGCTTTTCAAAATCCGATCAAATACATCGTTCGTTGCACCCACGCCAGAAATGACATGATAACGCGGCGCTTTTTGATCACCCGATGCCATCCATTCACGATAATACTGTAATAAGGGTTGTGTTTGCTCACGATATACTTGTAATCGTTTACGCACAGTATCGATACAGTCATCATCACGCTGAATAAGCGCATCCCCCGTTACATCATCAACACCCGGATTTTTTGGCGGATTAAAGACAACATGATAAACACGACCCGATGCAGAATGAACCCAACGTCCCGTGATACGTAAAATAATTTCTTCATCAGGAACTTCAATATTCACAACATGGTCTAATAAAACCTGTTGATGACGCAAGGCATCTGCTTGTGCAATCGTCCGTGGAAAGCCATCAAATAAAAAACCATTGGCGCAATCAGGTTCTGCAATACGCTCTTTCACAAGATCAATAATGATATCGTCAGACACGAGCGCTCCTGAGTCCATCACTTGTTTGACTTGCTTGCCGAGCGTTGTTTGGTTACGCACCGCAGCTCGCAGCATATCGCCCGTCGAAATCTGTACGATCTGAAAATGCGACACCAGCATTTGCGCCTGCGTCCCTTTCCCCGCACCGGGTGACCCTAATAACATCAATCGCATCGTCATAAACCTCAAAAGTATAAAATCGAGGTACTTTAACATGCTCATTTTGTTTTAGGAATGACATGCCGGGAAATCACCCGTCAATGCACGTGTCCGACCCGACCGTAAAAGAACAATTTTTGCAGAGTCTGCATGTTTTTTCTTAGCACAAATATAAAAACTGCCTTGCAAACCACTTGCCAAAAATCCATCCGGTTTAAACCGAACAAGGGGCAAATCAGTCAAGGTAGGACGCCATAAAATAAAATAGTCATCAGGCACAGCCGCCTCAACGCGCAAGACTTTTTCATTTTGAAAATCAAGTACTAACTGGCCGGCATCCCAATTCGCACCACATTTTTCACCAGGGTCACGCGGACAGACTTCTATCAGCGCATTCGATGCCATCGCACTGTTGCGGGCAAATTCAAGCGTATCAATGAATGAATCTGTTGTTTTAATCAGCTGATTTTTATCAATCCAACGGTCAAATGTCACAATACTGACTACTAAAAGCCCCGCAATAAGGGCTGCCGTGACTAATAACTCAATCAATGTGTACCCATAACTTTGGATAGACGCGCACTTTTTCAATAGTATTTTGCGAAACAGAAACCACCTCCATGGGATACCCCGCAATACGAACACACACCGCATTTTCCGGAATACTTTCAAGATGCTCAATAATTAACCCGCTTAAAGTACGCGATCCATTCAACGGAAAATGCCATCCCACCAAACGATTTAAATCACGAACACTAATACTCGCATCTACACTCATACTATCATCTTTTTCAGTTGAAATAAGGGCTTCCATGCCAAGCGCCCCCGTTGAAAAATCCCCGACTACTTCTTCTAACACATCACGCAAGGTCAAAAGCCCTTGAATACCCGCGTATTCATCAACAACAAACCCAATAGTCGTTTTTTCGCGCTGAAAATTTAATACCTGTTGATGCAGTAAAACACCTTCAGGGATAAAATACGGCTCTTTTGCCAGCTGTAATAGCCCTGGCAAAGTTTGATAGCCTTTCGCAAGAAACACCAATGCACTACGCAACGATAGCACCCCCTGAATTTGATCAATATGCTCTCGATACAGTGGCACATAAGCATGTGGAAATTGCAGCAATTGCGCCACAATATCAGACCAAGGCTGTTCAATATCAACGCCCTCAATATCCCCTTTTGGCACCATTACTTCTTCCGCAGTAATCTGCTGCAAATCGAGCACGTGCAACAACATATCTTGATAGTGTGAAGGTCGACCCGTGGCCTCATGCACAATCGAACGCAGTTCATCAATGGTTAAAGTCTCTACCACATTTTTATCAACATGCACGCCAAAGAGTCTTAAGAAGTTATTCGAAATAATATTCACTAACCACACGAAGGGATACAGTATTTTCAATAAAACCATCAAAGGCAGTGATACCCGAAGCGCTGTCGATTGCGACGATATGGCAGCCAATGTTTTCGGTGCTGTTTCTGCAAAAACTAAAATCACAAAGGTGAGCACTACCGCTTCAACTAATACCCCCACCTCCCCAAATAGGCGCGTAGCCACAATGGTTGCAATCGCAGACGCCCCTATATTGCAACAGGTACTGCCAAGCAAAATGACGCCAAGCAAGCGATCTGGACGCTCCAAGAGTTTCAATACACGCTGTGCACGCTTATGGGATTTACGTGACAAGTGGCGAAGGCGATAACGATTAACCGCCATCATGCCCGTTTCGGCCATAGAAAAAAAGGCGGCGAAGAAGATAAGCAGGATTAAAACTGTGATAAGCATGATCAACGTCCAGTGTAAATAAGTAAAGCCTAGGGTCTGTTTACATTTGGTCGTCCGTAGCGAAAAAAGCAGACTTTGAGATAAAAAATGCTTTTTGCAGTAGGACAAGCCAATTGTAAACAGACCCTAACATGCTCACTGTACCAACTCATTGCCCCAACAGGCAATTCCCCCTATAATCCAACCACTTTATTCACCACTGGATCATCCCATGTTTTCCCAACTCACCGAACGTCTATCCCACAGCATTCAAAAATTACGCGGCGTATCACGTTTTACTGAAGACAATATTAAAGAGGCCATTGCGGAAATTCGAAAGGCGTTAATTGAAGCAGACGTTGCGTTGTCCGTTATTAAAACCTTTATCGATAACGTGACTGAAAAAGCCATTGGTCAAACCATCATTAAACAAATCCGCGCTCAAGATGCGTTTGTAAAACTGGTTCAAGATGAATTAGTTGCGATTTTAGGCGGTGAAAACAGCGAAATCAATTTACGCGCACAAAAACCTGTCATTATCTTAATGGCCGGTTTGCAAGGCTCTGGTAAAACAACGACCACTGCAAAACTCGCAAAATTTCTTACTGATACCCAGAAAAAAACGGTCATGGTGACATCGACCGATATTTATCGTCCTGCCGCCCTGCATCAACTGGACGTATTATCACAACAGATTGGCGCAACGCTTTTTCCATCAACGGTGAACGACAAGCCCCTCTCAATTGTTCGCAATGCGATTGATGCTGCACAAAAACAATTTGTGGATGTCTTGATTATCGATACCGCGGGTCGTTTACATATCGATGACGACATGATGCGCGAAATTCGCGAAATCAGCACACTCGCCAATCCAACCGAAACATTGCTGGTTGTGGATAGCATGGCCGGACAAGATGCGGCCAATATTGCAAAAACATTCAATGAACAACTAGAACTAACCGGTATTGTATTAACAAAAACTGATGGTGATGCACGCGGTGGTGCCGCATTGTCCATGCGGATGATTACAGGCAAACCCATTAAATTAGTTGGTACCAGCGAAAAAATGGATGGCCTCGATGCTTTTCATCCAGATCGCGTTGCCAATCGTATTTTAGGTATGGGCGATATCGTCAGCCTCGTGGAATCCGTTAAACAAAAAGTCGATAAAAAAGAAGCGGATAAAATTGCGAAAAAACTCCAGTCTGGCAAACGTTTCGACTTCAACGATTTTTTGACCCAAATTCATCAAATGAAAAAAATGGGTAGCATGCAATCGCTTATGGATAAAATGCCTGGTTTTGCAAAAATTCCGAAAAATGCGGCCGATTTAATGGACGATAAAGTCATTGTTCAAATGGAAGCCATTATTTTATCGATGACCAAAAAAGAACGGAAATTTCCTGCTTTAATTAATGGTTCCCGCAAACAACGTATTGCAAAGGGATCCGGCACGACCATTCAAGACATTGGAAAATTACTCAAACAGTTTGAAAAAATGCAAAAAATGCTACAGCGTTTTGGCGGCAACAAAATGGAAAAGCGCTTAAAACAGTTGCAACAATACAAGGACCATCTGCCACCAGAATTGCTCGCACAGCTGCCGAAAGAGTTTAAATAAAGTTTTTGCTTGAACAACAGAGGGTAAGCAGGGTGCAGCTTCGGTACGATGTAGAAAAATACCAGTAGTTCCCGGCGAATGTCTGAAAAACCGCTAATTTTCAGATTTTAGGCGAGGTTGAACGATAATTTGTTGAGAAAAGCGCAGTGTACACGAAGTCCATGAGCATTTTCGAAACAAATTACCGTTCAAGATCGCCAAAA
>JAUXWQ010000010.1 GCA_030680235.1 Coxiellaceae bacterium
CGCAGATACTATCAGGGCCCGAGTGAACGTAATCACTCAAGAATAAAGAGGCCGAATATATGAATGCATCTCACTTTTATTTTGCTAAAAATTGAATTTATTGTTTGCATCCAGGGCGGGGTCCATATATGACTTAAGAAAACAATCGCTCGCTACACTCGCGGCTCGCATCATAATACACTGCGCATGATGCGAGCCACGAGTGTAACAAGTGTTTACAAAGAAAAGAATACCATTTGTATCGACACTCGTTACACTTGCGCTCGCACTAAACCCCTACGGTCATTTATTCGCGATGCTTTGAGGGTTCCGCTGGTAAACTTGCTTGAAGCTTTTCACCGCGTGCTAACACTTCAAACAATGGCCCATAGTGGTTATTAGGACTCCACACATAAAACCCATCTGAACCCGCATTTTTTGCAGCTTTAATTTCTGATGCAATATATTGCATTTTTGCTTCGTGCGATAATTTATAACGATAATTGTATACTTCAATATAAGGGTACACAGCAACCTCTGGGTGATCTTTCAGTTGTTTTTTCAAGGCCGCCACAGAGTTATAAACCGTACTGTAAGGACGTACCGCATGTTCTCGGTAAGGCTCATAATGCGAAGGATATACCATAGGACAAAAAGCATTAATGGCTGATGCCAATACACTCACATCTTGACCAATTGTGTGTGCAGGTTTATCCGCAGCAACGCCAAAAATATCCATTTGTAATTTAACATTGTAGGGCTTTAGCTGGGTTTTAAAATACTCTACCACTTTAAGAATGTATTTTACTTTTTCAGGATTTCCAGGTCTTTCCGCGTGATAACGAATGTAATCAAGTTGAATACTCTTAGCGCCTAATTCGGCACCGTATTTTGCAAGGGTCAATCGCTTATCCCAGATTCTTTTATCCGTTACTTGGGCATGCGTACCACCATGCGGAAAAATCACCACACGCGCCACGTAAGTAACACCGCTCTCAATCACCCGCTTTACGTTTGCCGTATAAGTTCTATTAGGCTTTTCATTTAAATCGATCACAAAAGTGTCAATACCATATTTTTTAGATTGTGCAATCAAGGCATTTAATTTCGCAGAATTTTGTGCTGTAGACTGCGTAATATAAATACCGCGTGTATACGCTTGTGCGTAACCAGAAACTAATAAAAATGCTAGAAAAACAGGCGTAATGTTTCGTTTCATAATGACTCCTTTCACTAAGGTAAAAAATCTATGCTTTCATTGTAGTAGGTGTTTCTATTTTTTGCGAAAAAGAATAAAAAAATTGATGTCGCGGTCGCTAACACTCATGCGCGTCAAACTAAGGGCTTTTATAGCAAGTGCTGTTCAATTCCCTACGCGTAGCACCGGCTACGCTGAGGGATCTTTGTAGCAAATGCTATCTAAAATCTCAGCAATAAGTGGCGAACCCCGATACACAAATCCAGAAAAAATCTGCACTAATGAAGCACCTGCCCTCAAATGTGAAAGTGAATCCTCAGCATTAAGAATGCCACCCACCCCAATAATCGAGAGCTTTTTTTCACTAATTGTATGCACTGCTTTAATCATGCTGGATACCCGCGCACGAAGCGGCGCACCACTCAACCCCCCTGCTTCCTTTGCATGCAAGCACCCTTCAACAGCAGAATGGTCAAGCGTCGTATTTGATATGACAACGCCCGCTATATCAAAATCAATCAAGGTTTCAACAAAGGTGCTTACATTTTTCTCAGGGAAATCGACCGTTGTTTTCACCAATAGCGGTACATCACGATTCAAAACACCGGCCAAATTTTTTTTCAAGCGCGTTAAATCCTGCAATAGATTTTTTAAATAATGATCTGATTGCAATTCACGCAAGCCCGGTGTATTTGGTGAAGAAATATTGACAACAACATAATCCGCATAAGGGTAAACAGCTTTTAAACAAAGCTGATAGTCATCTACTGCTTTTTCTAATACTGTCTCTTTATTTTTTCCAATATTAACGCCTAAAATCCCCGGTGTTTTTCGCACTTTGATTTTTTCAACCAAGGCATCAACACCCGCATTGTTAAATCCCATGCGATTAATTAAGGCAAATTTTTCAGGAATACGAAATAAACGCGGCTTTTCATTACCCATCTGTGGTTTTGGCGTAACCGTGCCTACTTCAACAAAGCCAAACCCCAAACGAAACAATCCATCGATACATGCGGCATCTTTATCCCAACCAGCCGCCAAACCCACAGGATTCTGAAAGGACAATCCAAAAACAGTACGAGGATATACAGGTGTTTTATAGGGAAAAAAGCCACGCAAACGTAATAATTGTTGCGCAATAGCATGCGCACGCTCAGGATCAAGTTTTAGCAGAAGATGGCGGATAATAGATTCCATAGCAACCCTTAGAAACCTGCATGATGAATAAACCGTACATCAATCATACCATCCACTTAGGATTTTTACGCACACTGACACTGACACTCCCCCTTCTTTTCTGTATACTCCCCCGCATGTCAAAACGTCGCCGCAAAAAAGTACCCGCTGAAATCGCTATTGCTGATATCACGCATTTAAGCCATGAAGGTCGTGGTATCGCACACCTATCAGGAAAAGCTACCTTTTTGTTTGGTGGATTACCGGGCGAAAACGTCCATTTTCGCTATACCGAATGCAAAAAGCAATATGATGAAGGCATGGTCACAGCAGTGGCAAATGCGTCACCCGATCGCGTAACCCCTAAATGCCAACACTTTGGCGTTTGTGGCGGCTGCGCGCTACAACATTTGTCACCCTCAGCACAACGTACCCACAAAGAAAATGTGCTACTGGAACATTTTCAACATCAAGCGAATATTACGCCTGCTGAAGTACTCTTACCGCTACAAGGCGATGAATGGGGCTATCGTCGCCGCGCCCGATTATCAGTGCGCTATGTCATCAAGAAAGACAGGGTTTTGGTTGGTTTTCGTGAACGGCAATCTGGCTTTGTTGCGGATATTCAGCAATGCGAAACCTTGCATCCCAGCATTGGTTACAAGCTCTCTGCATTTTCAGACGTAATAATGCAGATGGATGCCAAAAGAGACATTGCACAGTTAGAAATTTCAATCGGTGACAATGCATCTGTCTTTATCGTGCGCCATCTTGCACCCTTACCACCAGACGATCTTGACAGACTCATCACATTTGCAAGAGTCCATGAGCTACACTGTTATTTGCAACCGGGTAATGAGGACACTATTCATCCGCTCTACCCTGAAAATCCAGATGCTTTATATTACGAGATACCCGCAGAAAATTTACGTCTTTATTTTCAACCTTCGCAATTCACACAAATTAATCAAAAAATTAATTTACAAATGATTGCACGCGCAATCGATTTATTGGATTGTCAAAAAACCGATCGTGTTCTAGATTTATTTTGCGGCATGGGTAATTTTTCATTGCCAATCGCAAAACATGTCAAAGAAGTGCTTGGTGTAGAAGGTTCTGAAAAAGCTATTTTACAAGCCAAAAGTAATGCTGAAAAAAATAATATCGTAAATGCGCAGTTTTTTACACATGATTTAACAAAAGACTGTGTAGATACTGCCTGGGGAAATTTAACCTTTGATAAAGTTTTATTAGACCCTGCACGCGCCGGTGCAAAAGAAATACTATCCAATATGACACGCTGGAATCCTTCCCGTATTGTCTATGTTTCTTGTAATCCTATTACGCTAGCGCGTGATACAAAAGAGTTACTGCTGTTAGGTTATCGCTTGGAAAAAGCGGGTGTGATGGATATGTTTCCACACACCGAACATGTTGAAGCCATTGCCTTATTTTCTAAGTGACCGTTCATAACTCTCTTGAAAATCCACACTTTTAAATGGCTCATTTGGTGCCGAAGGCCTTGGAAAAGAAAACATTTCCATGGAAGTCGGTCTTCGTAAAGTCATAGCGTCCAACTGCGCATCTGTCGCTAGAAGCACTGTTGAAATGTCACGTGCAATCAATCCTTGATTAGAAAGAACCGCAATAATTTTATCTTGTCTCTCTTTTTTTTCTGAAAGAACGAAAGGTAGGTGCCCCTTCCTCAAGCCATACGCATAACCACGCGCCAAAAACTCAGCATGATTTTCGGAAAGTCCTCTCAAAGCTAAAAATGCATTTTTACCATTACTTTTCTCAGAAAGCATTTTTAATGCTCTAAAATACCGGTTAGAAATCCGTTGGTCATTACAATACGCTTTGTAATACCGATCAAAAGAGTCGCCATCTACTATTGAGGCTATCTTCGGACTAAGCAACAAAAATGCGGCTACATGAAAAAACCTCTCATCAAGAAGTGAGTAAGTGAACAATATATCCCGGCGAAAACGAATATCAAGATAAGATAAGTTCTTCAAGGGTGCTTCATAAAGAGATACAAAGGGGTTCAAGCGAAGCACATTTATTTCCTCGCTGCTTAACTGGTATGTTGCTGAAAACCTTTTAATGACGGCATTTCTCGACGCCAAATTATCAGCTGCCTCTGGCAAGAAGCAATGACTTTCCGGTAATACAACTATTTTCTCCTTGCTAAGAGAAAGGTTAGCAAGCGCTATAATTAAATTTTCATAAAAGAAACTGCCATCTGCATTTCTTTTTGATAAATCTACATCCGGCTTCAATGTCAAATTCAAAGCACCCAAAGCAATAAGGGCCAACGTAAAAACCGCGACTGTCTTATACTCTTCCGTATACTCTTTATTATTAATATATCGCTCTAAAAACGAAATATATCTTCCCAGCATACAAGGCACTGCTTCCAAACTAATCTGACTTTTTTCAAGATCTTCAGGCCCAGAAAACTTAATCACATTTCCAGGGTCAAGGAGCAAGGTTTCACCATTATCAGCAACCACAATATTGCCAGGAACAATGGCATCTAAATACACTCTGGACATTGCAAAAATAGCCCATTGTAGCTGTATTATTTCAAACGGATTCGCATCTCTAGCATAAGAAATATAAGGGAGAAGCGCCCCTGCACCACAAGGACTTGCTGTCGCAAGTTCAGGATGATGGGGAAATAATAGTTGATAGAGTTCATTCCACAGCCTAACCGTTCTTTCAACAGTCTCAGTTTGCTCAGTTTGCGAAAAGGGCACCCTAAAAACAACCTCTGGATTAGGGATAAATTGCATCGTGTCAGCACAATAGGGAAAATAAACGGCATTAAAATTACCACGAGCCTTTAATTGAAATAAACCTCTGTCGGGAACATTACAACAAAAAGGAACGTAATAAGTTTCTCCATCAGGGAGAATAATCTCAAGATGCAAGCAAAATCCAGAACCATCACGCCTATCAATATTAAAAGCCCTGTAACGATTAGCTCTCTCGTTGTTTGTCAAGAAGACTGCTTTGGCAGCATGTACAGTAAAATGCTGAATGTCATTTTCAGTTAGTACGAAAGGTCTCATGGAAATTCTCAACAATCTTATTAAAATGTAAATCCAACTAGAATAAGCTATATTGCTTATTGAAATCTTAACTGGCTCATTGTAAATGCAAATAAAGCACTACAAACTGATTGAATGGCTCGAAAAATACCCAGCCGTTAGCACGGTACAAGAGGCTGCTTATGAACTCATTGCCGCTCATGAATCCCTCATTCCACAAAGCATTTACATGGCCAACATACTTGAACACTGGCAATGTGATGATGACTTAATAACGGCCAGTATTTTATATCCCCTACTTTCAAAAGATATAACACAACTTGAAAAAGCAGAAAAGCAGTTTGACAAATCAATAATAAAACCGATTAAATCTGCCATTCACATGGATATGATTCATGATATCAAGCGGGATCAAGCAGAAGCATTGCGAAAAATGATGCTTGCGATGGTTGATGATATTCGTGTTGTTTTATTAAAATTAGCAGAGCGCTTGTACTTAGTAACACACCTTGAAAATAAAGCAGACGACTTTCAAAAAAAAATTGCTCAAGAAACAATGGATTATTATGCACCGCTTGCCAATCGCCTAGGAATGAATGCATTAAAATTTAAATTAGAAGATGGTGCTTTTCGCTATTTAAACCCTGACGACTTTAAAGAGATTCAATCAGCTTTTCAATCAAGAAAAGAAGATCGGAAACGCATTATTAAACAGATGATTTTTTCTCTAAAAGAAATTCTGCATAAAAATAACATTATAGACTGTGAATTTTCAGGACGTGTAAAGCACTTATATAGCATCTATAAAAAAATAAAACGTAAAGAAATTGGTCTTGAAAATTTATATGACACAACCGCCATTCGCATCATAGTTCCTAACATTTCAGATTGTTATACAGTATTAAGCCTAGCACACGAACAATGGAAACCTATTCCAGAAGAATTCGATGATTATATCGTGAAACCAAAACCCAATGGCTATCAATCCATCCATACTGCTGTTTTATTAAAAAATAATACACCGATTGAAATTCAAATTCGCACAAAAGAGATGCATAAAAATTCAGAGCAAGGTATTGCCGCCCACTGGAAATATAAAGAAAATAAAGCCATTCAAGACAAAGAGTCTGATAAAATTATTTTATTGCGTGAATTACTCGACTGGCAAAATGTCTTATCTCAAACAAAAGATACTGCACAATTATATCGTGATGCTTTTCATGATCGCGTTTATGTTTTCTCGCCTAATGGTGAAGTATTCGATTTACAGCAAGGCGCAACACCGCTTGATTTTGCCTACTTAGTACATACCGATATTGGTAACCGTTGTCGCGGTGCAAAAATCAATGGCGCATTGGTACCGCTAACACACACCTTAAAAACGGGTGATCATATTGATATTTTAACCTCAAAAGAACCCCATCCTAGTCACGACTGGATTCGTCCTGAATTGGGTTACCTAAAAACAATGCATGCCATACGCAAAGTAAAAGCTTGGTATCGAAAACTGGATTTTGAAAAACACCTTGCCGACGGCTTGGCATTATGGGAAAAAATTGCACGTCAATACGATTATCAACGCGCTGATTTAGAAAAAGTACTTGAAGGATTTCACCTTCAAAATACCGATACTTTATTAGCAGCCTTAGGTGCAGGTGATATTACCCTTCCAGGAATTTTACAAAAATTAAATATCAATACAAAAACATCGGAAGAGGTTATTTTAACACATGAAAGATCCACTACTAATAAGACCAGCAAGGTAACCGCATTTTCTGTTCAGGGCGCTAAAAATTTATTAACACAGTTAGCACAATGCTGTCATCCTATTCCTGGTGACGAAATCATTGGCTATATCACAAAAAATCGTGGCATTACCGTCCACCAAAAAAATTGTCGTAATGGGCATGCCAATATTTTAAATAATCCAGAGCGTCTTATTAAAATTACTTGGGAAGGCGCAAAAGAACGATCCTATCTTGTCAATTTAGTTATCACCGCTGAAGATCGCCCTGGATTGTTACGCGATATTACTGTGCTCATCTCACAATTAAATTTATCGCTTTCTGCTGTAAGATCACACAGAAATCAAAAAAATAATATAGCCTATATTGCACTGACCATTGATGTGAATAGCTTGTCACTACTAGAAGACATCACTAAAAAAATGCGTCAGATTTCAGGGATTGTCAGTGTTTTAAGGAAGTAAAATAGGAAATGCTGTATAAATCCCCCCGGCTCGCTGCGCTCACCGACCCCCTTTTTTCAAAGGGTCGGTGAGCGCAGCGAGCTGGGGGGATTGATACACTCCTCACCCCAGCACTTTTCTCAACCAAGTCCGTCTTACTAAAAAATGAAAGGTCAAAAAGTAAATTACTGCGAAGATACTGATACACACCAAAAACTGCACTAAAAATGACTTTAAATAAACAATACAAGCTGCAGATACAATATAAATAATTGGTATTTGAATTAAATACATCCAATATGAACCCGCACTTAAATAGTGCAACCATGAACGCTTTATTGAACAATATCTCAGAAAAAAACCAATCCATCCAAATACGGATAATACCAATGATGAGGCAAACAATGCCGATGAAACCAAATAAGCAAAAAAATCGTGCTTGTCGATAAAATGAATATATAAAAAAGCATGTGTAAAATATAATAGAATCGACAACAACAGCATTAAAACAGCATAATATTGAATATCTACTAATGTTTCCTGATGATTATAAATATTCCAACCCATAAAATACCAAAGACCATAAAACAATAGGATATGAAAACTTGGAATAATATGTGCATCTAACACCAAATACCAATGATTCCCCCATAACAATAAACTCACAATAAAGGCAGGCACACAAATACAAGCCCATCGAGACAAAAACAACAACGTAATGATCTTGCTAGCCCCTGTAAAAAACTTTTGCGGGATCATGTTGAGTTGTCTAATCCCGATAAAAGCAAGCGTGAAAAAACCATACCAAAGCAGTAAATCTAAAAACCAATAAGTCGATGTATTATTAAAATAAGTCCACAAAGGGCCATGATAATATTGCTCGGAAACAACCGTTAAAAATGCTTTTTTTTGCGAAACCACTACAGGCAAAAGATAGGCAAATAAATAATAAACAGCCATACAGAGAAAATAGAACAATAATGGAATACCAATTCTCACTAGACGATTTTTTGCAAAATGGCGCCCGCTTTTTTCTTGACAAGCTGCATTTGCAAAAAATCCACTTAGCAAATAAAAAGTATTCATAAAAAAAGGAACATACGTCACAGAAAAAAATGCGATTGAATAAATACCCTGTGGCATTTTTGAAAAAAAGACCTGCTCAAAAGAATATGCGATAAAACCCAATTGTGCAGAGTGAAACAAATACAGAAAAAAAATAACATGGAAAATTGCTACAAACAACGCAATTAAGACCCTAAGATTGTCCAGTGCGATAATCCGTTTTTCCATAAACAGACTCTATAGGTTATTAAAAACTCAAATGTATCGGCAACAACAATATTTCATCACCCAAAGCATGTAACTTTCTTTCAAGCACATAAGTAACGCCATTGTGCAAAAATCGCTTAAACCACGTATCGTTTTGAAAAGTCATTTGGCTTGCAAAAAACATATGATTCGGGAATTTATCGCGCATCATTTGACATAAGCCTAAGAGATGCAGAACCACATCACTACCATAGTCAGCATAAAATGTAGCCGCTAAATTTTTCTGTGCGCAATAAGAAACAAAATACTGCAAACGATCATCAACATCCTTTGTCATGCGCTTTAATGCACGCTTGCCTGTAAAGCTTTTAATATCAACTTGCCCAACACCAATAAAGACAAAATTAGAAAACGAATTAGGGAAGTGTTTTAAAATCCACTGAAGACAATGCATACCCGTCACTTTATCACTCACAAAAATAATTGCTGTTTTCTCATGATGACGAACAGGAATTTCTTTTAGCGAACCTTCAGATAAAGGGGGTATTAATTCACGATTACGTTGACGTAATTCACGCCCTACCCAACTGTAATGCCGACGCACAAAATAACAAAAGCTAATCACAAGGCAAGTCACAATAATGGTAACGTAACCCCCTTGAAAAAATTTACTGATAAGCACAACACACATGACAAATGACGTTAAAATAAATCCAAGCAAAGACATTCCACACTTCACCCACCAATCACAGGTGTTTTCACGATTGCTCAACCAATGCGAAAACATACCCAGCGTGGTTAAGCTAAATGTAATAAATACATTGATACTGTATAAAACAACCAGCCAGTCAACACGACCATCACTCAACCCTAAAATAATCAATGCTGCGAGGCCATAAAAAATAATACCCTGGCTATTGACTAAACGACTTGACAATAATTGAAAACGCCGTGGCAGCCAATTATCTGCAGCCATATTTGCTAAAACATTAGGGCCTGCCAAAAAGCCCGTATTGGCAGCAACAAATAAAATACCTCCTTCCAACATAAGGGAGACCAACAGCCCAAGATGTCCCCAATGCGACTTTCCTAAAATAGATTCAAAAACAACGGCATTTAATGTTTTGCCTGGCTGTGGCACAACATGCCACAACATATATAAAAGCGTAATACCACCCGCAACAACCGACAAAGATACCGCCATGTAAAGCATGGTTAACTTACCGGTTTTTACGCGCGGCTCAACTAGTTTATTGACGTTATTTGAAACGGCTTCAATACCTGTGTAAGTACCACTACCCAATGAGTACGCATGCAGAATAAATGCCAACATCAATAAAAAACCCACATGATGCGATAAGGCATGCGCTTGATGAACAGATTGTGCTGTAACAGCCACCATGGATTGGCTATGTGACGCAATACCATACCCAATCAATAATAAATGCGTGATAACAAAGGCGAGGAATAGTGGCATCACAATCTTAATAGATTCTTTCATGCCCCGCAGATTCATTAAGATAAAAAATAGTATGACTAAAAACTCAAGCGGTAATTCAGTAAAGTGCCATTTTTGAGGGAAAAAACTATAAATTGCATCTGCACCACTCGCCGTTGAAATAGCGATGGTCAAAATATAGTCAACAATTAATGCGGAGCCTGAAACAACACCCGCCATTGGCCCTAGTAATTGACTGGCGACTTTGTATCCACCACCACCACTCGGAAACAACTCAATAACTTGATTGTAGCTTAGCGCAATAACAAAAATAGAAACAACCATTCCCAGCGCAACAAATAAGGTTAAAGCAGGATAACTCCCCAGTGCCAAATACGCTTGTTCAGGACCATAACAAGAAGAAGACAAACCATCTGCGCCCAAACCAATCCACGCAAAAAAGGAAATCAACGCAGTTTTTTTCATGAGATCCGATTTAAAAGGATCTAATGGATTGCCAAATAATTTTCTTTTCATTACCTTCTGCTTACTCTGAGACACCCCTCAGATTTTTAAACCATTGGGCGGCGCCCTATCATATCAACCATTTCTTGCAAGGCGACATCAGGACATGGCACCCCCGTGATTAACCAATCAAATAAAATAGGATCATCTTGTTTTAATAGTTGCTCAAACGCATTTTGCTGCTGCAAAGATAACGCTGAATAACGCGTCTCAAAAAAGCGCTGAAAAATAAAATCAAGCTCTAACATGCCACGTCTACATTGCCAGCGAATTTTATTGCTCATCTTAGATTCTCATCAGAAGAATAATCAGTCGCATAGTTTTCAAAACGCGTATATTGTCCAAGAAATGTTAATCGGAAATCACCGATGGGACCATTACGCTGCTTACGAATAATAACTTCTGCCGTCCCTTTATGCTGACTATCCTCGTGATACACTTCATCACGATAAATAAAGGCAATAACGTCAGCATCTTGCTCAATTGCCCCTGATTCACGCAAATCCGACATCACGGGACGCTTATCTGTACGCTGCTCTAATCCACGATTCAATTGTGACAAAGCAATAACAGGTACGTTAAATTCTTTAGCTATCGCTTTTAAGGAACGTGAAATTTCTGAAATTTCATTCGTACGATTATCATGCGACGATGGACACGACATCAGCTGCAAGTAATCAATCATAATCATGCTTAGACCGCCATGCTTTCGTGCAACACGACGCGCACGTGTGCGTAATTCTAACGGTGTTAATGATGGCGTATCATCGATATACATTTTCGATTCAGACAACACACTAACTGCAGAAGTAACACGAGGCCAATCATCATCAGATAATTGCCCTGTCCGCACCTTGTGCTGATCAATTCGACCTAATGATGAAATCATACGCAAGACCAATTGTTCAGCAGGCATTTCTAAACTAAACACCATGACAGGCTTGTCTTGCTTAATAGCAGCAAATTCCGCAATATTCATTGCAAAACTTGTTTTACCCATCGAAGGTCGACCTGCAATTACAATCATATCGCCACGCTGAAAACCAGACGTCATTTGATCAAAGTCAGTAAAACCCGTGGAAACACCTGTCAACATTCCCTTTGAATGATAAAGCTCATCCAAACGATCAGTCGCTTTAGACAATAAAGTGGTAATTGGTAAAGGCCCTGTTCCACGTTGCTGATGTTCTGAAATCTTATAAACGAGCTGCTCAGCATGATCGAGCAAACTCATTGAATCACGGCCTTCCGCGTTAAAAACGCTATTAGTGACATCAGCACCAACGGAAATTAACTGACGCAACACAGAGCGTTCACGAACAATGTCAGCATACGCCTTGATGTTCGCAGCTGAAGGTGTATTTTGTGCCAATTCGTAAAGATAGGCTTCACCTGTTGGCAACACCGACAATTGATGGGTAGATTTCAATATTTCTGTGATAGTCAAAGCATCAAAAGGTTGGCTACGTCCAACCAAAGTTGCAATGGCTTCAAAAATAACTTGGTGGTCACCACGATAAAAGTCAGAATGAGAAATTCGATCAGCAATTTCATCCCATGCGCGATGATCAAGCATCAATGCACCAAGCACAGCTTGCTCAGCCTCGATAGAATGCGGAGGGATTTTAGTAGGTCTGGTGTTACTACCAGCACGGCCCATAAATGGCGCCTGAAGGGATAATTCGTTGTCGATTGTGGTCATGATTTAATCCTGAAAAAAGACGCGAGCGCTCGCGTCTTCACAATCATTGTACGACAGAATGACGCACAATTTAAGCAGCGCTGATCACTAACTTAATTTTTGCTTGAACTTCACCATGAAGATGAACAACAATGTTGTATTCACCCACAATGCGAATTGGGCCTTCTGGCATTTCAATTTCACTTTTTCCAAGCATTTTTCCAGAATCCGTCGCTGCTTTCGCGATATCACGAGGACCTACGGAGCCGAAAAGCTTGCCTTCTTCACTTGCTCGAACAGCCATTTTCACTTCGTAACCTTCAATTGCTTCAGCACGCGCTTTCGCAGCAGCCAATACTTCAATCGCTTTCATTTCTAATTCTGCACGACGCTTTTCAAAGGCAACAATGTTTGAAGGGGTTGCTTGAACTGCTTTTGCACGTGGCAATAAGAAGTTACGCGCATAACCTGGCTTTACGCTAACCTGATCACCCACATTGCCTAAATTTGCTACACGTTCTTGTAAAATAACTTTCATGGTTATACCACCCTCTTTCTAAAATGAACTACAGCGTCTACAAAGGCAATTCCTGCCAAAATAGCCACAACCAGCACGGGGACTAAAATCATCCCTACATAAATAAATACCAATACAATATTCAACAGTTTTTTTCTGTAAGCCCAAAAATGCAAAAAGCTTAATCCAGATACACACAATGGAAAAAGCGTAATGGGTAATACATCAATCGCCCAGGACTGTTTAAAGTAAGCGAGCAAGCCGATAATACAAGGCAGCACAGCAAACAAAAGTCCTGCTCGAATGCGTGTAAAGCCCACATCCATTTTTTTTGGCTGCTGAGTCAAGGTTTGCCAAAAGCGTGCAATCAATAACTCAAAGAAAAGTGTTGCTGCCACAAAGAAAGCAACTAGTCCTGTCGCCATCGGCGCAAGCTGTTTCGCGAAATCAGCTGCTGTAAAGTCAAAGCGCCAACGCGATGCTTCAATCACATTTTGCAGATACGTTGTCAGATGTGCTTCCCACCAGCGAGTCGCATCCGGTATCACTGCATGGACAATCAGCGCTGCAACAATACCAACCAGCATCATTGCACCAAGCACAACATTCCAAGCACGATAGCGATGCAGCAATGCTGCAAAAAACCACACCATGACACAACGCAAAAACAAAAGATCAAAAAGCCCCACTCTTCGAAGCGCTAACATCGCAATAGCTGGCAATGCAACCCAGGCAATCACCCAAAAACCCGATTTCAATCCTTTTTGTAAGGTAACAAATGCTACAATAATGACGGCAAAAAAACCCGTAGGAATATAAAATACCGGCAATAGCGCAGCCAAAAATGCGACAATAATCGCATTTCTTTCTTTTGCCAACAAAAAGTCGCCCAGGCTCTTCATGAGAAGCGCTCAACCTAAGTTAATTAATGCATATCGCAATAAGGTATTAACGCTAAGTAACGCGCTAATTTAATTGCACGAGACAATTGACGCTGATAACGCGCGCCAGTTCCTGTGATACGGCTTGGTACAATACGACCTGATTCCATTACATATTCTTTCAAGATATCGAGATCTTTATAATCTATTAGGCAGGCTTCTTTGCCTTCGAACGCACAGAATTTTTTACGTTTAAAATAATTCGCCATGAGTCTTTCTCCTACTCGTTGTCGGAAGCATATTCTTCGGAACGATGTGAACGACCTTTATGAGGACGAGCACCACTACTTTGTTCGTTTGCTTTTCTTGCCATAGCAGATTGTTCTGTCACTGCATGATTGCAACGCAATACTAGGTTGCGGATAACCATATCATTGAAGCGAAATGCCGTTTCAATTTCAGCTAAGACAGCATCGGAACATTCGATATTCATCAATACATAATGCGCTTTATGCACCTTATTGATTGGATAGGCTAATGGACGACGACCCCAATCTTCTAAACGATGTACAAGACCATCACCATTTTTGATGATGCCTTGATAACGTTGAATCATGGCTGGAACCTGAGCGCTTTGGTCAGGATGTACTAAAAAGACAATTTCATAATGTCTCATATATTCCCCTTGTGGTTTCAAGCCCCCTGTATCGGTATTGCACAGTGGAGCAAGGAAAAACGAATCGGCATTGTACTGACGGAGGACTCAAAGCGCAAGGCCAATCCCAATAAATTATCGTTCAATCTCCCTCTCAACGCTAAAAATTCCTGTAAAATTTGAATTAACAGAATTGCTGAAATGCTTACGCTATGCAATCATCCAGAAAATAACACCTTACTCAGAATGAAAAACTATGATTATTTCAGAAGATCAAAATAGCGCAACCTATCAAATCCACTCCATTTCAGCAGGAAAAATAGTAGTCAATGGCGCAAGCTATTCCAACAGTCTTATTATTTCACCCAATCAATTCATCCCAAATTGGCCTCCCAAGAATGCCGATATGCTGACTGACGATGATTTGCTAAAGCTACTGGTGTGCAAGCCAGAAATTATCTTATTGGGCACTGGTGAGAAAAGCATTGTTTTATCTAGCAAAAAACTCGCGGTATTGCTCGAAAAGCAATTTCATGTGGAATGCATGAATACCGCAGCTGCATGCAGGACCTATACTATACTGTCCTCAGAAAATCGAAACGTAGTGGCAGGGCTGATATTATGAAAATCGTACTTGCACAAATGAATATGCACGTTGGCGCCATTCAAAAAAACACAGATAAAATTATTGCGTTGATCAAAAAAACTGAAGTGGAAAAGTCTGCTGATTTACTTGTATTTCCTGAGCTTGCTTTATCTGGCTATCCTCCTGAAGATTTATTGTTGCGTCCTGATTTTTACAAACAGTGTGACGATGCCTTAAAAAAAATCCAAGCTGAAATAAAAGAGATTGCTGTTATTATTGGCTACCCCGAAAAAATAGAGGGAAAGCATTATAATGCGGCCGCTGTTATTCAACATCAAAAAATTATTGCACACTATCAAAAACAAATACTGCCAAATTATACTGTTTTCGATGAAAAACGTTATTTCACAGAAGGCAATTCACCTTGTATTTTTGAATTTCAAGGATTCAAAATTGGCCTCTTAATTTGTGAAGATATTTGGCATTCAGCACCTATCAAACAAGCAAAAGATCATGCGGCTGAATTTATTGTTACGATAAATGCATCCCCTTATCATCATGAACAAGCCGAAAAGCGATTGCTCACTTTACAACAACGCACTCATGAAACCGCACTGCCAATTTTATATTGCAACTGTGTCGGTGGGCAGGATGAAATTGTATTTGATGGCGGCTCAATGGCTATGAATTCAAGCGGTGAACTTGTTGCACAAGCGCCGTTTTATAAAGAAAATATGCTTATTATATCGATTGAAAAAAATGCCACAATTATTCCGAGCAACCATAACATCCCAGAAAAATTATCGGATGATGCAAAAACATATGAAACAATTAAATTAGGCGTTAAAGATTATTTAGCTAAAAATGCCTTTAAAGGCGCGCTAATTGGTTTGTCGGGCGGCATTGATTCCGCACTCACTTTAGCGATTGCAGCTGATGCCATTGGCGCAGAAAATATGACTGCTGTGATTATGCCCTCCGAATTTACGGCAGAAATGAGCATTGAAGATGCTATTGCGGAGGCTGAAGCGCTTGGTGTTGACTATAAAATAATTCCTATTAAAGCGTTCTATCATCAATTTTTAGAAACATTGAACCCCTATTTTGAAAATAAAAACCATGACGCCACAGAAGAAAATTTACAAGCACGTATTCGTGGCGTGATTCTAATGGCACTGTCGAATAAAACAGGAAAAATTGTGCTAACAACTGGCAATAAAAGTGAAATGGCCGTTGGTTATTGCACACTCTATGGCGATATGGCTGGCGGATTTGCTGTTATTAAAGATGTTTTTAAAACAGCTGTTTATCGATTGGCACGTTATCGAAATAGTATTTCAAAGGTTATTCCAGAACGTGTTATCACGCGCGCGCCTACTGCAGAATTAAAGCATGATCAAACAGATCAAGATAAATTACCATCCTATGATATTTTAGATAGCATTTTAGAAAATTATATTGAGAAGAATAAATCAGCGGAAGACATTGTTGCGCTTGGTTTTGATAAAGCAGTTGTTGATGAAATTATTCGGTTAGTGCATTTAAATGAATATAAACGACGACAAGCACCCATTGGTCCTCGATTGTCAGAACGCGCGTTTGGGAAGGATTGGCGGTATCCGATTAGCAGATAAAACGCTCTCGTTACTTGATGCGAGCATGAGCATAGCGAGTGTTTTTGCAGGAAATTCGGATAGATATTAAATCCTGCAAAACACTCGCTATGCTCATGCTCGCATCAAGAATGGTATTACACCCGATAATACGTTAACCCCGCTTTCGCACACAACTTCTTATCAAAAATATTTCTGCCATCAAAAATAACTTTATCATTCAATTTATTGCTAATAGCATTTAAATTGGCGCACTTAAATTGACCCCACTCTGTGACAATACAAAGTGCATCCGCACCTTGCAAGGCAAGATCCATCTCAGACACCAAACGACAATTTTTAATATCCGCGTAATCCCGTTGAAAATTAGGCATTGCCACTGGATCGTATGCTTGAACAGTCACACCCAACGCAACCAATTTTTTAATAAACGGTATTGAAGGTGCTGAGCGAAGATCATCGGTATTGGGCTTAAAAGCCAAACCCCACACCGCAACTGTTTTACCTTTAAAATCACCGCGATAAAAAGCATTGATTTTTTCAAGTAAAACGAGCTTTTGATCCTCGTTCACTTCCTCTACTGACTTCAATATGCGTGCATCATAATTCATTTTTCTTGCGATAAATCGTAAAGCACTAATGTCTTTTGGAAAACAAGAGCCACCATAGCCCATACCCGGATTAATAAAGTGCGGGCCAATACGCGGATCAAGCGCAATGCCTTGACGCACTTTTTCAATATCCGCACCCAAACGATCTGCAAGATGACTCATCTCATTCATAAAGCTGATTTTTGTGGCTAATAGGGCATTCGCGACGTATTTTGTCATTTCTGCAGAACAGGCATCCATGACAAGAATATTTTTTTCCTCTATCGCAAACGTTCTATACATATCAACCAGAACTGTTGCGGCATACGCAGAATCTGTGCCTAAAATAATACGATCTGGATTTAAAAAATCATAAATTGCATTACCCTGTCTTAAAAATTCTGGATTAAACACAACATGGCATTTTTTATCACTTAACAAACGCCTAACATCATCTGTTGTCCCCGCAGGAACCGTTGATTTGACAACAATGATTTTATCCGTAAGGTCGTGCTGTGATAATTCATTCACAACAGCATATAAGCTGTTTAAATTAGCGGAGCCATCCGTATCTTCTGGCGTACCCACTGCAATAAAAATCACTTCTGCAGCAATGATTGCTTTTTTGGGGTCTGTTGTGAAATGAAGGCGAGCCGCTTTGCTATTTTGTAAAAGCAATTCTTCCAAACCAAGTTCAAAAATGGGAGGCACCCCAAGCACTAGCTTTTCAATTTTTTTAGCGTCAATATCAACACACGTGAGCGTATGCTGATGGCTAGCCAAGCAAACTGCTGTCACCAAACCCACATAACCCGTTCCAAAAACTGCAATATTCACATGTCACCCCAAATAATTACTTGAAAAACGGCAGATTGTCTTATAAATTTGACCCAATAAAAACGCTGTCGCTGTACGAAACGATCTATTCCTTGATGCATTTAAATAAGACGGAATATACAACCAAAATAGTCTGCACTCAACTTTAAACCCGCTTTCTCCCAGGAAATATAAATGAAATTTACCTTTAAAAGTTACGCATGGGATTTATTGTGGCTTGGCTTACTGATCACCAGTGTATTTTTTATTTATCTTGGTATACCTGCACTGAGTCCGCCCGATGAACCTCGCTATGCAGAAATACCACGAGAAATGCTAGCACAGCACCAATTTATCATTCCGCATCTCAATGGCCTTATGTATTTTGAAAAACCGCCTTTAGCCTACTGGATTGTCGCAGGATTCATGAAGGTATTTGGGCTGAGCGAATGGGCTATTCGCGCATCTGTGGCGGTCATGGGCATGCTAGGCTGCCTTGCGACTTATGCAATAACCAGAAGATTATTTAATCGTCGCGCTGGTATTTTATCGGCGCTCATACTGTCCAGCAGCTTGTTGTATTTTGTACTGAGTCATATGAACACAACCGATATGTCACTCACTTTTTGTCTTACCTTAAGCCTATATAGCTTTTTAATCACTCTCCAATCAGAAAAACCAGCAACAAAATGGCTATATTCAGGCTATTTTTTCTCAGGTCTTGCAATGATGACAAAAGGGCTGATTGGCATTGCTTTTCCCGCAATGATCCTTTTTATTTGGATAGCATTTACCAAAAACTGGCGCCTCATTAAAAATATGCGCATTATCAGCGGCTTTTTGATTATTCTTGCCGTAAATGTGCCCTGGTTGTTGCTCGTTCAGCAAAGAGTGCCTGATTTTTTACACTTCTATTTTATCGAACAACAAATTTTACGATACGCAACACCCATTGCCGGCAGACCCATGAGCCCATGGATTTATCTTGGCACCGTCTTACTTGCAACCTTTCCATGGGTTGTTTTTTTACCTCAAGCACTCAAATACACTTTAACTCAGAAAAATACCTGTGCGATTCGAAAGACCACACTTTTTTTACTGATTTGGCCTATTTTCATTGCCGTATTTTTTGCATTTTCACACTCAATTTTAATTCCTTATTTACTTCCAATTACACCCCCGCTCGCGATCATTCTTGGACGCTATATTGATCATATGTTCAACTTATCAGAAAAAAATAACGCCTTAGTAGTGGCTCTGCGAATCTTTGCTGTACTAACAATGCTCTTGGGTGCTGGTTTTTTTATTTTTCATCACTTTTCTAAAATGCCAACACCCCTTCTCATTGCACTAACTGCCTCTGCCTTTTTTTTCACAGGCTTCCTTGTTTTAATAACACAAAAATTGGGCTCTCTTAAACAGACTATTATTGTCTTCTTGATTGGCGCCTATCTTCTGTTAGTCTTGGGTTGGCTAAGCGCTTGCATGATGAACAAACGATCAATAAAACCCTTAGCAATTACAATTAACGCGCTCATAAAACATCATCCAAAAGCCGAAATTGTGAATTATGGTTTCTATCTACAAGATCTACCCTACTACACAAGAAGCATCGTCACAGTCGTTGGTAATATGAAAAAAAATGATTTTAATGAGCTTACCTATGGCATTATGCACAACAAAGCCAGTAAAGATTGGATGATTGATTTTAAAACATTCTGGAAACGATGGAATGGCGAAAAAAGAATCTATGCAGTAATCGATTTACGGGACTATCACTATTTTTTAAAAACAGCGAAAAATAAATTTTATTTTATTCAAAAAACATCCATGTTTGCACTCGTGTCAAATAAGGCGCTCAAATGATTTATATTTTATTACTCACAGGTGTACTTTTAAACGCAGGTGCACAATTGTTACTAAAAGCCGGAACGAACCACATTGGCGAATTTTCGTTTAGCTTTGCAAATATGTTACCAATTGGTTGGCAATTGGCTTCAAATCTTTATATCCTTGGCGGCTTGACTTGTTATGTGATCAGTGTAGGTCTGTGGATTATGGTCCTTTCACGCATTCCTGTAAGCTTTGCTTACCCTATGCTCAGCATCGGTTATATTGTGAATGCCCTTGCCGCATTTTACCTTTTTGGTGAAGATCTGAATCCTGCAAAAATAGCAGGCATATTTGTGATTATTGTTGGCGTTTTTTTACTGACTCGGAGTTAAATCTCTTATGAAGCATCCTTATTTAAGTGTTGTTATTCCTGTTTACAATGAACAAGCTTCACTAGAAACACTTTATACACGTCTCATGCCTGCACTCGACGTACTTGGAAAAACCTTTGAAGTAATTTTGGCAAACGACGGTAGTCATGATGCTTCTAGCAAAATCCTCGCGGAATTATATGAGCGTCGCCCTAATGAAATTCGTGTGATTGAGTTTAATCGTAACTATGGCCAACACATGGCAATCATGGCAGGTCTCACACACTCCCGCGGCGATGTCGTTGTCACCATGGATGCCGACTTACAAAATTATCCTGAAGATATTGCAAAACTATTACAAAAAATTGATGAAGGTCATGACGTTGTTGGCGGTTATCGTGAAAATCGTCAAGATAAGTTTTGGCGTATTACCTGCTCTCGCTTTCACAACTGGCTGCGCATGAAACTCACCAAAATTCAAATGAAAGATGAAGGCTGCATGCTACGCGCTTATACACGCGCTGTTGTCGATCACATGATAGAGTGCAAAGAAAGCTCTACTTTTATTCCAGCGCTGGCTGTCAGCTTTGCAAGCAATCCAACAGATGTACCCGTGCGCCATGCCGCACGTGCGCAAGGTGAATCAAATTATAACCTGTATAAACTCATTCGTTATAATTTTGATTTCTTTGCAAACTTTTCTCGCGCACCGTTAGAATTTTTCACGCTGGTTGGATTTTTTGTTTCCTTTTTAAGTGTACTTCTTTTTCTATATATTATTGCTCAACGCATTTTTCATGGGCCTGATTCTGATGGGTTATTTACGCTTTTCGCTATTTTGTATTTCTTAATTGGTATTTTACTAATGGGGCTGGGCATTGTGGGTGAATACATTGGGCGCATTCAAGAAGATGTTCGCAAACGGCCACGTTTTATTATTAAAAAGATCTTAGAGTCAGGGTCAAGCACTCAATAAGAAACCCCTAGAATAGCAGCACAGAAAAACCTCACTCCACACTAAAGCAATAGGTTATATGATGAATTCAAAACTGAAAATATTAATTTTAGGCGTTAATGGTTTTATTGGCAGCACCCTTTCAGAAAGTATTTTAAAGGTAACTGATTGGGAAATCTATGGCATGGATATTGAAAAAACTAAGCTTCATCATTGTCTAGATAACCCACGCTTTCATTTTAACGAAGGGGATATTCGAAAAAACAAAAAATGGATTCGTGAACACGTAGAAAAATGTGATGTTGTTTTGCCTTTGGTTGCCGTTGCAACACCCAGCACCTATGTATCTGACCCACTCTATGTTTTCGAACTCGATTTTGAAGCAAATTTAAGCATTGTTCGTGATTGCGTAAGCTATAAAAAACATTTAATTTTTCCATCAACGTCAGAAGTTTATGGCATGAGCACTGACACGCCTTTTGATGAAGAAAAGTCAAATTTAGTCTTAGGCCCTATTAATAAGCCTCGCTGGATTTATTCTTGTAGCAAACAGTTAATGGATCGTGTTATTCATGCCTATGGTGAAAAAGAAGGCTTAAATTACACACTTTTTCGTCCTTTCAATTGGATTGGTGGCAGACAAGACAGTATCTTAACTGCCAAAGAAGGTAGTGCTCGTGTTTTAACACAATTTATTGGCAACATATTACGTGGCAATGATATTCAATTGGTGGATGGTGGAAAACAAAAACGTTGCTTCACCTATATTGATGATGGCATTGACGGCATTGTTGAAATTATTAAACGCAGAAATAATGAAGCGAATCGTCGTATTTTTAATTTAGGCAATCCTGATAATGATTACTCTATTCGTGAATTAGCTGAAATGCTTGTAACACAGATCAAGGATTATCCAAAATATAAATCTTTTGCTGAAAAAACAAATATCATTGACGTTTCTTCGGGTAGCTATTATGGCGAAGGCTATCAAGATGTTTCAAGTCGCATTCCTTCGATTGAGGCTGCCAAAAAATATTTACAGTGGACACCAAAATATACAATGGAAGCAGCATTGCGCTTAACGCTCGATTATCATTTAAAAGATAACGTGTAAGGCGCTCCCGTTGTTCTATATCCTAGTTTTTTGAGAAGTTATGCAAATCTCATGGGCTTTAGCGTGGGTGTAGCCACCGGATGGCCACGCAAAACCTTTGGTCTTACACCTACAGGTACATTTGAATACAGCATCTGCCTCATCATGTCAGCAAGGGAAGGTATATTTGAGCGCAGCGCCTTTGGTCTTACACCAATAGGAGGCGTGCTTGAGCGAGGCCGTTGCCGAACCGCAGCAGGCGCAACTGACGTTAACGCACTAAAACGAGTCAACGCCTCAGATTCACAAGCGGCTGAAGAAACAGACGGGGAGAAAGACGTCATTACATTTCGAAGCAATTTCAACCTTTGATCCTCTAAAGGAAAATGACAATTATCAAACGTTGCAGTATGCATCTCTCTCAAAAATCGTTGATGCTTTAACTGTGCATCTTCAAATTCGTTCCTTGCTAGGCTGTCGTATAGTTGCTGGAAAACCTCGCACTGCACTTTTCTATCGAGCAGAAAACTTGCATTACTTTCTTCTCTATCGGATTTAGCTTGTTGCGTAATCGCAACAATCAATTCATTGATGTGCATTTGAATAATACCACCCACAATAGTTATCCATTCCGGCCTTACTAAAAACGGCATAACACGGATGCGATCTTGAAAATACGCAACAATAATTTGACAAATAGCGACATCCAAAGGCATTCGTCTCTCTGGTGTAAGCCGCATTAATTCAGCAGTAATGTCACCCAGCTTCCCCCTGTGGGCATGCGCTAATCCAGCAGAAAAAGCGCTTTAACCTTGGATAAATGATAACCTGCAGCCCACGTATCTTGATTTGCTTGTGCCAAGACAGTGGGGTTTTTTACATCGCTAAAAGTTTCAGGCGGACGAAACGGATATTTTGCTTTCTTGTCTGTTCGGATAGCACAATCATTTCTCAGTTTTCCAACCGAGGTGGTAAGACCAAAATCAATGAGCGAAACCAAATCATGCGAATGAGAAACCATTACGTTTCCAGAATGAAGATCGCCATGTACTAAGCCATGCTTATTAAAATTAATAACAGCAGCAGCCAATAAAATCCATATGCGCAAAATCTCTTGATCTGAAGCGGCAGCATGACTTAGAAATCGATGAAAAACCTCCCCTAATCTCATACCATTAATTAAACGCATTATTAAATAATGCGCACGTGTTTTATCTTTTGGATCACCAGATATTTCACCAATGCCATAAATTTTTTTATTAAGTGCTGCTTCATGCTCAAATTGCTCACCTTCACTATAGTAACCTGAGTGCATCGCCATCTCTCGCTTCAGAGCAAGCGATTTTGTAGGATCCGAGGAACGACACAACCATACTTCACCAAAAACACCACCCCCTAATTTTTTCGATGGTGTATAAACGCATTCATCATAGCGAAAAGATGCAGGGTTTCGCGGATTGAATGCTTGCTTCGCATAATCTGAAAAATCTACAATATGCTCAGGCACAATACTAACGATTGGGAGATTTGACTGAAAAATGGGACTTGAATAAGGATTATTACATCGCCTTTTTTTTTGCATCTACGATCCCCCTGTTGTTTTTTATAAAAACAGTTAATTTGCACACGCTCCTAACGATGACACTCTATTTTTTTCAACATCCCTTTCTAATGTTTCTATGCGTTCGAGCAACTCAATCAGTAATCCAATACCTGCAAAATTAACCTCTAAATCATAATAGAAATTTCTCGCAAGACGCGCGCGCTTTAGTGCAAGATCATCAAACTGCCAATTTATTTTTGATGTGCCTTTTGGCTGAATAATATGATACTCAATTAACTGAATGACCAATTGATCATCCGCATGAATTGCTTGACAGACTTCTTCAAAAGTAAGCGTTGTCTCTCGATCAATGACTGTGCCGGAAATAATTTTCATAACAATTTCCTCGGATTAAAAGGCATTTCACTTTTCATTTTTTCGTATAAAGCCTTTTGCTCAGTAGTTTTAGCTTCTGGAATATAAATTGCTAAAGTAACATACTGATCGCCTGCTGGACTACCTGGCAACCCACGCCCTTTTAATCGAATTTTTTGTCCTGTTTGAGCATTAGCAGGTAACGTGAATGCAATGGTTCCACCCAGTGTTGGTACTTCAATTTTTTCACCCAAAGCAGCTTCCCATGGGGTAACGGGTAACTGCAAAAAAATATCTTTTTTATCGATTGTGAATAAGGGATGTTTTTTGATGTGTATTTCTAAATATAAATCACCCTTTTTTCCACCGTTAATGCCAGTCATCCCCTGTCCTGCCAAACGAATAGACTGACCTTGCATAATGCCCGCTGGAATTCTAACATTTAACAGCCGCTTTTCACCATTTTGCGATAAAGTAAGCTGTTTTTCAGCACCATGGAAAGCATCTTGCAATGTAATTTCAACCTTGCTGTGTTGATCTTCACCCGCCTCTGAAAAAGACGATTGCTGTCTTGCACCTGCACGGTGCTGCCCAAATAAGGATTCAAAAAAATCACTAAAATCAGCTTGTGCATGATGCGCACGCTTTTCCTGTCTGCCTTGAAATTCCCACTCTGGTGGAGGATTAAACGAGTCGCCACCATGATATCCACTACCCATTTGATCATAGGCTTTACGCTTTTCAGAATCTTTTAAAACCTCATAAGCTTCTTTCATGGCTTTAAATTTTTCTTCAGCACCACCTTCTTTGCTGACATCCGGATGATACTTATGTGCAAGACGGCGATATTGTTTTTTAATATCATCAGCTGTCGCCGTTTTTGAAACACCCAGTATTTGATAGTAATCTTTAAATTCCATAAAAATAGCACTTTTTATTTGTTAATCAGCTGCATCAATCCCGGATCCTGGAATTTCAGACAGCGCTTTCACTTCTTTATGTAACGAATAATTTAACAAAATTCTAATAATCACCAAAACGCACAAGATGCCCAATGATTGGAAATCCGGCGCAATCGTCGTTTCAATCACATCGCTTGCAATAAAAAACTCTAAGCCTAAAATAATGGTTCTCGCAAAATCTAGGCGAATCGCCCTTAAACTTTCTTTTGTTGCATTAACAAAACGATATAGGAGATAACGATAAATAGCGATAACAGCGCCTATTAAAATTGCGACTGTTCCAAAGGTTGAAATAAAAAGCTTCGTGAGTACAAAAAATTGATTCAAATAATTGCCTGTCATCGACAATGGCTGTGCCGCCTGATTAAGATTTGCAAGTTCATAAAATAGTGTCATAAGCATCTATCCTTGATTGCCTATCGTTAACACCTGTTTAATAAAATCTCCCGACTCGCTGCAAATGATGCTATTGAGCCTGGAGATCTTAAACAGGCGGTTAGGACTTATTTCGCACACGTTTCTTACTTAGATAAAAGCGCGCCCGCACCAGCACCCGCAGCACCACCGATAACAGCACCTGTTGTACCACCTGCCAAACCGCCGACTGTGGCACCAACACCTCCGCCCAGCAACGCCCCTTTTGTCTTAGTATTACAACCCACTAAGCAAAATGCCACTACAACCAATATTATCCCTGTCATTAGACCTTTTTTCATATGCAACTCCTTTGCGCATTAATAACTGTTTAACCAGTGTATCCTTAATTCTTATTTTTTTCGAACTTATCTCAGCAACTCGGTGAACAAAAAATTTTCATCTTTTGGCGATCTTGAACGGTAATTTGTTTCGAAAATGCTCATGGACTTTGTGTACACTGCGCTTTTCTCAAAAAATTACCGTTCAACCTCGCCTAAAATCTGAAAATTAGCGGTTTTT
>JAUXWQ010000014.1 GCA_030680235.1 Coxiellaceae bacterium
AACGGCATCTTAAAACGTTCTTCATTCGAAAATGCTCGAAATACTTACGAGTATTCCTTCACATTTTCTCAATCAGAACGTTTTAATCTACCGTCACACTGTGCGCTAAAAAAGCCAAGTTATTCTTGCACAGCTCCTAAGCTTCATCTCAACATTCAAATACTCAGTGGTAATCCCAATAATAGGTAGATCCATTGTATTAAGGCATTAATTGGCGCCCAAATAATCCAAGTTGAGTTGGTAGCAACTAAGAAGATAATCAACCCTAAAAAAATCCAAAGTCCATACCATTCTAAGCGATCATATTTTTTTGCCAAGGAAGGTGGTAATAAACTGGATACCAAACGGCTTCCATCGAGAGGAGGAATTGGAATTAAGTTGATCACGAGTAACACGCAATTAATCATGATGCCAAAGCGAGAAGTGAGATGAAAAAATAAAGCCACTTGTCGTAATGATTCATGCAAGGAAGGATTTAAAAAAATGAGATGGCTTAATTTCGCAACACCGGCCCATAAAATAGCCATTAATAAATTAGCAGCAGGGCCTGCTAATCCAACCAATGCTTTATCGCGTCGCGGATGACGTAAATTCTGATAAGCAACAGGAACAGGTTTTGCCCATCCAAAAATAAATCCACCCAGTGTTAGCATTAATAAAGGTAAAATGATTGTGCCAAATAAATCGATATGTTTCGCAGGATTCAGGGTGACACGTCCCATAATGCTGGCCGTTTGATCACCAAGTTTGCTCGCAATATAGCCATGAGCCGCTTCATGTAACGTGATTGCAAAAATAAGTGGGATTGCCGCAATGCAAATGAGTTGTATGATAGATTGTAGGTGGTCCATATTTTTCTCACAGGCTATTGGGGGTATTCAAACACTTTTACAACGGTTTTCACGCCATCAATATGTCTTGCTATATCAACAGCCTCATCCGCTTGTTTATGCGAGAGAACGCCCATTAAGTAGACAGTGTTATTTTCTGTAACCACTTTGATTTGGGTGGAATGGAAGCCAGGTTGTGCAAGCATACGTGATTTGATTTTTGCTGTAATCCAAGAATCTTTTGTGCGTTGCCATTGTGATGTGGGTTTTTCTACCGTAATTTCATTATAAATACGGCTGACATTCTTAATGGTTGTTGCTAGTTGATACACTTTATCACGTTGCTCTGCTGTTTCTGTTTGTCCTGTAATGAGCATAATGTGATTAAAGGTCGCAACCGTGATGTGAGCGCCTCTTTGTAGCTCAGGTGAGTTTGTTGTGAGCTGGGCTAATGATTCATTGGCTTGTTGATCATGAATCATGGTTTTTGTTGTGCGCTTGTCATAGACCACAGCGCCGCCCGCTGTTGCGCCAACGATGATTGCTGCGGGAATACAGCCGGTTAAGCTTGTTATAAAGAAAATCATGCAGATAATTTTTGAAAGGCGCGTCATGAAAATCTCCGTATGGCGTAACATCCTAGCATTAGGGTGTTTTGAACAACTGCCTGTCGATAATATCACAAAGGCAATGTATCACAATCCCGTGTGCTTCTTGTATTCTTGCGGTAGATTCTGATGGAATGCGAATTTCAATATCGCTTGCGTTGAGCAAGGGAGGAATATCGCCACCATTTTTCCCAGTTAGTGCAATCACACGCATTTTTCGGTGATGTGCTGCAACAATTGCTTCAACAATATTCTTTGAGGTGCCGCTCGTGGAGAGGGCAATTAAAATATCGCCCGCTTGTCCGAGCGCTTTAATTTGTTTTGAGAAAATTTCGTTAAAGTGATAATCATTGCCAATGGATGTAATGGTAGAGGTATCTGTTGTTAGGGCAATCGCTGGCAAGCTTGGGCGCTCGCATTCAAAGCGATTTAACATTTCTGCTGAGAAATGTTGTGCGTCAGCAGCGGAGCCGCCATTACCACAAGCTAAAATTTTATGATTATTGAGCAGGGCATCGACGATAATTTCGCCGCCCTTTGCAACTGTTTCTGAGATCGTGTCAGCCGTTGTGATCAGTGTTTGAATGCTATCGTTGAAAATGGTTTTAACGTGGGATGAGAGGGGCATAAGAGGTGCTCTTTGTTGTTGGAATTGTGACTGTGACAGTCACTATTCACAGTTATCGGTAGTTTACCTCAAATGCATTTTTAATCCAGGTGATGCGATCATTTTTATTTGCAAAAATAGCAATAATATCAAATCGTGCATAAGTATTGTGATAGCTATTTTTTTCGACCAAGAAAGACGTTGCTGCGCGAATGAGTCGTTTTTGTTTCCAGGCAGGAACGAGGTCGACTGCTTCGCCATAGCTCTCAGATTGGCGAAATTTTACCTCAACAAATACAGTATATTCGCCGTCTTTCATGATCAAATCCACTTCGCCACCTTGGGTGCGGTAATTGCGTTCAATCAATGAAAAGCCTTGTTTTTTGAGATATAAAAATGCTTCTTCTTCGCCGTCAGCACCAACGGTTTTGCTGTTGTGGATCACATCACCACCGGCATCCCATTTTTAATTTGCGCCCAGAGCAATTGTCGTTTGATTTGACGGTCTGACGATAAATATAAAGTGCCTGTCGCACCCGAAAAGCTATCGCTGGGACTGGATTGCATCGCAGATAATTGCGGAATGACATTAAATGCATCAACACCCATCGCATAAAATTTCGCGAGACCAGTATAGTTATTGGGCCATGTAGCTTGAATGCGTTGCTGAATGGACTGTAAATAAGCGGGTTGCATTTGATTGGGCGCTAGCGTCCAGGGCATATCACAAAACATGACGCCATCTAATTCAGGATTGGGCATGCCGTTATAAACTTGTGAGGTTGCATAAATTGGTATATTTTCAACAAAATAGAAGCGCAACAGGAGTTCAATTTGTTTTGCCATGGTAGGTGTTGCCACCATGAAGATACTGTCAAAATCTTGTCGACGTTGCGGAATATAACGTACATTCCGTTGTAACATTCTTTCAAGTGTTCTTGCATCCTTGCGGCCTTGTGAAATTTGCAATACATTGCTGATACTTTGCGATAAGGTCGAAATGTCATTGTAATATTGTGTCGCTACAACCGTACCGCCTGTTTTTTTCCATTGTGCTGAAAATGCAGAAACCAGACGTGTGCCATAAGCTGTTTGGGGGGCAAGGATGAGTACGGCATGATGATGATCAGCATTGGCCTTAATGGCTGCTTGTTCGGCTTCATCAGTGGGTGATAAGGCAAATTCAATCAAGGCAGCATTGTTAGCTGGGCTATTACCCATGTTTAATGCCAGTACGGGCACGGATAAATGCTGTTGTGCGAGTGTGGTTACAGAGGGTTTGTCCAGCGGACCTACAACAAAATTAGCACCTTGCGCAATGGCAGTTTGGTAGACAGATTGAATGGACTGTCCATTCGTATCGAGTACGTCAATTGTCGGAGAGGTGCCATTTTGGTCTTTTGCGGTATAGTAAGCAGCAAAAAAACCATTGCGAATGGCATTACCATAAGGTGCAAGTGGCCCAGATAAGGGCACAAGCAGCGCAATATGATTGGGGGAGGTAACTTGAAAGGATTGTGAGCGTGGCGCAGTCGCGCAACCTGCTAAAAGCAGTACGATTGATAGGCCAAAACATAAAAGTAGTCGTTTCATCATTTGAAAAGTGTATCCTAGTCCGTAAGACACAACAATACAGGGTTTTTATGTTATACCTCGTCGCAACCCCGATCGGCAATCTTTTGGATATCACGCTTCGCGCAATCGAAACTTTAAAAAGGGTCGATTTCATTGCAGCAGAAGATACGCGTCATAGCGCGCGATTGCTTACAGAGTATGACATTAGAACGCCCTGTTTTTCATTACATGATCATAATGAAGATGCGCGTATCAAAAAAATTCTGCAAATTTTACAAGAAAAAAAATCCATTGCGCTTATTTCAGATGCTGGTACGCCATTAATTAGTGATCCTGGTTTTAAAATTGTGCGTGCTGTACGTGAAAAAGGCTTTGGTGTTACGGCAATTCCAGGGGCGTGTGCTGCCATTGCGGCATTAATTACCTCAGGGTTAGCAACGGATCGGTTTATTTTTGATGGATTTTTGCCAGCAAAAAGGGGCGCTATAGAAAATTATTTTGAAGCAGTTAAAAATGAAACACGGACGCTTATTTTTTATGAATCCGTACATCGCATTAAGAAAACCTTAGAAATTATGCGAAAAATAATCGGGGGCGATCGTATTGCAACGGTTGCACGTGAACTCACAAAAACCTTCGAAACGATCAAACAGGACTCTTTGGAAACCCTATGTCATTGGATTTTGGAAGATAACCAGCAGAGGGGGGAGTTTGTCATTGTGTTGGAGGGTGCGCCCCTGCTTGCTGTTTCCGATGAAAAAATAACGGATCTTTTAAAAATACTCTTGACAGAATTGTCGGTAAAACAAGCGGTAAGCATTGTTTGCAAGTTGACAGGATGTAATAAAAATACAGCTTATGCATTGGGACTTCTACAAAAACCTGATTGACAGTGTTATTGAGATAGGTTTAACTGAAATAGCGTGTTATCGCACCTGTTCCTCATTCCTTTACCACCGTTCAAGAGGGTGAAAGATGTCGAGATTGCCGCTGTATGGAAAGCCTGATTCTTTTTTTTCGCACCTTAGCGGAACCGGACAAGTGTCTGGTCATGAAACGACTATTGTTGCAAAGCTTCGCAAAGAAAGAGAAAGAAATAAGCCATTTCGATGGGTGTTTAAAAAATTTAGTAATCCATTACTTGCGGAAATCGAAGCGGGTGTTGCAGCCTGTTATTACTTAATTGCACCAGAGCATAATCCCAAAATTCGCGTTGTTTATGATACTGCTGGAAAAGCCATTGGTACTGTTTCAAAATTATTTCCAAATTATATGAGTTTGAGAGAATATCTTGGCGATCATTTTGGTGTTGCAGGTTTTGAAATAGAAACACAAAAAAAACTGAATAGATTAATTGAAAACGGATTGGCTGAAGTACAGACTTTATCGTATTTTTTCGAAGAGGATGATTTACATCTTGAGAATATTGGGGTTTTATGTCAGAAAAAAGGGGATGAATTTGTTGTCGATGAAGAGGGATTTTTTATTGTAGAAAAGGTAGTCCGTATTGATTACGACATGAGTGCTTATACGATTGTGGCGCAAGAAGCGTTGCGGGGTGATCGGACAGGTTATGGTAGAAAACCACTGACAGAGCGTTTCTTATTAACGGACCGTGATTTAACGACTTTACCCTGTGTTGAAGATGCGGATCCTTGGTATTGTTCGACGATTTATCGCGCAAGCATGGATATACCATTAGCGCGTGTCTCCCATGCTTATACAAAAGAGCAAGTGCAAATATTTCGAACGCTATCGCAACACCCTAGTTACTCGGCTAAAAAATTTCTGACACTTTTAAAAATAACCTTGTTTAATGATGATACGTTCATTTCTAGGTTGAGCGCACATGTCGATGATCCAGCTTCTTTATCACAACTTAAAAAATTCACTGCTAAAAAAAATGCGCTAAAAGAAATGCTGCCAAAAAATGCAAAGTTTCAATCAGCCTGTGAGGAATCATTAGAGGATCCGTTCCTTGAATCAATCTGGCGTGAGGGTATTCGTTCATTCATTGTGGGCATTGCTGAATACAATCAACATCTAAAGCCTAAACATCAAAGCCTTTTTGTTGATGTTGAGTTATTAAAAAATGAATATTACACCTTATGCTGTGTGATTGTGCAGGGTGGATTGCTGCGTAGTTTTAATTTGCTGATTGATTTTTTGGAGAGTGTTGCGCTTGAAGATTATTCTGATTGTGAGAAAAAAAGTGATTTGTGTGCGGCGGCAAATCAATTACGAGATGTATTGGTTAAAAATCATCAAGATTTTTCTGAATTACAAGAAATTACAGTGCAAAAAATTAATACTTTTGTTCGAAATATTTATGTTGCTTTGTCTGAGGTAGAAGCAAAATATAATCAAGTAAAAAATGAAGAGGCGTTGCCACAATTAGCTGCATTTCTTGATGAAATGAACTTGATGTTAGCGCAATTTATTCGGTATTGTTCTTTTTTAGGGGATGATATTTTTTCTGAACGTAAGATGGTTGCTAATGATTCTTTGGCTGTAAAATCGAGTGAGCGATTTGTCAGTGTGCCTGTCTTGGCATTTGATCAGTTAATGGAAGATACGGTTGCTTGGTTACAGACTGTAAAAGAAGAAGAGGGAAGAATCGTTTTAGTGAATAAAGCGACGGTCGAAAAGATTTTTGCAGAAATGTATTCGAAATTTGAGCCTGAAAGTCTGGGTTATGCAGCACATGCTGCGACTACGATTGGCGGTTATGTATCATCATTTTTTGTTAGGCGATTTCCCCGTGTACCATCCTTTTCTGAAGAGTTGCAGGCCGTCAAAGAAAATTTACATGATGCGCAAACACCTGAGGAATTTTGTCGTGCGATTGCACATTTTTTGGTTGTAGAACGTCAGGGATCAGAAAAATTTAAAAATGATTTTCTTTCAAAAATTATTGCGCAATTTTCACGAGAGTTTTCAGCAGAAAAATTGCCAAAGCAAATGCAAAACAATCCAAGATTGGCAGAGTATTTGTATGCACAAGCCAATCGTCAAATGCAAGCGGCTGATATTGAAAGTGCCGTCAATTTTCTAACAAGAAAACTGGTAGCGTTGCAAGATTTACCAGAAACAGTTTGTGACGAATATGAGTTGGTCGCTTAATGCTTCGCTTAAGAGTGAGCAATTCAATCAGTAGCGAAGATTACCCAAGGCTGCGTATTGCGCTCAAGTCGTTGTATGAGTTTATTGTGCCAGGTATTACGGTTAGTGCGACGGAAGCATCGGTGATTGATGGTGAAAAGCTGGCAAATTTTATCGAAAAAAAAGACAATCAGACTGCCATCATAGCAGATAAGTTGACAGAGTGTGGTTTGGCTGAGATTGCAACCCTTGCTTTTTTATTTTATGAAAAATCCCTAGATCTTCAAGCTATTTTTGTTGAGAAAGATTTTAGTGCTACGGAAAGCAATGTGATTGCGCGTGTTATTTGTCGTGCGCCAGAGCACGGGTTGCATGAATTGACCTGTGAATCTCGTCTTGAAGAGGCAGTATTGTTGGAGTCAGAACAGCTCCCGCCCTATTTTGGTGATAGAAATGCAATGCATCATAATGGGCAGCAACTTTTTTTCCCGATCTTGTATAGTGAACAGTTTCAGGCAGTTCAAAAAAATAAAATTTTTAATGAGCGTAGTTTCTCGGTTATTTTAAGCGTTATGTTGATGCCGTTTTTTGTGTTTCATAGTATTTTTTTATCGCATTTCAATCAAAAGCCAGATATTGCTATTTTTATAGCCAGTGCTTTGACTTATAATCACACGGTTTTTTTTAGAGCGCTTGTTAAATCAGAAGCATTTTTAGCGTGGTATTTTTCTGCCCCGCAAGAAAGAATTCAGGCATGCGCACCTGGAAAACGACATAAAATTTTTTTGCAAAAACATAATGAATTTATTTGCGAGACCAGAGCAAAAATTACTTTTTTGCTGGCACAGGCAAAAATAGAAAGTGCTGTTGCTATTTTTGATGATTTAATTTGCACTTCTTTGGAAAACAAAAAACATTATCAAGCATCGGGGCTTGATTTATATGCGCTCTTGCTTGCTGTTCGTGTTTATCTTTTTGGATTTCTTGATGGTAATGGAAGTAATCTTTTAGATTGGTTTGAAAAATCAGATGCTTTATATAAAATAATAAATTTTATTTTACTGTTATTTCAGTACATGCAAGTTGAAATTGATGCTGCTCGATCTTCTAATCTTGCTTTGTTTATCAAGAATCTTGAAGCAGCAATGACAACACTTTGGCATGGAGATGAAAATCAAGCAGAAAAAACAGATTTTGTGTGTATTGAAATAAATGAGCCACTAGAAAAGTCACAGAGAATTTTCATTAAGAGTTTTCTTGTATGGTTGAATAAAATAAATGATAGGGGCGAGTTAGAAAACATACCGGTTGTGCTATGTCATTATGAGCGTATATACAGAGAATTTTTAAATAGTAAGGCGTCTTCTTCAAAGCAATTTTATGCGGCGGCTTCTATGTATGTTTCTTCTTTTTGGGGAGCAGCGACTGCAACTAAAGCAAATTTTTCTGAAGCATATTTTTCTATGACGCATTTTGATGAAGTGGAAGATGCTTTTCATAATGCAAAAACGGATGTGCTGCTGCAGCGTGCTTTTGTGACATTGTTAGTGACACAGGGAGGCGAAATAGAAGGGGTTCATAAAAAATTTTTGACTGAGCTTGTATTGCAGTTTGAAAGAGAATGTATTGCAATGGAAATTGCTTTTTCTGAAGATCGGACTATTCTGAAACAGTCTCAGCGATATGCCAGCTGTTCGAAGCTTAGCATTGACGTTATTGAGGCAATTGCTGTCGAATTTATTCAAAAAATAAGACAGTCTGTGACGTTTGGTTTTGGAGGTGATGACTGCTTAACGGTGGATTCTCGGAATTTTTTTAAAGCAACGTGAGTATTTTCGAGACAAGTGATCGCTTTGTATCAGGACTTCTCTATTTGGTGTCGGGTTACAAAGAAAAACAACCGTGATTTGCAAGTTGATCCTGTATCCGTAATAATGGTTTGGAGTCAGCTAAACAATCGCTGTATGTAAATGCAGAGGAAAGTCCGGGCTTCACAGAACGCAGTGCCAGATAACGTCTGGATGGCGCGAGCCACTGGAAAGTGCCACAGAAAATAGACCGCCTTGGCAACAAGGTAAGGGTGAAATGGTGCGGTAAGAGCGCACCGCGTACTTGGTAACAAGTGCGGCAGGGTAAACCCCGCTGGAAGCAAGGCCAAATAGGAATCCGTTAACGTTGTTCGCGTTGGATTCGGGTAGGCTGCTTGAGACGCATAGTGATATTCGTCCCAGATAAATGATTGTTCACGACAGAACCCGGCTTATCGGCTGACTCACACTCACACTGACACTTTATTCAACGGAACTCACCCTATGCATCCACTTTATTCTCAATTAGAAACTCAACTCTCAGAATTACGTACCCAAGGCCTTTATAAAAAAGAACGTACGATTACTTCGCCGCAAAATGCCGATATCACGGTTGCAAACAATCAACATGTTTTAAATTTTTGTGCGAATAATTATTTGGGTTTGGCAGATCATCCTGTGTTGGTTGAAACTGCACAAAAAGCCTTAAAAGACTACGGTTTTGGCATGGCATCCGTTCGATTTATTTGTGGCACACAAATAATTCATAAGGCGTTGGAGAAAAAAATCAGTGAGTTTTTAAAAATGGACGACACGATTTTATATTCTTCGTGCTTTGATGCCAATGGCGGTTTATTTGAAACGCTATTGTCTGAAGAGGATGCCATTATTTCCGATGAATTAAATCATGCGAGTATTATTGACGGTATTCGTTTATGCAAAGCAAAACGCTTTCGTTACAAAAATAATAATATGCAGGATTTGGAAGCAAAATTAATTGAGGCTAAGGGGGCGAGAAATATTTTAATCGCCACTGATGGTGTCTTTTCAATGGATGGCATTATTGCTGATTTAAAAGCCATTTGTGATTTGGCAGATAAATACCCTGCATTGGTCATGGTAGATGATTCACATGCTGTTGGCTTTATTGGTGAAAATGGTCGCGGAACACCTGAGTTTTGCGGTGTTTTAGATCGTATCGATATTATTACAGGTACGTTAGGCAAAGCATTGGGTGGTGCATCGGGTGGTTATACGGCTGCAAAAGGTAAAATTGCAGATTGGCTGCGAAATCGTTCGCGTCCCTATTTATTTTCAAATACCTTGGCACCCGTGATTACTGCAACATCAATTAAAGTATTCGAATTGTTAGAAAGCACGCTTGGAGAAAAATTACGCCTTCAGGTAAAAGAAAACGCGACTTATTTCCGTCAAAAGATGACGCAACTAGGATTTAACTTGGTGCCGGGTGAGCATGCGATTATTCCTGTTATGTTAGGCGATGCAAAAGTCGCTGCTGAAATGGCGGATAAATTATTACAAGAAAATATTTACGTGATTGGATTTTCTTATCCAGTTGTGCCAATGGGTAAAGCAAGAATTCGTGTGCAGATGTCTGCAGCGCATACACGCGAACAGCTAGATCAGGCGATTCAGGCATTTGCTAAGGTGGGTAAAGCGATGGGCGTTATCTAAATAAATCTCCCCGGTGCACAGCGTCGGGGGGATTTAGGCAGCAACATCTTTCTACGTACGGGTATTATAGCGTTGTAGTTCAACAACGCCTGCTTTTTCCGCTGCTTTTTTATTGCTAAGGGCGCGATTAATCTTTTGTTGAAGATCGGATGCAGTAGAGAACCGTGGGCTATCTTTTTGCGTAAAATCTTTTGCTGCCTGCTCCAAAACCTCTCTTCGAGAAAAGTTAAATCTGTGTATGTAAAGGTCTACACCGGAGCCTTCAACATTCTGTACAGAGGTGGATCTGTAAGTAGCATATTGTGCTAAATTTGCAAAAATAGCATGCTTACTAATCGTCATACGAAGTGCTTGACTTCGTTTATCTAAGCGATCTAGGTCTTCATGAGATGCGCCGCATTCATAGCAAAATTCACCTTTTTTAGCGACAAGATGGGTGAGAATCAAATTCCGTAGTCGACCTACGGTTGATGTGAATATTTCGCTGTTTATGATGGCAGCAAGCAGAATCTCTAATTGTTCTTTTCCTGCGTTGGAAGATGGATCTTGAATGGCAGATAGTTGCTGCGAAACAAATTCCGCTCTTGCTCTTCCTTCATCGCCAGGGGTGGAAAATGAAAATAAACAACAGGATTTTTTTTTGGATAATGCTTCGTAATCGGTGATTGCTTGAACCAAAGCATCTTTTAATTTTTGGTGGTCGCGTATTGTAATGGATGTCATAATATGTACACTTCTCGTTGTGGCTGTTTGTAATCCGAAGGATACCATCTATGAAGGCATTGTCGAAATTAAAAGCGGAAAAAGGGTTATGGTTGACAGATGTTCCTGTACCAACTTGCGGTTATGGTAATGTTAAAATCAAAATCAAAAAGACAGCAATTTGTGGTACGGATTTACATATATACAGCTGGGATGAATGGGCACAAAAAACGATTCCTGTGCCGATGCATGTTGGTCACGAATTTGTAGGCATGATTGTTGAATTGGGTGAGGGTGTTAAACATTTTAAAGTGGGTGATCGTGTTTCAGGTGAAGGCCATATCACTTGTGGCCATTGTCGAAATTGTCGTGCGGGCAATCGTCATTTATGCCGTGAAACAAAAGGCATTGGTGTGAATATTCCAGGTGCTTTTGCAGAATATTTGGTAATGCCTGCAGAAAATATTTGTCAATTACCGGATGATATTTCAGATGCGGTTGCCAGTATGCTAGATCCCTATGGCAACGCTGTTCACACGGCCTTGGAATTTGATTTGGTGGGTGAAGATGTCTTGATTACGGGGGCAGGCCCTATTGGATTAATGGCAGTTCAAATTGCAAAAAAGGTAGGTGCAAGACATGTCGTGATTACGGATGTTAATCCTTATCGACTGTCTTTAGCAGAAAAAATGGGTGCAACCGTTGCGGTTAATGCTGCGGAGCGTGATTTACAAGAGGTGATGAAAGCATTGCATATGACAGAAGGCTTTGATGTTGGTTTGGAAATGTCCGGCAATGATAAAGCCTTTACCGAGATGGTTTCGGTAATGAATCACGGTGGTCGCATTGCCATGCTTGGTATTCCTGCAAAATCATTTGCGATTGATTGGTCGCAAGTGATTTTTAAAAGTTTAACGATCACGGGTATTTATGGTCGCCGCATGTTTGAAACTTGGTACAAAGGTATTGCCTTATTGCAAAGTGGTGTGGACGTATCGCAAGTTATTACAGCAGAATATCATTACACGGAGTTTGAAAAAGCATTTTCAGAGATGCTATCTGGGAAAGCAGGAAAAGTTATTCTGAGCTGGGAGTAGTCATTCATAGCAAGGTTTTTTGATGCGAGCCGCGCGCGTAGCAAGCGATTTGCAGGGATTATAAATAATTTCCTGTAAACACGCGTTACGCACGCGCTCGCATCAAAGCACTTGATGCAAGGCATAAAAAATATGCGTTACAATTTAAACGATACGTGACGACCGTCTTTCTTTAATTCATTGGTAGCATCAACAACGGTTGCTGCTGGTTTTCTCGTGAATCTTGGTTCAGCTGAGCCAAATTCAGAAAGCCATTTGCTTTCAAGTGCGGATAATTGTTTTGAAAAACGCGCTGCATCGCTTTTCTCAGCTTTTTTTTCTGCAGCAACCAATCGTGTTTTAATCAGTTTTGCAATTGCTTGGTTAGACTTCTCGTTGAATATAGAAAAACGGTTGTGGTGGCTCATGGTTTTCTCACTTGTTTTCTTAAAATTATGGTGTTCCAGACAAAATTTATAGCATAGCTGCATTAAAACAATCTTAATCCCTAAAATTGATAAATTGTATTGGCAGTCCAAAATTACCATTTCGTAGTAAGGCAATTGCTTCTTGAAGATCATCACGTTTTTTACCGGTTACACGCACTTGATCGCCTTGAATACTCGCTTGCACCTTCATTTTTGCATCTTTAATAAATTTCACGATTTTTTTTGCAATGTCTGATTCAAGACCTTTCTTTAGTTTAATCTCTTGAATAGCTGTTTTGAGCTGAATAACAGGCGATTGTGGGTCTAGGTGACGCAAATCAATACTACGTTTGGTTAGTTTATTGTGTAGTATATCGATCATTTGTTTTAACTGAAAATCGCTTTCTGTTGATACTTTAATCGTTTCTTTTTCAAGTAGATAGTTGCTATCGGTTCCTTTGAAATCAAAACGGGTCGATACTTCGCGATTGGCTTGATCAATGGCATTGGTCAGCTCATGGTCATTTAATTCGGAAACAATATCAAAAGTGGGCATTAAAAATCTCCTGATGTGAATGGATCCTGCAATAGTAGCAAAATTCAATTGAAATGCACGCGCGTTCCCTAGGGTCTGTTTACAATTGGCTCGTCCTACTGCAAAAAGCATTCTTTGGCTAAAAAATGTTTATTTTATCACCCAATACCACAGAGTATTGGATTCAAAAATAAGTATTTTTTATCTCAAAGCCTGCTTTTTTCGCTACGGACGACCCAATGTAAACAGACCCTAACTCATTGAAAAACAATTATTTTTTTGAAATTTCACCGCTATGGGTGAAAATCTATCTCTTTTTACCCTATTTAGCGCAAAAAGTGTACACATTGAGAAAAAAAGTGGTATGATGTGGGTAGTTGTGGGGGAAAAGGACTTTTAAAGATGTTTAGGGGACTATCTGCTGGACAGATTGATTCGAAGGGGCGCATTACGATCCCCGCGAACTATCGTACGCTGATGGTTGAGGAATCGAGTGGTTCACTCGTGGTTACCATCGACCCTGAAGAAAAAATCCTTTTGCTATACCCTTTTCCTGCTTGGCAGGTTATCGAAGAAAAATTAGAAAGTTTGCCGAGTTTTCAGCCGGCGGCACGTCGTATTCAACGATTATTGTTGGGGCATGCAACCGAGGTAGAGCTTGATCGCCAAGGTCGTATTTTGCTACCCACCTTGCTACGTGATTATGCCGATTTGGATAAAAACGTGATGTTAGTCGGTCAAGGTAAAAAGATTGAAATTTGGAGCGAACCATTGTGGGAAGATGCGCGGGCTACATGGTTGGCGGAGGGCATGGACGAAAATCATGGCGTTCCAATGGAACTGGCGATGTTATCGCTGTAGTATCCGCAGCTTTGATAATTGTTCATGGTGAGGTAATAGTCACGCCCTATCTCAACTGAAGGTAAAACCGTCAAGTTTGAGATGATTTTTGACGGAAAATTCCGTTAAGCGGCGCAGCATACAAGGGAGTATGTGAGCAGCGAAACGGGATTTTCCGTCAAAAAGCGCTCAAAATTGGTGGTTAATGAGCGGGGTTGACTTATTACGTGGTGAGGTTGATGTGTCTGCGCATGTGTCGGTATTACTAGGGGAAGCGATTGCAGGACTTGCAATCAAAACGGGTGGCATTTATGTCGATGCTACTTTTGGCCGGGGAGGGCATAGCCAAGCTATTTTAGAGAAGTTAGGGCCGAATGGGAAATTGCTTGCGATTGATTTGGATCCAGAAGCAATTCATGTCGGGAAATCGGCACCTTTTTCTTCCGATACACGATTTGAGATTGCGCATGCTTCTTTTTCACAGTTGGAAGCATTGATCACAAAACGTGGATGGCTTGGCTCTGTTGATGGCGTGTTGCTCGATTTGGGTGTGTCATCACCTCAGTTAGATTCACCAGAGCGTGGATTTAGCTTTATGCGAGAAGGCCCGCTTGATATGCGGATGAACGTATCTGAAGGGGTTTCTGCCGCAGAGTGGATTAATACTGCGAATGCAGAAGATATTGCAAATGTGTTGTATTTGTTTGGCGAAGAAAAATGTTCGAGACGGATTGCACGTGCCATTGTGGCGAGTCGAGAGATAGCGCCAATTACAACGACAACGCAATTGGCGAGCATTATTGAAAAAGCGAATCCATCGCGGGATCGTCATAAACATCCAGCGACGCGCAGTTTTCAGGCAATTCGCATTTTTGTGAATAAAGAATTAGAGGCGATAAAATCCGTTTTACCGCAGGCTTTAAAGGTGTTGGCGATAGGTGGTCGCTTATGTGTCATTAGTTTTCATTCGCTAGAAGATCGAATTGTAAAGCAATTCATTCAGCTTGAAACCAAAGGACCAGAATACCCGCCTCATTTTCCAGCTCCGCCGCATCACGCGACTGTGAAAATGATTGGAAAATCGATTGAAGCGAGTGATGTGGAAATTAAAGAGAATACGCGATCGCGAAGTGCGCGATTACGTATTGTGGAGAGAATCATATGACACGAGCAGTACATGGATTGGGTTGGGGTTTAAAACGCAGTGCAGCAGCACATGCAGAAATCCCTTTGAAGCAACAATTAGCCATCACTTTTCTTGTGATTGTATTATTGTTCTCTGCTTTTTCAGTGATTTATTTAAAGGATTTATCACGACGTTTATTTATTCAATATCAGCAGCTGCAATATCAGCAGCAGCAATCTGAAGAAGAGTGGAGCAAGTTGTTGCTTGAGAAAGGCGCGTGGTCAACGCAAGCACGCGTGCAGCATGTGGCAGCAATGGATTTGGATATGGTGGTGCCAGCGGCGAATGAAGTGGTTCTTGTTGAAGATAGCAAGTAGTTTGATTTTTGAGAAAAAGTGACAGTGCTGTGGCGTGACTGTGACTGTGACTGTGACTGTGACAGTGCGGAGGTTCAAGCAATTCAAACTACCAGACTGCACCTCTGACACAGTCACAGTCACAATCACGCCACCACAGTCACGCCACAGCACAGTCGCGAGAAAATACAATGATTCGAAAATATACCTGGCGAGCATATGTAGTTATTTTTCTACTGCTCTCCGGCCTCTTTGGCCTCTTATGGCGATTATTAGATTTGAATCTGATGAATCGCCATTTTTTATTACAGCAAAGTGATGCGCGCATTCTACGCGTCGTCGATATGCCCGCGCACCGCGGCATGATTACCGACAGATTGGGTTCTGTTTTAGCCTTAAGCTCACCTGTTTATTCTGCTTGGGTTAATCCCAAATACTTTGATGCATCGTACACACAATTGCATGTGTTGGCGCAAGTCTTACATATGCCGGTTTCGACGATTGAAGCGCGCGCGGAAGCGTCGAAAAAAGGGTTTGTGTATTTAAAGCGTCAAAATCCACCGGAAGTGATGGCGCGCATTAAAGCACTGCAAATTCCCGGCGTGCATTTTCAAATGGACTATCAACGTTTTTATCCAGAAGGCGAGGCTATTTCGCATGTGTTGGGTATTACGAATATTGATGATCATGGGCAAGAAGGATTAGAGCTTGCGTATAACGGATGGTTGAGTGGAACTGTTGGTAAAAAAGAAGTATTGAAAGACCGTATGGGACATATTGTGTCCGAAATTGCGGTATTAAAAAAGCCACAAGAAGGTCGCGATTTAACATTGAGCATCGATCATCGTATTCAATACATTGCGTATCGTGCACTGAAAGAACAAGTTGAAAACTTAGATGCGGATGCAGGTTCCATTGTGGTATTAAAGGCAAAAACAGGTGAAATTTTAGCGATGGCAAATTTGCCATCCTACAATCCTAATAATCGTGAACCCCAGGAAAAGCGTGATTTCCGTAATCGTGCTGTGACAGATTCTTTTGAGCCGGGCTCATCGATGAAACCATTTACGATTGCGGTGGGTCTAGAAAGTGGGAAATACGCGCCGGATTCAACTATTGATACCCATCCTGGTTATATGCGAGTCGGCGGGTATGAAATCAAAGACGATTTTCACGACAATGGTGTTATTACACTACAAAAAATTTTAGAGATATCGAGTAATATTGGTGCTGCAAAAATTTTATTATCATTACCGCCAATGCAGTTATGGAGTTTGTTAAGACGCTTAGGGTTTGGTGAGCAAACCAATACTGGTTTCCCAGGAGAATCCGGCGGAAAGCTAACAGACCATGCAGTGTGGTATAAAAGCGATGTCGCAACATTGGCTTATGGCTATGGTGTTGCAGTAACAACATTACAGCTCGCAAGAGCCTATGCAATCTTGGCAGATCGCGGCATGCGATATCCCCTTAGCTTTTTAAAATTGGATGTACCACCAAAGGGGGATCTTGTTATTCCACCTAAGGTTGCAGCAGAAGTGGATAAAATGCTGGAAAGCGTTGTGAATGGGGAAAAAGGAACGGGGCATTTAGCACGAGTGCTTGGTTATACTGTTGCTGGAAAAACGGGAACAGCCTATATAGCAGGACCGGGTGGTTATGATAAGAAAAAATATGTAGGGAATTTTATTGGGTTTGCGCCGGCATCTGATCCACAGTTGGTTATTGCTGTTGTGATTCGTAATCCACATGATGCAAAACATCGTCATTTTGGCGGTCAAACAGCAGCACCGGTATTTTCAAAAGTAATGGCGGATTCCTTGCGATTATTAAATGTGGCGCCGGATAATTTGCCGCCAAATAATACTAAGAATTGATGATCTTTCTCCAGTAGCCTCTTTCCCCAGGATAGTTATGAATCATATAAAAAATTTATTAGAGGGCATTAGTACTATTTCTTTCAATGTTAAAATTGACGCTATTACCAATGACAGTCGTGCTGTTACAAAAAACACTTTATTTCTCGCGTTTCCGGGTGTGCGTGTAGATGCAAGGGAGCACATTTCCGAGGCAATTGTGCAGGGTGCAAGCGCAATTTTATATGAAAACAAAGATGGATTTACCTATTCACACGAAAGCATTCCTTGTGTAGGTATTCTGGATTTAAAAAACAAGCAATCAATTATCGCTGCACGCTTTTATAATTTTCCAGGTAAAAAGATTCCGATCATTGGTGTGACAGGCACCAATGGAAAAACAAGCATCACACAATTTATTGCGCAGGCCTTACCTGTCGCTCATCAATCGATGCGAGCCGCGAGTATAACGAGCGATCAACCAGTGCAAACTGTGCGTGTAACGAGCGCTCAACCAGTGCGAGCCGCGAGTGTAGCGAGCGATTTTTTACAGTATGCTCGAACTGGTATCATTGGAACATTGGGTTATGGTTTTCCGCCTTATTTAAAAAAGCTACCCAACACCACTCCCGATAGTCTTCAGCTTCAAAAAATATTTGCTGAATTAATTGACCAAGGCGCAACAACGATTGCAATGGAAGTATCATCACATGGGCTGGCTGAAAATCGCGTAGAAAATATCGATTTTCATACGGCTGTATTTACCAATTTAACGCAAGACCATCTTGATTTTCATGGCACAATGGATAATTACCGTGATGCCAAAGCATTGTTATTTCAAAAGCCGGGTTTAAAAAATGCTGTCATTAATATCGACGATGACACCGGAAAATATTTTGCAGAAAAATATCGTGAGCAATTAAAGATTATTACGTATTCAAAAAATAATAAAAATGCTGATATCTTTGTCATTAATAAAAAATCAACCGATATTGGTTTTGATTTAACCCTTCAAACACCTTGGGGACAGGGCGATTGTTTTTTGCCTTTAATTGGTGATTTTAATATTGATAATGCATTGGCAGTGCTGGGTGTATTGGGGTTGCATTTGTCTGCGCCATTACCCATGCTTCTTAAAGCAATTTCGCAATTAAAAGCAGTTTCTGGTCGCATGCAATTACTTAAATTAAATTATTCTCCTTCCGTCATTATTGATTATGCGCATACACCTGATGCATTAGAAAAAGTATTAGCCCATGTGCGTGCACATTGTTCGGGTAAATTATTTTGTGTGTTTGGCTGCGGGGGTAATCGTGATAAAACGAAGCGTCCAAAAATGGGGGCGATTGCCGCAAAATTTTGCGATGAAATTATTATCACGAATGATAATCCGCGCAATGAAGATCCAGAAACCATTGCAAAAGAAATTGCTGTAGTGATTGATAAGCATTATGAAATTGAATTGAATCGCGTAAAAGCCATTGAAAAAACCCTAGAAAAAGCGGGAAAAAATGATTGGGTTGTCATTGCAGGTAAAGGGCATGAAACGGATCAAGTTATTGGTGATGACGTGTTGCATCACAATGATGCAGAATGTGCACTTAATTTTTTGAAAACCCATTAGGTTATTTGTTAACTCAGTAACAAGCTGCCAAGGGGACAGTGATTTCCCACGAATGTCTGAAAAACCGCTAATTTTTAGATTTTAGGCGAGGTTGGATGGTAATTTGTTGAGAAAAGCGCAGTGGTCATGAAGTCCATGAGCATTTTCGAAACAAATTGCCATTCAAGATCGCCAAAAGATGAAAATTTTTTGTTCACGGGGAATTGCTGCCAGGGGGCTAATGAAGCCACATTCGGCTGAAGCTATGTTAAACTACGGTTTTCTTTTTAATGAAAATGATGCAGAGACCCATGTTAAAAAAAATTGTCTTGATAATCAAAAATAAGATATCGCTAACGTTTTTTCTAATTAAAAATTACTATTGTCATCGAACTGTTTATTACAGGTTGTCATCTGTTGATGTTAAAGCGCAAACAGCTATTTTGCATGTTATTAATAAAAGTATTTTTATTAAACAAACATTTTCGGAAATAATTTCTAACAGCAATATCATTGAGGGTCTTTCATGCGAACATGCCAGTAGGATCGGTATTTATTATGGTGAATCCTTAAGAAGAAGTGTGATGGATGAAAAAACACACTTAAAGCATATTAAAAAACCGGGTTATTTATTAAAGCATGAGCATGGTCGTTATAAAGTTGTTGGTGAAAACCGTGATGGGACTATTGAATGTGTTCATGTCAAAACAAAAAATATATTAAGCGCATATCCTTTATCAATTGTTAAGGATAAAATTTTTATTAATTATTTTGACGTAAATCAAGCTTGTTATATTGGGATACTTGCCGGCATTGGCATGGAAAAAAGCAAAAAAACTGTGTTTAAAGAAGTTAAAAAACAGTCTGTTAATTATTTAAGAATTGTAAAATAATTGTAACTGCTCGCACCTCGTCGTATAAGTAATAAAAAAATGTCGATGTTGAGGTAATTTTTCGCGAAAAAGCCCCCAACAGCGGCGTTTCTTTCTAATGGAGTGAGTAACATCCTAAGTTAATATTGAAAGCTAGAGCGAACCAACACGCCCAGTAATTTAATATCGTTATCCCATTGAGTTGGTTCTGCGTGATCATTGATTGGCAGCAGCAAACGCGTTGGACCATCTATACTCAGTTCACGCAAGGTAGCTTCTTCTGTAGCTTGATAGAGTACGACAACAAAATCTCCATCTTGCACCGACGCATTTGGATCAATAAATAATACCGTGCCTTTGGGAAAGCGGGGCTCCATTGATGGTTTTGATGATAGCGCGTAACCATGTATTGAAAAAAAATTACTGACTGCCCATTTCTCCCAATTTTTCGCATTCAATTTTTGAGTAAAAAGTTTAGCATCTGTACATTCTTTCCATGAAATGAGAGGTACGGATTGGACATCAATTGCTGGTGTCTGGATTGCCTGATGATTGATTTTAAGGCTTCCAAACATGAGTTCATCAATTGATAAATTAAAAAAGTCGGAAAGTGTTTTAAGGGTGGATGCACGCGGATCTTCTGTTTTTCCAGATAAAATTTTATGTAAGGTTGCTTGAGGAATGCCTGTTTTTCTCGAAAGATCTGCTTCGTTTAAGCCCGATTTTTTCATGAGTCTTTGCAGATTTAATAATAAAAAATCATGCGTGATTGATTGGTTTTTAAGTGTGGATGCCTGATTCATATGTTGCCCCTTTTCGCCATTCTTGCAAAACAAAAGTAATTTTTCAAGGTATATTCTGTTAAAAAAATATTGACATTCCCCCATAAAACACTATTGTAATTTACTTTTTAAATTGACAGTAAAAAGGAGATTGTGAAGATGAAGTTTTATAGGGGTACGGGATGTCATGTCATATTGGTTGGTTTAGTGACAGAAGTGCCAGTCCTGAGCATGGATAATCAAGGAAATTATATCGCAACAGTAGCCATTTCCGCGCAAAGTGATTGTAAAAATAGATTCAAAGAATATGGTGTTATTGTTTTTGGAGCATCCGCATTAGATTTGCGCCGCTATGCATTTCCAGGCCTGTGTTTGTGGATTGAAGGTGAATTGCATATAAGCAGTGCTCAAGAACCTGATGTGGTTTATAAAAATATTCATGTCATTGCTGAAAAAATAAAATTTTTATCAAATTTCACTGAGCCCAACGGTGCGGTTATGTGTGATGCGTACGTATAGGATATAAAAATTCTATTAGGGGCACATACATAAAGTTTCACTAGGTCTGTGCTTCAACTTATTCATATTTATTGTGTTAGCGGTATTACAAAATTAATTTAATGCTGAAAAGTATGTTACGAAAACTCTTTTTTACGAAAACAGTTAGTTGCAAGTTTTCACATTAAATAAAAATTAAACACGGTATTGTGATCGAAAAAAATATAGCTTAGTATCCGCCGCTTTAAAGTAAGTGGAAGCATTTGTGTTGTATACAACAGCATAAAAAGCTATGACGGGAGGAAATATTGCGATATCCATTTTGTGCATTTGCCAATAATAATTTAGGTATTCAGTTTAACTATTCAACTTTTACAGGGGATTTTTTAGCATCGAAAGGTGTTGGACAGTTTCCTGTTTTGCCATATGTGAATATTGCAACTGGTAATCTTTTTCTTAAAGCTACGCTTGTTAATAGAGAAGAATCTGTTGGAAAATTTGAATTTGGATTTGTTTATAATTCACAAAATACCATTTCATGGTGTAATGCAGTTCCTGAAATTACAGCGCAAGTTGATAAAGTAAAAATAACACTGCGCGAAAAAGAGGGTGCGGTTGTTGATTACATCTGGAGTGAATCTCAGCAAAGTTATATTTCTCCCGCTGGTGCCCAATCCATTTTACACATTCAAAAAATCAATGATGAATTTATTCTCACAAACTTTAAAACAGGAGCGCGTGTCGTATTTGATGTCAGTGGAAAAATTATTGCTGAGTATGACGCGCGTGGATTTTCCATTCAGTATGCTTATACAGATACTGAATTATCGAGCATTACAACAGATGCGGGCACTTATAAAATTAATAAGACCTCTTTAAAAACTGAAATCGGTTTTATTGAAAAAAATAGTGACACCAGTGAATTACTCGGCACTTGGAATTTCGATAGTTCAAATCGTTTGCAGAGTGCAGTTATTCCAGATCCTAATAATTATACGATCAATTATTTTTATGAGGGTGATACCCAGCATTTAACATCTGCCTCCCAAACAGATGGTACGGCTATTTATTTTGATTATCTGGACAAACGAGTATCTGCCTTGAAACAAGGGAGTAATGGACCATCCTATCAATTTAATGGCACTGAAAACACAAGAACAATTACAGATGCTTTGCAAAATACAATAGCTGTAACACTAGATGATCAATCTAGAATTTTAAGTTGGGAGCAAAATTCAGAGACAACAACTTGCGATTATGATCCAATATCAGGACACTTAAAAACTTTTAGTCAGCAAAATAGAGCTGTTATTCAGAGAAATTTTAATGATAATGGTTTGGTTATTGAAGAAATTCATCCTGATGGTCAAACAACGCAATTTGATTATGATGATTTTGATCCAGGCACCCAAGCGGTAATTATTAAACGTGAATTAATTTACGATAATACTGATTCAGCACAAAAGAAATTTGCAGTAACGCGCTATGTTTATGACACAACTAGTCTTAATGGTTTGTTGTTCAGACAGCTTCGTTTTGTCATAGCACCCTCTGGATCAGTGACTGAATATCGTTATGATGACCATAATCAATTAGCATCGGAACGTACTTATTTAAAAAAACAATATCCGGTGTCAATCTTAACATCTAAAAATGCTATTGATTTTGAAATGATGAAAGCATGGTTTTCTGAGTTGTCATCATCTGAAAAAAGTGCAATTACACTGAAAATGTTTTCTCATAATCATCGTGGGCAATGTTTGAGTGTGCAAGCATTTACAATGATTGCTGATAATGCTGAGGGTGTTTATACCACAGATGCATCAAATGATAATTTTGAATACACCCCACAGGGTAATATTACTGCGCATGATGAAAAATGTGATGCGACTCGCACAGCAATAACAGCGCAAGCCTTTGATGGATTATCCCGATTAATTACGCATCAAAATGCATTGGATGAAAATCGTGCGATTGTTTATGCAGATGCGGATCAAAAGCGGATTGTCACAGAGCCGAATCTTCGCACAGAAACAACATGCTGGAATGATGCGGGGCAAATCACATCGGTAGCTACTGCAATTCAGGGCAATCTCACTACGCGTATTGAAACTAAACACTATGATGCAGCAGGAAGGCTTAGCGCAATCAAAGCGGTTGATGGACAAACAACGTATCAATTGTTTGATGGATTAAATCGTTTGCGTTTTACGATTACGCCGATGGGGCGTGTTACTGAGATACGCTATGATACGGTTAATCGTTATCAAAGTATGACGCATTATTACAATACAGTGCCTATTTCATTAATGACTTCACCAGAGGCGCTTTCTGTTGCATCGGTTGAAGCGCATTTAGAAGAAAATGCACAATCAGATGTCACAACCTATCAAATTTTTGATGCGTCATCTCGATTGCAATTTTCAATGGATGGACGCGGCGCAATAACAGAATATCGTTATGATTTGTGTAATCGAAAAATGGCGACTATTGCTTATGCTGACCCACTGACCGCTTCTGAATTAAGTGCAATTAAACAAGGCACTTTTACAAGCAGCGCTCGAACAGTGGATACTAGCCAAGATATTGTAGAGCGAATCGCTTATGATCTTGATGGACACATTGTGGCAACACAAGATGGTGATGGTTATGTGACAACCCATCAGCGTAACCCCGCAGGATTTGAAATCTATCGTCGTGCTTATGCAACTAAAGTGGCTGTTGATTTAAGTACGGATATTGTTATTCCAGACAGTACGGTTGATGATTATGCGCAGTGTTTTTATCGTGATGCTAAAGGACAAGTCTGTTTTACAGTCGATGATGTACTGGATGCAAACATCATTGTGCAGCAAAGTTATTTCCCAACAGGAAAAGTCGATACGACAACGCACTATGCTGCTGCTGCGAAGTCTGCGCCGTTTACAGGCTCGAATCCATCAACACTTATTCCTGCAGCGAGCAGTGAAGATCGTATCACACGCTGTGAATATGACTTATTAAAACGGCTTAGCAAAAAAAAGTTGCCCGATATGCGTGTTGTTTCATATGAATATGACACGATGAATCACCTTGTTTTAGAGTCTATCGGTGATGATACCGATTTTGATATTCCAGCCGATGTGCAAAGTAAAACACAAATAACTGCAAAACAATTTGATGATTGGGGACAATTAATTGCGATAGCATCACCATTGGTCTATGCAAAAATTACGTCAATTCAAAATGATGCTACCTTGAGTGAGGTGGTGAAAGCCGCAAAAATTAAAGCTGTTTGGGATACGCAATCTGAACGCTATCAATACGATGATACAACAGGATTGCATACTGCAAAGTTCGATATTGTGCCAGATGATGTAACTGCAACGGATGCAGCCAACCAAGCTAAAACACTTTTTTATTATGATGCAGATAAACGTGTTGCGTTAACCGTGGGCCCGCTGGGTGAAGCGGCGACAACAACACATGATCCTATTTGTAATAAGCCTTTGGAATATTATCGTTTTGCAACAGCTGTTGATGCAGCGGTATTGCCTACTTTAACAGGTGGATTTATTACAGATACTGTTAAAGCATTTATAAAAAGTAGTGCAGATGATGCTTTTGATGCTTATGGTTATGACGGCTGTGGCGATGAAATAAAACATCAAGACCCCGATGGATTTGAAACGGACACGCATTTTAATAGTTTTGGAGAATGGGATCAAAAGGTATTGCCCATTAATACGAAAATGCCCACTTTAAAAATCACACGACAATTTAATTTACGTCGACAGTGGATTGAAGAGAAAAAAATAGCGGCTGATCAAAGTATCACGCGAAAGCGATCATATCAAAATTTGCATGGTCATGTGACTTCAGAAGCGGATGGCAATAATGCAACAACGGCATTTACCTTTGAGCCACGAGGTGTTTTAAAAACAAGAAAAAATGCACTTTCTCAAATTACCACAATGGCACACGATGCTTTTGGCAGAAAAATAAGTGAAACCTTGCCTGGTAATCAATGTGTTGTAACGGATTATCGGCAAACAAAGCGCAGTGTTAAAAAAGTGTTGTTTGATAGTCAACACAATCAATTGGCTGAGACAAGCGTGCTTTTAGATGCGCAGGGTAATGCTGTTCAAAAAACAGATGCGTGTGGCAATAGCACCACAAGGATTTTTAATCAAGCCAATCAAACGAGTGTCGTAACCGATGCATTGGGTAATCAAACCATCAATACGTATGATTTACGTGGCTTATTAAGCGCAACAGAAATAATCAATGCAAAGGGGATATCACAAACGAGTACAACGCTCGATTATACCTTGAGTCGTCAATTACAAACTAAAACAAAAGATGCGAAAAGTTTGGCATTAAAAACAAGGCATAAAATTAATGCGTTATCACAACGCTCAGAAACAGTTAAGCCTTCCAATAGAAAACAAAAATTTGTTCACAATAAACGGGGTTTAGCAACGGAACATCACTTGGTGTTAGATGACATCAATGATCTGACGGTAGGTACGCTACAAGATTATAATGCGCAAAAACAAGCAAGCAGTGTGACTGCAAAAACAACCAATGCACTGGGTCAATATCAAAAAAATACCGGCTTTGATGCTTTTGGTAGAAGTGCTGTTGAAACAGTAGACCCTAACGTTTTAGCATTAACGCGTAAAAAAATAGTTGATTCAGAAAATCGCGTACTTGCAACAGTTGATGCTAAAAAACAAATCCATTATTCAGTTTATGATGCCATGGGTAATAGGCTTTTTGAAATCAATCCGAATGGTGGTGTAACAGAACATCGTTACGACGAAAATAATAAACCTATTTTTACCACGCAATATCATATACCGATTGATATTACGGCGCTTAAAAAATTCAATGATCAGTTGAGTAGTGATGCTTTTAATTTTGTTATGACAGAATCTGATATTCGTGGTTTATTGCAAGCCTCTGGGTTAGATCGAAAAACTGCCTATTTTTATGATGCTGCTCATAACGAACGTTTTAGAGTCAGTGGTGCTGGCGCTGTTACTGAATTGCGTTATAATAAAAATGGCGAGAAAATCGCATCTATTCAGTATGTCAATTTTATCTCTCTCGTTGATTTGAATTTTGAAACATTAACAACAGAAGCATTAATTCAAAAAAAAGCAGTAGGGCTTCGTAATACAAAAAAAGATAAATCAACGTTTCGTATTTTGGATGCGCTTGGTCAAGAGCGGTTTATTATTCATAGCGATGGCAGTGTTGTTGAAAAACGTTATAATGGTTTCCCGAATGCTGTTACCACAGAAATTCAATACGCAAGCGTATTGGCCGTTGATACGCTTGAAAGTAGTGCATCAAAAACAGTGGATGATGCAATCACACAATTTAAGGCGCTTTCTAGTGCACAAGATCGTACGACCCGTTGGTTGCATGATGGATTGGGTCGTATTCAATATCATGTCAAAGCCAATGGAGCAGTGACAAAATTTGATTACGATGGTGATACGCAGAACCCATTGACCATCACGAAATTTTCGCAGTGCATTATTGCAACGCTTCAAGTATCCGATGATGCAAGCTTGAGAACGGCTTTAGAGGCGCATGTTGTCGACCCTCTCAAAGACAATATTGAAAAACGAGAATACGATGGTGCTGGTCGTGAAATCAAACGAACGAATGCATTAGGGCAAAGTGAATCTTGGACTTATGACGGCGCGAGTCGAAAAGCCACGCACACGACAACAACGGGACAGACTTGGCGTTATGAGTACGATGGCGCGAGTCGTTTATCTTATGAATATTCTCCAGAAACAACGGTCTATTCATCAAATGTTGTTTCAAATAAAATTGTTGTGAATGCGGCTACTCAGTCGGTTAAAAAAACGGTTCATTATGATGAAAACGCAAATACCTTAGCCATCATTTCTGCTGATGGATTAGAGGATCAGCATACAGTGACTTTTGCTTACACCGCATTAGATCAAAAAATTCAAGATTGTTGGCCGAGTTTGGCCATTGATGATCCCAGTAAAAATACAGATTTTTTAACTCGTCCAGAACAAACTGTTTCAGTCTCTAAAAATGTGATTGTGAGTGCACATGGCCAGAAATTAGTTGCAATTGATGAAGACAATAACCCTGAATTTTATTGTCATGATGCAGCGGGGCAATTAATTTATCGTGTCAATGCATTAGGTTATGTTATTGAGTACAGTTACGATGCGCGGGGTCAAGCGATTGCTTTTACGGCTTATGCCAATCCTTTAACATTGGATTTAAAAAATTATCTCAGCGTTGGATTAACGGCAGACCTTGTTTTTCAGCATCAAATAGACAATCAATTAAAAGATCCTAAAAAAGATAATACGATTTTCCAAGAATATGATTCTTGTGGTCGGATTTGTAAAGTGACAAAACAGGAAGTGGTTTGTTACATACCAAATGCAGACACAACAAAACCTGCCAGTATCCATACGTTTTCACCGGTAACAAAGCACACTTATAATGCGTTTGGTGAAGTGATTAAAGAATCAAAATTAATTGATTGTGTAGATAGTGTTGATGTAACGCGCGATGAATTCAAGTGGTTTGATGCTAATGGACATGAGATTGCAATAGTCAATGCGAACGGTGCAGCAAAAATTTTTACGCTCGATGCAGAAGGCAGAAAAGTTGAAGAATATGCTTACGCAAATAATATTACATCCGATAATTTAGCAACCCTTCATGAAAAATCTTTTTCAGAGCTGCAGGGTATTTTAACGCCTTTGTCAGATGCCTCTAAAGATCATCATACGTTAACACCACGGGATGTGATGGGGCGAGTGACTGGCGTTTATCATGTTGGGATTGTGGTTCAGCAAAAAGTTGCTGGACAACTGGCTTTTGAAGATCTGCCTGCACAAACCTTGGGTGTCACTTACACGTATACAGCAGATCATCAGATTAAAAGTATTGCGTATCCCAATAATGAAAAAGAAATTTATTATTATGATGAGCGTGGTCATTTAGCTGCAAAAGCCTTGCCCGCAAGAACACAAAAAGCATCGGATGGTAGCGATGGGGCGAGAATTCGTCCGATCATTTACTATCATGTGAATGCGCATGGAAAACGGGTTGAAGTATTGCAGCCGGTGAGTGGCTGTGCTGTGGATTTAGAGCCATCCTCCACTGTCGTGCCACAACCGCTTTCAAAGTCAGACCAGGATCGTTATGCGCGTTTTGTCTATGATGCAAAAAATCATATTGTGTTACATCAAGATGAAAGTGATGCCTTAAAACAAATTACTTATAATAAAACAGGACAAGTTTCGCGTAAGTATCATCTGACCACGGTGGCAGATCCTAAAGCGGCTAATCAAGAAAAAACCCATTTGGATGAAACGCGTTGTCAGTATGATGCATTAAAACGCTTAATTAAAACGGGCGTGTATCGCGACACTGTTTTGCAAGGCACGCAGGCTTATTTGCATGATGCATTTTCTGTGATTGGAGAAGGCCCTGGTGATGGCACTTATCCGATACAGCATTTTTATGATCTTGCTGCACGTAAGTGGAAAACCATGAATGAGAATGGTGGTGTGCAATTAATCGGTCATAATGCGGCGGGTGAAGAGACGGTTAAAATAACGTCGCAAGTGCAAGATTTGTCGCAGAAGACTTATGACGATTTGGCAGTGCTGATGGCAGAGCGTGATGCCTTAGTTTCATCAGCCTCTAAAATACATTTTGTGGAAACCTTGCGTGATGCTATAGGTAGAACAGCAGCTTTTGTGGAGGCGCGATATCTTGATGATAATGGTGTAATTGTTGCACCAAAACATCAAATCATGTTTTCCAATTTTAATGAAAAAACCAGTGTCACAACACCGAATAATGAAACAACGGATTTTGCGCATAACAAAATAAAAAAAATGGTAAGGCAGATTGACCCCGCTATTTCTGTTACCGATGAGCAAGGCAATACCACTGTCGTAAGACCTGTAACCACGATGGGTTATGGTGATTTAATGAGAAAAATTGGTGAACGTGATGCCAATGGTCATACGCAATTGTGGGAGCGTGATGAAGCGAATCAAGTCATAAAACATACGCTTGCAGATGGCACTGCTACCATCCACAAACGCGATATTTTTTCAAATGAAATTGAATTTACGAGTGCCGCTGGTAACACTTGGAAAAAAGTTGTTAATGGAAAAAACAAGGTTGTTCAAGTAACGATGCCATCGGGTGATGTTTGGCATTATGTCACCAATGAAAATAATTTTGTTTATAAAGTAATGCCACCAGTAGGTAGCGTGACGGGAACAATGTTATATGCGCAAGGTCCTTATGGTGATATGTCTGCAGAATATTTGCCGATGGGTGAGGCGCATCTTTATACGCATGATCGACATCACAATGTGTTATTGCATACTGCCGTCAACGCTAATGGGACAACAGCCTACACGCATTCAACGACGCGAGATTATTGGAGTCGAGTGACGGATATTGTGGATGGTGCGGGTTCAACCTTTAAAAATAGCTATTTTTTAGATGGATTATTAAAACAAGAACTGCAATTAACCATGAGTAATCCTGGTCAAACGCTTGCATTTGATTCAACACAAAATAGTTTTTCAACAGCGCCGGTTGCAACACCACTCAAAAATATTGCTTATGAATATTTAACGCCGTTACGACTATCAAAAATCATTGATGGCAATAGTGTCAATCCGCAAACCTTGGTGCAAATTTTTAATATAAATCGTGATCCTATTCGTGTGACCGAAACGAAGGCCTCAGGTGGTGTATTGCGTGATTCAATGATGACTTATAACGCCATGCGTTTATCACTTACGCACACGGATAATAATTTTTCTGCAAGTCATTTGTACGATCCTGCTTTAAATCGCCGGAATATAAAAGCGATTTGTAATGGGATATTGCATGATGGGTGGTGGACTTATGATGCGGCTGATCGGGTGTTGGTTGATGATGGGCAGATGATTAATGGGGTGATTCAGCCAGTTTTTGTGCCGGGGTCAACTTGGGGATATTTAGCGCCGAATCAAGGCAATCGTTATTCCTATCAAAGTCGGTTGCGTGCAACACAATCACTTTATTTTTCGGATGCTTCAGGAGAAATTGCGGCAGATAATCCCTTATCAGCAATCCTATCTTATAATAAAAATGAAGTGATTTCTGTTATAGCAACATCACCCCATATCAATACGCAGCCACAAGGCAATGCCAGTATTGCGTCGGGTGAAGTGGTTCGGATGGATATCGATAGTGATGATATTATTCCTATCGCGCCTTTTTTGAGATTAAAAGCAGGTCCATTATTTTCTTTTATTCAACTTTTTTCACATTTATTAAAAGGTCAGGCAGCAGAAAATACAGCATCATTTGCAGTTGGTTGTAATATCATTATTCCTGGTACGGGTGGTGTTATCCAGGCAGGAAGGGATAATCCATTATTTATTTATACGATTAAATATTTACTTCATCCCAGAGGCACTTATGCCTATCTTGCGAATACTAAAATGAATGGTAAGACCTACCAAGGTGCGCTGACTGTTCCAGCTAAAGATGCAATACTTTTTTATACAGCGCAAATTGCTTATAAACCAGATGGTAATATCAGTGCTGTAGTTATTCCAATCACGGCACAAAATCAATATTTTCCTTTTATTACAGGAACGAATGCGAATGGATATTTGATAAAGTCGGCATTTCAACCAATGCAATCTTTCCCAGCAAAAGGTTATATGAGTATCAGGAGCACGTATTCATCATTTAATGTGGATGGTGTGCCTGCGAATGTCGTTTCAATTTGCAGTTCTACTACAATTACAGAAAACAATGTATTTAAAATTTTTGATAGGACGGTGATTGCAAAAACAACAGCACAAATTACCAATGTTGATGGCACGAATGTTATTACGACAATGAGATTGTATGATTCCAGGTATCGTTTGAATGCAGTTGTAAACGCTAAAAATACTTATGATGCGCAAGATCAAACGCCGCACATTGTTTATTTTGATCGCAGTGCCGCAAATGGAAATATGTTAGTTGAATGGATGGATAATACAACAAAGCCTTCCATGCGATTTATTCCTGACTGTCGAGGCAATATCGTTTCAAGTTATGGTACGGTTATTAATGCTGCAGGAGAAACAAAACTTGCATTGCAGCTGACGGCCAGTCCAGTCACGCCCTTTACTATTTTACAGATGATGAATTTGCCAGGCACGGTTGTGCAACCAGGTGATAATTGGCAAACAATTTCACATCGTATTTTTGGCGCTGATTATGCTGGTTTTTTACATGCAACGGGTGTGCAGTTGATGCCAGGTCAAGTGATTAATATGCGCCAGATTTTGGCGGCGTATAATAAAGACTCGGATTTCACGCCTTATGAAAAATTAATGGCTGTTATTTATAACGGTATTAATCCTGCATTAAAAACACCGCAGCCACCACCACCTAAGCCACATCATCATAGTTTTTGGCATGAATTTATTGAAGGTGTTGTGGCCGTTGTGATTTTGGTGGTTGCAACGCCTGTCATTGGAAGTGCAATTTTTGGTGTTGTTGCGGGTGCTACGATGTCGGCAGTTGAATTGGGCGTTAGTACGGCTCTGGCAGGTGTGCTTGCCTCTGCTGCACAGCAAGGTGTTGCTGTTGTCTTTGGTGATCAGCAAGGTTTTTCTGTGGCTGATATGCTCGATTATGCTGCAACAGCGGGTATTACGGCAGGACTGGCATCTAAGCTTGGCATTAACCATTTATTGAGCAAGGGTGGTTTTACAAAATATGCGGAGGCCTTTGCGGCGGAAGCCAGTGTTAATGCAATTGTGCAAGTGTTTGAAATGGGCGTTGGCCTACGTAGACAATTTGATTTAAAGCTTTTGATTGAGCAATCTGCGGCAGCTTTATTGTCTGGCGCATTATCCAAAGGTGCTGCTCGCATTAATGGTGCGGCAGGTCATGCGGTCGATGTGTTGGCGAATGCAGCAACGGGCAAGGCATTTGGTTATCAGCAAAATGCGGCGAATTTGGCAGCAAATTTTGTGGGTGATGAAGCAGCGGATGCAGAAAATGACGTGCTCTCAAAGCAGCAAATTAAGGCACAAACCAGTAACGCTGTTGATCCGCAGGAAGGGGCTGCTGCTAATTTGCATGTTGTATCGAACCCTAGGGATTTTACTGATCATGCTTTGCAAACGGCGTCGCATTTTATTGCGGATTCGTTACAAGGTGATGATGCTTTGTCTGAAAACCCGATTGCGCCGTTTTATACGGCGTATCGGGATACGTTGAGTAGTGGGTTGGATGCGTTGAATGGGGCGAGTGCCTTTTCGTTGAATGCACAAAATCAAACGAGAGCAACACAAGTGCATGCGCAGCGGGTGCAGAATGCTGGGCGTAACGCGGCTAGTTTTTTTAATAGCATGACGCATGATTTTGATAGCGCATCTAAATTTGAATATGGATTTACAAAGGCTGCGTCAAAAACATTGGGGAGTCTTGCGTATTCAACAATGGATGACCTTGATCATCCGGTTCGTACTTTATTTGCCTTGTATGCTGCAGGACAAAGTACAGAAACAGCCATCTTACATTTTGCACAAGAATTAATGAATCCACAAACGCGACCAGAAGCGTTAATGCAAGCAGAAAACGGCGCTAAGCTTGCCGGTTTTGCGTTAACGACTAAATTGGAGTCTTTGTCTAATTTAGGCGCTGAAGAGCTTGGTGGAGCCTTGGGTGGGCCGGCAGTTGATGTTGCAAGTTATTTTGTGCCGGGCGGGGGTGAGGTGAAAGCTGCGGAAGGTGTGGTGGATGCTGTGAGGGTTTTAAAGGGAGCAGATGCTGACGCCTTCTCGCCCACGCGATTAAAAGTAATGGAAAATATTGCTGATTCTAGAGCGGCACGTTCAAATACTGGTTTTGGAATTTTTTCTAAGAGAGCGATGGCTAGGGAATTTTACGCTAGAGGAGGCTGGGAAAGTAGAAGAATTGACGGCCATTTGGATGGAATTGATTTTAATTGTGAAGTTGCTGAAGATGTTGTTACTGAAGGTAAGGTATTAGAGCAGCATCAAATGCCAAATGCTCCTATGGGGAACTATTTTACCAGACTTAATGCATCAAGAAGCCATTTAGGGATTTATACTTCTGGGCGTAGCTCAAGTAAATACGTGGCATTGACCGATATTTCTGTTTTACGGTCTACAACATCCAATATTGTAGATAAATGGTCTATGGCGACATATAGCTGGGATATTGAATTAGAAGGCGGAGAAACTCAATATTTTACACACAACCTAACTGACTGGAGAAAAATATAATGGATCGAAAACAATTGTTTGTAGAGGCTTTGACTGTGACTAAAGAAAAATACAAGTCTAATCCCGATTATTTTATTTTGCAGGCTATAATTTCGCAGCTTGAATACCTTGTTAATATTATCAACGGTAGTGAAAATGATTTATCAAAATTAAAAAGCATAATTATAGGAAGAATGACGGCACATGATATAGATACTTGGGATCCAAGATTAGCAGAAATTCTGTACTCAGTTTCTGAAGAAGTTAAAAAAATGAACTTAGAGTATGGATTATAATAATGAATAAACCTAGTGAAAAAAAAATTAATTGGTTTATTGATTTAAGTCGTGGTGATCACATCATGACTTTTCTTCCAAAAGAAATCCCATTTAATGAACTTTCTGTATTAATAAAAATTTTTAGTAATCATAAAATTAACTTTGCTTTTTACACAAAAATATCTGTAAATTCAAAAAAAGAAATATTAAATTTTTCATTGGTTGGAATTGATTTTGAGCTTGACTTGAATATAAAAAATTTACTATTGGATTTAGAATTAAACAAAGGAAATTTAAATAACTTCAAGTTCTTGCTTTTTAAAAAAAATTGCGAACTATCAAAAAAAATAGCAAGAAGTTTTCTTTTTTATAAAAAAGTGTTATTGATAAATTGATACAATTTTATTAAATAAGCTGCGGCCATTACATAAATCATTTTTATAAGTTAAAAAATATAAAAAATAATGATAAAATTGGGTCAGTATGCAATTAAATGATAATGAAAAGATCGAAGAGATAATTTTTCTACTTTCAGAAAATGGGCAGGAAACATGGTCAGATTTTTTGAAAAATTGTTTGCTTAACTTTAAAAAAGCTGATGATAAAAAAGAGGCTGTAAATCCTATAATAAGATCAATGTTGGGCGGAATGGGATCACTTTCTGATGTTGTTTTATATAAAAATGGAAAAATGTTGATAGAAGAAAATAATGAATTATATGAGCTATTAAATAAGCTTTACAGTCAATGCAAAGAGACAGAATAAATTTTTTTAAGTAAACGAGCTTGTCACAATCTCAATTCAAGGTGATATAAAAAGCACTCTCTTCCCTTGATGCGAGCATGCGCGTAGCAAGTGCTTTGCAGGAAGTATGAAAAAAAATGCGTTCTGAAAATCTGCCTATGACACTCACGGCTCGCATCCAGGTGATATCGGTTCGGTCGTTATTGTTCCCATCACCCCCAGATACCCCAATCAAAAAATATTTGTTGACATAAAACAGGCTCTAGGCCACAATTCACTTATTGGCGATGAGCCACTAATAAAAAAACACTTTTAAAGAGTACGAAAATGACAATATTCATTAATCAAACAAGAATCGATATCAGCAACTTTCCCGGTGGTGAGTGTCATGTTCAAATCGCTGCAATTGAAATTGCTGAAAAAACGAGTATTCATGCTTACTTAAATAACTCAAATGACATTATGGCATTATTATTAACAGTAGATGCAATACGCAGAGTCAATCCAAAAACAGCGATTTATCTAACCATTCCTTATTTTCCTTATGCGCGCCAAGACAGGGTTTGTAATCCTGGTGAAGCATTGGGCGTGAAAGTCATGGCTGATATTATCAATTGTTTAAATTGTGAAGCAGTTACTATTTACGATCCCCATTCTGATGTTACACCAGCGCTGATTAATCATTGCAAAGTCATTACGCTTGCAGACATTATTTCAGACAGTACATTAGCGCATGAAATTTTAAATAATAATATGACTTTGGTTTCACCGGATGCTGGTGCGGAAAAGAAAATACAAAAAGTTGCTCAAAAACTTTCTAAAAATGAACATGCGGTTAGCATACTTTATGCAAGTAAAGTGAGAGACACCTTAACAGGGCATATTTTATCAACCCAAATTCATGGGGAGTTACATGGCGATAATTTTATTATGTTAGATGATATCTGTGATGGCGGTAAAACATTTATTGAGCTTGCAAAATCTCTTAAAAATGCGGGCGCAAAAAATATTTATTTATATGTAACGCATGGTATTTTTTCAAAAGGATTAGCTGTTTTTCGCGAAAATTTTAAACATATTTATTGCTGCCATACGTTTTTAGAAGAAGAAAAAAGAGATAGAAATTTTCTTACAATTTGTGGGGTTGCAAAATGAAGCACATTATTAAAGACGTTACTACAATAGCATCTCCAGCGATTATTGTGCATGGGGTCAATTGTCAGAGAATTATGAGAAGCGGGGTGGCTAAAGCGATATGTGAAAAATGGCCAGAAGTTATAGAGAGCTATCTGCAATTTCCTGAAGATGAGATGTTTTTAGGGAAAGTAGATGTGATTGAAGTTGATGAAAGATTGTTTGTGCTGAACTGTTGGACACAAGACAGTTATGGTTATGACAATGCGATATATGCATCTGTATTAGCAATTGAATTATGTTTGGAATCAACAATACATTTTGCCATAAAAAACGGCATTAGGAATATATACTCACCTAGGATTGGCTGTGGTTTGGGTGGATTAAACTGGGAAAATGATGTCGAACCCATTTTTAATGCTGTCGAAAAAAAGTATCAAAACATACAAATAACAATATGCAATTTGAATTAAAATACTAGGAGAATAAAAATGATTACAAACCCATTAACATCCATTGACTTTTATAAATCCGATCATCGCAGACAATATCCTAATAATACAACAGAGGTGTATTCTAATTTTACTGCGCGTAGCAATCGTTTAGGAAATTTTCAACAAGGAGAAAATGCTAAAATCGTTTTTTTCGGATTACAATATTTCATTAAAGATTTTTTAATGGATGCTTGGAACGAAGAGTTTTTTAAAAAACCAAAGGATCAAGTTATTGCTGTTTATAAACGCCGTATGGATTTTTCTTTAGGAAAGGATGCCATTGATGTTTCACATATTGCTGCATTACACGATCTTGGTTATTTGCCATTAAAAATAAAAGCGTTGCCTGAAGGTACGCGGGTGCCAATGGGTGTTCCTGTGCTGACCATTGTCAACACACATCCTGATTTTTTCTGGTTAACAAATTACATTGAAACGATTATTTCAAACTATTTGTGGAAACCAACGACATCTGCAACAACTGCGTTTGCGTATAAAAAAATACTGACAGATTATGCCGTAAAAACAGGATGTTCAAAAGAGGTTGTTCAATTTCAGGCACATGATTTTTCTTTTCGTGGTATGTCGAGTTTGCAAGATGCGGCAATGAGTGGGGCTGGGCATTTAACGTCATTTTTTGGAACAGATACGGTCCCTTCTATTGATCTTGTCGAAACCTATTATGACGCAAATGCAGAAAATGAAGTGGTGGGATGTTCAGTGCCAGCGACAGAGCATTCGGTCATGTGTATGGGCATGCAAGATGGTGAGCTTGCTACATTTAACCGCTTGGTCACGCAGCTTTATCCTGCGGGTATAGTCTCTATTGTTTCAGACACCTGGGATTTTTGGAAAGTCGTGACGGAATACACTGTTCTGTTGAAAAATGAAATTGTAAATCGAGATGGAAAAGTAGTGATACGACCTGATAGTGGTGATCCTGTTAAGATTATTGCAGGTGATCCAGATGCGCCTATAAACTCGCCTGAATACAAGGGTGCTGTTGCGTGTTTGTGGGATGTTTTTGGTGGCACAGTAACGGATCAAGGTTATAAAATGTTGGATTCACATATTGGTCTTATTTATGGGGATTCAATCACACTTGAACGCGCAGAAAGTATTTTGCGTAGACTAGCAGAAAAAGGATTTGCCTCTGGGAATATTGTGTTTGGTGTGGGTTCTTATACTTATCAGTATGTCACACGTGATAACTTTGGCTTTGCAATGAAAGCCACCAGTGGTGTTGTTGATGGTGAGCGTCGCGATATTTTTAAAAATCCAAAAACGGATTCTGGTGCTAAAAAATCAGCGAAAGGTTTGCTTCGTGTTGCTTATGAAAATAAGGCAATCGTATTGTATGATCAGCAAACAGAAGCGCAAGAAAAAGAGGGTCTTCTAGAGGTGGTTTTTCAAAATGGAACACTTGAAAAATCGGTCTCTTTATCAGACATTAGAAAACGAATTGATTCAGAGTTACAGTGGCAAAAAGGATAGTATGATGTCTCAAGCTTATCAAACTGAAGAAGCATTTTTAAAGGATTATGATGCTTCTGTTTTTAAAAAACCCAGCACATCGATAGATACCGTTATTTTTACGGTAATGAATAATCAGTTGCATGTGCTAACCGTAAAACGTGCTGAGCATCCTTTTATGAATGCTTGGTCTTTGGTTGGTGGGTATATTGATATTGATCAAGATACGGATATTGAATTAACCGCAAAACGAAAATTAGAGGAAAAAACAGGTGTGAAAACACCTTATCTTGAACAGTTGTGTACTATTGGTAATAACAAGCGTGATCCGAGAGGATGGTCTATTACGACCGTTTATTTTGCATTGATTCCCTCTGATCATGTTAACCTACATGCAGATAAAGGTGCTGTTGATATTAAATGGTCAAAAATAGTGGGTGGCAAGGTAAAAGATAAATTGGCCTTTGATCATGCAGAAATACTTGCCAAATGTGTTGAACGGTTACGCAATAAAGTATTGTATACCTCATTGCCAATTTATTTAATGCCAAGAAATTTCACGCTTGGTGATTTGCAAAAAGTCTACGAAATTATTATTGATAAAAAAATAGATCATAAATCATTTCGTCGTCGGATTCTGAGTGCTGATATTCTTGAAGATGCGGGTAAAATGCGTTACGAGGGGAAGCGGCCCGCACAGTTGTATCATCTTAAAAAAAGCCAGCGTGCTTACTTTTTTAAGAGAAATATTGAGGGAGCGTAGGAGTAACAGGTCACGCAATGGCGTCAACTTAAGCGTTTTCACAAAGACATCTATTGCATTAAGTGCTTTGATGCGAGCGCGAGTGTAACGAGTGTTTGCAGAAAATTGATCAGGGCATTGACCTGAAAATCGCTTGTTACGCGCGCGGCTTGCATAAAAAAATGCGTAAGTTGACGCCATTCAGGTTGTCAGGTTTATAATGGTCATTACTTTATTTTTTAGGGCTTCTTAAAAAAACACCTATTAAAATAGACAAGCCCGCAAATAAAATAGCTAAAACTGCTGTAATTGTGCGAATAATTTTTGCATCCGCCAGTTTTTTTTCGCCTTGCTTGTATTGTATTTTTCCTTCTGCCAGCTTGGCTTCGCCATCTTTGAGTTTTTGATAGCCTGCTGCCAATTGTTTTTGTCCTGCAGAAATTTTTTGTTCGCCTGCTGCAACTTGTTGCTCGCCTGAAGCCACTTGTTTTTCACCGGCTGCGATTTTTTTGCCGCCTTCATTGACTTGTTGTTGTGCGACATTAAAAATGGGAGAAGCTGCTGGTGCTAGTGTGCCCATCATGCCAAATGGAATGACTTTCACTTGATTATACGTTTTTTTGCCTTTTGCTAGTTGTTGTTTCCCTGCGTTTAATCGTGCTTTACCTGCGGCGAGTTTCTTTTTCCCTGCAGCTAATTTAATTTCGCCTTCCGCCAGTTTTATTTTTCCGGCTGCAACCGCTTTTGCACCTTCTTCAAGTTGTTGTTTGCCGATAGCCAGTTTATTTTCACCGGCCATTATTTGTTGGTTGAGATACAAATAGCCTCCAGTTGAAGCAAGGCATAATAGTATTGTGCTGATTAAAAGTGGTAATTTTGTCACGGCCTTATTCCATTAAGTATAATAAGTGAAGCCATTTTCAAGTCTATCTAAACTCACTTTTAAATGCAGTGTGAGGCTTTCTTGAATTAGCTTTTCAAAGACTAAAGTGCCATGTTGCCATAGCCTCTGTCAATTTTTGAGGAAGATAAGGAGGCTAAGCATATATGACTTAAGAGAACAATCGCTCGTTACACTCGCGGCTCGCATCATATACTGCGCATGATGCGAGCCGCGAGTGTAACGAGCGATTGTTCTCTTAAGTCATAGTTGTGATACTAAGCATAACCCATTGAATTATTCGGCTTTAAGTTTTTCATAGGCATGAATAAGTATTATTTTAAATAAGAGCTATAGTTACTTTTCTATGAAAAACAACTAAAGATCATAAAGGAGACTGTTATGCATAAATATAATTCACACACAGTGGTTGGTGATTCAATTCGACAAGTGGGTCATAAAATCGAAACCTTCGGTGAGAGTGCAGCAAAAACAACGGATGAGTACATCCACAAAGGTCAGCGTGCCGTGATAGGTTTAAAAAAAGAAGCTGAAAATTATGGTGAAGTGACAGTGGATTACGTCAAAAAAAATCCTGTTAAATCAACCTTAATTGTAGCGGGTGTCGGTATTTTGTTAAGCCGATTATTTAAGTTTTAATGCCGAGGTTTGGTTCACAGCCATTGACTTAAGAAAACAATCGCTCATTACACTCGCGGCTCACACCACACACTGCGCATGATGCGAGCCACGAGTGTAGCGAGTGATTTATCAAATTTCTTAAGTCAATGGCTGTGAGGCTTGGTTACCGCACATAAAAGATGGCTTCGATTTTTTTAGTTCGGAGCCAAGTATTACTCTTTATGCAGCCCATGTTACAAAATAAGTCTGAGATCCTATTTTTACAGTGCCAATATCATTATTTGTTATTTTTCCAACGCCAGAAGGTGTTCCTGTAAATAAAATATCGCCTGCGCTCAATGGAAAATAATGGCTTACATAAACAATTAAATCGATTGGAGAAAATAACATATTTTTTCCAAGGCCTGTTTGTTTCAGCTGGTTATTTAAAGAGAAATTAAATTCTTTTTCTAAGCAAGAATCGAGATTATCGCATTTAATCCAAGGGCCAATGACTGCTGCATCAGGAAATACTTTTCCAATAGTCCAGGGATGGCCATCTTCTTTTAATTTTTTTTGTAAATTTCGTTTTGTCATATCAAGCCCAACAGTGTACCAACCTAAGGCTTCGCGTGCTTTTTCTTGTGATAATTGAAAACCGCCAACATTTAATTTAAAAACCAATTCACATTCATAATGAATTTCTTCTTCTGGTAAATATAAATTAAGCGTATCATTCCAGTTTTTACAGGCATGCAATACAGCAGCAGGTTTCAAAAAAATAACAGGTTTGTCGACGGCTTTATCGCCTAATTCATGCATGTGGCCACGATAGTTTTTTCCGAAGCAGATGATATTTTCTGTCATAATATTATTTCTCTAAATGTAACTATTTTGCATTGTTTAACTCATGTGCCGAGAAGCAGGATTTATCGCCTCTTTAATAACCATTTAATGAATTTTACAACTTCCTTCTTTGTTTTTTTTAGAAAATAAGAACCGGGATAATAATAATCATATTTTGATCGAGCGTGATATCGATTAAAAAGATAATCAAAGTAAGATACCTCTGGTGCAAAAGCAAGCAGCATTTCTTTTCTTTTAGTGGTAGGTGTTAATTTATAGCTTGTAGAAGTGAAGTAACATACTATTTTTTTTGCAGGATCTTCGGAGTAGTGTTTGCTGCAATCTATCCATTTGTTAGGCCGCATATCTGCTTCGATAAAATAATAGGTTTGTTCAGTGCGAATGGCTGTAAAGTTAACAAAACCATTAGCGCCTAAAATTTTACCCAGTGCTATTAAGTTTTTTTGTAATAGAGGATCTTCATCGATAGAAGGATGATAGCGTTTAATCATGCTAGGGCCGGTCGGATGTGGCTTTGCCAAGACACATTCACCACATTCAAAAAAAATGAGCTCGGCATTTAAAAACAAAGCGCCTCCAGAAATTAATGTGCCTTCTATTTTTTTCTGAATCAATAATGGAAAAAATAAACTTTTTGCAAAGATTACGTCTTTAAGATTTTGGCATTCTAAAACACCTGCGCCACCCGCTGAGAAATCTATTTTCAGCATCACGGGATATTCAAGCGCTTGTGCGGCGCGTATCATATCTGCGCTATTTTGAGCGATCATAAAAGGCGGTGTGGGAAAATGATATTTGTGTAATAGGATAGAAAGTTCTATTTTCGAGTACAAATGTGAAAAATTTTTTTCATGGATGACGGGCAGCAGTTGAAGTTTTTCTTTTATAGAAAAAGAGGAGTGTAAAATGGCGCGAGGGCATTCTTCATCGCATGCTGCAATAAAATTATAATGGTGCTGTAATTGTTTCTGCGCAGTTTTAATCACATCAGAAGTTGTCGCTGCATAAATAAAATTTTTCACAAAACGATGTGTTTTTAACTGAGTGTTGTTGGAGATAACAGTTACGCAGAAACCAGCGCGTGATAATAAGGCGGGAATAGGTGTCAACAATGACAAATTATTTCCGTATAAAAGGGCAGTGTGAGTAGTCATAAATCGTAGTAGATTTTGTATCTTACTTCCTGAATAGTTGTGGGTAGTTTAGCGAATGTGCAAATGCTTCCTACATCATACTGCACTGACAAGATTCGCTTGATTTGACGGGTTTTTTCTCTGCTGCTTCCTTTGTTTCATCAGACTCAGGCATTATAGGAGAGAAAGATGGTAAGGGTGCTTCTGCTCGCGTGCTTCTAGGCTGTTGATAGAGGCCAAATTGTTTAATGTATGTTGCAAAAGATGGTCGTTCTGATGGTGGCGCTACCTGTATGCCAAGAATGCGGTTGCTGTATCTTGGAGAGAGTAGTGTGATCGCATACAGTTGTGTCTCATTATCATCAATCATAATACAAAGAAAGTTGGGTGTTTCTCTTGCTCTTTGTGGGAACAGTGTTCTTGCAAGAAACTGGCTTTTGTTAGATTTGTCATGTTGTTTGAGTTGGTAGATCTTAAAAAAATATTTTTCTTTTTCAGCCTTAAGGTTAGCTAGCATGGCCTCGCAGATCGCAGTATCCTTCATTCCATTATCTTGTAAGCTTGATCGTAACTCCCAGGAAAGCGGTTGTTTTGGATTTTTTTGACGTCGACAAGAAAAAATACGCTTACCACCGCCAGGCTGTTTGTTTAAAGGATCTTGCAGGCAATATATTCCCCAGTTTCTCATTGGGGGGAGTCGGCGCTCGGTGTCATGCATTGCAAGCTTTTGGTTGACTACATGAATGAGTAATGAGAGTGCCGAGGCAATTTTTAAATGTGTTTCTTTAAAAAATTGGTCATCACTTCTTGCTGAAACAATGTCATAGTGGACTGTTGCAACGGTATTTGGCAATGCTATGAGTGTTTTTATTAGATATTGAACCAAAGCAGGATTTAGCACAACTTGGCGTGTTTTTACCGTAGGCTTGAATAGAATTAACGAGTCATCCATATCAATCAGATAATAAATTGATAAATGACCTGCCGTTGCATGGTGCTTAATGGCAGCGTTAACGTGCCATTCGTCTTGCTCATTGAGTGAAGAAGGTGCTATATAGCATGCGCGCCGATTATGTTGTGTATTAGGCATAAAATGAAAGTCCAAGATGGTCAAAATGGTGTTGTAATGCGTATTAGGACCAAATTTACAAAAAATATCACATAATCTCTGCAATTTTTCACGTTGTCAAAGATTAACCAAACAGCCTCTTAAAAACAGGGCCTTAAAATAACATTATTTTTGTTGGGCCTCGATAGGTTGGCGAGCATTTAATGTTTTCTTAATATCATCGCGTTATTTTCACTAATGATAGTTGAAAAAAATAGCTTGGGGTGATTAACAATGAGATATTCTGTTCTGACGCTGCATTTTTTTAATTTGATGAACGTCGTCATGGCGGAGAGAACGCGTTCTCTCTCATTGAGCCCTGAGATTACTGACAATGATGGCGGTAGTAATGATTCATCATTAAGTCACATGATTAGCAGTGTAGCAACTACATTTGGGCTTGTTGCGGGGGTCTGTATTCTTTTCTATCTGATAATTCGTTGCATTGGGCGGTATCATCACAATAATCGCCACGGCTTGTTTCCTAATGCTACTTTAAGCGAGCCATTATTGTCTGAGAATATTTCTCCTTACCAAAAAATCATTGATGCATTAAATGAATCTAGAAAAAAGCGTGGCGAAGCTGAAATTGCCGTTCCAGAGCAATTTCTCTGTCCGATCACCTATCAAATCATGGCTGATCCTGTTGTTGATAAAGGACAACTCAACGAGCTTGCAAAGTCTTGGTCTGAATTATCAAAGGAGAAACAGGAGGAGGTGTTATTGAGCGCGGAGTCAAGGGCAGCGGAATTAACGCCGCTTGAGATTGATGCAGCTGTCACAAAACGCGCTCAGATCAAAGAGGATGAAAAAAATATCTGTGGCAATTATTTTTGTGTTGCGCGGTTTGAGAGGATCATGTTGCTAAAGTGTGTGGAAAACCCGCTAACAAGAAGACCTATTGATAAAGAAAAGATTATCTCGGACCTTGAAATGGCAGCAGCAATTGCAGCCTTTGTAAAAAATGAGCAGAACAATGAATTGCGTAGTCAAGGTGCTCATGCAGTTACAGTGAATTTTTAGAGCCTGCTCTCAGATGGCCAAAGATTTTCAAAAAGATACAAAGCGAAACGCTGAGTCAGGATTAAGCCCAAATGTGTCAATACCCCTGTGTTAGAATATGATGTTTTACAACGCAGGGGGATTGAAGGGTTTATGACTCGCGCGCTTAAATCCCCACTTATCAGCATCAGTATAAATTAATATGCCTTAAGTGCTTGTTTAAAATCTCCAGGTGCTTAAAAATAAGCTTAACCAAGGAGGAATGATGCGCACATCTACATTACTATTGTTAGGACTATTTGTTTCAACAGCATTACATGCCACCGTTGTTGTTGATATGTTTTCCACAAAACCCGACCATCAAAAAATAGGCGATATTATTTTTAAAAATAAAAAAAATGGCCTTATGATTTTCCCTGATCTCAAAGGGTTGCCGCCAGGAGAGCATGGGTTTCACCTTCATGAGTACGCCTCTTGTGATAATGCAGGCATGGCAGCAGGTGGCCACTACGATCCGTTGCAATTAAAAAAACACTTGGGGCCCTATCATCAAGGACATCAAGGGGATTTACCCAAGCTATTTGTTGATAAAAATGGCATTGCTCACCATCCTTCTTTTGCGCCACATCTCGCAGAAAAAAATATTTGTGGGCATGCTGTGATGATTCATGCAGGAGGCGATAATTATTCAGATGAGCCTAAACCATTGGGTGGTGGCGGAGAAAGAATCGCGTGTGGGTTTGTGAAATCATCCGTTAATTGAGGTTTGGAAAGAAGTCTATTGAAAAAAAGCTTTACCTGTTTAATATGCGGTTCACCGAATGAGCAGCTTTTGATTAAAACGCTATAATTTAGGGAGGGTGACAATAGGAGCAATGATTATGCGTTCATTAAAAACAATTTATATGCTTGCAATGATGCAGTTGTTATTATTCACTTTACCCAGCACATCTACTGAATTGAATGAGCAACATTCAGATTCCGTTTTATCAAATGCAACAGCAGATCTCTCTAAGGTCGCTTGGTTTTGTGCGATATCAGATTCACAACCAGTACCTGCAATTAAAAATCAGCATTCGGCATTATTTAAGCTAGGTGCTGCTGTTGAAGTCCGTCAAGGAAATGCTAATGCACGGAGTATTATACTTGGTTCAGATCATTATTTGTTTACGCAAGATTTAACGCCCTGTATTGCACTATTAATTGTGGATAAAAAAAATAGCCGATGTCATATGATTCATACTGATGCATTTGATACAAGCAGTATGGGTGGCGTAACACTACGTACTCAGCTATTTAAATTAGGATTAGACCACAATGGGGATTACTCAATTGGATTAATTGGCGGCGCATCAACAGAATCTATTCAAAAAGCAGAACAGAAAATAAAATTATTATTGCCAAAAGCCAATATTATACTAAAAGAGCTTGGAAAACATGCGGCTTATTTATCAGGTGACGGCAGCATGGCCACGTCAAAAAAAGCCTTGGAATCAAGTCGCTCGCAAGCACAAAGTGTGAATTTTTCTAAATAACATTTTGGTTAAGCCTTGGTGAAATCGCCGTGTTGGTACGATTTTTAAAGTGTGCACTTCAGAATTCATTAAGCTTGCACAGCTATAATAACACCAGTTTTAACACAGCGAGTAATTTACTATGCCCACAAAAGAAAATTTTGAAGTGAGGTCCTCTAGTTCTAATCCTTCTAGTCCCTTTGATTGGCTGGTAGATCGGCATCTCCGAGCAATAGAGGAATTAGTTAGGCAAAAATTCGCAGACAGCGATTTTAAGTTTCATGAACTTCCAAAAGCATTTATTTCTCCGAAATTACAGAGGTATTTTTCTAACAGGAATCCTTTTCAAAAAGAGAAAGTGTTTGCTGACCTATTGGAGGCTATCAATGGCGAGCTATATTCAGTTTTTAAATTTCAAGGTAAGCCTAAAATAGACGCTAACGAGTTGTTTGCTATTTTGCATAAATTAGATAGCCTTGGTTGTGTTTTATCTGTGCTCGATTACGTACCTTTGCAAAAAAGGCTGGAAAAATTAGAAAAAGCCTTAGCGCTATCGTCAGCGTCAGGTTCAAAACAGTTGAGCGAGCTAACTGTACTTGAAGAAGAAGTGAGCGCTTGTTTGGATTTGCTAAGAGAGGAAGAAAGTCACTATAAAATGCTGCCAAGCATTAAAAGCACTAATGATAAAGAAGATTTTGAAGCGCGATTTGAGGGGTTAGAAAAAGCAGTTTTATCGATAGAAAATCGTTGTTCTTTTCTTATCGAACCATCTGAAAAAATGCCTTCTGCTCCTTATTTTTTTTCTAGGCCGATTAAAAATCCAAAAACAGCAGTGAAAGAAAATAAACAACCAAAGCATAAAGTTCAGCAGGAGACGCCTGTTTGTTGCTCAGTTATGTAAGCTGACTCGTAACTAATGCATAGGTGATGCATGATTGCTGAAATAAGAAAACAACTCAGACACTACAGAAAATACACATCAGAAGATGCAAGACGATTTTTTAAAACAGAAAAAGGACAGTATGGTTCGCACGACAAATTTTTAGGTGTCGCTGTTCCTGATGTGAGAAAAATAGCAAAGCAATATTATTTGTTGCCAATTATGCATATTCAAAACCTGATGGAATCAAAATTTAATGAAGAAAGATTGCTGGCATTATTCATTTTAATGCATCGATATCAAAAAAATGATGATGAAAAAGAACACATTTACAATTTTTACTTAAAAAATATTCAGCATGTTAATAATTGGAATTTGGTTGATTCATCAGCACATTATATTATAGGTTCACATTTAGTATCAAAAAATAAAAACATATTAAGGGATTTTGCAAAGTCAAAAAATATATGGTACCGACGCATTGCCATTATAGCTACCTGGCATTTTATTAGAGAGAACAAGTTCACAGAGACGATTAAAATATCAAAGCTATTGCTTGAAGATGAACATGACTTAATTCATAAAGCAGTTGGGTGGATGCTGCGAGAAATGGGAAAGCGAAATCAAGCATGTTTGGCTGAATTTTTACAAAAATATGCGAAAAAAATGCCAAGAACTATGTTGCGATACGCAATAGAAAAATTTCCAGAGGCTGAGAGAAGAAAATACTTATTGGCTTGATGCGCATGCGGTGTGGCACGGACATGGCACTTTAAGACCCGTGTCTGGCATGGGTCTTGCAGTTATTGTTGCATAGCTCCTAAATATGCTCTGCATGGGGCAAGGCATCGTTTTAATAGTTACAAACCGAATGACAATTGACAGTAGGGTTGTTGGCAGCGGCGCATGCGCCATAGCATTGCGCACTGGTTGAATAGGCTTTCCCTGCGTAATAATAGGTGCCCGCTATAAGGCCCATAGCAGCAACGCCTCCCCAAAGATAGGAGCCGTTATACCATCCGTTATAAGGGTAACCATTCACATAATAAACATTGGTATTGTTATAATTGTGGTAACCATTCCAGCCTTGATGATAACCATTATTCTTCCAGTTGCTGTTACCCTTTAAATTTTGATTGTTTTGCTGCAAGCCTGTTTGTTTTTGACCGCTACCCTGATTGCTTCTGACTTGATTTTTTGAACTGTGATGGGTCGCTCTTTGACCTTGGCTGCCTTGAAATCTGCCATGTTGACCACCACGAAAATTTTTACCGCCCTGAAACCCATGGCCGCCAACGCGTTCAGCGAGAACAATAGGCTTACTATTTTGGGTGGTTTCTGCAAGCGTGGTGAAAGGAACGGCAGTACAGAATGAGGCTGCAATTAATAAGCTGATGGGTTTCATATCATTAATCCTACGGTTTTTAATAATGGATAAATTATAGACGGTTATAGCAATAAAACTGGTTGGTTTTTAAATGGCGTTGTAATAACAGAGAAAATAGACAAATTATCGTTCAAGATCGTCAAAAGATGAAAATTTTTTATTCACCGGGAATTGCTGCAAATCAACTAATTATCAATAGGTATGTTGCTGATCTTAGTCAAAAGATAATGTTGACACAAGAATCAGGCGGATTCTAACTAGAAGTGCGATAGTTCCCTAAAGTGCTGTATATTCAAGCTACTACATCGTACCGAAGCTGCACCCTATTAAGGAGCAAAAATGCGCTTACAACAAATCATCAATAAAGCCTATGAGCTGCATTGCATGCTGCTCGAAGGTTACAAAACATTAAATCAAGATTTATTAGCGAAAGCGCTTTCTGATGAGGATCGAATAGCATGTTATCTTAAATATTTTTCTAGATGTGAAGAAGTGAAAAATTCCGTTAAAGATGTTATTGCTTTATTACAAGAAGTAAAAACGCAGTCTTGCTTTTCTTTTTTTACAAAAACAGAGGATACGGTAAAAAGATTTTTGGGAATTGTTTATGACACCAGAAATTTAGAAGTTCAAGAAGAAATTCGACAATTGCGTGATCCATTTATAAAAAATATGTCACTACCTTTTTTATTGCATGGGTCTTCAGAACCTCACTTTTATTTTTTTGATAATAGCTTTTTAACGATTAATACTCGGAATAAATATTTTATAGCGCTTTTTCAAAAGTCTATTGAAAAAACTAGAGATTATTTTTTAGAAAATAAAATGCATGCTGAAATAAAAGCGCTAGATAGTAGAACCGATATAACGTCTGATCAAAAAAAAGAGGGTATCGTTAAGATTATGAGAGAAACACACTTTAAGCATCCTTTTTTTCTTAATAGATATCGAAAAGAATTGGATAAGGCATCGTATAATAATGCCAGACGAACGTTCAGTTGAGATCATTACCCGCTTACTATTTTGTTATAATAATGTTGAAGGGTGAGGATGAGTTGTTACTATTATTTCTTGTGTGGGCAGGATAAGTTGTGGACCGCTTTCTTTAAGTGTTATTAATAGGGTATCTGACTTTTCTAATTCCTTGAGATAATCACCACGCAGTTTTTGCATTTGTTCCTTTGCCCATACAAATGCGCCACTTTTTTGTTCATTAGCAAGTGGTTTTTGACAGATATTTCTTAATAGGGTGCATTGTTGATCATACGCTTGAAGAAGCGCTTGAAGATTTTCAATTTCAATTTTGCGCCCACATTTTTCTTTAAATAGCGCTACATATTGTATTTCTGTTTTGAGGCCTTCAATGAGTTTTTTAAGCATCGAAGGATCTGCTTTACAGTTTACAATCATTTCTTCGCTGATCGGTTTAAGTGGTGCAAGTTGTAACTTGTTAATTCCCGCTTTTTCTAAGACCATTATTTTTTTGGTAATATCATTTTCCATTTCACTATGTTTGCAATTTCCAAAAAATAACCGAGAAGTGGATTTAATTGTTGTATTGTTAACATTGCCGACGGTATACATTAGTGTTGGCGCATTTATTAAAGCACTTTCTAATGAAGCTAAATTCCCTTTTTTTATTTGAATCATTTGATTTTCTATTTGGGTGATTTTTATAGGAAAAGTGACATTAGGGATACTTTGATAAAATATTTTTATTTCTTGAAGCGATATTTGAAGCATTGAAAGCGCTTCTTGGTATTGTTGAGGCGTATAATTTTTTTTATGGGTGTTTAAATAATTTAGCCTGATAGTTATTTGTAAGATTGCTTTATCGGAAAGTGCTAAAAGTGCTTTACAGCCAGTAGCAATAGCCACTTTGATTTTATCAGAAGCAGGCTCAGTTTCTGATAATAGGGAAAGCTTGATATAGAGCGCATTTAATGCACTCCCAAAATTTTTGATATATTTTCCCTGTTGTTTAGAAACACTTTCTAAAAGTGTTTCAGCAGCTTTTATATTTAATTGAATATCATTAAAAAATGCATTACGCGCATGAGTTATTGCGAGTTCATTTCCTGAATAGGCTATGACTATATGAGATTTTTCTATGTCAGTGATAGCGCTTAAATTCAGTGGCTCCCCATTTTTAAAAAAAGTAGCGTGTGGCGCATTATCAAAATACAATTTTTTAGTTGGAAGGCTTTCAAGCTTGCTTTGTATTTTTTCTGCTAGTATTTCTAATTCCTTTAAAGCATTCATGCCATCATTTTTCGGATTAGATTTATAATGATCACCCATGTGCTCAAGAATAATTGATTTTTGTTCTTGCATTTTTTTAAGAGTTTGTTCTAGCGTGCTTTGAAACGCATCGAAATTTGTCATGTAAATAACGGGGTTGTTTTGTTTAATGAGTTTGTCGGTGGTTTTTTCAAATAGAATGAGTTCTGCGAGAAGAGATTTTGATTTAACAATAAGCTCTTGGATTATTTGTTTTCCAAGTTTTTTGAGTTCAGGGTTTGTGCTGAAATTCGCAGATAAAGTCGTTGGATTAAAATGCAATGTGTAATACAACGACGTTGTTGGCATGTATGTACAACAGGATTGGCCTTCCGCTTTTTTGGCAAAGGCTTGCGACAGTGTGTCTGCAAACTTTTCAACAAGGGTTTCCGAAAACTGAACAGCTTGAAATCCTTTTTTAGCAAGATCGACATCAAGTAGTTTGTCTAGTTCGAGTAACGTGCCTGAAAAAGCAATGCTTGGTGTTTGTGTTCTATGAAGTATGCTTTTTGCATCATTAATCGATTTGTCATCGCTGATCAGCAAAATATCTCTAAGTTGCATAATGCCATGATTAAGCTCAGCGCTTTCTTTAATAAGGATGTTCCCTACCGCACAGCCAGTGTCAATGGCAAGTTTTATGGCCATTCCTGCAACGACAGCAGGAGATCCTGCAAGACTGCTCAATGAGACAACCATCGAAAGTGCGGTTGTCATTCGTTCCATGCGTCTTGCACTTTGTTTTTCTTGTAGCATGGCACTGACAATTGCGATTCTTTCTTGCTGTAGTGTGATTTGCTGTTCTAGATAACGTTCTTCATTAAGCCAAGACAGCAACGTTTTTTCATAGAGTGCTTCATCGAGGGGAGAGGATTTTTTTATTTTTTCAAGTGCGTTTGCATAAGTATTGGCAATATTAGCATAGGCGCTTTGGAATTTTTTATACGTATTTTCAACCGATTCGATTACTTTTGATAACTGCGCTTCTAATTTTTTCACAGCAGTTTGATGGCGTGATTCATCGATAATACTGCCAGCAATGCCCCAAACGCTAGGGATAACGGAATCTGTAATAACGCTACCAAGGCTATTTGAGGCAATGCTATGTAGGGATTCTTTTGCATCTTGCAAAGGTGTAATCATTTCAAGGAGTGAATCAGATAGGTTGGGTATGTCTGACTCTGGCATAAAAAGATAATCGGCAGTGTTGCTGACGATTTTTTGTAAGGCGCTAGAAACAGCCATTTCTTTAAGGCTCTTTTTTGCGATGATGTCTTGCAAGATTTCTTCTGAAGTTATTTGTAGTTCTTGATACTTTTTGAGAATTGCTTCAAAAGCTTTATTGGGATCCGAGATGCTCCGCCCATCGAGCAGCAATTCGGTACGCATTGCTTCAATATCAGATAAAAATGCTGTTTGTAAAGATCCCTCAATATCGAAAAGTGATGCAGCCTCACGTGCTTCCAGAAAGCTTTTGGATAAGAGTGCTGCTGCGGTAGAAATATCCATTGCGATACTCAAGCTAGGGAATTTCTAAAAAGTATAGTCAATGAAATGTGATGTGTTTTTGAGCGATTAGGATAACAGGGAGGGTTAATCGGCTATTGGATGACTTGAGAGTAGATAGAACAGTCAAGGATGGTTGAATAGTTACCGAATTTATTATTGTAGTGTGCTGATAGGGTGCGCTACAATCGTTAAAAACACCTTATATTTCAATAGACTTCTTTAGAAACCTTGAGTAACGAGGCGCATTCGCAGAAAAAATTTTCAAAAAGTCGGAGCGTGCACGGTAGTATGTGAAGATTTTAAGAAAATTTTTTCGAAGAAATCATCCGCTAATCGAGGTTTGGAAAGAAGTTTACTATGTCAGGATATCACATGAACCTGTTATTGCTCGCGAACATTCTCAATGGTACTTTGTGCGGAAATGATGCAACATTCTCTCGTATTGTCATTGATAGTCGTACAGTTCAGCCGGGCGACTGCTTTTTTGCCATCAAAGGTGAATTTTTTGATGGGCACGATTTTCTCGGAGATATTGAACAAAAAAAGGCAGCGGTTGCGATTGTTGATCGTCAGGTTGCTTTGTCAATTCCGACGATTCAAGTCGAAAATACAAAAACAGCATTGATCAATTTAGCGCGATTTTATCGGGAAAGTGTCTCTATTCCAGTTGTGGGTATTACGGGGAGTTGCGGTAAAACAACCACGCGTGCCTTGATTGAGCATATTTTAAAACAAGCCGGTAATGTACTCGCGAGCCAAAAAAGTTTTAATAATGATATTGGATTGCCGTTGACCTTATTCCAACTAAAGCCCGAGCATGACTTTGCGGTATTAGAAATTGGTACCAATCATCCAGGTGAAATAGCAGCGTTAACCGCCATTGCAGCGCCAACGATTTCAGTCGTTACGATGGTTGCTGGCGTGCATGTGGAAGGTTTTGGCTCGCTTCAAAAAATTGCTGAAGAAAAAAGCGATATTTATAAAACAGCTGACATAGCAATTATCAATGCAGATGATCCATTTTCAGCATTGTTTCGAAAGCGAGCTGAGGGCGCGCGTATCATCACTTTTGGGATACATCATCCTGCTGATGTGATGGCAAAAGAGATTTTAATCAATGAAAATGGCTGTGCACAATTTACATTGCTTATGCCTTTGTGTGATGCGCCATGCATTACATTGCCTTTGTTAGGCGAGCACAATGTCACCAACGCACTGGCTGCTGCTGCGATTGCTTTTGCTTTGAGGATTCCGATTGAAAAAATCAAAATGGGTCTTGAAACAGCAGCGCCAGAATATGGCCGTTTAACGATTAAAAAAGGGCTTTCAGGTTCAACCATTATTGACGATAGTTATAATGCAAATCCAACCTCAGTAGAAGCCGCCATAAAAATTCTCACAAATCGTTCAGATCATGCCATTTTAGTCTTTGGAGATATGAAAGAGTTGGGTGATATTGCAGAGTCTTCGCATCATTATATTGGCGAATGCGCTTTAAAGCAGGGCGTTAAACAATTATTTTGCTATGGTGAAAATAGTGCTTTTGCCGCAAAGGCCTTTGGTAAAAATGCATTTCACTTTATGGATCAACAAGCATTAATCGATGCGCTCAAACCTGCTTTAACAAAAGAAGTGACTGTTTTAGTGAAAGGTTCAAATGGCATGAAGATGATTAATATTGTGAATCAAATTGTAGACTCACACTAACACGAGGTACTTATGTTTTTTTGGCTTGCGCATTGTTATATGGGACACGTGCATTTTTTACGTATTTTTCAGTACCTCACTTTTCAAATGATTGGAAGTGCATTAACCGCACTCTTTATCGTTATCTTTTGTTGCCCAGCGGTCATTCATCGGTTGCAATTATTGCAATATGGTCAGGTTGTGCGAAACGATGGACCGCAAGCGCACTTAAAAAAAACGGGCACGCCGACCATGGGTGGAGCGCTGATTCTGTTTGCACTGACGATCAGTGTTTTATTATGGGCAAATTTATCAAACATGTATATTTGGGTTGCCTTATGGGTAACCTTAGGGTTTGGTATCGTTGGATTTTTTGATGATTATCTCAAAATCACAAAGAAGAATACGAAAGGATTGTCGGCAAGAAAAAAAATGCTGTATCTCTCGTTGATTTCATTAATCGCACTATTTACGTTATTTTTTACGGTAAGTGGTAATCATCAAACAGAAGTCGTTATTCCTTTTTGCAAGGACGTATCAATTCATTTAGGGATGTTTTATTTTATTTTTACATATTTTGTCGTGGTGGGTACGAGTAATGCAGTGAATCTAACGGATGGTTTAGATGGTCTTGCTATTATGCCTGCTATTTTGGTGGCGATGGGTTTGGGCGTTTTTGCCTATGCCTCTGGCAATATTCATTTTGCGCATTATTTATCGTTACCTTATCTTGAAAAGGCGGGTGAACTCGATATTTTTTGTGCCTCATTGGTGGGTGCTGGTTTGGGCTTTCTTTGGTACAACGCGTATCCTGCACAAATTTTTATGGGTGATGTAGGCTCATTAAGTATTGGTGGGGCACTTGGCATTATTTCTGTCATGGTGCGAGAAGAGCTGGTTTTATTTTTAATGGGTGGTATTTTTGTTGCGGAAACAGTTTCTGTTATTTTACAAGTGGCGAGTTATAAATTGCGTAAAAAACGCATTTTCAAGATGGCGCCATTGCATCATCATTTTGAATTGTCGGGTTGGTCGGAACCGAAAGTCATCGTGCGATTTTGGATTATTACGGTAATTTTGGTACTGCTTGGACTCGCAACATTAAAATTAAGATAGTATGAAATTTGCATTATTTGATGCGAATATGACTATAAGTGAGTTTGTGTTGTTTGGTGCGAGCATAAGCATAAGTGAGCTTGTGTTGTTTGGTGCGAGCATGAGCGTAAGCGAGTGTTTTTGCAGGATATCTGGATGCACATGCTTGCTAAAAACATAGGATTTTATCAGTGTTAAAAAACAGCCATCTTGTCATTGGCCTTGGTGAAACGGGCTTTTCTTGTATAAAATATTTGCGTGCAAAAAATATTCCAGTTGTCGTTGCTGATACGCGTGATAATCCGCCGCATTTAGCTGATTGTCGCAAACAATTTCCGGAAGTTGAAATTCATTTGGGGAAATTGTCAGAGGCACTTTCTTTAAAAGCGGCAACCATCGTTGTCAGCCCTGGTATTTCATTAGAAGAACCTTGTATTCAAAAAGCGAGAGAAAAAAATATTCCGATTGTGGGGGATATTGAATTATTCGTGCGTGATGTGAAAGCGCCGATCGTAGCAATTACGGGTTCGAATGGAAAAACAACATTAACGACCTTAATGGGTGAATTAATCAATCATGCTGGCAAAAAAGCAATTGTTTGCGGCAATATTGGCATGCCTGTTTTAGATGTTTTAGCCCAAGAAATACCAGATTTTTACGTGTTGGAATTATCCAGTTTTCAATTAGAAACAACGTATTCGCTCTGTGCAAAAGTGGCTATTTTAACTAACTTAAGTCCTGATCACATGGATCGTTATGAAACACTTGACGATTATTTGGCAGCGAAACAGCGGGTGTATCTTCATTGTGACTATGCGATTGTCAATGCGGATGAAAAAAACACCTGGGAAAAATTAGTATTCAAACATAGACCTATCGAAATTACATTGCAAAAACCATTGGAGAAACAGTGGGGTGTTTTTGAAAACACTTTGTCCTATGGAAAAGAAAAATTAATAGCGATAGCGGATTTGCTGTTGCAGGAGCGATTTAATAATCAAAATTTTTTAGCAGCGTTGGCAATAGGCACTGTATTGCAATTACCGATGAAAAACATGCTAGCAACCTTAAAGCATTTTGCAGGGTTACCGCATCGTTGTCAGCGCGTCAAAACCAATGATGATATTATTTGGTATAACGATTCAAAAGGGACAAATCCAGGTGCAGTGATTGCAGCGATTGAAAGTGTCTACCATCGGCATCATCCGAATAACATTATTTTAATTGCGGGTGGTGATGGAAAGGGAGTCGATTTTTCTATTTTACAAGCCCCTGTAAAAGCCACTGTTTCACATGTGATTGTACTTGGCAAAGATGCGGCATTATTACAAGCAGCTTTGCAAGATTCTGCAATCGTGACGCGTGTGAATACGGTGCGTGAAGCGGTGGCTTTTGCAAAAACGATCGCACAAAAAAAGGATGTTGTGTTATTGTCGCCAGCATGTTCAAGTCTTGATCAATATAAGAGTTATGCTGAGCGAGGCAATGACTTTATGAAGGCGATTACTGCGAGAGGCTAAAGTATGTTAATGCGAGCCGCGCGCGTAGCAGTTACGTTTTTTCATTCACTGTTTCTACAGTAGTTCCCGGCGAATGTCTGAAAAACCGCTAATTTTCAGATTTTAGGCGAGGTTGAACGATAATTTGTTGAGAAAAGCGCAGTGTACACGAAGTCCATGAGCATTTTCGAAACAAATTATCGTTCAAGATCGTCAAA
>JAUXWQ010000015.1 GCA_030680235.1 Coxiellaceae bacterium
TGGTTTCAGGTCAATTTACGCAACAGGCGTTGTGGGTTTATTGTTCACAGTAGGGTTTAACTGCCGAATCTTGGTGCATGGTCATACAGACAAGCGCTCTGATTTCTTGATGAGAGCGCGAGTGTTACGAGTGTATTTGCAGGAAATTCCAATGCACATCAACCCATGCATAAACTCTCGCGCAGCGTGCAACGAAGTCCTTGTGCATTTTCGAAACAAATTATCGTTCAAGATCGTCAAAAGATGAAAATTTTTTATTCACCGGGAATTGCTGGTAGAATAGACTTCTTTACCACCAAAAAAAAGAGCTTGCACCAACCAATGTTGCGCTGTTGCTTTAAAGATTGCGGCAGCGTCATCAATAATATAAAACGATTTTTTGAATCTGATTTTTTTTTATGCATATACCAGCAATAAATAATGAACTCTTTTAATCCAGTTAAAGGCTTTGCAAACACTTTAAAATATTTTATTTCATCTTCCGAGGGACAATATGTCAGGAAATAGTGGGAGACGAATTCTGGAACAGCAATAAATGACTGCCCTTCCAAATAGACAATGCCTTGCTGCATAACAAACGTAATGCCAGCTGTGCTTGCCTGCGCGAGAAAATAGACCCAATTAAAATACGGTGTATTTTTAATAATTGTCACCGCATCAGCGATCCAACGGATTAAAGGCACCTCGCTATATTTTAAACCATGATACAGCGTATGTATTAGATGATCCTCAGGGCTTAACACAAAAACAGTACAAGGCATCCCTGACGATTTAATTTCTTCCGAAGAAACAATCAAATGTCGCAATTTTTCATCAAAAATACTTTCCGAAAAAATTGTCCAGTGCAAATCAATTTGATCACCTGCAGCATTGGTTAAGGTAACGGCATGTATCATATTTAAAAGCACATCAAGTGTTTTTTTATTTGAAATAAGAGACCAACCTAATTTTAATAGTAAAGCAACAGCTTCTTTAATTTGATCTCGTGGAATTAAAATATCAACATCCCCTATAATACGCAGCCCAGGATTTTTGTAGTAAGCCGTGATCATTGCAGCACCTTTTAAAAGACAAATGGAAAATCCGGCTTCTTGCAATAACTGAATAACTTTGAATATTTTATTCAACCTCAAATGATTCGCTGCCCATGAATGTCGATACACACTTTTACAAACTTGCATTTCATGAGAGGCTAACAATTCAAAAGAAGGTTTTCCTACATTTTGAAATACCAATGGGAAAAAAGTAGTTTCAACATAACTTACTTTTGTAAGATCTGAAAAGGCACAGTATTCTTTCCACGCTATTGCTGCCTTTTCTGATTCAAGTAATGCAGACTGTAACAATAAAAACTGCGCTTCTGTTGGCCAACAATTAGAATCATTTTTTTTCATAACATCTTTAATGGTCTGTTAAAGCCCGGTTAAAATCTCCGAACTCGCTGCGCATGATGCGAGCCACGAGTGTAGCGAATGATTTATCAAATTTCTTAAGTCACTGGCTGTGAAGCCTGGAGATCTTAAAAGGCTCTTAGAAACGTGCACAATAGAAACCCTTGAGATAGAATAAACCAGTTTAGGGCCCTCGCACAAATAACCCGTACAAGTGGCCCTTAATATCACCAGGAAGTATTTTAATGTCTGCACATATCCTCGACGGCCGCGCAGTGGCTGAAAAAATAAAAAACCAAATAAAAGAAAAAATACTGGCTGAAAACCTGTCTCCTGGATTAGCAGTCATTTTAGTTGGCGACAACCATGCTTCAAAAATTTACATACAACAAAAACAAAAAGCCTGCGCTGATGTGGGTATTCACTCAACCTTGTATCATTTGCCTGAAAATACCGATCAAACCACATTAGAAAATTTGATTGCCGCTTTAAATAGCGATCAAAAAGTTCATGGCGTTTTATTACAACTACCCCTTCCTTCACAGTTAAAAACAGATGAATTATTAGAATTAATTGATCCGAAAAAAGATGTTGATGGATTTCATCCCTATAATTTAGGTCGACTCGTCCAAAAACGTCCTCTATTGCGTCCTTGTACACCCTTCGGTGTAATGACGTTACTAAAGGAAACTGGCGAAAATTTAGTAGGAAAAAATGCGGTTGTTGTTGGCGCATCCAATATTGTTGGCAGGCCCATGGCGCTTGAGCTATTAATGGCACAATGTACCGTCACTGTTTGTAACCGTGCAACGAAAAATCTACAAGAACATATTCAGCATGCCGATATTTTGATTTCAGCGACAGGTCATTTTGGCGTGATTAAAAGTGAATGGCTTAAAAAAGGGGTCATTGTGATTGACGTTGGGTTTAGCCGATTAAGCAATGGCAAAATCACAGGCGATATTGAATTTGAAACGGCACGTGAACGTACAAGCTGGATTACACCCGTGCCTGGCGGCGTTGGACCAATGACGGTTGCAACACTGCTTCAAAATACAGTGATTGCAACACAATTATGACCCTAGACCCTACAAACACTCGCTAACGCTCATGCTCGCATCAACCCTCAGAGACGCGAGTTATCGCGTCTCAAAATCAACCCGCCACTTTACGATGCCAACTCAATCACCAATTGATTCATCGACTTCACAAATGCCGCAGGGTTTTCCAATTGCTCACCTTCTGCTAACAGTGCTTGATTTAACAATAAATCCGACCATCGATTAAATCGATCATCATTATTTTCCATCTTAACCTTTTGAACGATCGCATGATCAGGATTTAACTCCAAAATAGGTTTCGACGTTGGCACAACTTGTCCCGCTGCTTTCATCATACGCTGCATATGACCCGTCATTTCATTTTCATCAAAGACAACACAAGCAGGAGAATCAATTAAACGATGCGTTAAACGAATATCTTTCACGCGATCACCCAACTGTTTTTTCATTTTTTCCAAAATATCTTTAAAGCTTTTTTCAGATTCTGCCTTTTTATCTTCAATTTCTTTTTTGTCTTCAAGCTCGCCTAAATCCAAATTACCTTGCGAAACAGACTGTAATTTTTTACCTTCGAATTCATTCAAATGCGCCATTAACCATTCATCAACACGGTCAGACAACAGTAATACTTCAATATTTTTTTTGCGGAAAACTTCAAGCAAAGGACTGTTTTTTGCAGCGACAATATTATCTGCAATAATATAATAAATTTTATCTTGTCCCGCTTGCATACGCGAAACGTAATCTTTTAAACTCACTTCTTGCTTATCAGATTGCGTTGTTGAGAACCGTAATAAATTCGCAATACGATCTTTATTCGCAAAATCTTCTGCAGGGCCTTCTTTCAGTACCGCACCAAAAGTATTCCAAAATTCTGCATATTTTTCTTTATCATTATTCGCCATGTCTTCTAACGAACTTAATATTCTTTTAACGCATGCGGATTTAATGGAATCAATGGTTTTATTAGATTGCAAAATTTCGCGCGATACGTTTAATGGTAAATCATTCGTATCAATAATCCCTTTAACAAAACGCAAATACATTGGCATAAAATGTTCTGCATCATCCATGATAAAAATGCGTTTTACGTAAAGTTTTAATCCACGCGCCCCTTCGCGTTGCCACAAATCAAACGGTGCACGCTTCGGAATAAATAATAAACTTGTATAGTCAGATTTTCCTTCAACTTTGTTATGCGCCCATGCCAATGGATTTTCAAAATCATGTGAAATATGTTTATATAATTCTTGATATTGTTCGTCTTTAATTTCGCTTTTTGGCAAGGTCCACAACGCATTGGCTTGGTTAACCACTTCTTCTTCTGGCACAACCACTTCATCTTTTTTCTCTGAAGCCGCTTCCACTTTTTCCATCATGATTGGCAGGGTAATATGATCAGAATATTTTGTGATAATGGTACGAAGACGATAAGGCTCTAAGTATTCATCCATTTCTTTTTTAAGGTATAAAGTAATTTCTGTTCCGCACGGTTTAAATTCAATATTATCAACTTTGAATTCACCCTTACCATTTGATTCCCAATAGACCCCTTGATTTGTTTGCATACCCGCACGACGCGTACGAACAACCACATTATCTGCAACAACATACGCAGAATAAAAACCCACCCCAAATTGACCAATTAGCTGAGAATCATTTTTTGCATCACCCGTAATTTTTTCTTTGAATGCACGGGTACCAGATTTTGCAATGGTTCCTAAATTTGCAATCACTTCATCGCGATTCATTCCAATACCATTATCCCGAATGGTTATCGTACGATTTTCTTTGTTGACGGATACCCAAATTTTCAGCTCAGAGTCATTTTCGTAAAGACCCGCATCAGTTAATCCTTCATAGCGTAATTTATCAGCAGCATCCGATGCATTTGAAATTAATTCACGTAAAAAGATTTCAGGATTACTATAAAGCGCATGTGCAACGAGTTCTAATAATTGATTGACGTCTGCGCCAAAAGAAAGTGTTTGAGCTTGTGTCATGATTTCCTCTCATCTTAAAAATAATACTAAGATTTGAGATGGGGATGATGTTCTGGAATTCAAGTGGGGCGGGACGTCACAACCCCATTACCACTGATTAAGGGCCGATCTCTATGCAACGTGATATAAAAAAACGCGCTTATTTCTCGATGCGAGCATGAGCGTAGCGAGTGTCTTTGCAGGATATCGCAATGCATACAAACTCCGTAAAAACACTCGCTACGCTCATGCTCGCATCGAGAAATGAGAGTGCTTATTGGCATTACTTTGAATCGAGATCGTTATAAGCGACTTTTCTTAATAGCAATGCAACCTGCCACCATCAAATAGTAAATTTATACCCAACAAAAGCCGTGTACAAATTCACATCCGGTGCAGCATCGGGCGCACCATAAATCGCATTTCCATTATTCGCCTCAGAATCGCCCGGAATGTAAGTATACTGAAAACCGAAGATCCAAGCGCTCAGCGTATAATCAACACCCGCTGCAAAAACAGGCGCCCAATAATGACCCGCTCCTGCGAAAGCGGATAACGCAGTGTTGATATCACTGTAAGTCATACGACGATATCCCGCACCAATCTTGCCATACAAGTCAACATGCTCCATAACAGGTATTGATAATTTTCCTGCTAAATACAGCATCCACGAGCTAACATCCGCCGTTGCAGAAGCAGGTATAGTGACACCACCAATTGAATTACCAGTTCCTTCCACATTAACCGTTGGCAAATAAAACCAACCTGCTTCAAATGCGATATTTTTAGTTAGGGTATAACCAAAATCTAACCCGCCCGCAAAAGCACCATTGCCATTTGACGTTGGCGTATAATTTGACGCACCAGACTGACCAATCAATCCATTCGCATTGAAACCTGACCAATTCGATTGACCATAGCCTAGATGCGCATCAAGATAAAGACTCTGTTGAAATCCCGGCGCCGTAAGCATAAGACGATCAGGGCCACCAGCCATTGCAACAGTTGCGCCCACTACTGTAACACCTACCGCTAATACCAATATTTTTTTTACCAGCATTTTATCAACTTCCTCTAAAACCTTTACTATAAAAAAAGGGGCCGAAGCCCCTTTTTTTCACATAAGACGTGATAAATCGCGTCTCTACAATGATTAAACGTTGAATTTGTAACCAACGAAACCAGTATACATGTTCATTTTACCAGCATTGTCTTGCAATGTTGAGTTAGAGCTATTGCCAGTAATGAAAGTGTATTGAGCACCAAACAACCAGCTGCCGTAAGTATATTCAATACCTGCAGCCATCAAAGGCAACCAGTAGTTACCGGATGAATTAGCACCGTTAAGGCTCCAATTCAAGTTACGATAGCCAACACCCGCTTTCGCGAAAAGATCTAAGTTTTCCATTACTTCTGCAGAGAATTTCGCAGCTGCATAAAGGACCCATGATCTAACTTGACCAGTAACCGTATTAGTTGGGTTTGCAAAGCCAGCATTTGGCAAGTACAACCAACCTGCTTCAAGAGCGATGTTACGGGTAAATGTGTAACCCATATCAACACCACCAGCAAAGCCACCATTTTTATTATCAACAACGCTAACACCAGCAAGCGTATAATCAGCGGTGTTTGTTGATGCATAACCCAATTGCGCATCGATATAAACGCTATTTTGGAATGCAGGTTGAGCAGGCATCGCCATATGATCAGGACCGCCAGCCATTGCAGCAGTTGCACCAATTACAGTTAAACCAGCAGCTAACACTAAAAGTTTTTTTACCGACATTTTAAATTCCCTCTTTTTTTCGATCTAACAAAAATAGCGTCTTATTAAAAATCTTTTCTTATTCAGATCAGATTTTCAAAATGACCCACTTTCCGCTTATATATATGCACTAAGCATATTGGGTCATACTACCCAAAAGGTTTTGAACAAACAAGCTTTTATTCCTTTTGGTACAGAAGGTTGATCACAAAATACGCAAAACAATTTTATTTGTTTTATTTTTTACCGAAGTTGAGTGAATCTTGTATATTTTCAAAAATTTCACGGTCGCTTGCGCGCTCGTTTCTTACAGAAAAAATTTATATCCCATGCCCACAGTAAATACATCTGCTGATTCAACACCCATCTCACCAGAAGCAGGCGGTGTCGCTGAAGCATTATAAGGGAATGCCGTACTCTCACCCATATAATGCGCATATTGAAATACAGCCATCCATACATCAGCAAATGTATAACTAAACCCTGTCGCAAACAGTGGACGAACAAAATTTGATGATCCGTTTGTAATAGGTAATGCGCTAGTGCCAGAAACAATTGCAGTCGTTGACACTTGTGCACGTCGATAAGCAGCACCAAACTTGAAAAACCAATTTGTATTATTAACCCAAGGTAATTTCACCATGTATTTAGCTGCCAAATAAGCAACCCAACTGGTTAAGTCCACGGACGGCAATGCACTGCCAGAAGCATTAACCCCTGCGACATTAACAACAGGCAAATATAACCAACCAAGTTCAACAGCAATGTTGTGATTCAAGACATATCCTGCATCAATGCCACCAGCAAAACCCCCTCTCACATTACCGCTGTTATTACTGGTAACGCCGGAGTGTGAACGCCAATTTACGTCCGAAGCATAATCTTGCATCCCATACCCAACCTGACCTTCAAAGTAATAACCAATATTGGCAGGACGTGTGACGGGTTCGTGCGCATAAAGGCTGTCTGCAATTGCAAGCGATGATCCACCCATTGCTACAAAAATAGTCGCTCCGACAACAAGAATTTTCCGTAACGCCATTGAAACACCTCATGCATTCAAGCTAAATATCTAGTGAGCAATACTACCGAACTGCTTCTACAGAAACAAACGTAAATTTATGTTTATTTTTTGCTCACGCCTGTAAATATTTTTCTGCTGCACCAATCCATCGCGCTGTTAATAGTGCAGCAATATCTGCATGATCCTGTGATAGCGCTTGCGCCATTAATTGAACCGTAGGCAAAAGCGCTTCATCACGCGCCAAATCTGCAACACGCAATTGCATCAAGCCTGATTGACGTACACCCAACACGTCTCCAGGCCCTCGCAACTGAAAATCTTGTTCTGCAATCCAAAAACCATCTTGTGATTCGCGCATCACAGACAAACGCTGTTTTGCAACAGTAGATAGCGGATGCCGGTATAACAACACACAATAGCTTGCCTCTTTTCCACGTCCCACACGTCCACGCAACTGATGCAACTGCGAAAGTCCCAAACGTTCCGGATTTTCAATAATCATTAAACTTGCATTGGGCACATCAACGCCGACTTCAACAACCGTCGTTGCAACCAACACATCAATTTTTCCAGATTGAAAATCTGCCATCACTGCTTTTTTTTCATCTGTCTTTAGACGCCCATGCACCAAACCCACGTGCAACCCTGACAACTTTGAACACAATTCTTGCGCTGTTGTTTCAGCGGCCTGGCATTCCAAAATATCCGATTCATCAATTAAGGTGCAAATCCAATACGCTTGTTTTTTTAGCAAACAATGCGCGTGTACGCGCGCAATAATATCTGCACGCTTTTCAGCACCAATCAACACAGTGGTAATAGGCTGTCTACCAGGCGGTAATTCATCAATAACCGAAACATCTAAATCAGCATAGGCCGTCATGGCCAGTGTGCGCGGGATTGGCGTTGCCGTCATAATTAACTGATGCGGGAAAAATCCTGCATTCGCACCTTTTTCCATCAATGCCAATCGCTGCTGCACACCAAAACGATGCTGCTCATCAATAATAAATAACGCAAGGTTTTTAAAAGCAACAGCATCTTGAAAGAGCGCATGCGTGCCAATAATAAATTGAATATCCCCTGATAATAACCGTGTTTTTGTTTCGCGCTGCTGCAATAAACCTTGTTTTCCCGTGAGTAAAGCCACCGTAATATTTAAAGGTGACAACCATTTTAAAAAATTTTGATAATGTTGCTCCGCTAAAATTTCTGTTGGTGCCATCAATGCAACTTGATATCCTTTTGCAATCGCACTTAATGCCGCCATACAAGCCACAATTGTTTTTCCAGAACCAACATCCCCTTGCACCAAACGCAACATAGGTACATTTTTTAATAAATCATTTTCAATTTGATCTAACACACGTGTTTGTGCAGATGTTAATTGAAAGGGTAATTGCGATAATAACTGTTGACACAATCTCTCTTCACGCGCCAATGCAATTGCTGCATTTTTTTTGACAGTATGTCTTGCAAAATGCAAATGCAATTGATGCGCCATTAATTCTTCCATAATTAATCGCTGCTGTGCCGGATGTTTTCGCATCATCAACTCAGTCATATTAATTTCAGTAGGCGGAAAATGAACCCATCGCAATGCATCTGTTAATTGAAACAAAGAAAATTGCTTTAACATACTGTCGGGCAACAGTTCAGGTAAAATATTTTTATCTAACAAGGAAAGCGCTTGTCGCATTAATTTTCGCAATGCTATTTGTGATAAGCCTTTTGTTGCGGCATACACAGGCAACAAACACGGCGATAAACTCAGCAAGCTATCCTGTTCAATACGTGCAACAGGCGCATATTCAGGATGCGCCATTTGTAAATGACCTGAAAATCCAATCTGCACTTCACCAAAAAAACGCAATATGCCTTTTGCCTGCGATAAGTTTTTTTCGTGATAGTGTCCCAATTGAAAAAAAACAATATCCATATGACGATTCGTATCATCTGAAATGACACACCGCACATATTTTTTAGGGCCGAAAAAATCGACGGATTGAACTTTGCCTTCTACCAGCACGCGATCGCCTGGCTTTATTTCATTGAGGTGATGCACACGCGTACGGTCTTCATATCGGAATGGTAAATGGAACAATAAATCTTGCACGGATAAAAGTGACAATTGCGAAAGGCGTTCAGCATTTTTTGCGCCGACACCTTTTAAGGTGATAATAGGAATAGAAGCCATGAGCATCTCAGAATCGGTATTCAAAAGTGCAGTCTAATACAAAATAACACTAAAAATATCTGCAACTGCGGTTTTTTATAACGCTTTAAATAAAGTCATCTAAAAACACAGTAACTTCAGCAAGTAGGCTACAAAATCTACCACGACTGCTCAGTTTTTAGGGGATTTTCAGCACTTACACCACTAACACCGCATCCATTTCAACCTGCGCATCCTTCGGTAGGCGACTCACCTCAATCACTGCACGCGCAGGATACGGTTTTTCAAAATAGGTCGCCATCACCTCATTCACAATCGGAAACTGGTTCATATCACGTAAAAAAACAGTCAACTTTACAATGTGCGATAAATCACTTTCAGCAGCAGCCGCAACCGCCTTTAAATTTTCAAATACTTGGGCAACCTCTGCATGAAAACCACCCACTACCATTTGCATCGTTTTGGGGTCTAAGGGAATTTGACCCGATAGATACACTGTTTTATCAACCTGCACTGCTTGCGAATAGGTTCCAATCGCTGCAGGCGCTTGAGTTGTTGTCATTATTTTTTTCATAATAGACCCTTAGGAGCTGTGCGCTAAAAAAGCCAAGTTATTCTTGCACAGCTCCTTACATACGTGCAATACGGAGCACTTGTTTCACGCGTCGCAAATTCTTAAGCACGCGCGCAAAATGCAAACGACTTTTAACGAGCAATCTAAAGGTGACTTTGTAATTGCGCCCCTCGCGATCATCAACATGAATATCATCGATATTACCTTCCGCGTCGGAAATTGCACGCGCTAATAATGCCAATACACCACGCTCATTTTTCACAATCAAACTGACAGAAACAGCAAACTCTCCAGCAACATGATCCGCCCATCGTAAAGGCACAGAATTTGCGGGCACGCTCAATAATCGAGCGACGCGTTTACACCCATTGACATGCACTAAAATGCCTTTACCTGCACGTAAAATACCCACAATGGGATCGCCTGGAATAGGATGGCAACAGCTCGCAAATTCAAGCAACATGCCTTCTGTTCCTTCAACCAATAAAGGCGTACGCGCAACCTCAGAGAGTGCTTCATCGCCTAAGGTATCAGATCCTTGCGATAAGCTTTGCAGACGTTCTGCCACTAATAATGCTGCACGATTTCCCAAACCAATATCTGCCAATAGATCATCCACCGATTTAAAATAGGTTTCTTTTAGCAAAAAAAGCCATGTCGCATCTGGAATTGTTTTTAATAATAACCCATTATCACTGAGCGCTTTTTCTAATAATTTTTTACCTAATGATAATGATTCAGATTGCTTTTGTGTTTTCAAATATTGGCGAATGGCGGTACGCGCGCGACTGGTAATCACAAAATCCAACCAGCTGGGATTGGGTCTTGCACGCGGCGATGTAACCACCTCCAATGTATCTCCATTGGATAACCGCGCAGATAACGGCGCCAACTGACGATTAATTTTAATCGCCATGCAATGGTTACCAATATCTGTATGCACTGCATAAGCAAAATCAACCCCTGTTGCACCTGCAGGTAGTGCTTTAATATCACCTTTTGGCGTGAAGGTATAGACTTCATCCGGAAACAAATCTACTTTAACGCTTTCAATAAATTCTAGTGAATTTCCGGCGCTTTGTTGCAATTCTAATAAATTCTTTACCCACTTTTGCGCGTGCAAATGGGTTGTTTCAATTTCGCTTTCATCAGATTTATATAACCAATGCGCCGCAATACCGCTCGATGCCAAACGATCCATTTCTGTTGTTCGAATTTGCATTTCAATCGGCAACCCATAGGGACCAAATAAGGTTGTATGTAACGACTGGTATCCATTGGCTTTTGGAATGGCAATATAATCTTTAAATCGACCAGGCACTGGCTTAAACAAACGATGCACCAACCCTAATACGCGGTAACAGGTATCAGGATCATCCACAATAATACGAAAAGCATATACATCCATCACATCAGCGAATGGAATTTTTTTCGTGCGCATTTTACGATAAATACTATACAAGTGTTTTTCACGACCGATAATCGTACATGGCGGAAATTGATACTGCGCCAAACCATCTTCTAATGTTTTTGTGATCAGCGATAATACCTTTTTACGGTCACCGCGTGTTTTATTAACAGCGCTTTTTAAAATGCGATATCGCTGTGGGTAAAGTGATGAAAAAGCCAGCTCTTCTAATTCAACAGAAAAATCCCGCATCCCTAAACGCTTCGCAATGGGCGCAAAAATTTCTAAGGTTTCTTTGGATACGCGTCCACGTTTTTCAGTAGAAAGGGTGATCAAAGTACGCATGTTATGCAAACGATCAGCAAGTTTAACAATAATCACGCGAATATCCCGCGCCATTGCCAAAACCATTTTACGAAAATTTTCGGCTTGCGCTTCTGCACGACTCACAAATTCAATTTGTGTTAGTTTACTCACCCCATCGACTAAATTCGCAACTTCAGTACCGAATTTTTTTTCTAAATCGTCTTTTTCAATTAAAGTATCTTCAATCACGTCATGCAGCAACGCTGCCATAATCGTGTGATGATCCATTTTCATATCAGCAAGGATGCAAGCAACTGAAACAGGATGCGTGATATAAGGCTCACCCGTTTGGCGAAATTGACCCTGATGCGCATCAGAAGCCGTCAAAAAAGCTTGATGAATTTTCTCGATATGTGCATCGGATAAGTAGGAAATTTTTTTTCGAAGTTTTTTGAATAAACGCAAGTCGCTTCGCTCCAGTTGGAGTGGGCGTGTGGGTGGGCGTGTGAGCGTGAGTGTGGGTGTCTGAGGTACAATCTAATACAAACTGTCATAAAAACATTTTCAAATAATAGTGTTTTTATTTTATAGCAGATTATACCTCAGAAACTCACACCTACACTCACACGCACACGCACATTCACACGCCCACTCTCACTTATTCAAAATCTTCCGCCGCCGCATCTTTCAAGAAAGCAGATGACGCACGGTTGACAACAGGTTTTACTTCTTCTTTTGCAAGCAATTGTTGCATATCAAAACCTGCCGCTATTTCACGCAAGGCAATGACTGTTGGCTTGTCGTTGTCTTCTGGAACAGCCGGGTCGGACAACCCCATTTCTAGTTGGTGCGCACGTTCCGCTGCTATCAATACTAACGCAAAACGATTTTCAACTTTTTCTAAACAATCTTCGACAGTAACTCGTGCCATGACAAAACCTCTATTAAGTTATCAGGGTAGGCGTGAGTGTGAGCGTCGGAGGCTCAAGCTAATTCAAATATTAATTGTAAAAATTGCAATAAATATGAATTTCAGCTGAAATTAGGTTGCACCTCTGAAGCTCACACTCACACCACCACTCCTACCAATCTTACTGTTTATTCAACAAATTATCCAGTAACGCCGCCTTTTTTTGCTTTTGTACAGCTGTTTTTAAGCGCCCACTGCGGACAATATGCTGTAAATCCAGCAATGCAAGATCGAACTGGTCATTCACGACTAAATAGTCAAACTCGCCAAAATGCTGCATTTCATCTTGCGCGGCTTGCATACGACAAATAATCGTCGCAGCATCATCTTGTTTACGATTACGCAAACGGTCCATTAACGCTTCCATAGAGGGTGGCAAAATAAAAACAAGGATTGCGCTGGGAAATAGTTGCTTTATTTGACGCGCACCCTGCCAATCAATTTCCAATACAACATCGATTTCATTGGCAAGCTGCCTTTCAACCCATGAACGTGACGTTCCGTAATGCTGTCCAAATACCGTCGCATATTCTAAAAAAGTATTATCCGCAATCATGGCATCAAAGGTAGGGTGCTCAATGAAAAAATAATCCTGTCCATCCACTTCACCCGGGCGCATTGCCCGCGTTGTATGCGAAACAGAAATACAAAGGCTATCGATAGACTGCGATAACGCTTTTACTAAGCTTGTTTTGCCAGCACCAGAAGGTGCTGCAATCACTAATAAATTACTCAAGATTTTGCACCTGTTCACGTAATTGTTCGATTTGCACTTTCATTTCAACAGTGGCTTGTGTTGTTTCACCATCCAAGGATTTGCTCGCCATTGTATTCACTTCACGGTTTAATTCTTGCATTAAAAAATCTAAACGTCGACCAACGACGCTATCTTCCATTAATACGCGACGCACTTCAGTAATATGGACCTGTAATCGCTGCAGCTCCTCAGCAATATCCGCTTTTTGCATGATCCAAACCATTTCTTGCTCAAGTCTTTCTGCATCTACAGTAATCGCTAACTCTGTAAATTTATCCATAATACGTTTTCGCTCATGCGCCATCACTTCCGGCAAACGCTCCGAAATTTTGTGCGCTTGCACTTCCATTTGTCCACAAAGCGATAGCAAAACAACGCGTAAGGCCTGTCCTTCACGTTGACGCGCAAGCACAAATTGACCCAACGCTTTTTCTAACAACGATAATAGTATTTCTTCCGCACTATCCATCGAGATCGAAGTTGATTTCATCACTTGATTCCAGCGCAATACATCAAGCGCATTGACGGTTACGTCTGGAATCATTGTTTTTACCTTGGCAACGGCAGCATTTAATTGCGTTAACACCAATTGATCAACATCAAATGATGCCTGCATTGCATTGGGTGAAAATTGCAAAACTACGTCAATTTTGCCACGTTTTACGTATTTTTGAATAAGCGTACGCACGGCGGTTTCAAAGGAACGAAACGGATCAGGCAAACGCGTGAATATTTCTAAATAACGATGATTAACGGAACGAATTTCCCAATCAATCGCACCAAAATCGGCTGTTTCAGCAGTTTTAGCGAAACCGGTCATACTGGATATCATAAAAAATTCCCTGCAAAAATCGCTTGCTTACGTGCACGACTCCATAAAAGATCTCGAGAGAAGCAACACAAAAATTTCTGCGAGTATACACATATTTTGCTTTCAAAATAATAGCGGCTATACTGCCGACACAATTTTCACCAAAGGCACCAAAGGTTATATCCATGAGATTTCAAAATCGCACAACCGATGCACTTCGTCCAATCACTTTTACACGCAACTATACAAAGCATGCTGAAGGCTCAGTGCTAACCCAATTTGGTGAAACCATTATTTTGTGCACAGCAACCGTTGTTAATGATGTACCGCGATTTTTAAAAACAGCCAATCAAGGTTGGCTAACTGCAGAATATGGCATGTTGCCACGTTCAACCAATACACGCATGGATCGTGAAGCTGCTCGCGGCAAGCAAGGCGGCCGCACCGTTGAAATTCAACGTTTAATTGGACGCTCATTACGTGCCGCGGTTGATTTAAAAAAATTACCCGGCTATACCATCACAATCGACTGTGATGTCATTCAAGCAGATGGCGGCACACGCACTGCGGCTATTAGCGGCGCATGTGTCGCATTAATTGATGCCTTACGTTACTTGCAAGAAAGAAAATTAATCACGGGCGATCCTTTAAAGCATTTTGTGGCAGCTGTTTCTGTGGGTATTTTTAATGGAAAACCGATTTTAGATTTGGATTATTCAGAAGATTCCAAAGCAGAAACAGATATGAATATTGTCATGACCGATGCAGGATCCTTTATTGAAGTACAAGGCACCGCAGAAGGTGAGGCACTTCATGAGACAGAATTGCAATCGTTATTAATGTTGGCAAAAAAAGGGATTGCGGAAATTATTGAAAAACAGAAGGGAGTGCTACGGTAGAAATCCCGACGTGATGCATGATGCGAGTATGCGCGTAGCAAGTGTTTTTGCAGGAAATTTCGATACACTCGAGACCTTACAAAAACATTCGCTACGCGCATGCTCACACCAACCCTCAGTAAAAACATCGTATCTCTTTCCAGTGCAATCAATACTGATACTCAACCACCACCGGCGCATGATCCGAAAAATTTTCATCTCGATAGATATAAGCGTTTTTTACCTTACTGTTAAGTGATTCTGAAATAATTTGATAATCAATTCGCCACCCTACATTATTCGCACGCGCATTAGCACGTTGTGACCACCATGAATATTCATTGGCATCATGATTGATTAATCGAAAAGCATCAGCATAGCCTTCACTCACTAAAAGATTATCTAACCATGCACGCTCTTCCGGCAAACACCCTGATGTTTTTTGATTAGACTTGAAATTTTTAATATCAATTTCTTTATGAACAATATTCCAATCTCCGCAAATTACAAAGTCTCTTTTGGACTTTTTAAATTCGCGCAGTATCGGCAAAAATTTTTCCATAAATTTAAATTTTTCAATTTGTCGTTCCTCACCACTTGAGCCGGATGGCAAATACAATGAGATCACACTGAGATTGCCAAAATCAGCCTGTAGAAAACGTCCTTCTTTATCCGCACAATCAAAACCGAGCGTATGAATCACACGATCCGGCTTCTGTTTTGTATATAAGGCAACACCGCTATAACCCTTCTTTTCAGCATCTGAAAAATAACTGTGGTACCCTTCTGGTCGATACAGCGTATCCGTCAATACAGCCATCTGCGCCTTAGTTTCCTGCAAACAAATAACATCTGCATCTTGTTTTTTAAGCCAGGAAAAGAATCCTTTTTTTGCTGTTGCGCGAATGCCGTTTACATTGGCCGTGATGATAAGCATAATAAATCTCCGTGACTATTTAGTATTGTTTAACCCGCTCATTTTTTGGTGCTTTTTTACGATAAATTTCTAAAAAATGCTCGATGTACCAATCAAGTACACCTGCGCTTTTTTCTCAATGTATCGCAAAAAATCCCCTAAAAACTGAGCGGTCGCGGCAGATTTGCATTCAGAGTTTCTGAAGTTACAAATCTCCAAAATTATGAGCTAAAAATGAAAGTACTACTAATCAAAATATCGTCAATGGGTGATGTGCTTCACACTTTACCTGCATTAACGGATGCCACACAAGCCATTCCAGCTTTAGAAATTGATTGGCTGGTAGACGAAGGATTCTCCCCTATTCCTGCATGGCACCCTGCTGTTAAAAATATTATTACCGTACCACTACGTAAATGGAAAAAAAATATTTTTTCTCTCAAAACAGCAATTGAATTTTTTTCTTTTTGTATTGTATTGCGTAAAAAAAAATATGATTTAATTATTGACGCACAAGGTTTATTGAAAAGTGCAATTACTGCGAAAATCGCTAACGGCAAAATTGCAGGCTTAAACAAGGACTCCGCACGAGAACCCATTTCTTGTTTTTTTTATGCTAAAAAATACGCTATTAAAAAAAACCAGCATGCAATTTTACGCACACGCCAATTATTCGCTCAAATATTTAATTATCCATTTGAAGACAAAAAAATCAACTATGGCGTGCATTTCGATAAGTTGCCAATATTACCCATTTCACTTGAAAACAACTATGTTGTTTTTTTACATGGCACAACATGGGAATCAAAACATTATCCAAACAGTTATTGGAAAATATTATTAGAAAAATGCCATGAAAATAATATGATTGTTTATTTACCCTGGGGAAATGATACCGAAAAACTACGTGCGGAAAAATTAATAGAAGGCATTCCAACTGCAAAAATATTACCCAGGCTATCTATCTCACAAATGGCTGCTGTGTTAAAAAAGGCAACTGCCGTTGTTGCTGTAGATACAGGCTTTGGACATTTATGTGCAGCACTCGGTACACCTACCATTTCGCTTTATGGACCAACAGATTCAAAAGAAATTGGCACGTTTGGCGACAATCAAATACAACTTCAAGCAAATTTTCCTTGCTCACCCTGCAAAAACCGTGAATGTCTTTATGCGAAAACACATCAAACGGATGTTGTTCCAGCATGTTTTGCAACAATCAACCCTGATATAGTATGGCATGCACTAAAAAAAATAATCGGGGGTTAATCATGCCAAATTTACAAAATCAATTTATTGAATTTTTAATCCAGAATAATGCATTAAAATTTGGTGAGTTTACTTTAAAATCGGGTAGAAAAAGCCCCTATTTTTTTAATCTTGGTGTTTTTAATACTGGAAAACTGCTGGCTAAGCTTGGCGAATTTTATGCTGAAACTTTTTTGCAATCACGTATGCCTTGTGATGTTTTATTTGGACCCGCCTACAAGGGCATCCCATTGGTCGCAAGCACAAGCATTATTTTATCTGAAAAGTTCAATAAAAATATGCCCTATTGCTTTAATCGCAAAGAAACAAAAGATCATGGTGATGCAGGAAATTTTGTCGGTGCTGCATTAAAAGGTGATGTGGTGATGTTGGATGATGTCATTACAGCAGGCACCACCGTGCGTGAAACGCTGTCTCTTCTAAAAAATACGGAAGCGACATTAGCAGGTATTGTGATTGCGTTTGATCGACAAGAACGCGGCGAAGGAAAATTATCTGCTGTACAAGAAGTCGTAAAAAATTATAACGTACCTGTTCAGAGTATTGTCACGCTAACGGATATTATCCAGTATTTACAATCCCAAAAAATGATGTCGGAATTAGGCGCGATTGAAGATTATCGAAAATCGTATGGGATTTGCTAAAATCCCCCCGACGCTGCGCGTCGGGGGATTTATGCAACAGTAGGCTTAAAACGGCAATTGTAGACTAGCATCCACTTTCAATAACTGCTCACGAAAAATCCTTTGTATTTTATCAAGATTATTTTCTGTATCTGCCTCAAACCGCAAAATTAAATACGGTGATGTATTCGATGGACGAATCAATCCCCAGCCAAAATCATATTCAATGCGCAAGCCATCAATCGTAATTTTTTCTGCTTGAGAAAAATCACCTGTTTCTGACAGTGCTCGCATAAAATGCGATTTTTTCTCTTCAGGCATTGGTAATTTTAATTCAGGTGTATTTACTGTGCTTGGCAACGCATCAAAGATATCAGAGACTGTTTTTTCAGATTGCGATAGCACCGACAACAAACGTGCCCCCACATAAATACCATCATCAAAACCATACCAGCCATCTTTAAAGAAAATATGACCACTCATTTCACCCGCAAAAGGCGACTGCTCTTCAATCATTTTGGCTTTTAAGATGGAATGTCCGGTGCGCGACATAATGGGAATGCCCCCTGCCTTTTTAATTAATGCTGGCAATACCCGAGAACATTTCACATCAAACACAATTTTTGCACCGGGATTTCTTGATAAAACATCTTCTGCCAAAATCATTAATTGACGATCTGGCCAAATCACTTCGCCTTTATTCGTCACAATTCCCAAGCGATCTGCGTCACCATCAAAAGCTAAGCCAATATCCGCATTTTCTTTTTTAACGGTTGCAATAATATCAACAAGATTTTTAGGAATGGTTGGATCGGGGTGATGATTTGGAAAACGGCCATCATATTCACAAAATAATTCAATGACTTCACACCCTAACTTTCGATACACAATGGGCGCAATAATACTTGCCGCACCATTACCTGCATCAACAACGATTTTCATTTTCTTCTTTAACTTAATATTTTTACAAATTGCATCAATATAATCTTCAATAATAATGTGATGTGATACTTTTCCAGCACCACTTGCAAATTCTTTTTTCTGAATGCGCGTCACTAACGATTGAATGCCCATTTCAGACAATGTTTTCCCATTCAATACAATTTTAAAGCCATTATCACCCGCAGGATTATGACTCGCTGTAACCATTACCCCTGTTTTTGTGGGTAAAAAATACGTTGCAAAATAAAGCATTGGAGAAGGGCCCACGCCAATATCAATTACATTGCAACCCGTTGCAATAATGCCAGCAGTTATTGCTTTTTTAAACGACTCACCCGTTAAACGTGCATCACATGCCACAGCAATGTCCGTTTGTTGCAGGGCCAATGCTTCCGTTGCAATCGCAAGACCAAGTGCATAAGCGACATTTTCATTTAAACCCGTTTCGGAAACTTCGCCACGAATATCATAAGTGCGGAACATGTCGAGGGGTAAAGTAGTTGGAATGTGATACATGATGAACAGCCCTGTATAAAAATTTATGCAGGGCATTTAATAGCATTTCTGAGTGATAAATATCAAGAGGATCTACGCGGTCATATCAATTTTTAAACTGCCTTGTAGGGCAAATACTTTGGCTCCCACTTCTGCTCCGCCAAAATCTTCACAAAATCTGCATTTTTGTCAACCTGAGATAATCCTTGTTCGCGTGCTTTTTCTGCTACCGCCAAGGCAATGCTATCGGCAGCATCAGCAGCATTCGCAATATCCGGCAACAACGGCGCCATGGGATCTTTTCTGGCAGGCGACACCAAGCTTAAAGCTTCACACGCCGCAAAAATCATTTCATCAGACACACGCGTTGCTTTTGATGCAATCACACCGCGCCCAATGCCAGGGAATACAAAAGCATTATTGCTTTGTGATACCGGATATATTTTTCCTTTAAAGTTCACTGGGTCAAAAGGCGATCCCAAAGCCATTAGCACCTTTCCATCTGTCCAATGCATTAATTGTTCTGCCGTTGCCTCACAATGATCAGTAGGATTTGATAATGGCAAAATAATAGGGCGTTCACAGTTTTCAGCCATTGATTTCACCACGGCTTCCGTAAAAGCGCCACGCACTGTAGAACAGCCTACCAAAATAGTTGGCTTTACATTTCTCACAACATCTAACAATGAAATATGATCAACAGCATCACGATGCCATGACTTTACTTCTTCTGGATCACGCGCATAGGGTTCTTGGAAGAAAGCTAAATTATCCATGTTTTTTAACAGCAAACCTTGTCGATCCACCAACCAAAAATTTTTCCGTGCATCTGCTTCTGATAATCCACTGGCGACCATTGCTTGATAAAATTGATCCGCAATACCACAGCCTGCTGTCCCCGCACCTAAAAAGACAACGCGCTGATCTTTAATGTTTTCTTTTTTTGCAACCATGCCTGATAACACGCAAGCCAATGCGGTTGCCCCCGTTCCTTGCATATCATCATTAAATGTTGCCATCTCATCACGATAGCGCAATAAATTTTTACGTGCATTATCACGACCAAAATCTTCCCAGTGTAAATACACATGTGGAAATTTTTTTTGAACCGCCTTCACAAATTTATCAATAAACACTTCATATTCTTTTCCTGTGACACGCGGATGTCGCCACCCTAAATATTCCGGATCTTTTAACAAGGCTTCATTATTTGTGCCAGTGTCCAATTGAATTGGTAATACACGATGCGGATATAATCCACTACATGCCGTATAAACCATTAACTTTCCAATACAAATATGCATACCGCCTATACCCCAATCCCCTATTCCTAACACACCTTCTCCATCGGTTACTAAAATTAAATCAACATCCTCATTCATCCGCTGGTCAAGAATATCTTCTACGCGATCAATATCAGGGTATGCAATAAATAATCCGCGAGAACGACGTAACTCAAGGCTAAAAGTTTCAACCGCTTCTGCAACAGTAGGCGTGTAAACAATGGGCAACATTTCTTTTAAATATTTTTGTAATACTGCATAAAATAAAGTTTCATTGTTATCATGCAATGAATTTAAATAAATATTTTTTTGAAGTGCTGATTCTTTTTCACAAAACTGTCGGTAGCAACGCGCTACTTGCTGATCTAACGTTTCAACCAAATTAGGCAGTCTTCCATCTAATTTAAATGCAATGCGCTCTTCATTCGTAAATGCTGAGCCTTTATTTAGCTTGGGATCTCGTAATAATTCATAAGACCGTTGTTGCACAGACATAAATGCATTTCCGTTTTCATCGAATTGTATTTCACATTTTTTCATGACATTCCCTCATTACATTTGTTCAATTCCACCAATGACAAAAACTTCACCCCAGATAATTTCATCAATTATCGATTTTTCCGTGTAAAGATGCACCGTATGCGTGACATCGCTTGGTGTTAATTCAGAAGGGTTAACTAACCTGCGATTAAGCACTAAACCATGCGTATGAATATTGAGTGCACTGCTGGTATCAAATGGATTATGATACAAGACCACTTTCAATTGCTCTGTGATTGATGCTGAATCACTCCCATAATTGGCCATTGCAACCACCAGGAAAAAATAACGGTCATTCAAAGACAATTTTAAATCCCCATAATAATCTGCCTTGTGATCAAAAATACTTTCATTATGAATAGGTGCTTTTTGTATGTGGGTTGCTTCTAGCGCCTTAAAATGCACGAGCGCAACCGCCAAACAAGGGCCGCCTGCTTTAGCATGAATTTGCTCACAAAAATCGTAATAGGCAATACCTTCCTCGTGTTTTTCAGGCTGAAAATGATAACTAGATTCAGCTGTTTTTGGCACCAAAAAAATACCAGAGGTATAAAAAGTTTCACCTGAAATAGTTTGTAAATAATGATCGTTTTTATCAGTAGATGTTGTATAGCACATGCCATTAGCGATGACAGATTCCCCCATGCTTTCTAACCTATGCGGAGATGCTAACTCAAATCCAAATTGATAATCTTTTGCATGCAATAATCGTGTTTTTAAGTCTGGTCGTACAACGCCTGCGATAACGTCTTCAACAGATCCAACAACACCTAATTGTGTATTTTTAACCTTTGTTTGATAAAAATGAATGGACACAAAATGTGCTCCTATTTAAATAACGCAGGGTTGTCAGAATAATCAATGGGGATATCGATCAATACAGGCACGGGCTGCTGCAATGCTTCTTTTAATATCATTTTAAAATCAGAAGGATTCTTTAAAGAATACCCTCTTGCACCGAAGGCTTTTGCAAAATCTACTAGATCAACTGCACCAAAATCTACACCCGACTTTCGATTATACTTCATTAATTCCTGCTCTTTGACCATGTTGTAAGCACCATCCGTCCACACACAATGGACGAATCGATGCTTTTGTCGCACCGCATTTTCTAACTCCATAGCAGAAAATAAAAAACCCCCATCACCAGATATTGAAACCACTTTTTTATGGGGGCATGCAAAGTTCACTGCCATTGCCCATGGTAATGCAACCCCCAAGGTTTGCTGCCCATTACTGAACAATAAATGGTGTGGTTCATACGATAAAAAATAGCGCGCCATCCACATATAAGACGTACCAATATCACAAACCACATAAGCATCATCATCCAAGGTTTCTCGCAAATCATGAATAAAATGCAATGGATGCATTAAATGTCCCCTGGAGCTCGTCTGACTTTGAATAATTTTTTGATGTGCGTTATGAAATGGTTTTACATTTTTTTTATTATTATCAACCATGCCTGACAATAACAATTTGTTGAGTGCTGCAACATTGACATCAATGTCACCCAATAATTCAAATAGTGGCTGATAACTTTCGTGAATTTTTGCGGGCACATAATCCAAATGCACAATGGATTTCTTACCCTTAACATTCCAAATTTCAGAATCATATTCCACACAATTAAAACCAATCGTTAAAACAACATCTGCTTTATTCAATAACTGATCGCCAGGTTGATTGCGAAACAATCCAACACGCCCTGCAAAACAGTCCAATAAATCACGTGGCACTACCCCGGCCGCTTGAAAAGTACTGACAACAGGCAACTGTGTTTTTGCCAATAGTTCTCGAATAATGCGTGTATTTTCAGGACGACTGCTTTCTTGTCCTAACACTAATACAGGAAATTTTGCTTGATTGATTACATTAGCAGCTGCAACAATTGTATGATGATGTGACGCACCATAACTGATTTTCGCATGGGGTTTAATCACAGCATTATCAATTTTTTCAGATAAAATATCTTGCGGTAAACTGATAAAACATGCGCCTCGCAGCGGCGCTGTTGCCAATCGAAAGGCATTGGCAATCACTTCTGCCACAGTGCTGGCATCTGTCACTTCAACACTACTTTTTGTTACTGGTTTCATCAACGCCACATTGTCTGTGTTTTGATGCGATGATTTTAACAGCATTTTTCTCGCAACGTTTCCTCCAAGAGCAACAACAGGATCACCTTCTGTGGTTGCTGTTAATAACCCTGTTGCCAAATTGGAAACTCCGGGGCCGGATGTCACTAAAACAACCCCTGGCTTTCCTGTAAGACGGCCATATGCCGCTGCAATAAATGCCGCATTTTGTTCATGTCGGCATAAAATGAGTTTTATTGTTGAATCTTGTAATGCGTCAAAAACGGCATCAATTTTTGCGCCAGGAATGCCGAAAACATACTCAACACCTTGCGCCTCTAAACATTTTACTACCAATTGCGCAGCAGTTTGTTTCGACATACAAGTCTCCAGTAATGCTTATCAGCCAGAAATATCAATGTTGCACTTGTCGAAAATCAGTATAGGACAAGAATGGCCAAGTGACAGAAATGTTGGCTGACCTTGTATTGGTCCATTTTTATTTTCAACAACATAAAGGCAACGTGAAAGCTCTTGCCCATCACTTCTTTTTAATTTAAGCAACAAATTGCCGGGGCGTGCAGGCAAACTACCTTGTTTTTTTGCCGACAAATGAATGACAGGAGAATCGTTTGGAATATCCCCATAGCTAAGACGATACCGATAACGTTCATCATGTGAATTATTGCTAAAAGTATACGTGCTACAAGTAAACGAAAAAGCGGAGAAAGATAACAAAAACAACAGACAAATCAAAATACTTCTCATAAACTCAACCTCCAATCCTTGGTAGACGAGACTCACTGTTTCAGTATAGCATCGATAGGAGGCGTGGGCGTGGGAGTGGGAGCATCAGAAGCATAAGTTAAATTCACATTGCTTAAAAAAATCCAATGCTCAGATTTTTTGTTTTTGATTTAATTCTGGCTGAACCTCCGATACTCACACTCACACTGCCACTGCCACTCACACTGCCATAAGGACATCGCATGCTCGGCTATCTCATTCGACGAATTTTTTACGCTATTCCCATCTTAATCGGGGTCAATCTCATCACTTTTTTGTTATTTTTCATGGTGAATTCACCAGACGATATGGCACGCATGCAATTGGGACAAAAACATGTGACCACTGAAGCCATTCAACAATGGAAGCACGACAAAGGTTATGACAAACCTCTTTTTTATAATGAAAAATCCAATGGCTTAGAAAAAGTAACTGATACGCTGTTTTATAAAAAATCCCTCCTGTTATTTACGTTTAATTTTGGTCGGTCTGATCAAGGGCGCGATATTACGTATGATATTGGTGAGCGCATGTGGCCAAGCCTTGCGCTTGCTATTCCTACCTTACTCATTGGCCTAGCGGTCAATATTACACTCGCCTTATTTATTGCCTTATTTCGTCAGACACTGTTTGATTATGTATCGATGACAATTTGCATCATTATGATCAGCATTTCAGGCTTGTTTTATATTATTGCTGGCCAATTTGTCTTTGCAAAATTATTAAATCTAGTCCCTATCTCTGGCTATCAATCAGGATGGGCTTCCATTAAATTTTTATTGCTGCCGGTGCTGGTTGGCATGATTGGAGGAATTGGCGCTGGTGTGCGCTGGTATCGCACATTATTTTTGGAAGAGATACAAAAAGATTATGTGCGTACGGCACGCGCAATGGGGTTGTCAGAAGTTGCTGTGCTTTTTAAACATGTTTTAAAAAATGCGATGCTGCCCATTTTAACGGGTGTTGTAGTGATTATTCCAAGCTTATTTATGGGTAGTCTCATCATGGAATCTTTTTTTGGTATTCCGGGCTTAGGCAGTTATACGATTGAAGCCATTCAACAACAAGATTTTAATATTGTGCGTGTGATGGTTTTTTTAGGAACCGTTTTTTATATTATTGGATTAATTTTGACGGATGTGTCGTATACAATGGTGGATCCAAGGGTCAAGTTAAATTGAAAAAGAGCGCAACATGCTAAATTTACTACCTAGCGACTACATTGTTTTTACCCTGTTTTTCGCTTGTATTCTTGCAATTTTTTATATTCGCACACAACCCCACTATCTTGAACTCTGGAAAAAAGTCTTTCGCAATCGTGTCGGTCAAATTACGTTTGTTGTGTTATGCATTTATGCGACCATTGGCTTATTAGATTCCATTCATTTATTTGAATCACAAACCAGCGTGCTTGATTTATTGATTTCTCATTTAAATACGCACGATCAAAAAACCTATTCTGCACCTTTTGCATCAAAGCCTTATCATTTTTTTGGTACCAATAAAATTGGCGATGATATGCTGTATGAAACCTTAAAAAGTGTTCGCACTGGATTATTAATTGGGACACTCACCACCATTTTCATGCTGCCATTTGCCTTATTTTTTGGATTAATTGCCGGTTATTTTGGTGGATTAATAGATGATGTTATTCAATATGTTTACACCACTTTAAGCTCGATTCCTGGGGTATTGTTAATTACGGCGATGGTACTCGTAATGCAAGTGGTCATTGCAGAACATCCCGCGTTATTTCCAACGATTGCTGACCGTGCTGATGCCCGATTATTAATGCTCTGCTTTATTTTAGGTATTACAAGCTGGGCAAGCTTATGCCGTTTATTACGCGCCGAAACTTTAAAATTACGCGAACAAGATTTCGTCACAGCGGCTATTGCCATGGGTGCCCGAAAACTACCTATTATTTTTCGCCATATTTTACCGAATGTGATGCACATCGTCTTAATTACGACTGTCTTAGACTTTAGTGGTTTGGTTTTAGCGGAAGCAATTTTATCCTATGTGGGCGTTGGGGTTGATCCCACCACGCCGAGCTGGGGCAATATGATCAATACTTCGCGCTTAGAATTAGCGCGTGATCCTGTGGTGTGGTGGCCGCTCACCGCTGCATTGTGCGCCATGTTTTTTTTAGTGCTCTCTGCCAATCTATTTTCCGATTGCGTGAGGGATGCCTTTGATCCGAGGAATAACAACCCTTGAAGCCGACCGCAGAAATGCTTGTTTGCGCGCATAAAATAGTATTTATTGTAATCTTTAGATTACATAATTCCTTGTTTTTAGGTAACTATTCACCACTCTGAATACGAATCTACCACGACCGCTCAGTTTTTAGGTGATTTTTTAACTAGGATCACTGACAGTGGCATGCACGCAGCGTCCATAGGCGGTAGGATCATTCCACTGAACTTGAAAAGTTGAAGAAGATGCCCCACTGTAGCTCCACGAATTTTCCGAAACTATATTCGAGCTAAAGTAAGTATTTGCAGTTAACGCCCACGGAGAAGGGAGACTGGCATTGTTGATCGCTAAAAATTCTCCGTATGCAGCAGAAGTAGCTGCCGGTGATGGGCCAATATCTACAATATGATAAGGGGGCACAAGCACAGAGCCTGGCGTAGTAACCCCTCTATCATCACAAATAGCAGCTAAGTTAACAAACCCTTGAGGCATATCAGCAGGTTCAATATCTTGGGTTGTTGCTTCCATTAAATTACAACTAGCATCCCAAACGAAGGGGTATTCGGTACCAGGTACTGAAGGCTCTGTTGCATTAGGCAATACTACTTTAGCAGTGATCTCTGTGTTAACGCCTGTTTGAGGCGTAGTAACAATAATGTTTCCTGTATTTCCCGCTAATGCTGAGTTCGGCGTGATACGAACTAGACAGTATTGACCATAGGCAAGGCTTGCACCACGATTGCTGAGGTTGCCACAATAAACATCCGTTGATGTTGGACTTGTCGCCGTGCTGGTCACAGTGGCTCCTGTTAGCCCACCTGATACTGCCACATTCACAGGAACAGTAAAGGTAGTAAGTGCATTGTTTGTAATTTGCAATAACCCACCGTCATTAACAGTGTCTGTACACCCCTGAACCAAAGTCATGCCTACCGTTGTATCTGTCGGTATCGCTAATGGAACGACGCTAATAGCTGAAGTGGGCACTGTAATAGTAGCCACGTTGCTACCACTGATTGAAACGATCGTTGTAGAGTCAATCGGCATAACCGTTTTAAATTCTTGTACACAACTTGTATTAGGTGCCAAACTTGTACCACAAGTGGTTAAGAGATTATCACTAAGGGGAACTGTCGTTATCGAGTTTGGACTACCTACACTGGTCGTTACACTAAGACCAGAAACGGCTATGGGCGTCGTATTATTAATCGTTAGAACACCATAATAGTCTTGATCAGGTCCATCTACAGCTGCAGCTGCAGAAAAAGAGCGATTAACAATCATTAAGCTCGGCTCTGTTACTGTCAAAACAGGGTTAAAATCGACATGAATACTCTGATCCGTAAAGATGCCTGTCAATGTGCAGGTACTTGAACTCCCGCAGGACGGAAAAGCAACGCCATTCACCGTCCAAGCACCCACAACACCAGCGTCAGGATCTGCAGTGGGTGTTGCTGTAAATGTGATAGAAGCGCCGCTTGCAACGGCTTGAGGCGTACTCGGCGAAATAGTACCTCCTGTTCCAGCGCTCGGCGTAACCGTGTAGCCCTGCGAATACGTAAACTGATCTGCAGAACTGGTTGCTGACGTACCACCTGGAGTTGTTACGGTAACATCAACAGTTCCCACACTCCCTGATGGGCTAGTAATAGTAAGTTGTGTTGCACTAACGACCACAAGACTGGTGCCAGCGCTTGCTCCAAAAGAGACCCCTGTTGCACCCGTAAAATTCGTGCCAGTGACAGTAACGCTTGTTCCACCCGGCGTTAGCCCTGAAGAAGGTGAAATACTTGTTACTGTCGGTAATGCGAAATAAGTAAACTGATCTGCAGAGCTCGTTGCCGATGTGCCTCCTGCTGTTGTGACAGTGACATTCACAATGCCTGCACTGCCTGCCGGGCTTGTTACTGTAATTTGGGTTGCGCTATCGACCACAACGCTGGTGCCAACGCCCGCCCCAAAAGAAACCGCTGTTGCACCCGTAAAATTCGTACCAGTAACAGTAACGCTTGTTCCACCCGCAGTGGGTCCTGCTGTTGGAGAAATGCCTGTGACTGTTGGCGCTGCGGTATACGTAAACTGATCTGCGGAGCCCGTTGCCGATGTGCCTCCCAGTGTTGTGACAGTAACATCCACCGCACCCGCACTACCTGCCGGGCTTGTTGCTGTAATTTGGGTTGCGCTATTCACCGTGTAAGTTGTTGCGTCTGTCGCAGCAAATTTCACGGCTGTTGCACCCGTAAAGTTCGTGCCGGTAATAACAACACTGGTTCCACCCGCAGTGGGTCCTGCTGTTGGAGAAATACCCGTGACTGTTGGCACTGCGGTATACGTAAACTGATCTGCAGAGCTCGTTGCCGATGTGCCTCCTGCTGTTGTGACAGTGACATTCACAATACCTGCACTGCCTGCCGGGCTTGTTGCTGTAATTTGGGTTGCACTATTTACCGTGTAAGTTGTTGCGTCTGTCGAAGCAAATTTCACGGCTGTTGCACCCGTAAAGTTCGTACCGGTAATAACAACACTGGTTCCACCTGCAATGGGTCCTGTTGTTGGAGAAATACCCGTGACTGTTGGCGCTGCAGTATACGTAAACTGATCTGCGGAGCCCGTTGCCGATGTGCCTCCCCCCGTTGTGACAGTAACATCCACGACACCCGCACTACCTGCCGGGCTTGTTGCTGTAATTTGGGTTGCGCTATTCACCGTGTAAGTTGTTGCGTCTGTCGAAGCAAATTTCACGGCTGTTGCACCCGTAAAGTTCGTGCCGGTAATAACAACACTGGTTCCACCCGCAGTAGGTCCTGCTGTTGGAGAAATACCGGTGACTGTTGGCACTCCCGTATTTGTCAACGCAAAATTCACTGAAGTAGCCGATGGCGCCGAGGCGGCGACATTATAAGGCCCTCCCGCAGCGGTATTGGCAGTAGCTGAGATACTCGCCAGCCCACTTGAGTCAGTGGTTACCGGATTAGTACCCAGTGTGGCGCTCGCACCCGAACCTGGCGCAGTAAAAGTAACTACGACGCCAGACACCGGATTATTGTAAACATCTCTCGCTTCAGCAACTAAGGGTTGAAATGCTGTTCCAACCGCTGCACTTTGCGGACTACCACTACTAACCACAAGGTGCGTTACGCCACTCGCCGTATTTGTCAAACTAAAACTAGCTGATGTTAATGCCCCTGGCGCTATCGCCGTGACCGTATAAGCACCCGCCACCGTATTCGCCGTCAGTAAAGGTGACGTTGCTTCACCGCTTGAATTCGTTATCGCTGTATTGACCCCGCCCGCAAAAGTGCCACTTGCACCCGAACTTGGCACAGTGAATGTGACTGTTGCACCCACCACCGGTGCATTGGAACCATCCACTACTTTGACTACTAATGGATTTGTAAATTGTGTTCCAACGACAGCCGTTTGCGCGCTGCCACTGATTACTGAAATTGACGTGCTCCCTGTGTGAATAGCCACTGGCACACGGTTTGCCAAAACAGGAATAGAACAGAGCGCACCACTTGATTTACAAACCTGTGGCGCTAACGTCGTAGCACCTAGCGTCCCCTTTCCCGCGACGGTCGCGCTGAAGGTACACTGACTTCCGAATAAGGGTAGCGCTTGACCGCTACAGGTATCGTTGGTGACTCCCGCAGTGACCAAACTTGCATTCATACCCAAACCTGGATTAATCGTAAGCAGATAAGCTGGCTCAGTGCTGTTATTCGTTACAGTATAATTGAGTGCCGTTGCTGCGCCAGATTCGTAAACATCAAGCGTCGATGTACTCGCAGGAACAATGCTAAGCATCGGACTAAAATCTGCTGCGTAACCCACAGTAGATAATACCAATGAAAAAATAAGTGCGATTACTGCAAAAATACGAATCATTATATTATGCATAGTGCCAACTATTACCCCTAATTAAAACTCATCCCTAGTGACAATAGAATCGCTTGGGCACTCATCGTATTTACTTTAAGATGGTCTCCGCCTGCAGAAGCGCCAAGTTCACCCGAGCCAAAATAAAAATAACGATAATCAAGACCTATGTTGTAAGCAACTGTGCGACTCTTACCGACAAAAATAGGGTGTGAAATACCAACCCCCACCTCATAAGCAAAATTCGTAGACCATTTATTTCCAAAAGGTGCTGTTGTAGGTGACGCACTACCATTAGAGTCTGTCGCGTATTCACTATAATTTTGCAAATGATTTTCAGCACCCCCAACACCCAACACAAACACGGGCTGCCAAGCATAGGCGGTATAAGCAAGATGTGTTTCAAGCAATAAGGCAAGACTGCTGGCATCGAAGTTATAATTCAAGGTATCAAAATCACCACCGCTTGAATCAGGATGTTCAATACCACTCACGGTTCCCATATCTGCGTAATAAAAAGCAGGCGCTATCGTCATTCTGAAATTTTCAAAAGGGTAAGGATACTGGATATAACCCATTCCAAGACCAGCACCAAATAAAAAATTCCATTTAACATTGGTATTATAGGTATTGACGGTGTTGTATTGATCGATCACCACATTGTTATTATTTGAGAGGTCTGTTGCAATCACCCCGCTAGTTAAATAAAACGTCATATGCGGCGCTTTTTCATCAAATGTCAGGTAGTGCGCTAATTGACTATTCGGCGCATTATCTTGTGCATTGTTAAGTGCAGATGACTTAGTGCTCGCTGGCATTTTTACAGTGGTTGAAATAGCCGAGTTTGAACTCACGGAAAATGTTTTGACAGGTAAAGCACTCACCTTTGTGGGTGAAGACATTTTTTCATTACGCAATAAATCATGCGCAATCTTCTGGTTCGGCGCAAATTGACTTTGATAAAGTGAATCATCCCCTGTATTTCCAGGTGCAGGCAAAGCATTTTGTGCCGCTGATGAAATCCCTGTAAAAAATAGCCCTACAAGAATGGCTGTGGTTTTAAGGTGCTTAGAAGTGGGGATGTTCATCATGAAAATAGATCCGTTATAAATGTAACAAATCCCCCCGGCGCTGCGCGCCGACCCCCTTTTTCAAAAGGGGTGATTTGTTATTTTTCAATGATTCAATAAATGCAGTTTTTTTCGCAAAGGAAAAAAAATCGCGGTAATTGTCATCGCAATCAACGCGCCCGCTGCTGATTCCATAAAACGTGCTGAAGCATTTATAAAAGGTGCGACCGTGGGTGTTAACATCCCAACAATAATCACAATCGCTGCTGTCAAACTCGCTAAACGAAACGCCTGTTTAATATGGAAAATCGAAGTTAGCATAACCGTACACAGCACACATAGCAATAATGCCTGTATTGTATACCCGAAAAATTGAGAAAAAATAAAACTCATTGCTGCGCCAATGAAAGAACCCAGTATGCGGAGCCACGCCGCAGAAAAAGAATCTTTAATGAAAACTTGCAATACGATAATGCCAGAAATAATGCACCACAGACTCGCCACTTGCGGAGATGAAAAACGATAAAGCGTACTTAAATAAAATCCTGCGTAATAACAGAGTGCCGTTACAATCGTTGTTTTGATTGCTAATAAAATTGAAAATTGACGAAAAATTTTGAACCACAATTGATTTTCAAAGTCTTCCATAACATGATTCCATGTGTTTCATAACGAACACATCTTATCATAAAAAATAATAGAAAATCCCCCTGACGCTGCGCGTCGACCCCCTTTTTCAAAGGAGGCTCCATTTCGCTCATTTTTTTCATTTAATGATAAAAATGAGCGGAGCGGCACACCCTTTGAAAAAGAGGGTCGACGCGGCGCAGCGTCGGGGGGATTTTATTGACGCATTATTCCCTATTACGCAGCATCTGTATCAGACGATTTCAAGGCTTCAGAAAGCGCTTGTTCAACGTCAGTAGCAGTCACTGTTTTTACTGGTGCTTCTTGTTCTTGTAACAACGCCAATGCCTCTGCACGACGTTTTGCGTGATGTGCAAAACCCGTACCTGCTGGAATCAAACGACCAACAATGACGTTTTCTTTCAGACCACGTAATTCATCACGTTTTCCAGCAACCGACGCACCCGTTAATACCCGCGTTGTTTCTTGGAACGACGCTGCTGAGACAAATGACTCTGTCGCAAGCGATGCTTTCGTAATACCTAACAACAAGGGCTGGAACGTTGCTTTCAAACCACTGTCTTTTTCTACTTTGCCATTTGCAATACGCAACTCAGTATATTCCACCTGCTCACCTTTCAAGAAAGGTGTGTCATTGGATTCCTGAATAACCACTTTACGTAACATTTGACGCACAATCACTTCAATGTGTTTGTCATTGATTCTTACGCCCTGTAAACGATAAACATCTTGTACTTCGTTCACAATGTAATTCGCAAGCGCACTCACACCCAACAAACGTAAAATATCATGTGGATCTACTGGACCGTCAGCAATTTCTTCCCCTTTCACAACGGATTCACCTTCGAATACGTTGACGCGACGCCATTTTGGAATCAAGGCTTCGAATGTGTCTCCTTCAGGTGACGTAATGACCAGACGACCTTTGTCTTTTGTTTCTTTACCAAAACTGATAACACCCGAAATTTCAGCGAGAATCGCTGCATCTTTCGGTTTGCGTGCTTCAAATAAGTCAGCTACTCGTGGCAAACCACCGGTAATATCACGTGTTTTCGATGTTTCTTGCGGAATACGTGCAATAACGTCACCGACAGATACATCTGCACCATCAGTCGCAGAAATAAAAGTACCTTCTGGCAAATAGTATTGCGCTGGCACTTTACCGCCCGCCAATGTGATGTCATCACCTTTCTTATCAACGAGTTTCACCATCGCACGCATTTCACGTCCGCCAGGTCCACGCTGTTTCGAATTGGTCACCACAATGCTGCTCAAGCCTGTCAATTCATCCGTTTGACGTTTCATCGTCATACCATCAACGAGATCAACAAACTGAAGGCGACCCGCAACTTCTGTAATGATTGGGTGAGTATGTGGATCCCATTGCGCAACCACTTGACCTGCTTTAACGACACCGCCATCCGCAACACTTAATACCGCACCATAAGGCAGTTTGTATTGCTCACGTTCAATGCCAGTATCAGCATCATAAACCGCCAATTCACCAGAACGAGATACCGTAATCAACTGGCCGCTCATGTTTTTAATGGTTTTCATGTTGTTTAATTTCACAACACCATTTGTTTTTACTTGAACGTTGCTAATCGCTGTTGCTCGTGACGCCGCACCCCCAATGTGGAAGGTTCTCATCGTTAACTGTGTACCTGGCTCACCAATCGATTGCGCCGCAACAACACCGACCGCTTCACCAATATTAACCAAGTGACCACGCGCCAAATCACGACCGTAGCACAGTGAACAAATACCATGTGTTAATTCACACATAATTGCGGAACGCACCATCACACGATCAATACTGTGTTTATCCAACACAGCAACTGCACGTTCATCCAACAAAGTATTTTCAGTAAATAAGGTAACGCCTGTTTTTGGATCGACAACCGCTTCAACCAATACACGGCCCAACACACGTTCTTTCAATGGCTCAACAATATCACCACCTTCAATGTGCGGACGCATTTCAACACCGTTTCTTGTGCCACAATCCACTTCAGTGATCACCAAGTCTTGCGCCACGTCAACCAAACGACGGGTTAAGTAACCGGAGTTCGCTGTTTTTAACGCCGTATCCGCCAACCCTTTACGTGCACCGTGGGTTGAAATAAAGTATTGAAGAACGTTCAAGCCTTCACGGAAATTCGCCGTAATTGGCGTTTCCATAATCGAACCGTCTGGACGGGCCATCAAACCCCGCATACCCGATAACTGACGAATCTGTGCTGCAGAACCCCGCGCTCCAGAATCCGACATCATGTAAATCGAATTGAATGAGGTTTGTTGAACCTGCTCACCTTTCGCATCCAATACCGTTTCTGTCGCTAATTTTTCCATCATCGCTTTAGCCACTTGTTCATTCGCATGCGACCAAATATCAATGACTTTATTGAAGCGTTCACCCTGAGTCACAAGACCCGATGCAAATTGTTTTTCAATTTCACGGACTTCATCATCGGCTTCAGAAATAATTTGTTGTTTGCTTTCTGGCACCACCATGTCATCGATACCAATCGAAATACCGGAGTAAGTTGCGTAACGGAAACCGGTATACATCAATTGATCGGCAAAAATAACGGTATCTTTCAACCCTAAATCGCGATAGCTGACGTCGAGTAATTTGGTAACCGCTTTTTTCGTCATGGCTTTATTGATTAAAGCAAATGCCAATCCGCGAGGAACCACACGCCATAACAACACACGACCTACGGTTGTTTCAAACAACGCGGTACGTTCTGTTTCTTCTTTTGTTTTGCTATCGTAAATCACTTCATGAAGACGCACTTTAACACGCGCCTGTAAGTCAACATGGCCCCCTTCGTAAGCACGAATCACTTCTTCGCTATCTGCGAAAATCATGCCTTCACCCGGCGCATTCACACGATCACGTGTCATGTAGTACAAACCTAAGACCACGTCTTGTGTCGGGACAATGACAGGATCACCATTCGCAGGATGCAATACGTTATTCGTTGACATCATCAAGGAGCGTGCTTCTAACTGCGCTTCCAATGTCAATGGAACGTGAACCGCCATTTGGTCACCGTCGAAATCGGCGTTGTAAGCCGTACAAACCAATGGATGCAATTGAATCGCTTTACCTTCAACCAAGATAGGTTCGAATGCTTGAATACCCAAACGGTGCAAGGTTGGCGCACGGTTTAAGAGCACGGGATGTTCGCGAATCACTTCTTCAAGAATATCCCAAACCTCTGGCACTTCCATCTCAACCATTTTCTTTGCGGCTTTGATGGTTGTCGCTAAATCACGACGTTGTAATTTGCTATAAATAAAGGGCTTGAACAATTCGAGCGCCATTTTCTTTGGCAATCCGCATTGATGTAATTTCAAGTAAGGACCTACTACGATCACAGAACGACCAGAGTAATCGACCCGTTTACCCAAAAGATTTTGACGGAAACGACCTGATTTACCTTTAATCATGTCAGCCAAGGATTTTAATGGGCGTTTATTTGAACCCAAAATCGCACGACCACGACGACCATTGTCAAGCAAGGCATCAACCGCCTCTTGTAACATACGTTTTTCGTTACGCACGATGATGTCTGGCGCACTCAATTCCAACAAACGTTTCAAACGGTTATTACGATTGATCACGCGACGATATAAATCATTCAAGTCGGATGTTGCAAAACGGCCGCCATCGAGCGGCACCAACGGACGCAAATCTGCAGGCAATACAGGCAATACATCCATAATCATCCAATCAGGACGGTTACCAGATGCTTTGAATGCCGATAATACTTTAAGACGTTTTGTGATTTTTTTAATTTTGGTTTCAGAAGTTGTTTTTGGCAACTCTTCACGCAACTCAGCAATTTGTGCATCAAGATCGATGCGCTGCAATAATTTTTTAATCGCTTCAGCGCCCATCAAAGCTTCAAAATCGTCACCATACTCTTCAAGCGCTTCTAAATAGGCTTCTTCAGTCAATAATTGGCCTGAAGACAATTCCGTCATACCAGGATCAGTGACGACATACGCTTCGAAATACAACACACGTTCGATATCACGCAATGGCATGTCCATCATTACACCAATACGAGAAGGCAATGATTTCAAATACCAGATATGCGCAACTGGGCAGGCTAATTCAATGTGACCCATGCGTTCACGACGCACTTTCGCTAAGGTAACTTCAACGCCACATTTTTCGCAGACAACACCACGATGCTTAAGACGTTTATATTTTCCGCAAAGACACTCATAGTCTTTGACAGGTCCGAAAATTTTTGCGCAGAACAAACCATCGCGCTCAGGCTTAAACGTACGATAATTAATAGTTTCAGGTTTGCGCACTTCCCCGAATGACCATGAACGGATTTCTTCGGGCGATGCTAATTTAATGCGTAATCCATCAAATTCTGTCGATCTTCTCGATTTTACTTGTCTTAGTAAGTCTTTCAAGGTTGTTTCCTCATTTTGAGTGAACGCCAATATCTTTAATATGGTGAGAGGGTGAGCGGGAGTGTGAGTATCTGAGGTTTAATTATCTTCAAACAAAAACTCAAGCTATCACAGAAATCTTAAGTTTTAATTTAAACTAAATTCACCTCAGATACTCACACGCACACTCCCACTCTCACTCAATCCGATTCCAAATCAATATCAATCGCCAATGATCGAATTTCTTTGATCAATACGTTAAACGATTCTGGCATGCCGGCATCCATACGATGATCGCCATCAACGATGTTTTTATACATGCGTGTACGACCATTCACGTCATCGGATTTCACCGTCAACATTTCTTGCAAGGTATAAGCTGCACCATAAGCTTCCAGCGCCCACACTTCCATTTCCCCGAAGCGTTGACCACCAAACTGTGCTTTACCACCTAATGGTTGCTGTGTTACCAAGCTATAAGAACCTGTTGAACGCGCATGCATTTTGTCGTCAACCAAGTGGTTCAACTTCAACATATACATGTAACCCACCGTTACTGGACGAGAGAAGGTTCTACCCGTACGGCCATCATACAAAGTCGTTTGACCTGATTCAGGAAGGTCCGCCATCTTTAACAGATTGCGAATCTCCGCTTCTGAAGCCCCGTCAAATACTGGTGTAGAAACGGGCACTCCGCCTTTAAGATTGTGTGCCAACTCTTTCACTTCTTTATCAGACATTGCATCAATATCCAGTTTTTGACTATGGCTTACGTCATAGACTTTCTTCAGATATTCACGAAGCGCTTGCATTGATGAATGTTGTTCCAATAGTGCACCAATCTTGCGTCCCAAGCCTTTTGCAGCCCAGCCCAAATGGGTTTCTAACACCTGTCCAACGTTCATACGAGAAGGTACGCCCAATGGATTCAAAACGATATCAACTGGCGTTCCATCTTCCAAATGCGGCATGTCTTCAACAGGCACAATTGTAGAGATAACCCCTTTATTCCCGTGACGTCCCGCCATTTTGTCACCAGGCTGGATACGACGCTTAACAGCCAAATACACTTTAACGATCTTAATAACGCCAGGCGCTAAATCATCACCTTGCACTAACTTCATACGCATTGCTTTGATTTTTTCATCACGATCCGCATGCAATTCATTAAAAGTTTGATGCACTGCTTCAAGACGTTGATGCGCTTTGTCATCACGTAAACGAATGGCAAACCATTTATCACGCGACAATGTTTCCAAATAATCTTTCGTCACTTTTGAGCCTGCTTTCAATTTCTCAGGACCGCCATCAACCACTTGATCAATCAATAATTCTTCCAAACCTTCAAACATTGCATCGACACGGATACGTAATTCGTCATCCATCCCCTTTTGCATGAGTGCAAGCTGGTCTTCTTCAATTTGTAATGTGCGTTCGTCTTTTTTCACGCCATCACGTATGAATACACGCACATCAATTACCGTACCCGTTACACCAGGCGGTACACGCAAAGAAGAATCTTTCACATCAGATGCTTTTTCACCGAAGATTGCGCGAAGCAATTTTTCTTCTGGTGTTAGTTGTGTTTCCCCTTTAGGCGTTACTTTACCAACGAGAATATCGCCTGGTTTAACTTCAGCACCAACATAAACAATACCCGAGGCATCCAATTTCGATAATGCGCCTTCGCCAACGTTCGGGATATCCGCAGTAATTTCTTCAGATCCCAATTTCGTGTCGCGAGAAATACAAGTCAAATCCTGAATATGAATCGATGTGAAACGATCTTCTTTGACGAGGTTTTCAGATAATAAAATCGAATCCTCAAAGTTGTAACCATTCCAAGGCATAAATGCGACCATCAAGTTCTGACCCAGTGACAACTCACCCAAATCAGTCGATGGACCATCAGCCATAACATCGTCTACTTGCACCCTATCACCAACGCTAACTATTGGACGTTGGTTAACACACGTATTTTGGTTTGAACGTGTATATTTCGTGAGATTGTAAATATCAATCCCAATTTCTTCATCTTTACGTAATGCAGATTTATCAACACGAACGACGATGCGCGATGCATCAACTGCATCAACAACCCCAGGACGTTTGGCAGCAATAGTCACACCAGAGTCAACCGCCACAATACGTTCCATGCCAGTACCAACCAATGGTTTGTCAGGGCGAATCGTTGGAACCGCTTGACGTTGCATGTTGGAACCCATGAGCGCACGGTTCGCGTCATCGTGTTCAAGAAAGGGAATTAAAGATGCCGCAACCGATACAATCTGACGAGGTGATACATCCATATAGTTGATTTTGTCCGGTGTCGTTAACGTAAACTCACCTTTATGACGACACGATACAAGTTCATCAGTCAAATTGCCTTTTTCATCGATCGTAATGCTGGTTTGCGCAATGTAAAAGTCGCCTTCTTCGATTGCAGATAAATAATCAATATCATCCGTAACACGGCCATCAACCACACGACGATAAGGACTTTCTAAGAAACCATATTCATTCGTGCGCGCATAAACAGCCAATGAGTTAATCAAACCAATGTTTGGACCTTCAGGCGTTTCAATAGGACAAACACGACCATAGTGTGTTGGATGCACGTCACGAACTTCGAAGCCCGCACGTTCGCGCGTCAACCCGCCAGGCCCAAGAGCAGAAACGCGACGTTTGTGCGTCACTTCTGATAATGGGTTATTTTGATCCATAAACTGCGACAATTGACTCGAGCCGAAAAATTCTTTAACCGCTGCAGAAACAGGTTTTGCATTGACTAAATCTTGTGGCATTAAAGTATCAATGTCAGTCAAGCTCAAACGATCTTTTACTGCGCGTTCAACACGCACCAAACCAATACGGAATTGGTTTTCAGTCATTTCACCAACGCTTCTGACACGACGGTTACCCAAATGATCGATATCATCCACTTCGCCTTGGCCATCACGAATACTCACAAGCACTTTTAACACGTCAACGATGTCTTCTTTTGACAATACGCCAGAACCCGTTAAATCGCTACGACCAACACGGCGATTAAATTTCATACGACCTACCGCAGATAAATCGTAACGATCTTGCGTGAAGAATAAACTTTCAAACAAGCTTTCTGCTGAATCTTTTGTAGGCGGCTCACCTGGACGCATAATGCGATAAATTTCAACTAACGCATCGAGTTGTGATGTGGCTGAGTCTAATTTTAAGGTATCAGAAATATAAGCACCGCGTTCAATTTCATTAATGTATAAAGTATCAAATGCTGTAACACCTGCATTTTTTAATGCCTCAATCAATTCCAAGGTGATTTCTTGGTTGGCTTCCGCAATCACTTCACCCGTTGATTTATCAACAATCGCTTTTGCTAACACACGACCCATTAAATAATCTTCGGTTACTTCTAATTTTTTGATGTTTGCTTTTTCAATACGACGGACATGACGCGCTGAAATACGACGATTCGCTTCAACAACAACCTCACCGTTTTCATCAAAAATATCCATTGCTGCTAATTCACCACGCAAGAAACGGGGCACTAAGTCCAAAATAATTTTGTCTTTTTGAAAATGGAAAACATTTTTTTCATAAAATAAATCTAAAATTTCTTCTACTTGATAACCAAGCGCACGCAAAATAACAGTCGCTGGTAATTTACGACGACGATCAATACGCACGAACAAACAATCTTTGGGGTCGAATTCAAAATCTAACCATGAGCCACGGTAAGGAATAATACGTGCTGAATACAGTAATTTCCCAGAAGAGTGTGTTTTACCTTTATCATGTTCGAAGAAAACACCCGGAGAACGGTGTAACTGAGAAACAACGACTCGCTCAGTACCATTGATAACCAAGCTACCTGTTTCGGTCATGAGCGGTAATTCACCCATGTAAACTTCTTGTTCTTTAATCGTTTTAATCGCTGTATTGTCTTTCGTGTTTTCACGATCATAAACAACCAAACGCATTTTTACTTTTAACGGACCTGCAAAAGTTAAGCCACGTAATTTACATTCTGGAACATCAAAAAGTGGCGCGCCCAAATTATAAGAAACGAATTCTAAACGTGCATTGCCAGAATAACTCTGGATAGGGAAAACAGATTTAAATGCTGCTTGCAGACCCGTGTCTGTGCGTTTATCTGGCGCAACATTGGATTGTAAAAATTGTTCGTAAGAATCTATTTGAATGCCTATTAGGTAAGGCGTTTTCATGACTTCAGGTTGACTTTGACCTAAGCGCAATCTCACGCGTCTTTTTTCCGATCCTGAGGTTACTGTGTAGCGATCATTGTGGTGAGCTTTTGTCATATCGGAATTTGCCTCTTATTTTTTAGTAGGAGTGTGCGAGTGAGTGTGAGAAAGCTGTTTACATAAAATGACCTTTACTTCTCTATTAAAACTAAAACACCAAAATATAACACTCTAAAATTCAACGAAAAAAAGCACGAACGGGAGAGGAGCGTAATTTCTCACACTCCCACTCCCACTCACGCTATATAATCAAGATTACTTAACGTCGACCGTAGCGCCAGCATCAACCAATTTTTTCTTGATGTCTTCAGCTTCAGCTTTAGCAACTGCTTCTTTCACAACAGCAGGTACTGCTTCAACCATGTCTTTCGCTTCTTTCAAGCCAAGACCAGTTACTGCACGAATAACTTTAATCACTTCGATTTTATTTGCACCGAAGCTTGTCATTACTACGTTGAATTCAGTTTGTTCTTCAACTACCGCTGCTGCTGCCGCAGGACCTGCTACCGCTACTGCTGCTGCTGCAGAAACACCGAATTTTTCTTCCATCATTTTAACGAGGTCACAAACATCCAAAACGCTCATGTTTGCTACTGCTTCTAAGATTTGATCTTTTGAAATTGTTGACATTATATATTCCCCAACATTGTTAATTAGTTTCACAAGTGTGAGTGTCAGTGTGAGTGTCAGTACCCGAGGATCAATTTAATTCAAGCCAAACTCAAAACTTCCTTAGTTTTTTGAAGTCAGATCGAACAACACTATACCTCAGACACTCACACTCACACTCCCACGCACACCAAATTTATGCTGCTTTCTTTTGATCCGCAATTGCTGCCAATACACGTGCTGTTTGTGCGGCTGGTTCATTAACCGTACGAACGAACTTCGTGATAGGTGCCATCATTACTGACAAGAGTTGCGCCAATGCTTGATCTCGTGTCGGTAAGCTTGCAACCGCTTTCAATTGATCCGCTGCTAATAGCTGGCCACCTAAAGCCAAACCACGCACCGCCAATTTATCAGCGAATTCAAAATCCCGTATAACACGGGCAGCAGCACCAGGATCATTTTGCGCAAAAAACAACAAAATAGGCCCAGTTAATACATCAGAAAGACAAGCAAATTCCGTATCTTTCAAGGCTCTTCGTGCCAATGTGTTGCGATAAACGCCGATTTTCACGTCACTTCCACGTGCAGCTTTACGCAACGCATTCATCACAGAGACCGAAACACCACGGTAGTCAGCAGCGACAACAGACAACGACGCAGTCGCCACATCTGTTAATGCTGCAACAATTGCTTTTTTATCTTCTAAATTTAAAGCCACTGTTTCTTCTCCAGTACATTTAACTTTGAAATTGTGAGCGGTGTTAGTGTCAGTATGAGTGACGCTTACACTGTCTTCAATTTCCCCCATCTACGTAGGAAATTAAGCGCTCTCAAAAAAGAGCGCACCTACGGTCTTCGACGACAAGAAATTGCCGCGAAATTCTAAAACAGGAGTGGTCGCTATGAGCATGAGATCTAAGGAACAATGTTGTTTAAACAAAATTCAACCGCTTTCACAGCAAGCTAATTTTTAGTTTACATCTCTTTGTACCGCTGACCTCACACTCACACGCTCACTCTCATCTACACACTCAATGAACTCATATCAACCACTAAAGCAGGACCCATTGTGGAAGAAAGAATAATCTTTCTAAAGTAGGTGCCTTTCGCTGTTGCAGGTTTTGCTCTACGAACATCTGCTAACAATGCTTCAAGATTTTGCTTGAGGGCATCGCTTTCAAAATTTACTTTACCGATTGAGCAATGCAAAATACCGCCTTTATCAGTACGATAACGCACTTGGCCACCTTTCGCATTTTTCACAGCTGTTCCTGCATCACTGCTTACTGTTCCAACTTTAGGATTTGGCATCAAGCCTTTTGGCCCTAAAATTTGACCTAATTGGCCAACAATACGCATAGCATCAGGTGTTGCAATAACAACATCCACTGCGAAATCACCAGATTTCACTTTTTCAGCCAAATCTTCAAAACCAACGATGTCAGCACCTGCTGCAATCGCCGCATCTGCTTGTGCGCCTTGTGCAAACACCGCAACACGCACTGTTTTACCAGTACCATTGGGTAATAAAGTCGCACCACGAACCGCTTGATCAGATTTTGATGCATCAACACCCAAAACAAGTGCAACATCAACGCTCTCAACGAACTTTGCACCTGCGCATTTTTTCATCAATTCAACAGCGTCTAAAATTGCGTGGGATTTTCCTGACACAAGACCCTGTCTTGCCGCTTTTTGTTTCTTAGAAGTTTTACTCACGTGCTTTCACTCCCTCAACATCAATACCCATGCTACGTGCTGTACCAGCAATCGTACGAACTGCAGCTTCTAAATCAGCTGCTGTTAAATCAGGCGCTTTCATTTTTGCAATTTCTTCAAGCTGCTGACGTGTTGCTTTACCCACTTTAGCCGTGTTTGGCGTTGCGCTACCGCTTTTACCACCCAATACCAATTTTTTCAGTAATACTGAAGCAGGCGGTGTTTTTGTAACAAAGGTGAAACTACGATCTGAATAAACTGTAATGACAACAGGTGTCGGCAACCCTTTTTCTACGCCCTGTGTTTTTGCATTAAATGCTTTACAGAATTCCATGATGTTAACACCATGCTGACCCAATGCAGGACCAACTGGTGGACTTGGATTTGCTTCACCCGCTTTAACTTGCAAGCGAATATAAGCTTGTATCTTCTTTGCCATTGTTATGACTCTCCACTACGGGTTCTAGCATCGATCCAGAGCGAACCGACTCCCCGAATTCTTACAATCTCTTCGAAATGAGCGTATGTTTTTTTTCGCAAATGACCCATCCGCGACTTACACATAGCAAGCGAATAGCTAGCTTTTCTCTACTTGCCCGAATTCTAATTCAACTGGTGTTGAACGACCAAAAATAGATACGGAAACGCGCAATCTATTTTTCTCATAATTGACGTCTTCCACTACACCATTGAAATCGGCAAACGGACCATCCGTTACGCGCACCACTTCACCTGGCTCAAATAAAACTTTTGGTCTTGGCTTGCTTTCGCCTTCTTCAACACGGCGCAAGATCGCAGCTGCTTCTTTATCGGTAATCGCTGCTGGCTTTTCTGCAGTACCGCCAATAAAACCCAATACCTTAGGCACGCTTTTTACCAAATGCCAGGTATCGCTGTCCATCTCCATCTGCACTAGGACATAACCAGGGAAAAACTTGCGTTCGCTCTTACGCTTCTGACCACCTCTCATTTCGACCACTTCTTCAGTCGGAACAATAATCTCACCAAAGCGGCTTTCTAAACCTTTTAGACGAATACGTTCGCCAAGTGCTTTCACTACATAGTTCTCAAAACCAGAATAGGCATGAATGACATACCATTTTTTATTCGCTTGTTCTTCTGTCATACGCTAACCTCTTTGGCCTGTAAGCCATCCCACTAACCAAAAAAACAAAGTATCAATTCCCCACAAAACAATCGCAGCAACAACCACCATTGCAACGACAATCAGGGTTGTCTGTACGGTTTCTTGACGTGTTGGCCATACAACCTTACGTAATTCAATCCGCGCACCTTGCACAAAATTCCAAAAAAAACGCCCTTTGGCCGTTTGAAAGATAATTAACAGCAATCCAATGGCTAACAAAAGACCTAAGGCTGCACGAACTGCCCATGCAATCTGATTAAAATAGGCATTTGCATAAAGCCCTGCTATCAAAAACAAGAAAACAGAGGACCACTTGAACGTATCAAAACGTGAAGATGATACAGATATCACTTTAAGATTTGCTTTTTGGTTCATAATGTACCGTCGTTTAGGAACTACCTTGCAAAAGCGATGAACTTCGTCCACAGCTCACATCAAACCGCTGTTACTTGGCTTGCATTAAAACATATTTTCAGGCCAGGAGGGAATCGAACCCCCAACCTGCGGTTTTGGAGACCGCCGCTCTGCCAATTGAGCTACTGGCCTAAATCGTTAAATTCTGCGATGAGTCGCATCGCTACAACAAACCTCTGCAAAAGTCGCGGACACCGTCCGCGACTCGCACTATTACGCGATAATTTTCGCTACTACACCAGCACCAACTGTACGTCCGCCTTCACGAATCGCAAAGCGCAAGCCTTCTTCCATCGCAATTGGGCAGATCAATTCGATAACTGTTTTGATGTTGTCGCCTGGCATTACCATTTCAACACCTTCTGGCAACTCAACAGCACCTGTTACGTCTGTTGTTCTG
>JAUXWQ010000022.1 GCA_030680235.1 Coxiellaceae bacterium
CGCATTGACCAGAAATACTTTGAAACCGCGCGATTCCAGAAGCTCGAACAAAGGGATCCAGTACACGCCCGTGGATTCCATCGCGACCGTGTCCACGCAACAAGCGATACTACAGCTTAAAGACAATCATCAATGGGCATCAGCTCATTGAGCGAGGGGTGCGCGTCAAATGGTTATCAGCCACTGCTCTTGTACAGCAGCTCCAGGCAGCCAAAAAGAATCTCGACTTAATGACTTACATGACCCGCATGGATAAGTACCGCGTATTGATCATTGATGATATTGGGTATGTCAAAAAGACTGATGGTGAGACGCAAGTACTGTTCGAATTCATCGCGCATCGTTATGAAAGTGGCAGTCTGATTATTACTTCCAATCAACCTTTCAGCCAATGGGATCAGATATTCCCAGATCCCATGATGACTGTCGCCGCAGTTGACCGCATTATTCATCATGCTCACATTAGGGCACCTCTAAAAATCCATATTTGCGAGCAGCCGCTTTGCGGCTTGCCTGCTTACCCCGTTTCGTCACCATACTTCGTTGCTCACAAAAAATATTTCCTTACATATCAAGCATATGCTGCGTCAATATTTTTTATTCGCCCCTCGTTTTGTTTAGAACGCTGAATTTTTAGAGGTGCCATTATAGAAATCGAAGGAGAGAGTTATCGGAAAAAACAACAATTGAAAAAATAAATTACAATCATTCAACCGGACATCTTAATTGTCGTCAATGTGGACAAGTTAGTTGACGCGAGACAGTAACGATTAAATCCCACTTTTGGTTCGCTACCCACTCATGCGTACTGCCATCCTGATGGATCATCATGCCCGGTAATGGAGATCGTTCACGACGTTTACGATGCGCGCCACGCTTTTTAGCACGTTTTATCAACCCAGCTTCTTGCAAACAACTCTTAACCCACGTATAGCCACGCGTACCTCCATCCTTGCGATACCATGTGTGAAAATGCTTGGCATTCCAACCTAAATAACGACTTTGATATTGCTCCGTTAACCGCATCACCTCATCAACGGGTGCGCAACGATGCGAAGCCTGACTCAGGCGCTTATCCATCAGTGCATCCAGTCCACCTTCGTCGTATCTGACCAGGTAACGCCGAAATGTACGATCACATACCCCAAGCACCATAGCCGCTTCTTCCTGTGTAAAACCTCCACTCCTCCAGCCTTCATAAGCTTCCTCAAACCTCATCTTCCGTGTCTCCTGTAGCCATTCTG
>JAUXWQ010000025.1 GCA_030680235.1 Coxiellaceae bacterium
TCAGGGCCCGAGTGAACGTAATCACTCAAGAATAAAGAGGCCGAATATATGAATGCATCTCACTTTTATTTTGCTAAAAATTGAATTTATTGTTTGCATCCAGGGCGGGGTCCATATATGACTTAAGAAAATAATCGCTCGCTACACTCGCGGCTCTGCACATGGTGCGAGCCACGAGTGTAACGAGTGATTTATTAAACTTCTTAACTCAATGACAATGATGCTTCCTCCCCCACCAACAATTGTTGGTTTGCAATATGATAGTAATTTCGCTAGGGTGATTAGAGTCAAATAACTCGGTGACAATCAATGTTTAAGCCCTTCGGCGCATTATATTTAATTTTAGGAACTTGCATTGCTGCAGGTATGTTAGGTCTTCCGATTGTCACGGCAACTTATCATTTCTCACTCACTGTTGTGATGTTGCTCATTGCGTGGGGGGTGATGACAACAGGTGCCTGGTGTTTATTGCAAGTGAATATGCAAATGCCGCGCGGCGCGAATTTTGTGAGTATGTCACAAAAAACATTCGGTAATATTGGAAAAATAATCACCTGGTGCGTGTATTTAATGTTGCTGATTGCTTTGGTGTGCGCATATTTGGGGGCGAGCACCGATTTGCTGTATGCACTCTTAAATAAAATGCATCTCATGGTGCCCCGTTCGGTGGCAACCCTGTTAGCGAGTATTGTTTTAGGAAGCATTGTTTATCAAGGTATTCATGCAGTGGACTATACCAATCGTGTCTTAATGAGCATCAAATTCGTCATTTGTTTTATTTTGATTGGATCGGTCATTCCCTTTTCACATACCAGTGCACTGGCTTTGGGTAATGCAAATTGGCATGGTGCAACATGGCTCGTCATGATTACTGCTTTTGGTTATGGCAGTATTTTACCCAGTATTCGTGATTATTTAGGTAATAATAAGAAACAGTTAACTCGCATTTTTTGGATTGGAAGTTTTATTCCGATTATTTTGTATTTACTTTGGATTGCCGTTATACAAGGGGCTTTACCTCGAGCAGTATTGGCAGCTATGAATAATTCTGCCAATACCAATTCATTATTGATGGGTGCGCTTGTAAATTTAACGCATAAGACATTATTACAATCTATCAGTGTTGTTTTTATTTCTATCTGTTCGGTAACGGGTTTTTTAAGTGTGACCACATCGCTTTTTGATACTTTGACAGATGGATTTAAACATAAAGTAAATCGTTTATGGATTGCCGTTATTGCCTTGTTACCGCCACTATTGATCGTTGTTTTTGATCCGAGTATTTTTATTCGTGCGCTTGCGTATGCGGGGGTTTGTTGTTTATATATGCTGGTTATTTTGCCGATCGCGATGTTTATCATATTAAGAAAACGCATGCGATAGAGTTATTTATTCTAAAAAGGAAATTCTATGCGTAATGATGAAGCAAGAAAAACGGTATTGTTGTTGTACCATCCTCCTATGGGAACAGCACGAACGGGTCATGTAGGTTTGTTGGTAACGCAAGAAATCGATGACACGGTTAAAGCAGTTTATTATTTTTCGCTGTATCACGCACTTTTGCCCAGCGCTATTCGAAAGATGAGCTGGGGTGAACGTGTCTCAACCAGTGTTCCCTCTACCACAGTTTCTTCTTATGAAGCAGATGTAGTGATGCGGGGTCGGTCATGGGTACGCATGATGGATGAAAATAAAAGAGAGAATGAAACCGTTCAGGATTTAATGGCAACGCTGCCAATAGAATCTGAATTAAGGGAAACATATTTTAATCGTGGTGTTTATAAACATACGCTTCGTTTACCGCACTCAATCGATACAGATGCTGTGATTGCAGAGTTGGAGCGAATTAAAAATACAGCATCATGGGCATTGGTTGGGCCGATAACACGTTCTCTTTTTTGGGATGCAACGGCTTATAATTGTTGTTCTGCAGTTGATGCTGCGCTGCAAAAAGGAATGCAAAAGCCTTATCAGAAGGGAAGTCTTGGATCGCTGATTGAAACATCGAAAAAAACACTTTATATGATGTATTTTATGACGATTTTATTTTCTCCTGATGTCACCTTATCACGTGATGATCCTGCAATGGCTTTGTGGTTTGTCCCAGCAATTTACTTGGTGATACAGGCATTACGAGATACATTTAATTTTATTTTTATGAATGATTTAACACTGACGCCGCTTGGAAAGATTGAAGGGGCTAAATTGTATTTTTTGAGTGCCTTTTTTAGCGTGATGAATTTGCTGTGTATGCCATTGGCAGTAAGAGCAACAGATGCCTTTATTTATCCGACAAGTTTGGCACGGAAAGTTGAAAAAGAATATGGCGGGGAATTATCCAATGCAGGTTTTGTGGATCTTCCAAGGCTTGAAATGTGTTGAAATATGTACAGATTGGCGATTGTGTTTCACTTGACAATGTCTTGCGAAATCGCCAAAATTCCCTCTCTTTTTTGGCTATGTAGCTCAGCTGGTTAGAGCACGGCATTCATAATGCTGGGGTCGGTGGTTCGAGTCCACTCATAGCCACTCTGTTTGAGTGGTTGATGCGAGCATGAGCGTAGCGAGTGTTTTTGCGCATCAAACACTATATCCGCATTAAAAAATATTACCTTGAATCGAGATTGTCTATAGGCTTTTACCCAGCAACAAAACGCACCCGAAGGTGCGCTCGATAGTGCAGTCGTATCATTACCAAAGCAAACGTGTGGGATTCCATGAGTAACGTGTGTCAACATCTGCGGTTGGTGCTTCAGCAGGTTGAAACAGTGCTGCTTTTGAAGAAGATTTCTTCTCCGGAGCAACAACCACAAAATTGCGCTCTGTTTCAGCGCTGAATTTGGAAGGATCCGTAATTTTGTTGACCTCGGCGCCCTGTTCGGCTGCTTGTTTTGGTTTTTTGTTAAGGTGGCCATAACGGTTTGGTTGAGTGGGCATCGTTTGTCTCCTGTTTGGGTGTTTATTCGCCTATTAGCATACGGCGAATGATTGTCCTGGACAATATCGGGTTTGGGGCATTTTGTCTATTTAGATAAGGGCGAATTCTTCTTTTTCTTCAATAGCAAGCTCATCTAGTGCCATTTGCTTCATTTCGTCTAAAAGTACTAGTTTTTCCTGATGCGCTGTGCCGAATAAGGTGTGAAGGGTTTTATAGTGCGATGAAAGCTTGGTGTGTGTACGGGTCGTTTCTTCAGTAAACAAGGTTGTAGTTTCCGTATTCAGTAGCGCTGATTTTTTTTGGCAAGATGCTTTCGAGAGTTCTTGTGCCAATTTACTGCGCTCTGAAAGCACCTCGTTTGTATAAATTTGAAACGTACTTAGCTCAGATTCAACGCGACTTTTTTGAACGTCCAGTGCTGTTTTTTTTGAGTTTAACGCGGCTTCTTCCATTTCGCGCAGTGCATTTTTATGGTCGATCATTTTAATTTCTAAGGCTTGAATCATTTTGCGCAAAGAAAGCTCATGGTTGATTTGCGTTTTTTCTTCAATCAGCCTTGTTAATTCATGTAGGTAAGATTGTGCATTTCGCTGCTGGTCTTGAATAGATTTGTTAATGTGTTGGAGTTTTGCCATCCCTGTTTGTCGTGCGTCTGGGTTTTGTTCGCTAAAATTTTTCCAAAGTTCGATAGCGTTTTCTTGTGCTTTTTCAGCACGTGAGGCGCAGCGGGTCATCTCCGTTTCAATGGTTTCTAACAGTAAGAATAATTCCTCAGTTGTTTTTTTTGAAAAGGAGCGATCATCGTCATCAATGATAGACATAAGGTAATCCAGGGAGCTAGATACAGCTTCGCTTACTACTGCGGCAGCACTTTTTCTCATGGGTAAGTCCTTGAAAGTTATTTATTTTTTTAAAAATGTGAGATCAAGGGTTTTCCCCATTGCGTATGCCATTAAATTTTCTTTGACAAAATCACATTGATTAACTGCATTTACTGCCATACTGCGTGTCTTATTTGCAAAGGGTGTGTTTATTGCAAAAACTGTTTTTAGCAGACGCATTGTGCAAATAATACCGGTATTTTCAGCTTTTCGCCAACGGGCATAGTGCCGAAGACTGCGATAGTCCCCCGTTGGTTTTTTCTTTGCGCGAGCGTTAATGAGCGTGTCCGTTAAACAAGCAGCATCCATGAGACCTAAGTTAACCCCTAATCCTGCGAGGGGATGAATCGTGTGTGCCGCATCACCCACTAAGGCCATTTGATGATCAACGTAATTATCAGCATGTCGCATGATCAAAGGGAATTGTAATCGTTCAGAAATGGCGGTGAGTTTTCCCAGCTTAAAATCCAAGGCATCGGTTAGGGCTGCTGAAAAACCTGCTGAAGATTGTTGCAGTAAATCATCGCTAATCGGATTATCAGCAGACCACACAAGCGCTGTATGATGTGGGTTTTCAAGCGGCAATAGGGCGACGGGGCCTGTGGTTAAGAACTTCTGATAAGCGGTGTTTTCATGCGCTACTTCGCTTTGAATGACGGCAATAATCGCTTTTTGTTCGTAGGATTTTTTGTGGAGCGTCGTTTGCATTTGATTGCGAACCCAAGACTCTGCACCATCAGCGCCAATTAATAAATCTGTTTCAATGACGGTGTCATCATCGAGCGTTAAAATAATTTTATGGTTATCGCGGCTATATTTTTTGGGATGTCTTGGGCGATAAAAATCAACAGGCGCACATTTTTTTTCAAGCGCGCTAATAATAGCACGATTTTCAATGATCCATACTGAGTTATGATTGTCAAAATTAAGAGCTGCTTTGTGTGTGTGATCCCAAATATGCATCGCTTGCATAGGGGTGTGTGGCATGTCTTTCCAGATAGCTAAGTAAGCAAATAGCGTCGCAGTATTTTTGTGAATAGCAGAAACGCGGGCAGTTAAAGGATCATTATCGAGAGCAGCATTTTTTGATTCAACAACAGCAACAGAAAAATGATTATTGCTAAGCAATGCGGCGAGTGATAATCCAACGATGCCGCCACCGATGATGATGGCATGGTAATGTTTTATCATCGTGTCATCCCCATCAGGCGTTTCGCCAGTCGATTTTTTAAGGGCGAGAACACTTCCATCGCCAATAACCCCAATCCCCGCGCACATCCTAGGCCTGGAAAATCAAAAATAGTGCTGAGCTGATCCGTTATCGTAAAAATTTTTTTTTGGTGGATAAGCGCTGCTTCCTCGTATCTTTTTAAAACAGATAAATCACCTATAAAATGATTGTTTTTTTTGGCATTAGACAGGGTGCTTGTTAATATCGATACGTCGTGCAGACCCAAGTTAAATCCTTGAGCAGCAACAGGATAGATGGTGTGTGCTGCATTCCCTATTAATACAGCAGACTGGCTGATTTGTTCATTAGCAATGGTTGTTTTCAGGGGGAATTCTGCCACTTTTTTAGCAGAGGCAATGGCTACCCTACCTGCAAAAATTTCTTGAAAGCGTGATAAAAAATCACAGGTTTCCGAGGATTTTTTCTTCGTCCATACTAACTGTGCTTGATTTTTTTCAATCAAGGGCAATAGGGCAAGCGTCCCTTCTTTTGTGAATCGTTCATAAGCCGTATTGGTATGGCTTTCTGATAAAGTGAGCTGATAAATTTCTGCAATATCCCCAGATTCTGTTTCATCAGCGGGAATTTTTAAAAAATCACGACAGGTAGAGTGCGTACCATCAGCAGCAATTAATAAATCCGCGTGAAATTCATGCAGATTTGTTTTTACAGTGACCCCATTTTTCGTGCAAATAAGTGAATCGATATGGGTAATGGATGTGACATCGTTTACTTTTTGATAGAGTACTTTTTGCAACTCAGAAAAAGGAACAACATATCCCAAAGCAGCGAGCTCTTCATTTTCAGCGGAAAATTTTGTAAAGCCAAGTTTTCCCTGTTCAGAAACGTGTACGGATAAAATGGGGGAAGCACTATTTTCTAAGGCCGCCCATACACCGAGTGATTGTAAAATGCGATAGCTGCCAAAAGATAATGATAAAGGGCGTGTGCTGGCTTCCGGCAAATGGTGTTCAAGTACGCGCACAGAGAAACCTTCATTTTTGAGCGCTAATGCAGCACTCAAGCCAACAAGACCTGCGCCGACAATGAGAATGTTTGTACGTGCTATTTTTTCTGACATGGTGCGTATGTTAACATAAAAAACAGTGAATTTTAGATGCTAAGGCTTTTTTATGACAAATGCTCCTCAAGAAAAATTATCCGCTTTACGTAAGCATATGAGCCAGTTTGGTGTTGATTTTTATTTTGTGCCGACACGAGATGATCATAATAACGAATATGTACCAGCACATTGGCAACGTCGTGAATGGTTGACGGATTTCACAGGCTCCTATGGTGAAGCATTAGTTGGTTTTGAAAACGCCTATTTATGGACAGATCCGCGTTATTTTTTGCAAGCAGAGAAAGAATTAGATACGAGTGCGTTTCAATTGATGAAGCAGCTGCAAGGGGTATCTGCACCGGTTTCTGCATGGCTTGCAGATAATGCAATGAATACAACGGTAGGAGTTGATCCGCGGGTGATGAGTATTGCGCAGGAGCGCCAGTGGTCTCAAGTATTGTCTCGTATTAATGGGGTCTTAAAGCCTATCTCAGAGAACTGGATTGATGCCATTTGGGAAAATCCGCCTGCTTTGGTGCACAAACCGATTCATACTGTTGATACACAATATACGGGGTTTTCTGCCACTGAAAAGTTAGCCTTAGTCCGGGATGCGATGGGGAAGGTATCAGCAGAGATATTGGTGTTAACACAGCTGGATGAAATTGCTTGGCTCTTTAATATTCGTGGAGATGATATTCCTTACAATCCACTCTGTATTAGCTATGCCATTATTACAGATCAAGATGCTTTTTTATTTTTACACAAGAACGCGGGTTTGCCAGAGCATATTGCCTATTTTTCAGAGCATCATATAACACTACAGTTATATAGCGATTTTGAAAAAGCCCTACAGGCCTTACGTGGTCGCGTATGGGTTGATCCGGCTACCGCCAGTTGGTGGGTTGAATTACAGCTGCAAGCGACAACACTCATTGAAAAAACATCGCCGATTGTGATGATGAAAGCGATTAAAAATAAGGTCGAATTAGCGGGTATGCGAGAAGCGCATCGTTTGGATGCCATTGCAATGGTTAAATTTTTACATTGGATTGAAAATCACTGGCGTGATGGGGTTGATGAAATCTCTGCGGCAGATCAATTGGAAAGATTCAGACGTGAAGATACGCGCTGTAAAGAATTAAGTTTCCCTACCATTTGTGGTTTTGCGGATCATGGTGCCATTGTGCATTATCGTGCAGAAGAAAGTTCAAAACATAAAATTAGCAATCAAGATATGCTGCTCGTAGATTCGGGGGCACAATATTTTGAAGGAACAACCGATATTACACGCACGATACATTTGGGTGAGCCAACGCAAGATCAGAAAAAGCATTTCACACTGGTTTTAAAGGGTCATTTAGCCTTGCGTCATTTGTTATTTCCAGAAGGTGCTTGTGGTGAACATATTAACCCTATTGCGCGTATGCCCTTATGGAATGCGGCTTTAGATTTTGGGCACGGTACGGGTCATGGTGTGGGATGTTATTTGTGTGTGCATGAAGGCCCGCAGCGTATTGCATATGGCGCGACAGGCGTTGCCTTGAAACCGGGGATGGTTGTAAGCAATGAGCCTGGTTTATATTTCACGGGAAAATATGGCATTCGTATCGAAAATTTGTGTGAAATTGTAGAAAAGGTGTCGGCAGAAAAAAGCTTGTCGGGCAACGGTCCTTTTTATGGCATGGACGATTTGACGATGGTGCCATATGCGCGTAATTTAATCGATAAGGCTTTATTGTCTGAGCAGGAAATTGCGCAAGTAAACACCTATCATCAAAGGATTTATGCATTGTTAGAGAATGCGTTGTCACCGGATGTGGCAATGTGGTTAAAAGCGGCAACATTGCCGCTTTGAGAATAGCCTTAATTAAGGATGAAACATGGCAACATCAGAACTTATTCAGTTAGAATCACAGATTGACCACTTGATGCATGTGGTCAATGCATTGCAATCCGAAAATAATACCTTGCGTCAAAAAATTGCGGTACATATTCAAGAAGCGACCCGTTTGCAGCATAAAAATGAACGTGCAGCTTCACACATTAAGCAAGTGATTAAACAAATGAAGGAAGAATTATCATGACAACGGCAGAACACGTTATCGCTATTTCTATTATGGATCGTACTTATCAAATCAAGTGCCCGCCTGAAGAAGCGGCGCAGTTGCAGGAATCTGCACAATATTTGGATTCGCAAATGCGAAAAATGCATCAGGTATGCAATTCGAATAACACAGAACGTCTGGCTGTTGTAGCGGCGTTGAATATCACGCAAGAATTAATGTTGTTTCGCAATCAAAAAAATAACTATATCGATGTAATGCATGATCAAATCAAATCCTTGCAAAGCCGCATTCAGCAATTTTTAAGCGTGAAAGATGAAGCGATGGTGTAGTGTTGAGGTGAAGGGGGCTGCGATACAGCGCGTCTCACCTAAAGCATGTCGTGTCATGTTGCGTGAACAGCGCAAACAGTTGTTGCCGGATGTTGTTAAAAAAGCTTCCCTTCTTGTTTCAGAAAAAATAATGGCATCCGCTGATTTTTTAAACAGCAATCACATTGCCTATTATCTTCCTCATGAAAATGAAATAGATTTATCGCAAGTATTCATCCATGCGCTTGCGTTAAAAAAATCAGTTTATTTGCCAGTTTTTTATGCGCCGCATGATTTAAAATTTTATCGAGTCGATAAAAATACGCCGTATCAAAAAAATAAGCTTGGTATTTTAGAGCCTGTTTCAAATGATTTAATTTCTGTGGATCAACTTGATTTAATGGTTATTCCCTTGGTTGCATTTGATGCCTGTTGTCACCGTTTGGGGCGAGGATTGGGTTGTTACGATCGTTATTTGCAAGCGGCGCATCATTGTAAGCGAATAGGTGTTGCCTATGAGTTTCAAAAAATTTTGGAAATTCAGCCAGAAGCGTGGGATGTGCCGATGGATTATATTGTGACGGAACGTGCTGATTATAAGACAGAAAGGTAGCGCATGATGCGAGCCGCGAGTGTAACGAGCGATTACTTTTTTAAGTTAATGGCAATGGGATTGAGATGCCCCCACAAATTTTTTTGCAATAAACTCGCGAGAAGATGCCTACAAGAATAAATAAAGCAATACGTGGCAAGAGCACAAATAACTACCTTTTCTTTCTCAGTATTAAGCCAATGACGAGCATAACAAGCAATATGGGTAATATGATGGGAAATAATATGGGGAACAAAATAATAGCAACCATTGTCCACAGCAAAACCCCCATACTTAAGACGAGCATTCCAATACCGGTTAGGATAAAAAACAATAAAGCAGAAACGCAAATGATGACAATGGTGGCGATAGCAACATTCCAGACGCCCGCCGTAAGAGCAACAATAGAAATACCCAGTAAAGGAAGCAGTAGGTGCCAAAGCACTATGAGCAGCAGCATGACCACCAGTGCAATTAAAATGATCATTTTCATGGGATTATGAAGTATGCTTTGTTTCTTGACAGGTCTGGGTGACATGCGTTTATATCCTTATCCTATAATTCCATAACTACTGTTCCATGGTAACGCGAGGGTATCTTTATGTCCATTAATGCCAGTAACTCTTATACGATACGCCTGCAATCCCCACAGCAGGGCAGTGCTTTCCCTGAAGTGCTTGCAATGATTAGTAAGCTTGAAGGGCGCGTGGGTGCGATTGATATCGTTAAAATCGATGATGGCCACATTACGCGTGATATCACGGTAGATACTTATGGTGAAGAGCATGCGCAGAAGATTTATAAGGCGCTGGCTGATATTAAAGAAGTGGAAGTGCGTTATATGTCGGATCGCACCTTCATGCTGCACTTGGGTGGCAAAATTGAAGTGAATAGCAAAATTGCGATTAATCACCGTGATGAATTGTCGATGGTGTATACCCCGGGTGTTGCCCGTGTTTGCATGGCCATTCATGAAAATCCTGAAAAAGCCTTTAACTTAACAATTCGAAAAAACATGGTAGCTGTCGTGAGTGATGGCACGGCGGTGTTGGGTTTGGGTGATATTGGGCCTCTTGCTGCGATGCCTGTTATGGAAGGTAAGGCAATGTTGTTTAAAAAATTTGGCAATGTCGATGCATTTCCGATTTGTTTGGCGACAAAAGATACCGAAGAAGTGATCAGAACAATTAAATACATAGCTCCCAGTTTTGGCGCGATTAATTTAGAAGATATTGCAGCGCCACGTTGTTTTGAAATTGAAAGACGCTTAAAAGAAGAATTGGATATTCCCGTGTTTCATGATGATCAACATGGCACGGCAGCAGTTATGACCGCTGCTTTAATTAACGCGTTAAAACTTGTTCACAAAAAAATGGAAGATATTAAAGTTGTTTTTAATGGTGCAGGCGCAGCAGGAACAGCATGTACGCATATGTTGCTTGATATCGGCGTTAAAAATATTGTGGGCTGTGATCGTCATGGGGCTATTTACAAGGGGCGGGAACATTTAGACGAATCGAAAAAAGCCTATGCTGAATGCACCAATCACAACCAAGAAAAAGGGTCCTTGCAAGATGTGATTAAAAATGCGGATGTATTTGTAGGATTGTCAGCACCGAATGTATTAACAGTGGCTGATTTAAAAAACATGAATAAAGATCCGATTGTGTTTGCGATGGCCAATCCTGATCCTGAAATTATGCCAGAACTTGCAAATCCATATGTTGCTGTGATGGCGACGGGTCGTAGTGACTATCCCAATCAAATTAATAACGTGCTTGCATTCCCGGGTATTTTTCGTGGAACATTGGATTGTCATGCCAGCGATATCAATGCGGAAATGAAATTGGCGGCAGCGTATGCGATTGCAGCTTGTGTTGATGAAAAGGCATTGTCGCGAGATTATATTATTCCAAGTGTGTTTAATGCGCATGTGGCGCAAGCGGTTGCAGAAGCGGTCATCGCTGCGGCAAGAAAGAGTGGTGTTGCAAGAAAATAGTATAATAGTTGGTGCGAGCATGGGCGTAAGCGAGTGTTTTTGCAGGAAAATAGTATAATAGTTGGTGCGAGCATGAGCGTAAGCGAGTGTTTTTGCAGGATATCGCTACACTTGTGATAATAGATTCCTGCCAATGAACAAAGGCCTCCAGGATGGAACCCATTTTACATATTCCAACACTCGATCTTACGATCGGCAGTCAATCGATTTTGCGCCAGTTTCAATTGTCGCTTTATCGTGGAAAATGTATGGGGTTGATGGGTGAGTCTGGCAGTGGAAAAACCATGTCTGCCTTATCCATTTTACAATTATTGCCCTCAAATGCATCTGTCAGTATTGATAGCAAGATTGCATTTCAAAATAAAAATCTGTTGGATTTTTCCGAAAAACAAATGCGCAGTGTGCGCGGCAAACATATTGGATTAATTTTCCAAGATGCGATGTCGGCATTTAATCCGGTGTTGACGGTTGGGCAGCAAATCAGTGCTGTATTACGACTGCATTTACAATTATCAAAAGTTTCTGCAAAAAATAAAACGATAGCGTTATTGGATGAGGTTGGCATTCGCGATACCGAGCGTTGTTTTAATGCCTATCCGCATGAATTATCTGGCGGGCAGCGTCAACGCGCAATGATAGCGATGGCTATTTCTGCAGAGCCTGACATATTAATTGCCGATGAACCAACAACAGCACTTGATCCTAGTTTGCAATTACAGATTATTGAACTGTTGCAACAATTAAAAGAAAAAAAACACTGCGCATTGTTATTTATAGGACATGATTTATCAGTTGTAAAAAAAATAGCAGATGATATTACAGTTTTGCAAAAAGGCAATTTAATTGAGCAAAACAATGCGGCAGATTTTTTTGTTTCTCCAAAAGAAAATTATAGTCGCGCACTGCTGGATGCAGTATTAGATGAGCAACCCCGTAAAACAGAACCGCTTGAAACACAAACTGTATTATCTGTTGAGAATTTAAAAGTATATTTTCCTGTGCGCTCTAGTATTTTGCGTCGCACTATTGATGTTGTTAAAGTAGTCGATGATATTTCATTTACAGTTAAAAAAGGGGAAACGGTTGCCTTAATGGGTGAGTCGGGTAGTGGTAAAACCACCGTTGCTAAAACTATTTTACGATTAATTAAAAACACGGATGGTCATGTTATTTTTAACCATGAAGACTTATCAACGCTGTCTTCAAAAAAATTACGACAGCTGCGCCCAAAGATGCAAATTATTTTTCAAGATTCGAGCAGTGCATTAAATCCAAGAATGAAAATTGTTGAAAGTTTGTGTGAAGGATTGAGAATACAAAAAAAAATTCGGACAAAAGAAGCGGGGCTTAAAATTGCAGATGATTTATTAAAAGAAGTTGAATTATCGCCGGAATTAAAATGGCGATACCCGCATGAATTATCAGGGGGGCAACGTCAACGTGTTTGTATTGCGCGTGCATTGGCATTATCACCAGAGTTATTAATTTTAGATGAGCCAACGAGTGCACTAGATGTTTCTACACAAAAACAAATTTTAGCGTTATTGGATCGGTTGCAAACTGAAAAACAATTGTCGTATTTATTAATTACCCATAGTATGGCGGTGGTAGCCTATTTGGCGCACCGGGTGGTTTCCTTGCATAAGGGAAAAATTATTACGTAGAGCAAAAAAATGCCAGATATTTTATTTGAAGTTATTGAAAAAAACCCCGGTAATAAGCTGGGTAAAATCATTTTAAATCGTCCAAAAGCATTAAATGCGTTAAATGGTGACATGTTTACGGCACTAGAACAGCAATTAATCGCCTGGGAAAATGACGCTTCAATTAAAGCCGTTTTAATTCGCTCCAATAATGAAAAAGCCTTTTGTGCGGGTGGCGATATTCGTGCTGTCTATGAAGGGAATGCAAAAGCAGATTATTTTCGCCGGGAGTATAATGTTAATCGACAAATTTATCATTACTCAAAGCCCTACATTGCCTTTATGAATGGCATTACCATGGGAGGTGGCGTGGGTATTTCTATCCCTGGCCGCTATCGTATTACGAGTACGGATTTACGTCTTGCGATGCCAGAAACCTTAATTGGGTTTTTTCCAGATGTTGGGGCAACGTATTATCTCAGTCGCTTACCCAATCATGTGGGTACTTATTTGGCGTTAATAGGGAATGCAATTCATGCACAAGATGCGCTTCAATTGCAGTTTGTTGATGCAGTTATTCCTAGAGAGCAGTTTGATGCAGTAGAGCGTGCAATAGTCGATGCAGTAGATTCTGATATTGCTAGCATTATTCAACAGTTTCACACAGCGCAAAATGGCAAAACACTGTGTGTCAATAGTATTGCTAAATGCTTTCAATTTGAAACCGTTGAGGCCATTCTCGCAGCATTAGAAAATGAACAGACGGAATGGGCGGTTGCCGTATTATCGCAATTAAAAATGCGATCACCAACCAGTTTGAAGGTCACTATGCGCCAATTACAATTGGCAAAACAAAAATCCTTTGATGAAGTCATTGAGATGGATTATCACATTGCCAAAACCATGCTTGAACAGCATGATTTCCATGAAGGTATTCGTGCAGCAATTATTGATAAAGATAAAAATCCGACGTGGTGTCCTGGGACATTGTCTGATGTGACAGAAGAGAGGGTTCAGCGCTATTTTGAAAGGTAGTGTTGTGGTAGTGACTGTGACAGTGACTGTGTCGGAGGTGAATAATGAGTGTCTTTAGTAGACAAATGATATACCAGCGGTACAATCCTCACACTCACACTCACACTCACACTCACACTCACACTCACAGTCACAGTCACAGTCACACCCACCCCCACCCCCACCCCCACCCCCACACCCACGGAAACTTATGCTGATCTCCCTCATTGTCGCCTATGCTAAAAACCGTGTGATTGGTAAAAACAACCAGTTGCCATGGCATTTACCCGCAGATTTAAAGCATTTTAAGCAGCTTACTATGGGCAAACCCATTGTGATGGGGCGAAAAACCTTTGAAAGCATTGGAAGACCCTTGCTTGGTCGTAGGAATATCATTATTTCGCGTGGTAATAAAAGATTTGAGGGTTGTGACGTATTTTCTTCTATTGATTTGGCTTTGTCCGCACTAGAAAATGAAGTGGAAATTATGATCATCGGCGGCGCAACTTTATTTTCGCAAATGGCATCCTTTACAGAAAAAATGTACATCACTGAAATTGATGCAGAAATTGAAGGCGACACTTTTTTCCCTGAAATAAATGAAAAAGAATGGGAAGTTATTGTGGAAGAGGCGCATTTGCCGGATGAAAAAAATCCATACCTGTATAAATTTAAAACACTTCAAAGGAAAATAGCAGCGATTCCCCACGACTATCTGAAAAACCGCTAATTTTCAGATTTTAGGCGAGGTTGAACGGTAATTTGTTGAGAAAAGCGCAGTGTACATGAAGTCCATGAGCATTTTCGAAACAAATTACCGTTCAAGATCACCAAAAGATGAAAATTTTTTGTTCATGGGGAATTGCTGGGAAAATAGCTAGACAATAACTTTTTTCTTTGTATGATGGTGAATCTATTTTTTGATCAATACGAGGAAGTCTTCAATGAAAAAGATGTTCAAACGATTGTTTCTTTCCGCTGTCATTTCTTTTGTGTCGTTTACGGTATTTGCGGATCAACCTGTTTTTCCAGTGGCAGTCGGTAACGCGGCATCTGCTTGTTCAAATGCTGTCCTGCACACAGCTGCAAAAACAGATTTTTGTTCAGCAGGTGGCACAGGTTTTCCAGCGATTGTTACGTGTAACTGTCTTGCAAAGCATGAGCCAGCAGGCATTTGTAATAATCCAAAAGGTATTTACAGCTTGATGAAGGTTCAGTATGCAGCATGGGGATCTGCTTGGTTACAACACGCTTGTGCGGGTCATGGTACGACTATTCAAGAGTGTGAAGACCAGTGGAACTGTTATATGTATGGTACGCATGGCACAGATGCTACGCAAAAAATTTCTAATGGTGCTTGTTTCGGTCAAACTGACGCTACACCTTGCTAATAGTTATTTGTTCATATGCAAAAATTTTTTAGCCATTTAAAAAAGCAGCGTTTTTTAGCGCTGCTTTTTCTTTTTATAACTTGCGTTGCTTCCGCTTCCGATGATTCTTATGACTATCTGTTTCCCTCAAGAACGGTTTATGTTGGGGTGAATGTGGGTGGCGGATCAACGGAATGGCAGTACTTGGTGGATACAACAGATCCTGATGGAACTACGAGTGGCACCACGCCGACGGATGTTAGCGAAGGTGGTCCTTCATGGGGCGTTGTTTTTGGATATTTGGTGGGCAAGAATTTTGCGTTTGAATTGCAGTACATGCAATTTGCAAATTCAACGATAACATTGGATGGCAATACCTATCCACAAGTGACCTGTAGTGACGACTTTGATCGTACAGGCTGTTCCCCTATGGTGTCGAAAACGGATGCGTATTCGTTGAGTGGCAAATTATTTGTTCCTGTGGGAAAAACCCATATGCGCGTTTTTGCCGCAGTCGGTGCTGGGTTAGTGCAACGGAGCGATGTGATTAACCATACCTCATCTGTTGCGCCTTATATGTCTGCTGGCTTGGATTATAATTTTACGCGGCATTGGATTTTGGAAAGTGGCTTTCAGTACTACACTGGGTTTGGCGCTTCTGAAGTGGACCCTGTGGATGATTTTATTCCTTTTGCTTGGGATGCCTACGCGCGAATTGCGTATCAGTTTTAAATGGGCAGCAATTCCCGGTGAATAAAAAATTTTCATCTTTTGACGATCTTGAACGATAATTTGTTTCGAAAATGCTCATGGACTTCGTGACCACTGCGCTTTTCTCAACAAATTATCGTTCAACCTCGCCTAAAATCTGAAAATTAGCGGTTTTT
>JAUXWQ010000011.1 GCA_030680235.1 Coxiellaceae bacterium
TTTGACGATCTTGAACGATAATTTGTTTCGAAAATGCTCATGGACTTCGTGACCACTGCGCTTTTCTCAACAAATTATCGTTCAACCTCGCCTAAAATCTGAAAATTAGCGGTTTTTCAGACATTCGCCGGGAACTACTGACATGACTTGTGACTTGGCGCGTCTCAAAGCGCTTATCTAAAATATAACGCTTTGAGTTTTTGAAAAACACGGTATTTCAATTTTTTGATAATCCGTTATAGTCATTGCTCTTCCAGTTTTTTACGTAGAGATCTCTCAATGACACCTAAAAATATCGCAGACATTATTCATAACATTATTGATGCGTTACCACCTGGTTTTAAAAACCTACCGGTGGACATGCAAAAAAATTTACGAGGGGCTTTGCATGGTGCCTTTGACAAATTGGATTTGGTGACGCGTGAAGAATTTGATGCGCAATGTGCTGTGTTGTTACGTACGCGCGAAAAGCTAGAAGCACTGGAAAAAAAAATAGCGGATAGACAACACACACAGTAATTTTTGTATAAAAGACCAGCAATTCCCCCGCAAATGTCTGAAAAACCGCTAATTTTCAGATTTTAGGTGAGGTTGAACGATAATTTATTGAGAAAAGCGGAATGTACACGAAGCACATGAGCATTTTCGAGACAAATTATCGTTCAAGATCGCCAAAAGATGAAAATTTTTTGTTCATGGGGAATTGCTGATAAAAGACGAATATTTTTTTACACGAAATTACTGGTATACATGGAGCGTTGTGTTATGTCTCTTGCTATTGTGCGTAGTCGTGCCAATCTTGGTATGTCAGCGCCCCTGGTTACCATTGAAGTGCATTTATCTCCTGGGTTGCCTGGACTAAGTATTGTGGGTCTTCCAGAAAAGGCAGTTAAAGAAAGTAAAGACCGCGTGCGCAGCGCAATTATTAATAATGGTTTTGAATTTCCAACACGACGAATCGTGATTAATTTAGCGCCTGCTGATTTACCCAAGGAAGGCGGTCGTTTTGATTTACCCATTGCCTTAGGTATTTTGGCAGCAAACGGACAGCTTCCTAAAAATTGTTTAGATCCCTATGAATTTGTAGGTGAGTTGGCATTAACGGGTGAATTAAAATCGGTGAAAGGTGTGTTGCCAATGGCAATTGCAACAAGCCTTGAAAATTATGCTTTAGTATTGCCTGAAGAAAATGCCAATGAAGCCGCAATTGCCAGTAATTTAAAAATTTATGCAGCAAAACATTTACGATCTGTGTGCGCACATTTAAAAAATCATGCACCATTAGCCCACTATGAATCTATCACAAGTGATCATAATGCATCACAAACTTATCCTGATTTATCTGATGTGCGAGGACAAGTTTATGCAAAACGGGCACTTGAAATAGCGGCTGCAGGGGGGCATAGCATTTTATTCAATGGGCCGCCTGGCACGGGTAAAACAATGTTATCAAGTAGGCTTCCGGGCATTCTTCCAGAGATGACTTCAACAGAAGCACAAGAAAGTGCCATGATTTATTCTATTAGTGCAAAAGGCTTTGATAAAAACAATTGGCGACGGCGCCCTTTTCGTTCGCCGCATCATACGGCATCCAGCGTTGCCTTAGTTGGGGGTGGTAGTCCTCCTAAGCCGGGTGAAATTTCTCTCTCTCATAATGGTGTTTTATTTTTAGATGAACTACCGGAATTTGATCGCCATACCTTAGAGGCGTTGCGTGAGCCTTTAGAAGCGGGTGTCGTGACGATTTCACGCGCTGCGCAGCAGGCGCAATTTCCCTCACGTTTTCAGTTTATTGCAGCAATGAATCCCTGTCCTTGTGGTTATTTTGGGGATACTAGCGGACGTTGTCGTTGTTCATCCGATCAAATTTTACGATATCAAAATAAATTATCAGGACCCTTATTGGATCGTATTGATATGCATGTTACGGTGCCACCTTTGCCCACTAAATTATTATTATCACAATCCAATGAGAAAGCAGAATCAAGTGAGATAATTCGTGAACGTGTGCTAAAAGCACGAGAGAGACAACTTAAAAGAGCCGATTGTATTAATGCACGATTAATCGGTGAAGCAGTGATGACGCATTGTCGTTTACAAGAAAAAGAACAACACTTTTTTGAAAATGCATTAATTAAATTAGGGTTATCAGCGCGATCGTATCATCGTATTTTGAAATTAGCGCGTACCATTGCAGATTTAGATAATAGGGAAATGATTTCGCAAATACATTTGCAGGAAGCGTTGGGGTATCGATTGGTGCGAGAGAGATAATCCTACTTGCTGCGCGCGCGCTTCTGCTTCACAATGTGAATTTAAAAATTATTATTCGGGAGCTTTCATGTTATTTGACAACATCTTACAAACCATCGGTAAAACGCCTCTCGTAAAATTACATTATGTCACTGATGGCCTTTCTTGTAATCTTTATGCAAAATGCGAATTTATGAATCCTGGTGGATCTGTCAAAGACCGTATTGGTTATTGGATGGTGGAATCTGCGGAAAAAGCAGGAAAAATTAAACCGGGTGATACCTTAATTGAAGCTACCTCTGGCAATACAGGTATTGGTATTGCCTTGGCGGGCGCAGTGAAAGGTTATAAAGTCATTATTACCATGCCTGAAAAAATGAGTCATGAAAAACAAGTGGTGCTAGAAGCATTGGGCGCTATTATTTATCGCACGCCCACTGAAGCTGCGTGGGATTCTCCAGACAGTCATATTTCTCTTGCATTAAAATTACAAAAAGAAATTCCAAATTCCCATATCTTGGATCAATACAAAAATCCTGAAAATCCGCATATTCATTATATGACAACAGCCCAAGAAATTTGGGATGATTTAAATGGTAAAGTGGATATGGTTGTGATGACCACTGGCACGGGTGGCACAATCACGGGTGTTGCAAAACGATTAAAAGAATTAAATCCCCATGTAAAAATTATTGGTGTTGACCCTTATGGTTCTATTTTAGGCGGTGGTACAGAAATTAAATCGTATTTAGTAGAAGGTATTGGATACGATTTTATTCCTGATGTGCTCGATAATTCATTGGTTGATGACTATGTCAAAATTAATGACAAAAACTCTTTTCATACGGCACGTCGTTTAATTCGTGAAGAAGGATTGTTGTGTGGTGGATCCTCTGGTGGTGCTGCATGGGCCGCATTGCAAGCTGCAAAAAATTTAAAAGAAGATCAAAATTGTGTGGTTTTGTTGGCAGATGGTATTCGTAATTATTTAACGAAGTTTGTTGATGATAAATGGATGCAGGTGAATAATTTAATGTGAGTCGAAACGTGCGTAAAAGTGTTTTGTCGCAATCTGTCGTTGCATCGCGAATTTTGATTTTAAGAAATCAAAGAGTAATTATTGATGCTGATTTGGCTAATTTGTATGGCGTAACAACAAAACGCCTAAATGAACAAGTTAAACGAAATAGTGCTAGGTTTCCTGAAGACTTTCGTTTTCAGTTAAATGCCGCAGAAAAACTTGAGGTGGTCGCAAATTGCGACCACCTCAAAAATCTTAAATTTGCATCGGAAAACCCTTATGCATTTACAGAGCATGGCGCAATTATGGCTGCCAGTATTTTGAATTCAGAAAAAGCCATTGAAGTAAGTGTATTGGTTGTTCGAACTTTTGTAAAATTGCGTCAACTGTTGAGCACCAACTTACAGCTAAAAAACAAATTAATAGAACTAGAAAACCGCTTAAGTGATCATGATGATGCGATTAAAACATTGGTTAGTACGATTCATCAGCTTATGGATACACCAAAATTAAATGATAAATCCTCAATAGGTTTTGCCCCTTGGAAAAAAGAGCGTCAAAAAAAGAAAATGAGAGAAGCAACTGTATGAAACACCACATCAATACCAAAGTCATTCACGCTGGTCAACACCCCGACCCTTCAACCGGCGCAATCATGACGCCAATTTTTGCAACGTCAACCTACGTGCAAGAATCTCCAGGTGTTCATAAAGGCTATGAATACTCACGAACACAAAATCCAACACGTGAAGCATTAGAAAAATGTTTATGTGCATTGGAAAATGGCGTGCGTGGATTGGCATTTGCTTCTGGATTAGCGGCAATTTCTACGGTTTTAGAATTATTACAGCCTGGTGATCATATTGTTGCATCAGATGATTTATATGGCGGCACCTATCGTTTATTTGAAAATGTTCGCAAAAAAACAGCGGGACTTCAGTTTACATTTGTCGATTGCACAAATCCTGAAGCAATTCAAAATGCCATTCAAAAAAACACTAAAATGATTTGGGTTGAAACACCTAGCAATCCGATGTTGAAATTAATTGATCTTACGCTGATTGCTGATATCGCCAAAAAAAATCAGTTACTGTCTGTGTGTGATAATACTTTTGCAACACCCATTATTCAGCGTCCGATTGATTTTGGATTTGATATTGTTGTGCATTCATTGACAAAATATTTAAATGGTCATTCTGATATGATTGGTGGTGCAGTGATTATAAATAGTCAAGATTTGGCGGAAAAATTGGCTTATTTGCAAAATGCCGTTGGTGGTATTTTAGGACCATTTGATAGTTTTCTGGCATTGCGTGGTATCAAAACATTAGCTGTTCGTATGCAGCGTCATAATGAAAGTGCATTAATACTTGCGGAGTGGTTACTACAACAAAAAATGGTGAATAAAGTGTACTATCCTGGTTTGACTTCGCACCCACAACATGAGCTCGCAAAAAAACAAATGAAAGGTTTTGGCGGCATGATTTCTGTTGAATTAAAAACAGATTTAGAAAAAACAAAAAAAATTGTCTCTTCTTGCAATTTATTCGCACTTGCGGAAAGCTTAGGTGGCGTGGAAAGTTTAATTGAGCACCCCGCGATTATGACGCACGGGTCAATCCCAAAAGACATGCGTGAAAAATTGGGTATTCGAGATGGTTTTATTCGTTTGTCAGTGGGTATTGAATGCGTGGATGATTTGAAAGCAGATTTAGCGCAGGCGTTTAGATAGAAAACAAGAGAAAAAATGCATATTTTAGTAACAGGCGGCGCAGGTTATATTGGCTCACACATGGTGAGTGCTTTGATAGAAGCAGGACACCAGGTAACGGTTGTAGATGATTTATCTACAGGACATCGTGAATTTCTACAAAATGCAGCACTACATGTTTTTAGTATAGGTAATGCTGAAAAATTAAATAGCTTATTTGAGAAAAATCAGTTTGATGCTGTCATGCATTTTGCTTCTTTTATTGCAGTCGGTGAATCGGTTGAAAACCCTATAAAATACTATCAAAACAATGTTGCTAATACGCTCATTTTATTAAATACAATGATCAAATATCATGTAAAATATTTTATTTTCTCATCGACGGCAGCAATTTTTGGTAATCCCCTTTATACACCGATTGATTTAAAGCATCCCAGAAACCCGATTAATCCTTATGGTCATTCAAAACAAATGATCGAAACCATTTTAAAAGATTATGATAAAGCCTATAGATTAAAATCGATCTGTCTTCGTTATTTTAATGCGGCGGGATCTGATCCAAAATTGCGAATGGGTGAGTGTCATGAACCTGAAACCCATTTAATTCCATTGGTATTGCAAGTTGCCGCTAAAAAGCGTGATCATATAAAAGTGTTTGGTCGTGATTATGAAACACCCGATAAAACCTGTATACGTGATTATATACATGTGGTGGATTTATGTAGTGCGCACATATTGGCACTTAACTTTTTAAAAAAAGAAAATCAAAGCGCACAATTTAATTTAGGCAATGGTACAGGCTATTCGGTTCAAGCAGTAATTGATGCAGCAGAGAAAGTCACTCAAGAAAAAATAAAAATAATTGATGCGCCGCGTCGAGCGGGCGATCCTGGTATTTTAATAGCCGATGCGCGTGATGCTAAAAAAATATTAGCTTGGGAATTACAATTTCCAGATATTGAAACGATTATTACGCACGCATGGAAATGGGTTAAGCATTGTGACGTTATGCGAGCATGAGTGTAGCGAGTGTTTTGCAGGAAATCTCAATACATAAAAGACCCTGCAAAACACTCGCTACACGCATGCTCGCATACATCATACTTTTGTTAAGCGCATGATAATCGTTTTTTTAACCACTCACTTAACACATCACCCAAATACGCATGCCTTAATGCATAATCAATATTCGCTTGTACGTAGCCTAATTTACTGCCGCAATCATAACGCTGCCCTTCAAAAATATGGCCACGAATTTTTTGCTGGCTTAATAATCTTGCAATAGCATCGGTTAATTGAATTTCTTTTCCTGCGCCAAAATGATTTGTATCAATGGTTGAAAAAATATTGGCAGGTAAAATATAACGCCCTACTACGGCTAAATTAGAAGCTGTATTTTCTGGTCTTGGTTTTTCAACGATTGTTTTTACATTTTGTTGCTCATCAAGAGAGACAATGCCATATTGATCAACTTCACTGTGTTTGACAGCTTGAATTGCTAATACGCCATCCGTATTATTAGTGTGAAAAGCATCGACCATCTGTTCTAAACAATTTTTCTTGGGGTGATAAATTAAATCATCTGCTAATAAAACCGCAAAAGGCTCACTACCAATTAAATGTTTTGCGCATAAAATAGCATGTCCCAAACCCAGTGCTTCTGTCTGACGAATATAGGCAATATTGACATTGCTTGGCACAATATCGTGTATCATCTCTAATTCTTTTAATTTATTTTTTTCTTTCAGGGAAAATTCTAATTCAAAATTACGATCAAAATGGTCTTCAATGGCGCGTTTTGCACTACTAGTTACAAAAATTAATTCTTCTACACCCGCAGCAATGGCTTCTTCAACAGCATATTGAATGAGGGGTTTATCAACAATGGGTAGCATTTCTTTAGGGCTTGCTTTTGTGACAGGTAAAAACCGTGTCCCTAAACCTGCGACTGGAAAAATCGCTTTTTTTATGGCCTTTTTAGACATATGATGCTCGTATTGTTTTTATGATAACTAGCATCATACGATGGCCAATTACTTTACTCAATAGGCACTCTCTGAGAAGAGATGTCGATTTGTCGCATCTCAATATTGGAAAACAGGTAATGAATACAGCAAATAAAAAGCGTGTTTTAATTACGGGCGCAACGGGTTTTGTTGGTTCTGCATTGGCGAATTATTTTTATTCAAAGGGCATGATCATTCGTGCCACAGCCAGAAATGCAGATCATTTCGTTGTTAAGAATAACCCCCACTTCGAGTGGCTTTTTTGTGATTTAACAACCATTGCTCCAGATGCAACACTTTGTAACGATGTTGATTTTGTGTTACATACCGCTGGATATGCGCATGCGTCGAAGAAGACAGATCCAGAGTTTCAAAAGAAACATCAAGCTGTTAATTTTCAGGCAACAGTTAATCTGGGGAAACTTGCTGAAAAATCAGGCGTAAAACGTTTTATTTTTTTTAGCAGTGTAAAAGCAGTTGCTGATGCTAATACGTGTATTGATGAAACATGGACGGTATACCCCGAAGATCCTTATGGCCGTGCAAAACGTGCTGCGGAAGAAGCACTACTGACAATAGAAAGTATGGAAGTGGTTATTTTACGCTTGTCTTTAGTGTACGGTGTAGGCTGGAAAGGCAATTTGCAAACGATGCTAATAGCCATCGATAAAAAGTTTTTTCCACCCTTACCTGCATTGCATAACCAAAAATCCATGGTGTCTTTAGCGGACGTTTGTTTAGCAACAGACTGTGCGTTATCAGCCGCACTGAAATCACAGCGATTGTTTATTGTGACCGATGGGCAAAGCTATGCAACAGATCAAATCGATCAAAGCATGAGAGCGGCTTTAGGTCAAAAAATACCAAAATGGTCTGTACCCTTATGGATGTGGACATTACTTGGAAAAATGGGTGATGGCGTACAAAAACTGACGGGTATTGCCTTGCCTATCAACAGCGAAGCCCTTGAAAAATTATTTGGTTCGGCTTGTTATCGTTCAATTTATATTCAAGATGAATTAGGATTTGTTCCACAACATACGTTTTCTGCTATTATCCCCGATATTGTAAGGGCCTATCGTCATAAGGATTAAACATAATGCACAGTGCTTTATTAATCGCCGCATTTATTTTCTCACTAAGCTTTACGGGATTATTTAGAAAATTTGCCTTACAGAAAGCGATTATTGACTTACCGAATGAACGTAGCGCTCATGTGATTCCAACGCCACGTGGTGGTGGACTGGTGTTCACAGTCGCCTTTTATGGCTTGCTTGTAACCTTGTGGTTTTTAAACGAGGTTCAAACCCCTTTGTTTTTAAGTTTATTAGGCGGAATTGTTGTTGCCATTGTTGGCTATTGGGATGATTTATATCACTTAAAAATACAATGGCGCTTTTTAGGGCATTGTATCGCTGCTGTTTGGGGGATTGCCTGGTTGCCGATCCCCCATGGCGTTGACACATTTCTCGCCATTTTTTTAACCGTTTGGTTTATCAACCTATACAATTTTATGGATGGAATCGATGGTGTTGCGGCAAGCGAAGCCATTTTTGTTTCTGTTGCGGCAGGCATTGCGTTGTTACATCATGATGCCGGTGTTAGCACCTTGTGTTTTGGATTAGGCGCTATCATGCTTGGTTTTTTGTGTTGGAACTGGGCGCCTGCAAAAATTTTTATGGGCGACGTAGGCAGCGGCTTTTTAGGCTATTGTTTTGCTATTTTAATGTGGGCTACGGCAGCAGCGCATAGTTTGTCTATTTTATTCTGGTGGATTTTGTTAGCGGTATTTTTGGTGGATGCAACTTTCACTTTATTACGCCGTATGATTCAAGGAAAAAAATGGTATCAAGCGCATTGTGAACATGGATATCAAAAGTTAACACAGAAAGGATTGAGTCATGCGAAGGTTACGCTGTGCATGATGGGCATTAACATTTTTATCTTATTACCTGCAGCATTCTTTTTAAGTTAAGTGGCGTGTAAAGGACTGTGTTTTCATGAAACTAAAAAAAGAATTTATTAATCTTCGTGTAGTTGCTTTTATACACGATATTGTCATGGTTGCAGCGGCATGGCTATGTGCCTATGCGGTGCGTCAAAACTTAATGCTAATTCCACAGGATATTTTGAGACAGTCAGTTTCATGGCTACCGGCAATTCTGATTATTCAGGCAAGTTTTTTTATTTTTTTTGGCTTGTATCGGGGTGTTTGGCGTTTTGCATCCGTTCCCGATTTAATTCGAATCACAAAATCTGTTTTATTTGGCGTAAGTATTTTGTTTGTATACGCCCACTTTACCGTTAATACCCCCGTTATTCCGCGCTCTATTCCTTTGTTGTATACGGTATTTTTAATCCTGTTTCTTTCTTTTGGACGGCTTTCCGTTCGGTTGTATAAAGAGCGTAAACAGCATACAAATGCTGCTGAAATGAAGCGCGTTTTAATTGTTGGCGCAGGCACGGAAGCAGAAAAATTAATTCGAGAAATTATTTCTAATAACACATTGAATTATAAACCGGTTGTTATTGTGGATAATGATCCGTCAAAAATGAACAGAGAGATTCATGGCATAAGAATAGCAGGTAATTTTAAGGCTATTGAAAAAATAGTCCATCGTTATGAAATCAATACTGTTTTTATTGCAGTTACTAAGGCGTCTTCAATAGAAATGGAATTAATTTTAAAACAATGCCATGCAGCACAAATTCCTTTTCGTATTATTCCAAGTCTGAGTGAGCAGATTAAACAATCACATTTATTAAGCACGCTGCGTGATGTGAATTTGGAAGATTTATTAGGGCGTGAAACCTATCAAGTCGATATGAGTGCTTTTGAAAAAGCAATCAAAAATAAAAAAGTATTGGTGACGGGTGGTGGTGGGTCTATTGGCTCTGAATTATGTCGACAAATTGCAATGTTAAACCCCGCAGAATTACTGGTTATTGATCAGAGCGAAGCAAATTTATACCATCTAGATTTAATGCTGCGAGAAAATTTTTCGGGGCTGGCTTTAAAAATTGCATTAATTGATATTATTCAATTAGACATGCTATCACATTTTTTTGAGACACATAAACCAACGATTGTTTTTCATGCGGCAGCTTATAAACATGTGCCGATGCTTGAAAATCAAATTGTAATTGCTGCAAGAAATAATGTGATTGGTAGCAAAAATGTCGTTGATTTAGCCATAAAATATTGTGCGGAACTTTTTGTTCAAGTGTCAACAGATAAAGCCGTCAATCCAAGTAATATTATGGGATTAACAAAACGCGCAGCTGAAATTTATTGCCAAAATTTAAATCCTGGTAAAACAAAAATTATCACCGTACGGTTTGGCAATGTATTGGGATCTGTTGGTAGTGTTGTCCCCTTATTTAAAAAACAGTTAGAGCGAGGTGGGCCACTCACTGTTACGCATCCTGATATCACCCGTTATTTTATGACAATTCCGGAAGCGTGTCGCTTGATTTTACAAGCGATGGTTATGGGACGTGGAGGTGAAATTTTTGTGCTCGATATGGGAAAGCCTATTAAAATAAAAGATATTGCAGAGCGTATGATTTATCTGGCTGGAAAAACAGATGACGATATTAAAATAATTTATACAGGTTTGAGACCAGGCGAGAAATTGTGGGAAGAATTATTTTATAATCAAGAAACGATTATAAAAACGAAACATCAAAAGATTTTTTTAGCTGAAAATACCGGATGCGATGTCGCTTTCAAAGTTTTGTTTACCGATATTATGTTGGCTTGTAAAAATCAAAATGCAACAATAATTTTTGAGAAATTATTTCAGTTGGTGCCGGAGTATTCAAATAGTGAAAAACAAGTTGTAGAAATGGTATCTCAGAGTGAATGCATAGTAGCGTAGCTGGGGAATGATGATGGATGTGAATGCAAATAAAGTATTGATAGAGCCTATCCAAATTCAATATGATCATATGCCTATTGCAATATATTTGTTGGGTGCAAATGGTAGTGGCAAAAGCATTTTGCGTAATTATTTGAATTTATCAGACATTCAAATCCAATAATACCTTGGGCGGAGTCTTTAAAATGAAAGGCATTATTTTAGCGGGTGGTTCGGGTACGCGTTTGTATCCATTAACACATGTCATCAGCAAGCAATTGCTACCTATTTATGACAAGCCGATGATTTACTATGCATTATCAACCCTACTACTTGCAGATATTAAAGAAATTTTAATTATTTCAACACCCAATGATTTACCGCTTTTCCAAAAATTATTGGGTGATGGTTCACAATGGGGTATTTCTTTTTCTTATGTGGAACAACCCTCCCCCGATGGTTTGGCGCAAGCCTTTATTTTAGGCGAAAAATTCATCGGTAATGATTCTGTGGCAATGGTATTGGGTGACAATATTTTTTATGGTACTGGTCTTGAAGCCTTATTATTGAAGGCACGTTCGGAAATGATTGGTGGAACGGTATTTGGCTATCATGTGACTGATCCAGAACGGTATGGTGTTGTTGAATTTGATAAAAATGGTGAAGTGATTGATATTGTTGAAAAACCTGAAAGCCCAAAATCAAATTATGCGCTCACGGGTTTGTATTTTTATGATAATGATGTTGTTAGTATTGCAAAATCAATTAAACCATCCTGGCGCAATGAATTAGAAATTACGGATGTGAATAAAGCCTATCTGCATGCCAAAAAGTTAAAAGTAGAATTAATGCATCGGGGTTTTGCGTGGTTGGATACGGGAACGTACCAATCGCTATTAGAAGCCGCACAATACGTTGCTGTGCTTGAAAAACGACAAGGGCTTCGAATTATGTGTCCTGAAGAAATTGCTTGGCGTAAAGGATTTATTGATGCTGCGCAGCTAGAAAAATTAGCCAAACCTTTATTAAAAATTGGTTATGGGCAGTATTTGATGCAGTTGTTAAAAGAAAAAGTATTTTGAGCTACCTTTGCTGCCCCCTTTGAAAAAGGGGGCCGGTGCGCAGCACTGGGGGGATTTTATTATATCATTTCACAATATTTTTTTATCGTAGCTGCCAACGCCTCTTTAAACCTATGCTGATTTTTCCAACCCAATTTAACAATTTTATCGTTATTAATCGCATACCTTTTATCATGGCCTTTTCGATCTGTTACAAATTGTAAAAGGTTTTTATGGGGCGCATGTGCTGAATAATATTCATCCATAATGTCGCAAATCATATTAACCAGCGTTAAATTATCAATCTCATTATGGCCGCCAATATTATACATCTCACCCAGCTCACCCTTTTGTAAAATCAAATCAATCGCATCGCAATGATCTTCTACATATAGCCAATCCCGAATATTTTTTCCATCGCCATAAATAGGAATGGGTTTTTGATTTAAACAAGAGTGAATCACGACGGGAATTAATTTTTCTGCATGCTGATTAGGCCCATAATTATTCGAACAATTTGAAATTGTCACTGGCAATTGATAGGTATGAAAATAAGCGCGCGCCAAATGATCTGAGCCTGCTTTTGACGCAGAATAGGGTGAATTAGGCGCATAGGCTGTGCTTTCTGTAAAAGCAGGATCTGTTGCATTTAATGAGCCATACACTTCATCGGTTGATACATGATGAAAACGACAGGATTCCGCGCCCCATTTTTTTTCATTTAGCCAATATAAACGGGCTTGTTCCAATAAATGAAAAGTACCGAGCACATTGGTTTCAATAAACCGTTGTGGGCCAGTGATGGAGTTATCCACATGCGATTCCGCTGCAAAATGCACAATCGTATCAATTTCATATTTTTTCAATATATCTGCAATTAATGGTGCGTCAACAATATCGCCCTGAATAAAAAGATGATTGTGCGCATTCGGTAAATCTTCTAAATTTTTTAAATTACTCGCATAGGTTAATTTATCGAGCGAATATATTTTTAATGCGGGATAGCGAGATAGCATTAAACGAACGAAACAAGAGCCAATAAAGCCGGCAGAACCTGTTACTAACATATTTTTTGATTTCATAAAGCACTCTAAATTTAATGTGTTGGCAATATCCTTTCTACTTCCGCCATCCAAAACCCTTGCTCAATTCCAAACACTTTTTTAATTTTATGATTGCAAAAACGAGAATTTTTAGGCCGTTTTGCGCGCAAGGGGTAATCTTTTTCTTCAATCGCATCAATTTTTGTGTCTTTGCCTTTTATGCGTGCAACATGGGTGGCCAATTGATGCCAATTCGTCGCAGGAAAATCAGAGTAATGATAAACACCCCAGGCATTATTATTGTTGCGACAAATTTCAATGAGTACTTTAGCAATAGATCTTGCAGAGGTTGGTGAGCCATATTGGTTGGCAATCACGCCCAATTTTTCTTTTTGATCGCATAAATTTGCAATTGTTTTTACAAAATTTTTACCAAATTCACTAAATACCCAACTGACACGTAAAATAATGTGCTTTTCCCAAATGGATTGTAGCGCTATTTCACCAGCTAACTTGGATTGTCCATACACATTTTGTGGGTTTGGAAAATCGTCTTCTGAATAATCTGTTAATTTTTCACCATCAAAAACGTAGTCTGTAGAAATATGAATGAGTGGAATATTATAGTGTTTGCAAGCAAGTGCTAAGTAGTGCACGCCAAAATGATTTACTGCATTTGCAGTGGTTTCATCATCTTCAGCACCATCAACATTGGTATACGCAGTTGCATTAATGACAAAATCGAATACATTATTTTTTTCAAAATAGGCTTGAATAGCAGCTTCATTTGTAACATCCAGAATTGTTCGATCTGTTGCACTATATAAAATTTTATTTTCTTCTGCTTGCTGGACAAGTGATGCACCTACTTGCCCTTTTGAACCAATAATTAATATGTTCATAAATGCCTTTTTAAGGGGATAAGCACTTCATTCGATCTTGCCACTAAACGAAAAAAACAATCTATTGTTGAATCTATTTTGAAAATGAGCGGAGCGGCACCTCCTTTGAAAAAGGGGGTCGACGCGTAGCGTCGGGGGGATTTTTTCATTAAAGATACTCACCCTTCAAATCTTTTTCCGCCATAATAGGTGTGCCATTTAATGGCCATTCAATACCAATGGTTGGATCATCCCACCGCAATGTTTTTTCAGATCCTGGGTGATAATAGTTCGTACATTTATATAAAACTTGAGCTGAATCACTTAACACTAAAAAACCATGCGCCAATCCCGCAGGCACCCACAGTTGTTTTTTATTGTCAGAAGATAATTCTATGCCAACCCATTTCTTATAGCTGGGAGAATTGGGGCGGATATCCACAACCACATCAAAAATCGCACCAACCAAGGTTATCACCAACTTTCCTTGCGGATTTTCTACTTGATAATGCATGCCACGCAGCACATTTTTTTTTGATACAGAGCAGTTATCTTGCACGAAATGATCTGTAATTCCGAGTTTTTCTTGATAGTTATTTTCACGAAAGACTTCAAAAAAATGTCCACGGGCATCGGGGAAAACAGTGGGTTCAATGATTTTGACGTCTTGGATTGCTGTATTAGTGATTTTCATGAAAATGTTACTCGTAGGGTAAAAGGAGATTATGATCGGTGAGTTTTTAAAAAAATGCAAATTTTGCAACCGTTCATCTGTAAAAACCTATAAAATTTGCAAGAGCCATTTTCTTGAGGTAGCTTTTCGTAATAGTAATTTCTCAAAAATCCGGGGCGGCTTTCGATGTTTTGTTGCGAGCCGCGCGAGTAACAAGCAGATTTTCCAAATCTAGCGTGGAATTCCCCCCCCTAGGCTTTTGAGAGGTTACTCGTAATAAGGATCATATTGATTCTCAATCTTATTTTGATACATTATTGCTCAAGACACTGAACAAATTTCTTCAGTATGCTGATCAAATTGTAAATTAGGATGGGCAATATGTATCAAAGAGAGAAATATATAATATTATTCAATAGGTTGTGAATCTCGTCAGTTTATTCAAGTATTGATCGGACCTAGATAGGTAGGCAAAATAGAGTTGGCACTACAAGTATCATCTGCGTTATCTTTCCCGACCCACTATGCCACTGCAGATTCTCCAACACTTCAAGATCATGTCTGGATTCAAGAGCAGTGGATAATTGGTCGAAGTTTATTACATACACAAACAGAAGCTTTATTGATTCTGAATGAGGTGCAAAAAGTTCAGGGTTGGTCCGAAATAGTAAAACGTTTGTGGGATGAAGACAAAAAAATACAATTAATCTTAAAGTACTACTTCTTGGTTCTTCGCCATTATTATTGCAGCGGGGTTTAACAGAAAGCTTAGCAGGACGTTTTGAAACAATTTATTTAATGCATTGGTCCTATAGTGAAATGCGTGCCGCTTTTGATTTTAGTGTTGATCAATATATTTTTTATGGAGGATATCCAGGAGCAGCAGGACTAATACAGGATTATCCAAGATTTAGTCACTACATCACATAATCATTGATTGAAATGACTATTTCACGCGATATTTTGTTGTTAACGCGGATTGATAAACCCGCATTATTGCGACGATTGTTTCATTTAGCTTGTGAATATTCCGGACAAATTTTATCATTTCAAAAAATGTTGGGGAAATTGCATGATGCAGGCAATGCATCAACGCTCGCGCATTATTTGGAATTATTATCAAATGCAGGAATGGTTGCGGGAATCCAAAAATTTGCAGGCCGGGTTGTTCGTCAAAAAGCATCAAGCCCAAAGCTGCAAGTGTATAATACAGCATTAATTAGCGGAGAAGGGAAATACACGCTAGAAAAAGCAAAAAGTGATGCTACTTATTGGGGTAGATTAGTAGAATCTGCGGTTGGGATGCATTTACAGAATAGTATTAAGGGAACAAAAATAAGCCTATATTATTGGCGTGAGCAAAATCATGAGGTTGATTTTATATTACAACTAGAAAAAAAATTGATTGCAATAGAAGTAAAAAGTGGTCTCAAAAAAGAATATTTGTCGGGTATGACAGCTTTTTTATTGCAGTATAGCAATGCGCGTCCCTTGTTGGTGGGACAGGATGGTATTTCCTTGGAGCAATTTTTATTAACACCGATAGAAAGGTGGTTTGATTTATAATCCTAGATTCGGCAGTTAAATTCGTAGTAGGGTTTAACTGCCGAATCTAGGATAATAGATCGAATGAGTCTGTTATTCAAAGTGTTAATTATATTCTGAAGAGCTATTTCAATGTCGAAAAATCAAAAATCACCCAAAATCTGCATATTAATGGGTACCTATAATGGTGAAGCATTTCTAAAAGAACAGCTGTTATCTTTTGTAGCTCAGACTCATCAGAATTGGGTGCTGTACATTTCTGATGATGGCTCAAAAGATAACACCTTAGAAATTGTAAGAGATTTTCAGAAAGAAATCGGCGATGACCGTGTATTTATAGTTGAAGGTCCGCGTAAAGGCTTTTGCGCCAATTTTTTATCACTGATATGCAATGAAGAAATAAATGGTGATTATTATGCATTTTCAGATCAAGATGATGTGTGGGAGCCCAATAAATTAGCGCGTGCTTTAGAATGTATTGCGGGTATAAATAAACCTGCTTTGTATGGTGCAAGAACCTTATTAACCAATAAAAAAAATGAACCTATTGGCTTTTCAACGTTATATAAACGAAAACCAAGTTTTCAAAATGCATTGGTACAAAGTATCGCCAGTGCAAATACGATTACACTCAATAATACAGCACGAGATTTATTAAAAAAATACAGTAAAAATATTGATGTGGTGTCGCATGATTGGTGGGCATATCAAGTTATAACGGGATGTGGAGGTGTTGTATTTTATGACCCTCTACCGACACTAAGATATCGGCAGCATGATAATAATGCGATCGGACGTAATGATACACTACGCGCAAAACTGTATCGTATTTCTCAGCTATTTGATGGTGATTTTAAAAAATGGAATGATCAAAGTATTCAAGCATTATTGCCGCTTTATTTAGCATTAACACCAGAAAATAAAAATACCTTTGATTTATTTTGTAAAGCAAAGAAAGAAAGTTTTATAAAAAGAATTTTTTTGGTAAAGAAGTCTGGTGTGTATCGGCAGACGGGGTTTGGGAATCTTGGAATCTGGGTGGCAGTACTGCTTAATAAATTGTAAAAATTTTATCTAAGAATATTTTTTATTTTTTGAAAAATTAATTTTGAAAAACCTAAAAAACCTCTAGTTTTGACAGTAAAATAAATAGTATCAATAAAATTAGGAATGCGCACATACCATGGTTTAGAGAAACTCTGCGCGTGCTCTTGTGTTAGAAAAACAAATTTTTCGAGATCTTTCCAGTAAGTCTGGTAACTTTTTTTATAGTTTTCTATGCCTTGGTTTACAGTTTCTCTTGCGCATATAATTCCGTTTTGATCTGTACCAAAAGCGTAACCATCCATTCCTAGCTCTTCAATAGCAATGATTTCAGTTGTATGCTCAGTTGGTAAAAAAACTGCTGGACATCCACACAAAACAGCTTCTAATGCTAAAGCAGTGTTCTCATAAGTATAAAAAACTTCGGAGCGTCTCAGTAAGTCAGCAACCTCTTCTGTTGTCTGAGCATTTTTTGAGTGACGTTTAATTTCAGTACTTTCTTTTGTAATATCAAATAATTCGCCTTGATATTTGCTTGCAAAATAACAAGATCCCTCTCGTCTTTGATCATTGATGGGGAGATAAAAAATACTAGTATCAGTAGCTGGTAAAAATAAAATATTTTCTGGAAAGCACGTTTCATTCGCTAGTTTCTTGGAATAGCTAAAGCATAATTCATCAATGCCATATATTTTATCACCACCCAATAGCCCAGGAAAATTTAAAACATAGCGCACGATGCATGTACCCCCTAATGGCCTTCCAGAGATATTTTCTGGATAGATTACAATGGGCGAAATATTTTGTTTTTGATGTTTTTCGATAATCTCTTTTGTTAATACAGGCGTTAAAAGTTTTTTTGAGACGGATGTTTGCCAAGGTATAACTGGATAAATAATCAAATAGGCTTCTTTACCACCAAGATTAAGACTATGGCATAGCAAATGCAGCACTCTAACACCGGCAGAAGTTCGCACATAAGGTGGTGCGACAATGTAATAGGGGTTAGTACCCTTGGCTGAAATTGCATTTTCAGGCTTAGTATTGTCTATAGAAGGTGATGCCATAATTTTCTCTTTTTACGCCATAACCAAATAGCAGAAGGTAAGCCATAAACTAGGTTAATCAAAAATACTGCGATAACAATACCTTCACTACTGTAATATTTGCCAAAAAACCAAGCGCTGTTTGCAATTAAAATCGCCCCAATTACTGATAAAATCATAAAAGGTTCTTGTTTATGTGATCGTAGATATTGTGCAATACAATTAATAAAATGTGAAATAAAAGCACTGCCTACTAAGAAGCATAATTGAAAAGGTGGTAATAAGCGATGAGCTATAGGGAAATATTGGAACACCATAACGACTGAAATAAATCCAAAACATGACAACAATACTATAGCAGAAGATTGCTTTACCAATCGATAAAAAGTGCTGTCTAACTCAGCCCAATCCCCTTTTGCCACAATTTTTCCAAGCATAGGCGCTTTTGCACTGATCCAAGCTTGACCTACAAAAACCAGCATTGTACTGATTGCAAGCGACATGCCCATTTGTCCTGCAACAATAGGGTTTTTATAATAAAACAAAATTGGGACAAAAATTTGATTGATGAAATAACCTGAAATCCAGCTGATTGCAATGCGCCATTGCATGGGCCAAATTTCAGTTTTCCAGCAAAGTAGATCAGCAGAAAATAGTTTCTTTATTTTTTTGTCAGTGGCAATGCGTAATAAACCAGGGCGATTTTTGAATAGCCAAAAAAAGCTAATTAGTGCTGTTGCTGTTGAAAGTGCAACGGCATTGTAGAGACCACCATGTAATAAAATCACGAGCCATGCAACACAGGTGCCACATACATTTTGAAAAAAGCGTAAGCGATAGACTTCACGTACTTGTCCACTACCCTCAATGCAGGATAAAAATGGCATTAAGAGTAAATTTATGCCGGTCATCAGCACTAGAAAAACCCAGGGTGAACGCCAGTAAAAGCCTAGATTAGTTGACTTTAATCCTAAAAAATACAGACCAATAGGCACTGTGATAATAATGAATAAAATAGCGCTCCAAAAATACCAATGTAAAGATTTAGCGAGTAATACTTTAAAGCGTTGAATTTTCTTACCACCACTGACACGTCCGAGACGCGCCCATTTTAAATGTGCAAATTCGTGGCTATTAAATTGAATTAAAACGTAGGAAAAGCCCATTTCAAAAAATATTTGGAGCATTAATAAGCTATTAAAAGTGTAAAAAAATCCTTGTTGGATAGGTGTAAAAAAATGGGCGATTAAAAACAGAGTGACAAGACCTGCAAGGGTTTGCCATCCACGTAAGCCAATACTAAACAAAATGGCTTGGTTTAAACCCAGTTTTTTTGTGAGAATTTTAAGAAAATAATTGATCACCGAATATTGTCTCTAAATGGTTTCCTCATTCGCACATTAAATAATTTTTGATAAAACAATTTCAAACTAATGGCACAAAGGTGGATGTATAATAATATTCCTATATTTCTGAACCCACACCTCTAATAAAAATGGATGACCTTCATAATTAAAGTTTGTTGGGGCTGTATAAACTAATGTGTAATGATCTTTCTTGATAAATTGATTTAATGCTCCAATAATCTTTCGTTGAGCGCTTTTTTTACCACCCCTAAACAATTCTTCATGAAGTTTGATTGCTGATTCAGGAAAATGATCAATAATAATAACTTTGGGGTGGGATAGTTTAATTGTTTTCAAATCCATAAGAGCGCACTGATCTGAACAGACATCATAATAATCAACAATAGAAAATGTATGTGGATATCTATCAGAAATTAAATAAAAAATGGGCATAAAAGGAAATTCATATATAGTATCACCTGGTTTGGTGTTTTTTTGAATAATATTAATAATTGTATTATACATATTTGCAGTTGGTAAAGAGATGTTCATACCTTTAAATTGCGCTGGTAATATTTTTTCTGGAGCACGATTATCGCTTCGAATGGGTAATGAACCCCAACCCCACCAATAATACGGAAAATTGTAACGTTGTATAATGGTACAAATCACCATTAAAAAAACCAGCAGCAGCATTAAAAAATTCTTTATTCTATTAAAAGGTAGCTTTATATCATATATAAAAATATATAATAATCCTAAAGCGAAAATTACTGCTTGGACCTCATAGGTACCTGACATTCCATGCGCATAAATAATTGCAGAAGCCAATGTTACGCCAAAAAATCTTAAAGCATACTCATATTTTCCACCGCTTTTAAAGTTCTCATAAAGAAACACAAAGGATAATAAATACATGATTTCAACAATAAAAAAAACATATGATGCTTTTAGTGAAAAAAATTCAGTACTGTATTTGAGAGGCATATTTTTAAAAATATAAGCAAAAAATATTGCGCTAAAAAGAAATATTGCTTGCATAAAGTCAAGAACAATGCTTTTAAAGCACGTTGAATCCTTTGTAATTATTTTTTTCTTTATAGAAATTAGTAATACTATAATAAAAGCAAAAGGCAATTGTTTTAGGAATGGTTGATAAGAGTTAATAAAAGCGCCAAATAATACTGTTGTAATTCCACCTTTGCTAGAAGCGCCGTGCATCCAAACCTGGTGAAAATAAGCATATAATGCCCCTTTTTCATACAGAAACAATATGGTAAAAGAAAACGGTAAAATAAAACCTAGCAAATATAAAACACAATGTGATTTAAGGCTATTTTTTAGCGAGCATTCAAATAAGAAAATATAAATTAAAAGAATGAACGGAACAACCATCCCAGTAGATTGCTTTGTAATAAACGCAATACCAGAAAGTGTACCAGAAAAAAATATTAGTTTCAAAGCTGACTTCTTGTCTACACTTCTTTTCTTGACGTATAGTGAAATAACTAATCCTGATAGTATTACGAATAGTAAGCATGTCTGATAATAACCATAAATAACGTCGGTAACAGGTGACGTGTAAAAAACAATTGTTAATATAGTAGCAGTTAAAGCAGTAGAATTTTTTGTAAACTTTTTATAAAGAGAAAAAATAACACAGGCTAGTGCTATTCTTTCAATTAAACCATAAGTTCGCATTACGATTATTTTGTTTCCAAAAATTACACATAATCCATGTACTAAATAGATATATAATGGCTGAATAAAAAGTGAAAATTGTTTATATGGAATCTCACCAGAAGATATTAAGTGAGAATAAACATGAAACCACCCTTCTTGAATTGGTAAAAATGATTTCCAGAAAAGAAAATGAAAAAGATAAATATATATTGAAAGAAGCAAAAAATAAAAAAGGCTTATTAAAGTGGTTTTCTTATAATTGAGGTTCATTAACTGGTTCCAACGCAAAGATGTTAGGTCATGTATACAAACATATGATTTTGTCTGAACGAAACTATTTAAAGCACTTATGTTTTGATTTAACAATTCTAAGAATTTTCTTTTGGTCTATTATATAAATAATAACACCATGTGCATGCAAGACTTTCTTTGATAGCGGTAAAATTAATTTTTCCATGTAAGTATAATTGGTAGCCAATGCATAGTCCTCTGGGTATTTAACAGAATCTCTCCATGATATGTAGTTATATCTATTTATCATTACTGCTTTAGTGATGTGAAACTTTAAGATGAACTCAGCTAAACCTTGCCTGGTGATATTATTAGATTTTGAATTTGATAAATAATCAAACATAGGCTCATTTTCATATTTTTCTGGTGGCGCCCCTAAATAGCCCCCAGCTAAATTAAAGGCAAAATTGCTTTGCGCTTGCCATAGCATGAATGGACTGTAACTATATGGAAACATTAAAAGATTGTCTTTTCTTGAGAAAAATTTCACAATTCTTTCTTTTGAAAAAATGCTAGGAGTGTAAATGGTGTTAACCATTGGACGATTAATTAAATTAAATGAAGGGATTAGAAAAACAACTGATATAATCACAAGTAAAATTCGATGTTCGAATTTCCACGAAGTTTTTTTTAGCCAAACCGCTACAGCAATAGAAAGTGTAAGTGACATATAGAGACCAAGTCGACATGGCAGGGCTGATTTTAATAAGGGAAGTTTGGTAAATATAAATCCCCATGGAAAATGAACTATAGGTACACCAGCTAGATGCAAGATCGGGCCTAATGAAGCTATAGAAAACATAGATGTTAGAATTGTTATGAACTTTCCCTCAACGCTCTTCCACTCCTGTTTGACATAAAGAAAAAACATAAATAATAAAGGTAAACCAACATAAACATTCCATTCCATAATAGTTTGAGCAGAGAATAGTGAGGTTAAATAAATAAAGCTACTCTTGGTTATTAAAAAAATAGAGTGTGGAATTACAAAACTTAATAAATCATTTGAAAACATAATAGGCGAGTTAGGAAAACCTGGAGAAGCATTATTATTTTCGCGGAAAAAATACCATAAATACGGTGATACGATAATTAAAGTTAGCGTAATGGAAGCAAAAAGTAATTTTATAGTTTTAATTAAGCGAGCTCTTTCTTTCTTAAACATTACTATTGCGATTATAAAACTAATAGACCCCCAAAAACAAAAAGTAGCAAAATTTTCTACTGAAAAAGAAAATAATAGACATAAAAAAAACGAAAATAACATAACAAATCTTGCAGAAGATATTTTTTCGTTAATTTTATGTAAAAATAGTAAAACCAATAGAGGGATGATAATCGCTGGGGCAACTAAAGTCGGGTGGCCTAAACTATGGGCGATCATATAACAAGAAAAACCGTAAAAATAACTTCCTAAGAAAGAAAATAATTTAGAGCGAGTTATCTCGTTGATTAGTAAATATCCAGTCCACGCAGCTATTCCAGGAGCAAAAATAGCGCAAAGGTTGTAGCTTACTACAGGTCCAAATAATAGCGTGACAGGTATAAAAATTATATTAAGCCCAGGCATCCCATTTAGTCTGGTTAAATTTAAGCCAATCGGATGGAAGACAGTATAAGTATGAAATATATTTAGATGCTGTGTAATTGCATATGTAAACCATGCAAATCCCCATATTGCCGCAGATGGATCCGCACTAAATCCTACAAATCGTGACTTTAAATGAAAGATTACATGATACCCAAAGTATAAAACTGAAAGAAACATAAAAAATAAAAAAGAGAATAATGAATGTTTTTTTGAAACATAAAAGATAAGCCTTTTTGTAACTGATTTTAGTTTCACAGTAATTTCACCCCGGAATAATCTTTAGTCTTATAAAAAAATTGCTCAATTAAAATCGTAGAAAAAAATGATAACATAATAAAAACATCCAAAAAAACTGAAATACTGACTTTAAAATCAAGGTTATTTCCATCCAGCCCCTGAATGGCATCTGGAATATATCCCAGTGAAAATAGATAGTAATTTTTTGGAATAAATAGAATAGCAAAATAGAAGAGATATAACTTATTAAAATTTTGACCGCCTGCTCTTTTTGATTGTAGAAAAAGAGCTAGAGGGAAAAAAAAGTGAATAAATTTGTAATCAAATGACACAGGAGGTAATAGTATTATTAGTAAAGATAGTAGTGTTACTTCTTTCCAAAAGCTCAAGTTTTTTTCCTTAAGGATAAAAAATAGAGTTAAAGTAAGAAAAAGAATAGATAATAGAAAATAAATTTTTGAAAAGTGAGCGAGAAAACTTTGAAACTGGATATAAGTTAATGTTGGGTTAGCAGCCACATAAAATGCTTTTATAACAGACATAATTGATGCGGATTGACGTATACCACCCATCATAAAGCTATATTTTGAAATGTCCGATGTTGTTCCGCTAAGAGCTTTTAGGTTCTCATAAAAACCACCGTGAAGACTCAAGGAACTCATAAATAAAAATAAAATCAATAAAAATACAAAAAGAAAAAATGATAAGTATTTTTTTTTCTTAAGGTAGAGAATAGCAAAAATAGCTGGATATAATTTCATTCCGGATGCGAGCACTAAAAAAAGCACAGAAAGTTTACATTTATTGATGTTTATAAGAAACAGAGAACATGATAAAAAAATAAAAACTAAAATTTCAATATTTCCTCTATCAAAAGCATACAAAAAGGGGAAGCTAAAGAAAATCAAAACAATAAGTCTTAAGTGATATTCTAAGAAAGATAAGCCTGCCATCATATTTTTGGTAAAGTAAAACATTAGAAAGTAAACGTAAGTAACAAAAATTAAGTTGAAAAGAATAAATGAGATATGTGGAGATAGTAATGTAAACGGGTAAAACACCCAAAAAGTAAGTGGAAAATAACAATTTAGTGGTTGATTAATATAAGTGAATGTTTTTAAAAAATTATATGAATTAAAAAAATCCATAAAACGATCAGATGACATGAAAAGAAAGGTATTATAGGGATAACCTAGCCTAAGGATGATGCTGGCGTAATAATGCCAAGCTATTGAAAAAATAAAACCGATAAAAATAAATGTGCTTATTGCTTTAATATCATTTTTAATGAGCATAAAACCACACCACTCTAGTTTCTAATAAAAATTTTCAGGAAAAATAATTTGCATAATGTAGAAAAGTAACTCAATGTGAAAAAAAATAAATTTCTTTTGCTTTCGCCATAGATTCTTTTTTCAAAAGTGAATGGAATTTCTACAATTTTAAATTTTTTATTATTTAAACGAAATAAAAGCTCCTCTAGAATATCGAAGTTTTTACATTTTAGCGTTACTTCCTGTAGGGCTGAATTTCTATATAATCTAAAACTATTTGAAACATCTTTGCAGTTAAAACCCAAAAGCTTAGCATATAAAATATTTAGCACTCTGCTCATGACAACCAGTAAAAATGTATTATCCGTTTTTCCACCAGACATATATCGAGAGGCAATAAGAACATCAATCGTAGGATCACTTGAGAGTTTATCTATCATTGTAGTTATAAAATCTGGAGAATGTGAGCCATCCGCATCCATAAAAATTGAAAAAGTACCATTCATTTTTTGTATAGCGGTTCTAAAAGCATCTCCATATAAATCACTGGGTTCTCTATTAAAATAACGTACATTGAATTTTTCACACACATTACGTGTATTATCTTTTGGTTTAGCCGTATCAATAACAATTATTTCGTAATTATAGTTGTTTGATTCTAGTACAGAATGAATCTTTGGTAGTAATAACCTTAGATTTTCTTCTTCTTGATAGCACAATAAAAATATATTTATTTTTATGTCTTCTTTAAGCATTAGCTTTGCTCCATGCCATCATTGCTTGTATTCCCTCAAATGCGTTAGTTTTCGGTGCCCACTGCAGAAGATTTTTAGCTTTCGAGATATCCGCAATAAAAACTTTTTGATCACTATGTCGCCATGGTAACTGTTGATACTGGAGTTTTATTTTCAAGGTCTTATTGAGAAATTCAAATAATTCTAATAAGGAAATACTGTTTTCATAACCACCGCCAATATTAAAAGCTTGTCCACTAGCTCTATTAATATTTGAAATAGCTGAAAAATAACAGTTGACTAAATCATCCGAAAAAAGAACATCTCTTACTTGTTTTCCATTTCCGCTAATACTAAAAGCTCCTCTTAATGGATTTAATTTTGTTTCAAGTGCTTGTTTAATAAACCATCCTATCCACCCTTGATCAAAAGTACTAAATTGTCGAAGCCCAAATGCGGATGAATGGCGAAAAACAACACTTTTCAGACTATGCATTTTTCCATAATCTAATACGTATTGATCGGCCGCACCCTTTGAGCAGCCATAGGGTGTTGAAAAAGAGAGCGGGGTGTTTTCATCAAGACCATTTTTAAAATCTGCAAAATCATAGCGAAGTTCATTTTCAATATAGTGATGATTTTCTAAGTCACCATAAACTTTATTTGTAGAGGAATAGATAATTGTACTATTTGGGCAATGTTTTTTCATGGCCTCTAATACATTTAAGGTTCCAAGCGCATTAATTCTGAAATCAGCCATTGGATTTTTCACAGAAGTTGTCATTGCCACTTGGCCAGCTAAGTGAATAACTACATCTGGCTTTAGTTCTTTAACTGTTTTTTCAACATCTTCTGTTGAAGTAATATCATTTTGTGTAAAAGAAAAATTACCAATTGATTTCAAAAAATCCAAGTTAGATTTACTGCCTTCTCTTGACAGATTATCTAATATAGATAAGTGATACTTGTTTTTTAATGCATGTAAGGCAAGATTAGTGCCCATGAATCCGCACCCACCAGTTATTAAAAGTTTCATGATATTAACTCCAGTTTTTCAATAGATACTGTTTTTTTTAAACCCTCAAATAAAGTAACTTTTGGAGCCCAGCCTAGTGAAGTTATTTTTTTTAAATCAACTTGTGAGCACATAATTTCATTGTCTCGATACGATAACGCCCCTAAAACAACATTAGAGCTTTTGTTTCCAATAATTTCTTTTGCAAGAAATACTAGATCCTTAATTTTAATATTGGTACCGCTGCCAACTTCATAGTGTTCTACATTGCCCAGTGTATAGTTAGGTAAATTTTTCAAGATAAGTGAGAATGCAGCAACTACATCGTCTATATATACAAAATCCCGCTCTTGTTCTCCAGGCGTTAAAGGAATTTCTGGTACGCCTTCGATAAGCAATTGAATAATGTGTGATAAAAATTTGCTGCTATCATCAAAGGGACCATAAAAATGCTCTAAAGATAGATTGATGCAGATTATATCGTTTATATATAAATCCATCCATTCTATAAACTGTTTTTTAGAAAGAGAATATGAATTTACCCGTTTATCAAGAATAGTATCTGTATTTAAAAAGGCTTTGACCTGAAAAGCTTTTGCTAACTGTAGTAGCTGGAGCGGTAAAATTAAATTTGCATGAATGAGCTGTGTATTTTCTGTGGATTTCCGCCCATAGTCTGTAGCACAGTGAACAATAACATCAATTTTATTTTTTTTAAAAACCTCTTCTAGTGAAAGTAATTCATCTAAATTATAAAAGATTATTTCTGAGAGATAGGCTTCAATGCGTATAGTTTTGGAAAAGGATCGTTTCAAAATAATTACTTGATGATTTTCTTTAAGTAACATTTTTAAAATATTACTTCCTAAAAAACCAGTTGCTCCGGTCAGTAAAACTATCATTATTATCAATCCAAAATTAATTTGTTAAGAACAAAAAACCATAAAAATATAGTTTGAAATATTTTTCAGAAAGTATATTTTTTATTTAGAGCTTGGAAACTAATATGTTTGTGCCAAAAATAACTTGTTATTGCAATAAAAATATTAATAAGCAGCTGTATTTTTGCTGGATTAAAATGGTAGCGTGATACAAGAAACGGCAGGATTAAGAGGTTAACAGCAAAAACAATGTTATAGAACAAAGTAAAACGTAGATATTCAACAAAATTTTTTTCTTTGGTCCTAAAAACAAAACATTTATTTGTTAAATAGGAAAATGTAATGCAGAAAAATTGACTGAGTATCATTAGAATTAAATAATGATTATGCATAAATGGTAATAAATAATAAATACAGGGAAAGAAAAGAATACCGATAATAGTATTTATGCCACCAATAAATAAAAATCGAATCTCAAGCCCTCGATGATGATAGATATTCGTAACTAGAGTTCTCATTGACAAAAATCCTATTGGTCAAAATTAATGCGTTCTAGCTCGAATACGAGGGGACGTTTCTGAACTTGCGTATGAATTGCAGCGATATATTCGCCAAGCATGCCAATAAAAAATAGTTGTACGGATGAGAAAAAGAAAATTCCAATTAGAATTGGCGCCATGCCAAAAGCAAAATGATTCCAAAAAATTAATTTTAACGCTAAGAAAATAATGGCTAGAAAAAAACTAAATCCACTTAATATAAATCCTAAAAATGCAGCTAACCTTATGGGTGCTTTTGAGTAACTTGTTAATCCCAGGATGGCCATGTCATACAGGGTAAAGAAGTTATTTTTAGTTTTTCCGTGCTCGCGTTTTGGTTGGTGATAAGGAATTTCAGCAACTTCATAGCCAATATCTGCAACAAGACCGCGAAAATAGGGATAAGGGTCATCTAATTGACGTAAGGCTTGAATAAATTTTTGGTCGTATAACCCAAACCCCGTAAAATTTTTAATTTGTTTGACGTAAGTTAATTTTGAAAAAACACGATAACAAAAACGACGTACTACAGCCTTAATGGGATTTTCAGCCGCAGAGGGTTTTACACCCACAACAACTTTAAAGCCATCTTCCCATTTCTTGAGAAGCTCCGGAATCATTTCGGGGGGGTCTTGCAGGTCGGCAACGATTGAAATGACCGCATCACCTTTCGCTTGTAAAAGAGCATGAAATGGAGAGCGAATATGGCCAAAGTTGCGTGTATTAACAATTACTTTCACATTTTTGTCTATTGCTGCAACTTCCTTTAAAATTTCAACGGTGCGATCTTTAGACGCATTATCGATAAAAATATGATCATAGGTATAGTGAGGGAGTTTAGAAAGCTGGTACTTTACTTGCTCATAAAGTGCTTGTACATTTTCTTCTTCATTGTAGCATCCTGTTACAATTGTAATGTGTTTCATCTAAATACCGCGTTCGTTAATAAGTTCTTGTAATGAAGGATTTTCTGCGTAGACGGTATCAATCATATGTATTTTAATTGCAGCATCTTTTTTTACATCCATTAGCAGTGTTTCACCTGACATTAATTCTCTGCAGGAAATTTGTCCTTTTTGGAGTGGTATGGCGGTGTAGATATCATCATGCATAGTTGACTGGTTCAACTTGTAACCTTTTGGCAAATCTCGTTTTGCATACACGCCTCGTACAAGCGCATCCAAATACTTAGTTTCCTTTTCAGAAGGGATACGCTTTTGTATTCCAGCTGCGCCACACATTTCAGAGGCTTTATGAAAAGCTTTAAACCAAGTATCAACTTGTTGTGGTAATGAACAGTATGAAGAAACAGGAATGCCATCCATTTCAATATCAACATGACGTTCAAATGTTCTTGCGCCTTTTGCGTATGCCATCATGATTGAGGAAGACCAATCATGATATTCATGCGTTGAAAACCCAATAACATGTCCAGGATAACGGTTTTTCATGAAATCGATCTGATTAAGTTCAAGTTCTCTATCTTCTGAAGGATATTGTGAAACACAATGATTAATTGCTAGAGGGATATTTCTTTTTTCAAAGAAAGAGACAATATCATCCATGTCTTTTAAAGATGAGCCACCCGTTGATACAATCGTAGGGCGACGTGTATGAGCAATGCGTTCAATTAACGGCCAATCATTAATATCAGAGCTTGCTATTTTAATGATGGGCATGTCAAAAAATACACACAAATCAACGGATTTTTCGTCAAAAGGTGTTGCCATTGGAATGCAGCCACTATTGACGACAGCTTTGACAAGGACGCCATAATCTTCTCTTGAAAGCTTGGTAGCCTTTGTTTTGCTGATATAGCGGATGTGGTCGTGATCTAAAAAATCTTTATGGATAAAGCTATCAACATCCCGAAACTGTAGTTTCAGTGCAGCGCGAACATTGTTAAAGCGAACAATTCGGCCAAATTCTTCGATAATTTTTATGCCGCGCTCAACTTTCCCCCAGTGATTATTTGCAACTTCTAATACAAACAAGTTCTCAAAAATATTTTTATTCATAAGGCTATCCCTCACTGACAATCCCTTTAATTCGGGGGAGTATGAATTAAAATTCTACCGCAATCAATAATCAACATATAAAAAAATTGTATTTTTACGATCTTGCAAGTTATACTCGCGAAAAAATTCTTTTAAGGATGAAAAAATGAAAGTCGTCATTCTTGCCGGTGGTTTAGGTACTCGTCTTAGTGAAGAAACTTCTGTACGCCCAAAACCCATGGTTGAAGTCGGTGGTAAACCCATCTTATGGCATATCATGAAGATGTATTCTGCGCATGGCTTTAACGAATTTGTTATTTGTCTTGGTTATAAAGGCTATATGTTCAAGGAATATTTCGCTAATTATTTTTTACACACTTCCGATGTTACCTTCGATATGAAAAAAAATACGATGGAAGTGCACCAAAACACAGCTGAACCTTGGAAAGTAACATTAGTAGACACAGGCGAAAATACGATGACTGGTGGTCGTATTAAGCGCATTAGAGATTATGTGGGTAATCAAGATTTTTGCATGACTTATGGTGATGGGGTAAGCAATATCAATATTCGCGCATTAGTGAATTTTCATAAAAAGCATGGAAAATTAGCGACTGTGACGGCAACAAAAATGCCAGGGCGTTTTGGCGCATTGAACATTAAAGATTCAACCGTGACGAGTTTTCAAGAAAAGCCAGATGGTGATGGCGCTTGGATTAGCGGTGGATTTTTCGTATTGTCACCAAAGATTTTTGATTATATTCGTGGTGATTCAACGATTTGGGAGCGTGAACCTGTTGAACAATTGGCGCATGAATTGCAAATGGAGGCCTTTTTTCATGATGGATTTTGGCAGCCGATGGATACACTGCAACATAAAAATTATTTAGAAAAATTATGGAGTAATAATGACGCTCCATGGAAGATTTGGGATGTAAAACAACCAATTGAAGAATTAGAGTTGGTTTGATGACTATGGCAAATGGATTATTTTGGAAAAACCGCCGTGTCCTAATTACAGGACACACAGGCTTTAAAGGTTCTTGGTTATCCTTGTGGCTTGAGTTAATGCAAGCCAATGTTTGTGGTATTGCACTTGAACCCGTTACCAATCCTAATTTATTTTCTCTTGTTAATGCTAACGTACAGACTCATATTGTAGATGTACGTAATTTCCAAAAAATTCATTCAATTATTCATGAGTTTCAGCCCGAAATTATTATTCACATGGCCGCACAACCTCTTGTGCGTTATTCCTATAAAAATCCGATTGAAACCTATGAAATCAATGTCATGGGAGCTGTACATGTTTTGGAAGCAGCAAAAACCTGTGATTCGGTAAAAGCCATTGTAAATGTTACCACCGATAAATGTTATGAAAACAAAGAATGGATTTGGGGTTATCGTGAAGATGAGCCTATGGGCGGACATGATCCTTATAGCAACAGCAAAGGCTGTTCTGAATTAGTCACAAGCGCCTATCGCAATTCTTTTTATCGGCAATTAAATAAGGGATTAGCCTCTGCACGTGCAGGTAATGTGATTGGCGGCGGCGATTGGTCTGAAGATCGCTTAATCGCTGATATTATGAAAAGCATTGTTGAACAAAAGCCGGTGATTATTCGCAATCCTCATGCTATTCGCCCATGGCAGCATGTATTGGAACCTTTATCGGGATATTTATTATTAGCAGAAAAATTATTCCATGAGCCTAAAAAATATGCTGAAGGCTGGAATTTTGGGCCAAATGCAGATGATGTTGCAACGGTAGAAGACATTGTAAAAAAAATATTTTCGCAATGGATGCAGCCTAATGCAGGATGGAAAATTGAACAGGATTCCAACGCATTACACGAAGCGAATTATTTGAAATTAGATATTGCAAAAGCAACGAGTTTGCTACAGTGGAAACCTCGATTGACTATTGATACAACCATTCAGTGGATATGCAATTGGTATCAAGCGTGGATGAATAAAGAAAGCATGCGTGAATTTACCTTAAATCAAATTAAACAGTATGAAAACCTAGGAGAATGATGATGTCAATAGTAGAGCAGGAAGTAGTTGAAACTGTTATTAATAAAGAACAGTTTATCCATGTACCTTACGGCAAAGCCGTTTGGGGTGAAGCTGAAAAAAAAGCAGTCATGCATGTGCTAGATACTTCTACACAAATGGGAAAGCATGTTTATGAAATGGAAGAAAAAGTAGCTGCGCTTTTTGCGAAGAAAAGTGGTGTTATGGTTAACTCTGGTTCTTCTGCGAATTATTTGGCGATTGAAATTTTGGACTTGCCAAAAGGCTCTGAAGTGATTACGCCCGTTCTTACTTTTTCAACAACAATTGCACCATTGGTTCGCAATGGTTTAGTCCCTGTCTTTATTGATGTTGAACCTAATACTTTCAATATTGATGCTGATCAAATTGAATCAATGATTACTGATAAAACGCGTGCCATGATGATTCCAAACTTATTGGGAAATTTACCTGACTGGCGGAAAATTCGTAAACTTGCGGATAAATACAATTTAATTTTAATTGAAGATTCTGCAGATACCTTAGGTGCAACGATTGATAATGAAACGGCTGGTCGTTTCGTTGATATGTCGACTACCAGTTTTTATGGATCGCATGTGGTAACTTGCGGTGGTAATGGCGGCATGTTGTGCATGAATGATGAAAAATTATTAAACCGTGCAAAACTATTGCGTAGCTGGGGTCGTAGTTCTTCCTTATTTGTTGAGTCAGAAGCAATTGAAAATCGTTTTAATGTGGATGTTGAAGGTATTCGTTATGATGCTAAATTTATTTTTGAAGCATTAGGGTACAACTTAGAAGCAAATGAAATGTGCGCTGCATTTGGTTTAGTGCAATTGGCAGATTTACAAAAAAATATCGATACGCGTGTTAAATGGTTTAATGCTCAAAAAGCATTCTTCAAACAATATGAGCAATGGTTTATTTTACCGCATCAATTGGAAGGTTCGCGCACAGGTTGGTTAGCATGTCCATTAATTGTAAAAGATGATGCACCATTTACACGCACACAATTACAAATATTTTTAGAAAACCGTAATATTCAAACACGTACTGTTTTTACCGGAAATATTTTGCGTCAGCCTGGATTTAAAAACATTGAGTGTAAAAAAGTAGCTGAATATCCTAATGCAGATCGTGTGATGCGAGGTGGTATTTTATTTGCGTGTCATCATGGATTGACTCAAGAAATGTTTGATCATGTACATGCATCAGTAAAAATATTCTTGGATCAGTTTTGATGTCTAGGGCACTGCCAATAAATGATTTAGATCATATTGTTTGTTATGCAGAAAATGCGTTCAATGCCTTGCGCAATGGGCGCATTTTTATTACCGGTGGCACAGGATTTTTTGGTGTATGGCTTCTTGAAAGTTTATTATACGCTAATAAAAAACTGTCTTTGAATATTGAAATAACAGCGCTAAGTCGTCATGTTGGAAAATTTAAGACACAATTTCCAAATATTGCTAACGATAAAAGTGTAGTGTTTGTGGAAGGTGACGTTCGTTATTTTGTTTTTCCAGATAAAAAATTTTCTCACGTTATTCATGCTGCGACAGAGGCTTCTTTAAAGCTAAATACAGAAAATCCAACAAAAATGTTGGATGTGATTTTGCAAGGCACAAAACATACATTAGATTTTGCATGCCATTGTCAAGCTGAAAGTATTTTATTAGTTAGTTCCGGTGCAGTTTATGGTAGACAGCCACCAGAGCTGTTACATATCTCAGAAGATTATTTAGGTTCGCCAGATATTTTAAATTCCGCATGGGCTTATGGCATCGGGAAAAGAACAGTTGAGCATATGGCTTTGCTTTATGCAAAACAACATAATCTCAATATTAAAATTGCGCGATGTTTTGCATTTGTAGGGCCTTATTTGCCATTAGATACCCATTTTGCAATTGGAAATTTCATACGCGATATTCTCCAGAATAAAAATATTGAAATTTTAGGTGATGGTACACCTTATCGCTCGTATCAATATGCAGCTGATTTAGTGATTTGGTTGCTTACTATTTTATGTTTTGGTGAGAAGTGTGTCCCCTATAATGTTGGCTCTGATGAAGCTGTTTCTATTAAAGAAACCGCTGAAAAAGTTGCTGATTTTTCACAATCATCTCAAGTAATTATTGCAAAAAAACCAGATGAAACTGTTTTGCCAGAGCGGTATGTGCCATCAATTGAGCGTGCAAAAAAGGCATTATCCTTAAAAAATTATATTGATTTAACAGAAGGTATTCGGCGTACGTCACAATGGTACCAAGAGGAAAAAAAACATGAAACTATCTAATTTTGTCGCAGATTATTTAGCAAAAGCTGGAATGACAGATGTATTTATGTTGACGGGTGGGGGTGCAATGCATCTCAATGACGCATTCGGAAAACATCCAAAATTAAAAACAACTTTTATGCATCATGAGCAAGCTTGTGCAATGGCCGCAGAAAGTTATGCACGGCTCACACAAAAACCAGCTATTTTAAACGTTACAACAGGTCCTGGTGGAATTAATACTATTAACGGTGTTTTTGGTGCATGGACAGATTCAATACCAATGATTGTTATTTCAGGCCAAGTGCGATACGACACAACGCTTGAAGGATGTGGCATACCTAATTTAAGACAAATGGGTGATCAAGAATGTGATATCGTGCGTATGGTGTCTGGTATTACTAAATATGCAGTGATGATTAAAGATTCCAATGAAATTTTATATCATTTGCAAAAAGCAGTTTATTTAGCAACATACGGAAGACCAGGACCTGTTTGGCTTGATATTCCAATGAATATTCAAGGTGCAACTATTGATGAAAATAATTTAAAAACATTTAATCCAGCTGATATTGAAATTACGCCAGAAATTTCTTTATCGACTATTAAAACTATTATTGAAAAAATAAAATTAGCTGAAAGACCTGTGATAATGGTAGGTTCTGGTATTCGCGTTTCGGGCAGTTATGATATTTTTTTGAAATTACTTGATCAATTAAGAATACCTGTCGTAACCGCATGGAATGCACACGATGCTTTGTATGATGCACATCCTAATTATTCGGGTCGTCCAGGTAGTGTTGGCGATCGTTCTGGAAATTTTACGGTTCAAAATTCAGATTTACTATTAATTCTAGGGTCGCGATTAAATATTCGCCAAATTAGCTATAATTGGCAGTCTTTTGGGCGAGAAGCTTATAAAATTATGGTTGATATTGATTCCGCTGAATTACAAAAGCCGACATTAAAAATTGATTGTTCTGTGCACGCCGATTTGAAACAGTTTATTCATTTATTATTACAGCAATTAAATAATACAGTTGTTGAGAAAACAGACTGGTTGAGCTGGTGTCAATTGCGTCGTGAAAAATACCCAGTAGTTTTGCCAGAATATTGGGAAAATAAAGACATTGTAAACCCCTACTGTTTCATGAAATCACTGAGTGAATCATTACCTGATGATCAAATTGTTGTAACCGGTGATGGTACTGCTTGTGTAACGGCCTTTCAAAGCTTTGAAATAAAAAAAGAAACGCGTCTATACACAAACTCTGGTTCAGCTTCCATGGGATATGATATTCCTGCTGCAATTGGCGCTTGTGTTGCTTCTGGTGAGAAAAAAATTGTGTGCTTAGCAGGCGATGGTAGTGCTATGCAAAATATACAGGAATTAGCTGCTATTGCATTTAAAAAATACCCCATTAAAATTTTTCTATTAAATAATCAGGGTTATCATTCTATTCGACAAACACAACAAAACTTTTTTGGAGAGCCATTTGTTGGTGTTGGTCAAGATAGCGGACTTGGCTTTCCTAATTTTGAAGATCTTGCAAAAGGGTTTGGAATTGCTTATACGCGTTGTGAAAATCATGACGGATTAAATGAGGCCATTCAAAAAACATTGAATAGTAATGAGCCACACTTTTGTGAAGTGATGTTAACCTTAACACAACAATTTTCACCTAAATTAAGCTCAAAACGATTGACAGATGGCCGTATGGTAACAAAGCCTCTTGAAGATATGTCGCCATTTTTAAGCACAGAAGAACTGGAATCAAACATGATTATTCCAGTGCTAGCGGAGGTGTAATGACAAAAACACTTTTGCTAACAGGCTCAACAGGTGAAATTGGCGCAGCAATTTTCAATAAATTTCAGAAAAATAATTTTGAAATTATTGCGCCTAGTCGCGCTGAAATGGATTTGTCTGATGTTGCTAGTATCAATAGTTTCATGCTAACACTTAAAAATCCGATAGATGTTTTTATTCACTGCGCTGGTTTTAACTCACCAAAACCAGTGGGTGAGTTATTGCATGAAGATGTTGAAAAAACGATGCAGGTTAATACATTTTCATTTTATGACATTATTTTTCACCTTTTACCACAATTTAAAGCAAATAAAAATGCGTACGTATTGGGTGTATCATCAATGTATGGTTCTTTTTCGCGTCAGAAACGGCTTGCCTACTCCGCATCAAAACATGCACTAAATGGCATGATTAAAACACTAGCGTTAGAATTAGGACGGTATAACATCAAAGTAAATGGTATTGCACCAGGTTTTGTAGATACAAAAATGACTCATAAAAATAATAGTGAAGCTGTTATTGAGGCATTTAAACAAAAGATTCCCTTAGGAAACCTTGCACATGCCAATGATATTGCCAATGCATGTTATTTTTTATGCTCCCCAGAAAACGGTTACATTAACGGGGAAATTCTAACAATTGATGGTGGATATTCCATTGGAGGATTTGAAAAATGAGTTCTGGGCTAACAAAGTTTTCAATAGAAAAAAAAGATTTTTTTTATGATATCGATTTATTCAATCAAGATAAATTTATAATCAAATCTATTCCCAGAAATTATTTATTAAGCTTTGATGTCAATGAAAATCCCTTTTGTCATGTAAAAGAACTGCTTGCTGAAAATAAAAAAAATCTTTTATTGATTGATCAAAAATTATTAGAAATTTATAAGCCAACGATTGATATCAGTGCTGACAGAATATTTTCTGTGCAAGCGACTGAAGATTTTAAAACATTAGAAGGTGTTACTAATGTTCTTAATTTCTTGCAAAAACATGAATTTACAAAAGGTGAAAAATTAATTGTTGTGGGTGGTGGCATTATACAAGATGTTGCAGCATTTGTAGGTGCTGTTTACAAGCGCGGTATTTCTTGGGTTCACTTCCCAACAACCTTGCTTTCAATGTGTGATAGTTGTATTGGTGGAAAAGCGGGCGTTAATTATAATGGTGTGAAAAATCAATTAGCGCTTTTTTCAGCACCCTCTGCTATTCATATTAATTTAAATTTCTTAAAAACATTGTCAGAAAATGAAATTAATTCAGGTTTAGGCGAAATCTTAAAGTTATGTATCACTGGCGGTGATACATTTATAAAAATTTACAGAGAAAATGTTTGTAGTGGAAAAGTAGCACTATTTGAAAACTTTAAAAAATTAATTACAGCCGCACTTTGTGTTAAAAAATCCGTTGTTGAAGAAGATGAATTTGAGTTGGATCATCGCCGCAGTATGAATTATGGTCATACACTAGGGCACGCAATTGAGTCGCTTTCTAATTATCAAATTCCGCATGGACAAGCTGTTGTTGTAGGTATGATACTTGTAAATACCCTAAGTTATGAGCAAGGTTTGCTGACTGAAACACAGCTTCACTCTTTGAATGAACTGTGCTGTGATTTAATAAGTAATAATGTAATTGAGGCTCTTAAAAAAATAAAATTAGAAGAAATCATTGGTCTCATTAAAAAAGATAAAAAAACTATAGGAGATAATACTAGCTTTGTTTTAATGAAAAACTCTGGTGAAACAGTTTTTGTAAAACTTAAGTTAGATGGAAAACTATTGTCACGCATTCAATCTGCCTTTGATAGCTTATTGAATATTGTATGATATTTTTATTAATTGATTTTGGTGCAAGCCATACAAAGGTAGGATTAACCAATCTTGAAACGATGGAAATATATCGTGTTAAGGTTTATGAGTCATTAAAAAATTGTTCAGATAAACCGGGACATTATGAGATAGCTCCATTTGAACTTACAATACAATTTCAAAAAATTTTAGAGGATTATGATCAGTTATTTGAGGCTGTCGTTATCTGTAGTCAGATGCATGGTTTTTTATTAGTGGATGAAGCGCCGTTAACAAACTATATCGGTTGGCAAGATGAGCGTTGTTTAGAAGAAATTGAAGGTATATCAACATTTGAAATTATCCAAAAAAAATTTTCTGAATCATTTAGAAAAATTACTGGGATGAAATTAAAGCCAGGGCTCCCTGTTTTAAATGTCCTGCACGTTTTACGTTCTAAAAAAATTCAAAATAGTTCATGTAAGATGCTTTCATTGCCAGAATGGGTGATTGCCTCTGTTTGTGACACAGTTTTTGATGTCACACATGCTACTATACAAGCAGGCTTAGGGTTTTATGACATTAATACCCAAAAAATTGCTTCTGATATAATTGACTTTATTGAAGACGAAACGAAAATAAAAATCAAATTTAATCAAACGTCTGATATTATAAAAGTTGCTGGGCATATAAAAAACATTCCTGTGTATGTTGGTGTAGGCGATTTACAGTGTGCGTTATTAGGCGCAGGTATTAATAAAGAGGCTATTTCAATAAATTTAGGCACAGGATCACAGGTTTCAATAATTATTAATAAATCAGATGAAAAACAATTTGAAGTGCGGCCTTTTTTTGAAAATCAGTATTTATTAACACAAACACACATCCCTTCAGGTCGTGCCTTAAATGAATATGTAAATTTTATAGCAGATATAGGCAAAGTTTGTTTTGGTCAGACAATTAATCCTTGGGATTTGCTAAAAAATATTAGTAAAGAAGATATTTTACATAGCACATTAGACTTTAATTTAAATATTTTTAAAAGTGCATATCAATATTCTGATGGTGGTTATATTAAGCTAATACAAGAAGGAACATTAAACACAAAAAATTATTTTGCGAGCTTGTTAAGAAACTATATTATGCAATATGTTTCATTGGCAGCAGAAATGCAGATAAATCGAGAAATTTCTCACACTATTTTTAGCGGCGGGATTGCAAAAAAACTTCCTGTAATTTCTGAACTGATCCAGATCTTGAGTCAAAAAAAGGTTGTATTGTTGGAAAATAATTATGATGAAACATTGTTAGGGTTGCAAAAAATTGCGAGCTGGGTTGTATGATTTATTCACACATTCTATTTGATTTAGATGGAACATTGGTTGATTCAAGTGTAGGCATATATCATTCTTACGTTGAGGCATTACGTTTGTTTGAACGTGAAATATCACTCGAAGTATTACAATCAAAAATTGGCCCACCAGTAGCTGAAGCATTTAAGGAATTATTTCCTGATTTATTTCTGGATCCAAAAAATCTACGTAAAGTGCTACGAGGACAGCGAAAGTATTATCGTTCGAAAGGTGTTTTCGAGAGTAAAGTCTATCCAAATATTGTAATAATGCTTGAAACCCTTAAAAAAAGAGGGAAAATACTCTGCGTTGCAACGTCAAAACCTACGGTCTTTGCCAAAAAAATATTAGAGCATCAAAATTTATCACATTATTTTGATGTTATAATTGGTAGCACATTAAATTTGTCGCGCACTAAAAAAACAGATGTAATTGCAGCTGTTTTAAAGAAGTTTTCAAATATTCCACCAGAAAAAATAGTGATGATTGGTGATAAAAAACATGATATTGAAGGAGCCGCAGCGCATAAAATAGATTCCATTGGAATAACTTATGGTTATGGCTCCTATGAAGAAATAGAAAAATCAAAGCCGACCTATGTTTCTAATACAGCATTGGGGTTGCTTGATATATTAAACTAGGCATTGGATAAAATTTATGATTGCATCCCTCTAGTAGTAATGACTTTGCGGCACTGTACTTATTCAATAAGCTACCAACTTGTTGATCATCCGATATAATGCGGTCTTATTAATAAACTCAGTTATTGAAGGGAGTTATGAGTAATTTTATCAAAGAGATCACAACCGTACAGTTAAGCGACTTTTTTACTTCCGCTGAAATAAGTCGCGGCAAAAATTATTTTAACTCGGGTGCTGTCTTAAAGCTTACTCAAAAAAATATCTCAAGTGACATTGTTGAAATTTCAGCAACGGTAAAAGGGAGTCAATCTAAACCGTATCAGTTAACAATGATTGTGGAAAAACTAAATAATAATGAAATCGATGTTGATGGCGATTGCTCTTGCCCTGTTGAATTTAATTGCAAGCATGTTGCCGCTGCATTATTTGCTGCACAACAAGCACCAACAAGCACTATTGCATCTCAACATCGTGTATTAACAGCAGAAAAAATAAAATCTCCTGAAAACTCAAGTGCCGCAGTAAAATGGTTGGATTCTTTAAAAACGTCTTTAGTGAAAAAACCAATAGCACAGATTACTGAAAAAGATCCCTATGTATTAGTATATATTTTAAAGCGCGAAAAATTTTCACAGCAACGTTATTATATTCAGCTCATGTTGTCACGAATTTTAAAATCGGGCGCTTATGGAAAATCAAGCAGAAAATATAGTTTTCATTCTCCCGAGCAGCAACGGTATTTATCAGAAAGCGATGAAAAAAATAGTGTTCAATTGCAACTGCTAAAAAAAAGAAGTATGACCTATGCTCCAGAAAATGAAGTGATCCTGCTTAATGAAAAAGCAACAGCTGCTTGTTTGATAGATATTGTTAAAACTGGTCGTTGCTTTTGGGATGAAATTACACAGGAACCGCTATCTCTCGCTGATGAAAGTCGCGTTGATATTCAGTGGGAAGTGTTACAAAATGCAAACCAACGAGCAACTGCGCTTGTTAATAATGAACGAGTAACGTTACTTTTTTTAGATAACCCTATCGCAATTAATATCCAAAAAAAATTATTCATTCCCGTGCAGCTATCCGAACAAGCATTGGTGCTGCTTGAAAAATTAGTTTCTGCACCTGAAATTCCTTATACGTTAATTAAAGAAGTTAAAGAGCTTATTGAAACTACCTTTCCAACAGAAACAAGTTGGCTGCCAACGGTGTTTAATGCACCCCTAGAAAAAAATAATATTGATCCTATCCCTATCATGCATTTATTAATTGAAAATGTGAAAAAGAAAATACACAATTTTGGATTTGCACAGTATATTTCCGAAGAAAAACCGATTGCAAAAATTGAATTTGATTATGATGGTGCCCTAGCGCCTTTTTCCTTTTCAAATACGGCTGAAAAAATAGAGCACGTTGAAAATAATCAATTATTTATTGTGCATCGCAATTTTGAAAAAGAAAAAAGTTGGCTGCTACAGCTAGAAGATAAAATGCAACTTGCGGTGGTTGAAGAAGAAAATTTACAACCCCTAAGAACGATGTCAATGGTGATTGAATCACTTCAAACAGATGAAGATATCACCCAATTTTTAACCAATGTGATTCCCCAGTTAGAATATAATGGATGGAAAATTATTTCACATCATGATGTCTTTAAAAAAGTCGTTGATGATACTGATTTAAGCTGGTACTCAGAATTAGAAGAAGAGTCACAATACGATTATTTTGGCTTTAAGCTGGGTATTTTAGTGGATGATGAAAAAGTAAATATTTTACCTATTATTGCTGAAATGATTCGTAAAATGTCTCCTGAAAAATTAAAATCATTATCAGATGATGAAAAAATCTTTTTACCCATCACAAAAGATAAAATTTTATCAGTACCTTTTAAACGTATTAAGCCAATATTAGAAACCTTGGTTGAGCTTTTTGATAAACCCATGGGTCAGAATGATGCATTAAAACTATCAATCCATCATGCTGCGTTATTAGAAGAAATTAAAAAGGCATTTTCAGCATCACAATTGCGATGGTTGGGTGGTGAACGTCTGCGTGCCTTAGGAAAAAAATTATCTGAGTTTCAGTCTATCAAAATAGTAAAGCCCCCAAAAACATTTTTAGCATCACTCCGTGGTTATCAACAAGAAGGTTTAAATTGGCTGCAGTTTTTACGCGAATATCAACTCAATGGTATTTTGGCAGATGATATGGGGCTTGGAAAAACAGTGCAAACGCTCGCACATTTGGCTGTTGAAAAAAACAAAAAAAGAATGCAACTGCCCAGTTTAATTGTTGCGCCAACCAGTTTAATGGTAAATTGGAAGGCAGAAGCAAAGAAATTTTTTCCATCATTAAAAGTATTGGTATTTCATGGAAATGATAGAGCAGTGCATGCAGATCAGCTGCAAGACTATGATTTGGTTTTAACAACCTACGCATTAATTTTGCGTGATAAAGCGTTATTAATGGCGCAGCCTTTTTATTATCTTATTTTAGATGAAGCGCAATTTATCAAAAATAGTAAAGCAAAAAGCACGCAAATTGTACATCAGTTAAAGGCAGAGCACCGATTATGTTTGACTGGCACACCCATGGAAAATCATCTGGGTGAGCTTTGGTCATTGTTTCATTTTTTAATGCCTGGGTTATTGGGTGATTCACAGCAATTTACGCGTTTGTTTCGTACGCCGATTGAAAAAAATAATGATGAGGTGCGTCGAGCAAGTTTGTCATTGCGATTAAAGCCATTTATGTTGCGTCGTCAAAAGAACATGGTTGCAAAAGAATTACCACCAAAAACAGAAATTATTCGCATGGTGGAATTAAAAGGTGCTGAGCGCGATTTGTATGAAAGTATTCGACTTTCAATGGAAAAGAAAGTGCGAGATTCTATTAAACAACAAGGCTTATCACGCAGCCATATTGTTATTTTAGAAGCGCTTTTAAAGTTACGACAAGTGTGTTGTCATCCTAAATTACTGCCTTTAGAAACAGCAAAAAAAATGAAGGATTGCGGATCAAAATTAGAGTTGCTGCGAGAACTGTTACTCAATCTGGTTGAAGAAGGTCGTAAAATTATTATTTTTTCGCAATTTACAAAAATGATTGCACTCATTGAAGAAATGTTATCACAAGAAAAATTAGCTTATGTGAAGTTGACTGGTGCAACACACAATCGTGAAAAACCTATTAATGCCTTTCAAAATGGAGAAGTGCCAATCTTTTTAATTAGTTTAAAAGCAGGTGGCACGGGTTTGAATTTAACCGCAGCAGATACGGTGATTCATTATGATCCTTGGTGGAATCCAGCCGTTGAAGATCAAGCAACCGATCGTGCCTATCGCATTGGGCAAAACAAACCCGTCTTTGTTTATAAGCTCTTAACAGAAGGTACGGTAGAAGAAACCATTCAAGAAATGCAACAAAAAAAACGGGCATTGATGGAAGGATTATTTTCAGAACATGCAACGACAAAAGTGCAGCTATCGTCTGAAGATTTAAAGAATTTGTTCAGGCCGTTGTAATTACCGCATAATAAAACCCATCTCCCACCTCCGGCACGATCTGCTTTTCAACCACAAGCCTCGCCTCCGAATGTTCCTCCAAAAACCTTGCAATAACCTCCGAATTTTCCTCTGGAAAAACCGAACAGGTCGTATAAACCAACTTCCCGTCTTTTTTTAATAATGGCCACAACGCATTTAACATGTTCAATTGTGTCGCCGCTAAATTAGGAATATCCATTTTTTTGCGTAGTATTTTAATATCCGGATGTCGGCGAATCACGCCACTCGCAGAACACGGTGCATCTACTAAAATGCGATCAAACAGTTCACCATCCCACCACGCATCAATATCGCAAACATCTTCTGCTACATATTTCATCACGTTATGATTTAATTGTAAGCGCGCCACATTGTCTTGAATTTTCGATAATCGGTTCGCGTACAAATCAACAGCAACGCATTTTTTAATTTTAGACAGTGTTTCTAAAATATGGGTTGTTTTACTGCCGGGTGCTGCACAAGCATCTAAAACAAACTGACCTGGTTTTAAATCTAAGTAATCAATAACGTGTTGGCCACTGGCATCTTGCACACTAAAATACCCTTCAAAAAATCCCGGAATTTTTTCAACCGGTGTTGGATTTTTAATAACAACACAATGTGGCAAATCTTCTAGAATTTCATAGTCGACATTTAATTGTTTAACAAAATCGTCACGAGATATTTTGCGTTGATTGACGCGTAAAAATAACGGCGCCTTTTCATTATTGGCTTTTAATATTGATTGCCATCGATCAGGATACGCTTTTTGTATTTTTTCAATAATCCATAAAGGATGTGAAAATTCTGCAGTAATTCCTTTTGCTTTTAAGGCATCTTTATTTTTTAAGTCAATCGCCATGCGCAAAATCTTATTTACCAATCCAGATGCCCAGGCTTTTTGTAAAATGCGGGTTGCAGTAACGCTTTCATCGACTAACGCATATTCAGGCACATGCATGTGTAAAATTTGATATAAGCCAACGCATAATAAACATTCAATATTTTTATCTTCATTTTTTAAAGGCTTTTCAAGCAGGGTTTTTAAAATAGCTTGCAGCGTAATCCAAAAACGGATGGTACCAAAACACATTTCTTTTACAAAGGCACGATCAGTATCGAGAATTTTTTCTTGATCGAAAGCATCAGAAAGTGATCTTCCTTCAAAACAAACTTTAAATATAATTTGTGAAGCGAGGGCGCGTGTATTCATTTAATTATTCCATGGGGGGTCGGTTGCGCAGTAATCGGGGAAATTTGCAAGTCTTAATAGTTAATTTTTTATTCTACAACCTCAGTCCTACGCTATTTTAAATTATTTCGAAAGTTTTGGTAAACCCCCCGCTTGCTGTGCAATCGACCAAGGGGGTGTCAGCGGTTTACACGCCATTTCAGCCCATTTTCAGACTTGTGTAGATACCTGGAAATGGCAATGGAGGTAAGCTATTACCATTTACGACGGCAACAACGAAATATCCGCCACCTTTGTCATCAATTCTCGAATTGATGACAACAACGCCAATCGATTTTCTTTTTTCTTTGCATCATCCACCATAATCATCACATGTTCGAAAAATGCGTCGATGGGTTGTTTTAAAATCGATAATTCCGTCAAGGCATTTTCATAATCGGCATTGTCATACAAAGCATCCACAACAACTTTGCGCGCTAATAATTGTTTTTCTAATTCACGTTCTGCATCTAATTCAAATAACGCAGGATTGGGTTTTTTGAAAGTCTTTTTATCTAACTTTTTCAAAATGTTATTAACGCGCTTGTTAGCCGCTGCAAGGCTCACTGATTCAGGCAAGTGTTGAAATTGAATTACAGCTTTTACACGTTGATCAAAATCCAATAATGATTGAGGTGCACGGGCCAATACCGATTCAAAAACTTCAACGCTGATATTTTTATCGAGATACCATGATTTTAATCGTGTCATCATAAAATCAAATACATCTTTGGCTGCATTTTTATTCGTTAACATTGCACCATACAATTTTTGCGATTTTTCTAATAGCGTAACCATATTAATGGCGATATTTTTTTCAATAATAATGCGCAAAATGCTAAGGGCTGCACGACGTAAGGCAAAAGGATCTTTATCACCCGTTGGAAATTTTCCAATGCCTAATACACCCACCAGTGTGTCAATACGATCTGCAATGGCAACACAACAGCCTTCTAATGTTGTTGGTAGTCCATCGCCTGAAAACTTTGGATAATAATGGTCGCGAATTGCAATCGCTGTATTTTCAGATTCCTTTTCGCGTAGCGCGTAATAATAGCCCATTGTCCCTTGTAAATCAGGAAATTCAGATACCATGCCTGTCATTAAATCACATTTCGATAAAGTAGCCGCGCGTGTTGCAATGGATGCATCTGCATTTACTTGAGTAGCAATAAATTCAGCCAGTGTTGAAATACGTTTCATTTTTTCACCTAAATTACCAAGCTGATCTTGAAAAACAACGGTCTCTAATTTTTCTAATTTATCCGATAATTTACTTTTGCAGTCTTGCTGATAGAAAAAAGCAGCATCGCTTAATCGTGCACGAATAACGCGTTCATTTCCTTTAATCACAGCGTCAGGATCTTTGCTGGCAATATTGCTCACCAAGATAAAATAAGGCAGTAATTGTTGATACTGATCAATCACAGGAAAACATTTTTGGTGTGTTTCCATCGCAGTCATTAAACATTCTTTAGGAACAGATAAAAAGGCGCTATCAAAACTGCCTTTCAAAACCACAGGCCATTCTACAAGCCCTGTTACTTCATTTAATAAATTGTCATCAACAATGGCAGTTTGATGTTGTGCCAATACGGTATTGATTTGTTTGCGAATGGCATTTTTACGCATGTCTTGATCAGCTATTACAAATCCTTGGGTATATAATTGTGTTGCATAATCCGATGGTTTTGTAATGCGAATGGCTTTGGGATGCATAAAGCGATGGCCAAAAGTGTCGCGTGTTGTTTTTTTACCGAGAATTTCAGTATGAATAAGTTCATCACCGAATAAAGCAATGACCCAATGCACAGGGCGAATAAATGCGGTCGTGTGATTTCCCCAGCGCATTGGTTTTGGCAGAGGCAGTTTTGAAATTACTTTTATAAGTAACTCAGGTAATACTATTTTTGTTTCGAGACCTGGTTTTTCACAAATGCACACCAAGCGTTTGCCTTTGGGAGTTTCTTTTTCGATGAGTTGATCAACAGAAACACCACAAGATTTTGCAAAGCCAAGGCACATTAAAGTAGGTGTGCCATTTTTATCGAAGGCATCTTGCACGGCAGGGCCTTGACGTTCCATCGTTTGTGCGGACTGAGTTGTTGCTAACCCTTGAATTAAAACAGCCAAACGACGTGGCGTTGCAAATACTTTAATATGTGCAAAAGATAATTGTGTATCGGACAATACTTGTGAAAATTGTTCTTGTAGTGCGCGTGATAAATTGCGTTGTGTGTGAGGTGGCAGTTCTTCGCAGCCGATTTCAAATAAAAAATCTTGTTTCATTGATTAAGCCTACAGTTATTGATATATCGCCGCATGTGCTCTAGTGTTTTTTTCGAAGACCGGCTAGTAGCGTTTGTACGTCGGCTTTTTATGAGTATGAACGCGCATACATTAAGAAGCGACACACATCGGAAACCCCAGTGCTTCCCGTGCTTTAAAATACCCATTCGCAACGCCAAAGCTTAATTTACGTACACGCAAAATAAAACGTTGTCGTTCCGATACTGAAATTGCTTGCCTTGCATCCAGTAAATTAAAAGTATGTGATGCTTTCAACACCATTTCATAGGCAACGAGTGGTAATTGTAATTCGGTATGGCGCGCAGCTTCTTGTTCGTAAAAATCAAATAATTCAAATAATTTCTTTGTGTCCGCATGTTGAAAATTAAATGCAGACATTTCAACTTCATTTTGATGAAAGACATCGCCATAAGTCACGGGGCCTTGTGGGCCTTCCGTCCAAATTAAATCGTACATGCTGTCTTTGCCTTGCAAAAATAGGGCAAGGCGTTCAAGCCCATACGCAATTTCCCCAGTCACTGGTTGGCAAGGTAATCCGCCTACTTGCTGGAAATAGGTAAACTGTGTAATTTCCATGCCATCTTGCCATACTTCCCAGCCCAATCCCCAGGCACCGAGCGTCGGTGATTCCCAGTTGTCTTCAACAAAACGAATATCATGTAATAGAGGATCAATGCCGAGTGCGCGCAAAGAATCTAAATATAAATTCTGAATGTTGTCAGGAGAGGGTTTCAATATCACTTGAAATTGATAATAGTGTTGTCCGCGATTCGGATTTTCACCATAACGTCCGTCTGTAGGACGACGCGAGGGTTGCACATACGCCGCATTCCACGGCTCAGGGCCAATCGAACGCAAAAAAGTAGCTGGATGAAAGGTGCCTGCACCAATTTCAAGGTCGAGTGGTTGCAAAATCGCGCAGCCATGATTCGCCCAAAATTGCTGAAGGGTAAAAATAATTTCTTGGAAAGTGAGTGGTTTTTTTGAGTGAGGTTGGTGCATAAAATTCTAGCTTTAGTGTCAGTGTGAGTGTAAGTGTGAGTGTCAGAGGTGTAGTTTAGTTTAAATTAAATTAAACCTCTGACACTCCCGCTGGCACTCCCACTCCCACTTCCTTATTTCACCGCATTCAATTGCGCTTGCAAATCTTGCAGTGTTGTTGCGCCAGGAATAAAGCGGAAAGTGGTTTCTGCTTTGTTACCAATCACAAACGTAGGTGTACCCATTACTTTCAAGGCTTGTGCCAACTCAAAGTTGTCTTTAAGTTGTTTTTCAATGGCAGGTGCATCCATATCTTTTGTCATTTTTGCAACATCAACGCCCGTTTTTTTCGCGATTGCCATGATAGCATCTTTATTTAGAGGGCCATTGCTTGTTAACAAGGCATTATGGAATGCATAGTATTTGCCAGGTTGCATTGCAACAGCCAATGCCGCTTTTGCAGCATAGTTTGAAGCACCACCGAAGATAGGCAGTTCTTTAAAGACAACGCGAACGGTTTTATCTTGAGAGATTAATTGTTCAACGCTAGCGGCCATTTCACGGCAGTGTCCACATTGGTAGTCAAAAAATTCAACGAGTGTTACCGGTGCTGTTTTTTCACCAACGCTTGGGCTTTGTGCATCATCAAACAATTTTGCTTTATTTTGTGCGATTGCGCCCATTGAAGCCGCTTCCATTTTCTTTTGTTGCTGTGCTTGCAATGTTTTAGATGCTTCAACCAGTATTTGTGGGTTAGCAACGATGTAATCATGGATAATGGTGTGCATTGCATCGACTTGAGCAGGCGTAAAAGTAGGTGCAGCAGCTGTTGCTGGTGTGGTAACCGCTGTTGTCGTCGTTGTGCCAGCGAATACCAATGCGCTTGCAGCCATGCCTAGAGAGAGTACAGCAATTTGAAGGTGTTTTTTCACGGTTTTTCCTTAAAAATAATGTGTGGTAAACAGTTGAACACTATAGCGAGTTCGTGGAATGACTGCAATTGGGGCGCAGACAATTAATGGATTTCAATTTGGCCTTTTTTCTTACAACATGTGGATAAGTCAAATTAATTAATTAAAATCAACATGTTAAAGCGTTAATAATTGTGGATAGATATTGGTGAAGACTGTCGATAATTTTAGGAAAAAGCGGTGAAGTGAAAAGTGCGGTACAATTTACAAAAAAATTAGAGCTTATCATCATGCAAAACAAAATCCTTTCTTCTGGTATTTCACAGCTTCAATTAACGATGTCGAATGAAGCGCAAGAGAAACTGCTCGCCTATTTGCATTTATTGCAAAAATGGAATCATGCTTATAACCTGACAGCCATTACGGACTTCGATAAAATGATTACCTATCATTTGCTCGATAGCCTTTCAATTGCGCCCTTTATCCTGGGCAATAATATTGTTGATGTTGGCAGTGGTGCAGGATTGCCAGGAATTCCACTGGCTATTTATTTTCCGGAGAAACAGTTCACGTTGATGGATAGCATCGGTAAAAAAACGCGATTTATTGCGCAGGCAGTGCGTGAATTACAGCTCAAAAACGTACAGGTTGTGCAAACACGTGCAGAAGAATATCAAAGCAAAAACGCCTTTGATACAATGACCGCACGTGCAGTGGCGTCGATTGATGATTTAGTGAAAATTTCTCGTGAATTACTGCAAGACAACGGAAAATTGCTGATGATGAAGGCAGATGTGTCGGCAGAAGAATTAGAAAAATATCCTTTAACCTGCGAAAAATTAAGTGTGCCGGGTATAGACGGCGAAAGATGTTTGATCATATTGTAGAGATGCGTTTATCGTGTCTAAATAACAAGGAATCTCTGTGGCAAAAATAATTGCAATTGCAAATCAAAAAGGTGGTGTTGGTAAAACAACGACAAGCGTCAATTTAAGTGCATCATTGTCTGCGATCAAACAGCGTGTTTTATTGCTTGATATTGACCCACAAGGAAGTGCAACAGTAGGTGCGGGGGTAGATAAACATGCGTTGACCGTTTCAATTAACGATGTGTTATTAGAAACAAAATCTATTCATGATGCACTGATTAAAACGCGTTTTGGTTTTGATGTAGTTGGTGCTAATGGTGATTTAACCGTCGCTGAAGTGCGATTATTGCAGTCAGAACGTCGAGAAAAACAATTAAGAGCCAGCTTATCTCAAGTAAATAGCTTATACGATTTTGTCATTATCGATTGTCCTCCTTCCTTAAACATGTTGACCCTAAACGCACTCGTTGCAGCCAATAGTGTGTTAGTACCTGTGCAATGTGAATATTATGCGTTGGAAGGCTTAACCAGTTTATTGTCGAATATCGAAAAAATTCGTCGTGCAGTGAATCCAGATCTACAGTTAGAAGGATTATTGCGTACCATGTATGATGGTCGTATGCGATTAACAGAGGAAGTATCCGCACAATTAATTGAGCATTTTGGTGATAAAGTGTATCAGTCGGTCATTCCCCGCAATGTGCGATTGGCAGAAGCACCCAGTCATGGCATGCCTGTCTTGGGTTATGATCATCGTTCACAAGGTGCGACTGCGTATTTAGCGCTCGCAAGTGAAGTATTGCGTCGACAACAGGCGAACAAGGAGGTTGCAGTATGAGACGTGGATTAGGTAAAGGATTGTCCGACATTGGTTTAGGCGCATTGTTAGGTGACCTACAAACGGCGCCAACAGCAGTGTCTGAATTAATTTCTTTGGTGGAAGAAAAATCAGAGAGTGCAGCCGCCGATGGTCAATTAAAAAAATTATCCGTTGATGTGTTAATTCCTGGCCAATATCAGCCACGCAAAATAATGGCGCATGAAGCACTAGAAGAGTTGGCTAATTCCATTCGTACGCAAGGGGTGATTCAGCCAATTGTTGTCCGGCCCTCATCGAATAATCAATATGAAATTATTGCCGGTGAACGCCGCTGGCGTGCTGCAAGATTAGCAGGCTTAACGATGATTCCTGCGATCGTGCGTGAAATGAATGATGAAACAGCGGTTGTCTTAGCGTTGATTGAAAATATTCAACGTCGTGATTTGAATGTGATGGAAGAAGCGTTCGCATTAAATCGCTTGCTAACAGAATTTAATATGACGCATCAACAGGTGGCCGATAGTGTTGGTAAATCACGCACTAACGTCACCAATATTTTACGATTATTAAAATTGGCAGTAGATGTGCGCATCATGGTTGAAAGTGGTCAACTTGAAATGGGTCATGCGCGTGCATTATTGTCATTGAGTGATGATGAGCAAAGCATTGCGGCCAATGCGATTGTTGCGCAAGGATTATCAGTTCGTGAAACAGAAGAGTTTATTCGTACAAAACAAGAAGATTCGCAGGCGGTTCCAGTGGCAGGAGCAAAATCTGATAAAATTATTTTGCATACCTTGCAAGATCGCTTGAGACAAAAATTGGGTGTGAAAGTAGCGATTACTCAAAACACAAAAGGCTGCGGTAAACTAGTGATTCGTTATAAAAATGAAAGGGAACTCGAAGAAATTCTTGCGCACTTGCATTAAGGAGCAGTTGCTTAGTGCGAGCGTGAGCGTAAGCGAGTGTTTGCAGGATAATCGCTAACCCCGCTGAAATAATCACATTTTCTCTTATGATAATGAACACAACAAGGCGGGCGGCGGGCAAATTGCTCTTAGCTTATGGGTTAATTGTGTATAAGATGTTGGCCCTGAAAAAAGTGATCCGTATTGTGTTTTATGCAGGATATCGATCTCATCGAGCACCTCTTGATTGGTTTTGCCTGAATCAGTTAGTGTTTTTGCAGCACCAAAATAATCTAATGCTTCTCTGTACTGCGTGGGATCACTGAGCGCGTTATTTATAAAAATTAATCGTAATGCGCGATGTGCAGCGATACATAGGTTATTGTCACGTAGTGCATGTTGCTGAAAATGTGAGTCAATTAAGACAAGATGTATACTATTTTTTACCGGATTTTGTGAAATTTTTTGAATCGTGTTGTGAATATACCTTAAGTCAACTGTTTCAGGTTTATTGTCAGGTAATCGGGATAATATAAATTGTGCCGCTTCATTTGCATCAATGATATTGGGATTGCCAAATAAAATAGTTGCGTAATCTATGTAGTGCTCATGAAGTAGTAAAATTATGGAATCCCAAGAATTTTTTTCTGAGTCCAATAGCAAGTCAATTTCATCTAATGCAGCGCTACTTTCCTGTGTAAAAATTAATCCTGTATAAACAAGTGTTGTTATTATTAGGGAAATGCCGTTTTCTATAGTAGTAAGCGCCTTAAATGCAATAACAAAAAATGCATGTAGCATTTTTTTATCAAGGGCCTCACCTTCAATAGCGGTGATTTGTCTATAAAATTCTGAGAGCATAACTATGCCAGTATTTTTGATGTTAAAACTATTTTTTATAAGGCAGAGCGTTTTTTCTAACAAGGTTTTCGTGAATGAGTGTTGTGCAGTATTGTTGTAAATATCCTCGATATGAGCAATTAATAAGCTAAGACAGTTTTTTTCTTTTTCTGATAAGGCGTCGCAGCGTAACAGTAACTGTTTTACAATGGAAAATTGCTTTGCTTGTAGTGTGCTATTCAGTAAAGAAATAGTTGTATTGAGTGTCAGTGTCGTTTCTTGATGACAGGACGCATCAAGAATGGCTTCTACAATAGGCCATTTTTCTCTTAAGTTTGCATGTAGTAAGTCTTGTTCTATTGAATTGCTATAGGGTGAAATTATTTGAACCGTTTTGATATTGTCTTGATGACAGGCAAGCTGAAATATATTTTGATGCGTTGCGATAAAATCTTTATTCGTGGGGTCTTGATTAGCAAGTAGTGCGTGCAATAAATCATCATGTTGAGCGCGTGCTGCAAAAAAAAATGCACTGTATCCGTTGCAATTTTTATAGAAAAACCGCTGTGCTGGTTCTAAAATCTTGGCTAATCGTATGGCAAGCGTTGCTTTATGCGCTTCCGAAGCCAGTAATAAAGCGATCCCATAACGTGCAGCATCATTTTTGTCTGGTGCTTGTTGTGATATAAGCTCGACAATGTTCCAAGCCTCTTTTTTTGCAGCAGCTTCAATGGGGGTTTGGTCTTTATATAAAAACGATAAATTTAATGGATTTTGTAAAATTTTTTCTGCTATGAGAAGCGCATTTTTTTCTATGCTTAAATGCAATAGCATAGAAAAACAATCTTCTTTGGCATCGACGTTAGTACTTACTGCAGTGATTAAGTCATCGAATGAATATCGCGTGAGTAAATGCGGATATAAAAAAATAGGATTTTTCAAAACAGGCAATAATTCTAGAGCTGTTTTTTTCTGGTGGCGAGTTAACTCTACTTGTGGGTAGTGATGGAGTGATTGCACTGTCTTTTTAAAGTGGCTATCAATAATGCCAGCACCCTGCATGAGCGGGAAAGTTAAGTCAGAAAATTCTCGATTTTCAAATTGAATTAATTGAAAATAGGTGTCAAATGGTAACCAGTCTGGGTGTGTTATGGAAAATAATTGCTGTAACGATTCTAAAATATCTAAGCGATCATCAGTGAATATCAGTAAAGGTTGTTTACTTTGGCTGCGTAGATGGTGCAACTGTAAATAGAGAAGCGCATTTTTTGTTTCATCAAGCCAAGGGATAGTGGGTGAAGGGCATAGTTGAGCCAAATGTTTTTTTTCAGCTTCGCTCATGTTGATGGCGTTATCAAAGCAGGCACCTTCATAAACGTTTAATGCAATATCTTCAGCAGTTAATTTAATGAGCTTAATGCGATGAGAAAATGCTGGGTATTTTTTTTGAAAAGTTTCAACAAATCGAATTAAGTGTTGGAAGCAGCAACCATTGTTGTTTCCCTTCCAGTTGATTGCATTAATGTAACGTGTGTTGCGCAATGAGCCATTGTAAACCCAAAGTACTGCTTTGGTGTCGGTCAACAATTCATAAGCAAAATGAAGCAGTGCATCAGAGGGAGGTTCATTGTCACCAGAATTAAGATTAGGGGAAGCAGAGCCATCATAGTCGATGGATAGCCCAATGACATCGGGATCAACGTCGCCATGGATTCGTCGCATAAGCCATACCCTGTCGTTTTTTTGGAAAAGGAACCCTTTCCTTGTACAACGTATTTTTTTTCAATGCAATTATTTTGTACGCGTTTCTGGGGGATTGATTTGTAGCATCTCTGAAAATCGAATTTATCTCATTGAATTCGTTGCGAATCTATGTGAAAGACTTTATACTCGCCCCGACTTTCGATTCTGCACAAGATGAGAGGGCATTGCTCGTGCGCGCCATTTCGACAAAAAAACCGCTTTTTGCCAAAGAAAAACGTGCATTATTCGTTTTTTTTGCATGGCAGTGTTCCGTTGCAATTGCCATTAGCGCAATTGCCGCATTTTGCTGGGGTCGTGTTATTGCAGTGTCGGTTTTGCAAGGTGGCATACTTGCAATCGTTCCCGCACTTTTTTTGAGCATGTGGTTTTTTTTGCGATCACCTAAAAATCCGCAAAAAGCATTACGTGATGTAACTATCGCAGAGTTTTTAAAAATCATTTTGCTCTGCTTGTTGTTTGTTGTGATGTTGCGTTATAGCCACATCCTGTTTTTGCCATTTTTGGCCGGTTTTTGTGTAACCTACGCGGTGTATTTTATTGCGCCATGTGTTATGAAAGTGTGAAGGGTGTCAGATGTCGTTTGAAAAATTAACAAGTGCTGAATATATCGAGCATCATTTGCATTATTGGCAAAGTGCGTCTGGTGGATTTAATTTGGACACGCTTTTTGTTTCGATTACCCTGGGTATTTTATTTTTAGGCTTGTTTTACACCGTTGCGCGCAAAGCACATGCTGGCGTGCCAGGACCATTGCAAAATTTTGTTGAAATGGTCATTGAATTTGTCGATGGTACTGTAAAAGATGTGTTCCATGGTAAAAGTGCGTTAATTGGCCCATTATCACTGACAATTTTTATTTGGGTTTTTTTGATGAGCTTTATGGATTTAATTCCAGTAGATTTAATACCACGCGCTGTAGCGCCCTTAGGTATTACGCATTTTCGTGCTGTTCCAACAGCTGATTTGAATTTGACATTCGCTTTGTCTTTATCTGTATTTATTTTAATTTTTGTGTATAGCATTAAGATGAAAGGCTGGCGTGGATTTGGAAAAGAGGTATTTACGCACCCTTTTGGTCCGTGGTTATTTCCAATCAATATTATTTTTCGTGTGATTGAAGACTTTAGCAAACCTTTTTCATTGGCGTTTCGTTTGTACGGAAATTTGTTTGCAGGCGAGCTCATTTTTGTTTTAATTGCTGCGCTTTTGCCGTGGTGGTTTCAGTGGTTGCCAGGGGGTTTGTGGGCAATCTTTCATATTTTAATTATTACGTTACAAGCATTTATTTTTATGATTCTGACGATTATTTATTTGGGAATGGCGTCGGAGTCGCATTAAGAGCGAGCCGTGTTGCGAGCCGCGCGCGTAAGCAAGCGATTAACTCATCCCAATTGGTTTTTAAGCAATTAACAACAAGAGGAAAAAACAATGGAAGCAATTATCAGCGCAATATCAAGCTCAACAATGATCGCGGTGGGTATGTTAATCGGCTTGGGCGGATTAGGCATTGCCATCGGGATGGGCTTGTTGGGTGGAAAGTTTTTGGAAGGTGTTGCACGCCAACCTGAATTAACAGGTATGTTACGTTTACAAATGTTTGTCGTAATGGGATTGCTTGATGCATTCGCCGTCGTTTCTGTGGTGATTGGTTTGTATTTATTGTTTGCTGCGAACCCTGTATTGGGTACAGCAGTTAAAATGTTGGCTGCGGTAAAAGGCGCATAAATAGTGTGAGTGTGAGCTGAAGTGTCAGTGTGAGTGTGAGTATCAGAGGTTAAGTTGAGAGCAAATGTAAATTTAAAATCCATTGGGATTTTTGATTTTTATTTTGTTCTAGGTTTTACCTCTGACACTCACACTGACACTCCCACTCACACTGACACTCCCACTCCCTCTCACTAAGGAACAGATTATGAATTTAAACCTCACCCTCCTTGGCGAAATGCTGACCTTTATGGTTTTCGTGTGGTTCACGATGCGTTTTATATGGCCGCCTTTAACGAAGGCCTTAGAAGATCGTCGCGAAAAAATTGCGACAGGTCTTGCAGCTTCTGAAAAAGCGAAACGTGATTTAGAATTGGCGCAACATAAAGTCACTGAACTGATGACGGAAGCAAAAGCACAGGCTGCCCAATTGATTGAACAAGCGAATCAGCGTGCGAACCATATCGTTGAAGAAGGCAAAGCGCGTGCGCGGGTTGAAGGCGATCGTTTATTAGCAATTGCAAAAAGTGATATCGAGCGTGAGATTTATGCAGCACGTGAAGTATTGATGAAGCAATTGTCGTCACTTGTCGTTACAGGTGCTGAAAAGATTTTGCAACACGACGTGAATAAAAGTGCGAACGATAGAATTATTGCAGAGATGGTGAAAGAACATGGCTGATGCTTTATCCGTTGCAAGACCCTATGCCAAAGCAGCATTTAGTGTTGCAAAAGCAGACAATCAATTGTCGCAGTGGTCGCACGCGTTGAAACAATTGGCGATTGCCTCTCAAGAAAAAGACATGCAAGCCTTGTTGAAGAATCCCAATGTTAGCAAAGAACAGTGTTGTGAGTTGCTACGTGTTTTTGCAGATGCGCAATCACTCCAGAATTTTTTGAAATTGTTAGCAGAAAAAAAACGATTGCCCTTATTACCAGACGTTTCGATTTTATTTGAAACAATGCTTGCAAAAGAATCTGGTTATTTGGCATTAACAGTGACTTCTGCATTTGAAATGAGTGAAACACAGCAAAATGAAGTGCAAAAAAAATTGGAAACGCAGTTTCATTCAGCAATGAAAATTGAATTTAAAGTAGATCCATCTGTGATCGGGGGTCTTTTTGTTCGCTCCGACACTTGGGTAATGGATGCTACGATTTTAGGTAAATTGAAGAGATTAAAGACGGTATTGAATTGAGGGTTGTGAGTGGGTGTGAGTGTCGGTGTGAGTGTCAGAGGTTTGATTTAGAACAAAGCTCTGACACTCACACTCACACGCACACGCACACTCACACCCCATTAGGGGAAAAAACAATGACAACAACACAGCACATCCAACCTTCCGAAATCAGCGATCTTATTCGTTCGCGTATCGAAAAATTTGATATCAAGCCAGAAATTCGTACTGAAGGAACAATCGTTAGTGTTAAAGACGGTATCGTTCGTATTTTTGGATTAAGTGATGTTATGTATGGTGAAATGATTGAATTTCCCAACGACATTTTTGGTCTTGCGTTTAACTTAGAGCGTGATTCTGTCGGTGCAGTTGTCTTGGGTGATTACGATCAGCTGAGCGAAGGCATGACAGCACGTTGTACCGGCCGCATTCTAGAAGTGCCGATTGGTGAACAGTTATTAGGTCGTGTTGTTGATGCGCTTGGAAATCCGATTGATGGCAAAGGCCCTATCAATACGACATTAACATCGCCGATTGAAAAAATTGCACCAGGCGTAATCGAAAGACAATCCGTAACACAGCCTGTTCAAACGGGTATTAAATCGATTGATGCGATGACGCCAGTAGGTCGTGGTCAACGTGAATTAATTATTGGGGATCGTCAAACCGGAAAAACGGCCATTGCAATCGATACCATTATTAATCAAAAAGATTCTGGCATTAAATGTATTTATGTCGCGATTGGACAAAAAGCATCATCTGTTGCAGCGCTTGTTCGTAAATTAGAAGAACACGATGCGATGAAACATACGATTATTGTTTGTGCGAATGCATCCGATCCTGCAGCGATGCAATATATTGCGCCTTACGCGGGTACAAGCATGGGCGAGTATTTCCGTGACCGTGGACAAGATGCCTTAATTATTTATGATGATTTGACAAAACAAGCATGGGCTTATCGCCAAGTGTCTTTGTTATTACGTCGTCCACCAGGTCGTGAAGCGTATCCTGGAGACGTATTCTATTTGCATTCTCGCTTATTAGAACGTTCATCACGTGTCTCTGCGGAGTACGTTGAAAGATTCACGAATGGTGAAGTAAAAGGCAAAACAGGTTCGCTCACGGCATTTCCTATTGTTGAAACGCAAGCGGGTGACGTGTCTGCCTTCGTACCTACCAACGTTATTTCGATTACCGATGGACAAATTTTCTTGGATGTCAGTTTGTTTAATTCTGGGTTACGTCCTGCGGTCAATGCCGGTCTTTCTGTATCGCGTGTGGGTGGTGCAGCGCAAACGAAAATTATTAAAAAATTGGCAAGTGCGGTTCGTATGGCATTGGCACAATATCGTGAATTGGAAGCGTTCTCACAGTTTGCATCGGATTTAGATGATGTGACCCGCAAACAATTAGAGCGTGGTCAACGCACCATGGAACTTTTGAAACAGGCACAATATGCCCCTTTATCTGTCGCAGAAATGGCAATCTTGTGGTTTGCATTGGATAAAGGGATGTTAGATGACATCGCGGTGAAAAAGCTTGTCGATTTTCAAGCGGCTTTTTTATCGTACTTGCATGATCAATGTGCTGCCTTGATTAAATCGATTAACGATAAACCTGATTACAACGATGAAATTGTGAAGCAATTAACGGATGCAATTGTTGGGTTTAAGAAGACTTATGTGTAAATGTTAGTGACTGTGACAGTGACTGTGTCAGAGGTTTCATCTAGTAAAAATTTAAAATAGAGCCAGTTAAAAATAAGTTGGTTTAAGTAAAGTTTATATTAAATTGAGCCTCGACACAGTCACAGTCACGTGCGAGTGAAGCGAGCAAAAGAATGTCGACAGCAAGAGAAATAAGAACAAAGATCTCCTCCATTAAAAATACGCAAAAAATTACGCGTGCGATGGAATTGGTTGCTGCAAGCAAAATGCGTCGTGCGCAAGAACGTATGGCGATGTCGCGTCCGTTTGCTGAAAAAATTCGTCGTGTAATAAGCCACGTGGCAAGCGCACATGCGGAATATCAACATCCTTATATGCAACAGCGTGAAGATGTAAAACGCGTTGGATTTATTATTATTACCTCTGATCGCGGCTTATGTGGTGGATTAAATGTCAACTTGTTTCGTAAAACGATTACAGAAATGAAAGGGTGGCACGAGAAAAAAGTGGAATCGGATGTTTGTGTGATTGGTAGAAAAGGCGAAGTCTTTTTTAGCCAGCATAATGCATCGATGCTAGGCTCCATAACACATATCGGTGATAAACCTTCATTACAAGATATTATTGGCGTTGTGAAAGTGATGCTGAAAAATTTTGATGAAGGAAAGCTCGATCGTATTTATATTTGTGCAAATAATTTTGTTAACACGATGGTACAAAAACCATTTGTTCGACAATTATTGCCGTTGGAATCGCATCAAAAGTTTGTCACAGATGAAAAAGGGCAATTTGTAACAACTGAAGATGGCCGATTAATCGTTGATGAAAAGAATGAAACGGATGTTGCTGATGGGCATTGGGATTATTTATATGAACCCGATTCTGCAAGAACATTATTGACGATGTTGTTGGTGCGGTATATCGAATCGCAAGTGTATCAAGCGACCATTGAAAATATTGCTTGTGAACAAGCAGCGCGCATGGTTGCAATGAAAAGTGCGACAGATAACGCGAAAGAAATTATTAGAGAATTACAATTGGCATTTAACAAAGCACGACAAGCATCAATTACCCGCGAAATTGCGGAGATTGTTGCAGGTGCAGCGGCTTTAGAGTGAGCGTGAGTGTGTGAGTGTGAGTTTCAGGGGTGTAATTTAATTTAAACTTTAACAGAAAAATTTAGATGTTTTCTTGTTTTGGATTGTAATTAGATTGTACCTCTGAAACTCACGCTCACACGCCCTCTCATACTTAAACAGAGGAACTAAAATGAGCACAACAACAGCGACAACAACAGGCCAAATAATAGAAATCATTGGTGCCGTCATTGACGTCGAATTTCCACGATCACTTGTGCCAAACATTTATGATGCATTGCGTGTCACCGAAGCTAATTTGGTATTGGAAGTGCAACAACAATTGGGCGATGGCATTGTGCGCACGATTGCGATGGGTGCAACAGAAGGTTTACGTCGTGGTATGACGGTTGAAAATACAGGCGCACCGATTACGGTTCCTGTCGGTGAAAAAACATTGGGCCGTATTATGAACGTGCTTGGTGAAGCGATTGATGAATTAGGACCTGTTGAAACAACCGAATATTTGCCAATTCATCGCAAAGCACCTTCTTTTATGGAACAAGCGAATAGCGCAGAAATTTTAGAAACGGGTATTAAAGTCATCGATTTGCTCGTACCTTTTGCGAAAGGTGGTAAAGTCGGTTTGTTTGGTGGTGCGGGTGTTGGTAAAACCGTTAATATGATGGAATTAATTCGTAACATTGCTGTTGAACACAGTGGTTATTCCGTATTTGCGGGCGTGGGTGAACGTACACGTGAAGGTAATGACTTCTATCATGAAATGAAAGAATCAAATGTATTGGATAAAGTATCACTTGTTTACGGACAAATGAATGAACCACCAGGTAATCGTCTTCGTGTGGGTTTAACAGGCTTAACATTAGCTGAAAAATTCCGTGATGAAGGCCGTGATGTTTTATTATTCATCGACAATATTTATCGTTACACACTGGCAGGTGTGGAAGTATCTGCGTTATTAGGTCGTATGCCTTCTGCGGTGGGTTACCAACCAACCTTGGCGGAAGAAATGGGTAATCTGCAAGAACGTATTACTTCGACAAAAACAGGCTCTATTACTTCTGTTCAGGCAGTTTATGTGCCAGCGGATGATTTAACCGATCCATCGCCTGCAACAACCTTTGCGCATTTGGATGCGACGGTTGTATTGTCACGTCAAATCGCAGAATTGGGTATTTACCCTGCGATTGATCCATTGGATTCTTCAAGCCGTCAACTAGATCCATTGATCATCGGTGAAGAGCACTATCGTGTTGCGCGAGGTGTTCAAAGCACATTGCAGCGTTACAAAGAATTAAAAGATATCATTGCGATTTTGGGTATGGATGAATTGTCTGAAGAAGACAAATTGACTGTGAAGCGTGCGCGTAAAATTCAACGTTTCTTGTCACAACCTTTCTTCGTGGCTGAAATTTTCACCGGTTCGCCGGGTAAGTATGTGTCGCTTGCAGATACATTATTAGGCTTCAAAGGTATTTTGAATGGTGACTTTGATCACTTGCCAGAACAAGCATTCTATATGGTTGGTACGATTGAAGAAGCAATTGAAAAAGCGAAGCATTTGGATAAATAGTGTGAGTGGGAGTGTGAGTGTTGAGAATTTAAAAGTTTTTAAGAAATCACATAAATTGACGTTAAATTTATACAAGTTAACGACAGCATTCCCTTCAGATGAAAGATTTGGTTTGGTATCACAAATTAGAAGAGCTGGTGCTTCTATTTGTGCTAATTTGATTGAAGGGAGTCATCGCAATAATACCAAAGAATATCGTCACTTTGCTGGGATTAGCAGAGGCTCTGTTGGTGAATTGAAATACCATTTATTATTAGCAAAAGATTTGGATTATATTTCAGAGCCTGATTACAAAAATTATGCTGAAGAAACAAATGAAATAAGTAAAATGCTGTATGGATTGGTGAGGGCTCTTGATGGCGCTCACTCACACTCACCCTCACATTGACATAGAAATTATGAAAACCATCGAACTCGACATCGTTAGTGCAGAAGCCTCCATTTTTCATGGTGAAGTGCGTTTTGTTTCCGTGACGGGTTTGGGTGGTGAGCTTGGCATCCATCCTGGCCATTCGCCGCTATTAACGGCATTAAAACCGGGTAAAATTCAGGCTATTTTAAAAGATGGTACGGAAGAAGTTTTTTATATTTCGGGTGGTATGTTAGAAGTACAGCCGAATATTGTGTCCGTGTTGGCAGATACGGCTTTGCGTGCAGATGATCTAGATGAGGCAGCAGCACTGGCCGCAAAAACAAAAGCTGAAAAATTCCTACAGCAAAAAGCAGAGGGCATGGAATATACCAAAGCGCTGGTTGAATTAGCAGAAGCAGCAGCACAATTGCGCGCAATTAGTTTGCTCAAAGATAAATTGCGTAAACACTAATCATTGTTTATTGGGTGCGGCTTCAGCATGACGTTTTTTCAAAAATCAGTCTTATTGTTTTTATTTGGAATCATTGTTACAGGCAATGTCTTTGCCGATGCGGGCGACGTTAAATTTATTAATCACTCTCAAGAAACATTTGTGCTTACTGCGGAAAGTAATGCACAAAAAGCAAAACAATTAGGACTTCCTGCAGTCATACAAAGTGACACGGACCAAAATTATTATCTTAGTTTATCGGATGCTAATGTGGGTGAGCATTATGATTATGCAACGACAGATGGCAAGTTGCATTTTTCAATTGATGTGAAATCGACACAAACCAATATTTATCATCATGTGTTAAGACAAACCGTCGACTATTTGACGGTAAATTGGGGCAATGTTTTACAAAATTCAAACATTCATTATGTACTGCCACTTTTTTGGAAGGATGATAGTTATGAGAGTGGCCAACAGGTGCGCGTTGATGCAGATAATAATGCAATTATAGGGCTATTTTCAGAAGAACCAAAAAACGCATTGACGGTGATGAGTTATAACACTGATAAAGATGGGACGGGTTCAGATCACGATCCGCAATATCATCAATTCAGTGATATTTTAGGGTTGTTCACATCGGGTCGTATTCCAACCCCTGATGTATTAATGATTCAAGAGGGGCTCGGTGCAGAAGATGCGGTTACTTACCAGCAAACATTAGCAGCGTTGGCTATGGGAAAATGGTATAGCTACTATGCAACCGAAGGTACGCGTTTGGATTCAAATATCATTTTGGTCAATCCAAAATATAATGCTACACAGATACAGTCTGGCAGTATTGTTTTTAAAAACCAGTGTGGGTGGGGATTGGTTGGCGCGAGAAATGCGGCTTATGTGGATATTCCAGCATCTGAAATTTTACAAGATACAGTGCCAGGCAATGTCAGAATTTTTGATACACATTTAGAAAGTGGTCGTGATGGAGATATTTTTTCCCATGCGGCACAGGTGCGTATGTCACAATTTAATGAAATTCTAAATTACCCAAGAACAAATGTTGCAAGCCTTATCGTTGCCGGTGATTTTAATACCATGTCGGTTTTTGATGAAACAACAGGATTAACGCAATATCAATTGGGTGATTTAACAACGGTCTTTGATAAATACATGGGTGATCCTAATGTGAATTGGGGACAACCAATTACTTGTACTTGGGCTGTGTGCACCCAATACACATTTAACACGGGAATGTGGTTAGATCGAATGTATACGACAGCGCAATCTATTCCTGGATATAAAACCTATGTCTTATATCCTTTTGTTGGACATCAAGCAAATGGCTATTCGGATCATTTGCCGGTATGGGTCACGCTATATTATGAAAAAAACACAGCTTAAGAGCCTGTTTAAAATCTCCCGACTCGCCGTACCAATTTAGATGTGTTTATCCCCTTAAAATTTACAAGAGCCAAAAATCCTATGACGCTTTTGGACCGCTTATGCGGTTGGCGCCTGACTCTGTTTTCTCCTTCGGGGAGAATTTAGCTGCAATGATTTTTATAATGTTTGGCGTGATAGGTGACATCCAGGGATATTCTCCACAAGCATTTTCCATGGCTGCAGTTACATCTCCGTCCTTTGATACTGCTTCTTGTTTTGCCTTCATCAGGTTGCTCCAAATATTGGCTAGAAGAAGTGGATGGGCAAAATAACGCATCATTTGAATAATCTCGTCGATGGAAAATGCAGGGGCAGGATTATGCGTTAATACCTGCTCCAAGGCATTGCAAATGCCTGAAGGAACTCTCGGGAGTGCCATAATATGATCTAATGTAACGCCTTCATTCTGAAATCGAACTAGCGCCTCGCGTTGATCCTTGTTTAAATTAGCAAGAAATGCTTCTATATTATTACAGGGTGTAACAATCTTTCTTTGAGGTTGAAATAGCCCAGGGTTTTGTATTTTTGAGTTGCTATCCTCATATATCTGCTGCCTTGCGCTTACGTTTAGTTTTTTTAACTCAGATTCTAATAGGCTGTATTTAAGCGCCTCTTCATTTTCATTTTTTTTACGAGCACTTTTTTCCTCTGGTGAAATTATTTCATGCATTTGTTTCTCATTCTCTTCTTGCTTCCACTGTATTTTATATTCAGGGTGGTGCTCGATAAGACGATCAATATTTCTAAATAACACACGCACAGATTGTTTTTCCAGATCTTCCTGTAAAAATGCAGTAACATGTTTTTCTGCTATTGCTAAAGGCAAATGCTTATCATACAAGATCTTTATCAGCTCTTCTTTTGTGTACTCTGGCAATACGCAGTGATGCATGCGATGCAAGATGGCATCTGACGTTTGTTTGCGTCCTGCCATGGTAGGTGGATTTTGTGTGGCAATCACAAAAAAACCAGGTTGTTTTTTTATACCACTATTTTCATATTCTGTTATCGCTTTTTTGGCAATAGGATCATCCGGTATTTTATTCATTAACAGATCATTCATAAAGCTTTCAAAAGTAACCACTGCCGCATTCATTTCATCCCAGATCACTGGATTACCTTCATAATAAGCTTTTATCAGCGTATTTTTTACTTTTTCAGTATTCCAGCTTGCAGCAATTTTATAAAAAAGTGCTTCATTGCTAATTGGCGCATTTTCATCTCCTTGTTTAAATCCATGCGCACAGAGGAGCGTAATGGCAATCGTGCTTTTTCCAATGCCGGGCAACCCTTCTAAAATAACTCCCCCCAATCCTTTACCTGCGAATGTTGGAAAATTTAGATCTTTTCTTTGCTGTGCGCGTAGTGTAATAAAATCCGTTAACAGCCCAATAATCGGTGCTTGTCTTTCAGTAAATGAAAATGTAGTCTGATTAACAGTAAATTTTTTCGGTGTATAGGTGGATGGCAGCAGCGCAGCGAAATATTCTTTTTTGTTTTCAGGCACAAATGGCAAAGACAATTGCCTAATATAGTAGCTTGCTACCTCACTTAGATTTCGATCTTGATGTTCCTTGGCATAATGTAAGGTAAGAAGTACTGCCATGGCTAATTCTCGTGGCGAAATTAAAATACGATCCTCTGATAACTGCATTAAAAATTGATAGGCTAACAAAATCGGCGTGGTAATTTCTTGAATTTGGCTGTCAGTTAAACTGGCATCTAAAAACAAGGGTTTTAAAATACTTTCGTAAATGCATTCAGGCAGGAAAGGCTCAAATACCAAAGAACCAGCATGCCTTTCAAACAGGCTACCAAGCTTACGATCACCACTGTAAGAAACAGGATTACCTGCAAAAATTACTTTATGCTGGGGCGACAATTCAATATATTCGCCATCAATCACGATAGAAGGTTGTGCATGAAACAAGCCTTCGAATTGCGACCAATCAGTGTATTTCAGTGTGGCTTCATCAATAAATAAATATCGGGTTTCATTCTCAGCGACTGGCATTTGTGCCCAGCTATGCAGTTGAGCATGTCGAAACAGATATTTTCCTTTGTCTGGTTGATGACAGTATTGTTCTACGAATGTGGTTTTTCCAACACCCGACATGCCTGCAAGAAAAAGATAGGGACGTGTTCTAGTATCATGTGGATCATCGGTTATTTTTTCCGATAGCATTTTTTCAAATGCATCAACCCTGGCGCACATAAAATCATCTGAAATTTTTTTAGACAGGGAAAAATAAACTACCTTCCCAGGAAGAATATAAAAGAGTACGCCTTTCATGGATCGATATGCTTTGGGTTTGGGACTTGAAGTACGTCTTTGCGCTACAGGATTAGAATTATCATAAGAAAGAATCGACCATTTGCTAGCTGCAGAATAGGTTGATTTTATTTTTATAAACTGTTCTGGCGTGCGCTCATCTTGCAATGATAATGCTGAGCGTGCCAATAATTCAGCATCAAAATCATATATCTTTCCCCAGTGGCGCACCTGAAAGTATCTGCGACCACTTTGGATTGTAGACCCTACCACGATTCCTGCATGTTCAATTTTTTGTGAATTCTGTGTGACATTTGGCAGCCCTGTATATTGATTCACATCGAAAATCACCATAGCAGGGATATTTTTATTTAACAAACCTAAAATGCTATTAATATATGCTTCTTGATTATCAAAAGAACATGCTGATAAAGAAAACCCGGCTGTTTCTGCTGTTTTTTGCAATGCTTCAACGGAATACATTTCACCTACAACAGATCCAGTACGTTCTTTTGCAATTTGTCTTAAGGAAGTTTTATGTTTATGAAATAATCTGTGTCTTTTATATAATGGCACTCTCTCTTTTGAGCTCGCATTCATCGCAATGTCGTAATCCATTAAGCCGGATAAGGCAAAAAGCTTGCAGGTTTCTCCGCGTTGTTCAGTCTCTGAAAAAGTGAGATTTGGATCAATGGGTGATAAATAGAGGGATCGTTTTTTAGTCGTTATTGGCGGAAGTTTATCCAAGCCGCACCATGGGTCACTGTCTTTTTGAGATTTTGCATAGGCTGCTAATCGACAATAGGGTTGTTCAAAATATTGAGCATCATCAGGTGGCGTATAGCTTGGAAACTCCTTTTTTAACAAGGCACGTTTTTCTTGTGCAGTGACAGTATGATGGCTGTCAACAACAAGATTTCGCCAAGGATTGTTATTCTCAGAAATAAAAATCAGCTTTCCAACTGGACTGCTTTCATGGACTCTTTTTAACAAAAATTCTGTTAGGGTATTAGCTAGGCTCAGTGTTATTTCGCCCTGTAAAATGACAGTTTTCCCCTCACGTAACGCTTTTAATAAGCAACATTCTGCTTCGCTAAATCTAAAGCAGAGATGCTCATGATCAAATGTGCCATTGAGTTTTTTTAACAGATCAGACGCTTTCATTTCAGATATATCAATCACTAACGCTGCTTTGTTTTCCGCTTGGTATTTTTTTAATGTGACGTCGCGATCAGATGTTTCAATAAAATATGTTTGATCCTGTGCCAATGTTGTGGGTTCTGCGTGTTCAGGTTCTACGATATTAAACATTTCTTTAAAATGAGGTGGGATACAGTCCGAAGAAGCTGCAATGACAGCTAACTTTACGCCATATTTTTTACAGACATCGAGTAATTCTAACCCTTGCATAGCTGTTAATAAATGATGCACATAGACAGAAATCTCTTTTTCTGTATTTTGTTCTAAAAACCCCGCCTGATGCACCATGCATTGCTTTTGTGAATCATAATAATTATTATAAAAAAATTGATTAAAAGTATGTGCATTTAATACCAATGTATTTTTATTCGGTTTTCCGATGGCAATAGAAGTAATATTTTCATCCGACAATAGACAATTTGGTTGTGTATACAGGGCAACATTTTCTGGGAAAGGAATTTTATCTTTTCCGATTTCAATGTACCCTTTTAATTTTGCTTCGCGCAAAAAGAATTCAAACTCAGGATCATCTGGTGCGTTTTGAATAATCAATTCTGATAACAGATTTCCTGCTTGTAAGTGTGCTATCAACGCGCCCGGTAGATAATATAGCTCATTGCCATTCAGCGCCCATTTTCCTAATAGGTGATCTCTCCAGCGTTTAGTATGATATAAATTCAGCGTAACAGCATTTTTTGTAGCTTCTTCTTTTGCTTTTGGATCCCCTGATTCAAAAATGATTGGCAACGGTGTTGTGTTTTCCGCAAGAGAAACGCTAACATCAAAACGCGATGTAAAACTAGCATCAGAATGGAGTGCGTTATTTTTTTCTGCAATAGCAATAATTTTAATGTTAGGTGGTAGCATGATTCCATCAATTGATGACGGATTATCAAATAATGTGTTAACGCGAACAGCTTCAGCTGTACTAAAGTGATCAAAATTAATAACAATAATAGCAGGCTGATTAGGGTGTCCTATACATGCCTGTAGAAATTCAAATAATCTACCGCCAGGGCCTTTTTTAATCTCCCCTTTATTGTTGGCTGCATCTCGTTCGATATAGGGTACCGCACAGATTAAATCTTCAGGCGCGTTGGCATAAAAACACATTTTACTGGTTTCATGCGCTATTTTTTGAAAATCATAGGCGCTTCTGCGTGAATCAAACGTTGTGGTGACCAGTATTGCTTTTTCAAATTGATTGATAATGTGATGGGTGGCAAATAATGCCTTTTTAGACTGGGTTTCTTCCGCTTTTAAAGCTTCTGTTTCTTCTGCTTCTGGTGTTGCTTCTAATGTGGATTTTTCCACATCGATTTCATCATTAGTGATTTTTTTAGGTTCAAAATCCTTATTCAAATTGACATTTGAAGGATAGCCCCCTAAGCAAACAGAAAAAATTTCTCCACGAAACTGAATCTCTATAAAGTCATGTATATCGTTAGTTATTATCGTCACGATTGGCTTCGGTATTTGATTGTATTTTTCACTCTCAGTATCAATACGATATTTGGCGACCATAGCGCGAATTCTGCAGGCACCTACTTTGCGCTTAATCAATCGTTGTATATGCTCAGCACCAGTTTTTTCTGTGTTATTCCAGTCACCTTTTAAATCAAGCCTGAAAGTGGCTGTTTCTTGCAAAATGCTTTGAATATAACTTGGTAGTTCACTTGTGGAGGCGGCAGGCTTAGTTATTGGCTTTGGTGTTTCAACAATAAAATCAATAGTCGTTTGAATGGGCTTATTTTTTTTGGATCGAATATAATATTGCTTATTTTTCTGAGAATAAGCGATTTCTATGTCTTGCGCATGCACAGTGAAATGATAGTCTGTGATTTTTTCATCAGAAGATAAAGAAGGTAGTGCTTGCCATTTTTCTGTCAGTGACAATAATTTTTTTCCATAGTAAACAAATTGATTTTTGTTTGACAAAACGCAGGCTTTTTTGTATAGATCTTGATTTGAAGGTTTTAACGGAATTAAATCAATGTCAGATAATAATGGATCTGCTTCAATCCGTTCAACAGCATCAGCTTGATCGCATCTTTTTTTGGTTATTTTAAGTTGATCGTATTGAGTTAGGCGATAATAATTTACGAGCGGCTCGGAATATTGTGCTGTTTGCGGTAAGAAAAAGTATTGCGTTGCATTTAGTTTTTTATCCGGATAGTATTTTACATCAAGACTTGGCTTGGCTACATTATCGATAGAATTGCTGAAGACAGGCTCAAAGGTCAAAGACAAGCCAGGAAGGTTTTTAGCGCAAAATGCGCTAATTGCCTCCTTGTTCAAGTTGTAACAATTATAAAGCCTTGCATAGCAGAGCGTAGGTAACATTGTTAAAAGTTGCAATACCTGTGTGGTTGTAATTGGCGAGTTCGCAATCACTAGTTCTGTTAAATTATTTAGTTTAGTAATGCTCGATAATGTCTCTTGATTGATTAAGTAGGCAGGCAGAAAATCTAAATTCAGGAATTCCAAATTTTTGGCGCGATTCAATAACAGAGAAAGCTGATGAGGTGTAATTGAAGAAGAATAAATTTTTAATGACAAAATACTGCTTAAGTCTTCATCAATGTGGGTCAAAAAAAGAGATTGGTTCAGACTGTTTCCTATAGTTATACGAATTGTTTTTTTTAAAATGCGCGAAATATAATCCAGATTTTTCTTGTCAGAAGCATCTAGCAGGATGGGCGACCAAAATTCTATTTTATCAAACCCAAAGGTTTTTTCTAATGCGGTTAGTATTTTTCGATGCTCGAATTTTCCATAATCAAAGTCATTAGCAATTAATAAATCAATACGGCTTGTGGAATCAAATTCTATTTTTTCTTCTCTAAAGTCTACATGCAGTATCTTAAAGGCATTTTGGTTTTCCTCTATGATTTGAAGATCATACAATTCATCTAAAGTGAATGTGATAAAGGCATCAGCAGAAATCCTGTACGCATCCCAAACGTACGTGCTGATATCACGAGCCTCCAGAAATTTGTTGGGTAGAACAATCGCATCACCCGCCAGCAGAGATGGGTTGGTGAGTTTAATCACCTTTTGCTGCATGACTAACGCAATCTCAAAGCCTGCATACAATAGGGTGGATAGGGTTTCCAAATTTCGAATCGCGAAATCCTTAGATTCTAACGCAGTACATTGCAAAACAATCAACTTCTTTTTTCTAACCTGTGCAGCTCCTTCTGCGCGAAAGATTGCTTGGGCCTGTGATACGGATTTTTCCGGGTCAAAATCGCCTTCACCATGTGTATTGAGACCCTCATGCTCAATAGCATGCTTCACGTAAAAGTTATCTGGGAGCTCTAACTGTCTCTGCATGGCAAGCCTACCTCAATCCCGAATAGTTTCTGTCGTTAAGTTCTTGGTAAGTATAATAGGTTTATTTTCAATGATGCGAAAGCTAAAGTGATTAATCTAAAGGCTGCGCGTAGATAATCAGAATGGCAAAAAGTTAAGTAATTTCAAAGGGTTTGGCTGAAATTGCGCAGCGCTTGCTATCTGCGTACACGCTACCGCATGTGCTGATGGGTCTACGTAGTGAGCTCAGTGGTTATGTTATTTGTTAAAGTATTAGTGTCGGTATTATGCGCGTACTGACACTGATCCCAGACACTGACACTTTAATGCGTATTTTCTACATCGTGCCGGAGCCACGCCCTCATTGTCATTGACTTAAGAAGTTTAATAAATCACTCGTTAACTCGTGGCTCGCGCCATGTGCAGTGTATGATGTGAGCCGCGAGTGTAGCGAGCGATTATTTTCTTAATCAATGGCAGTGAGCCACGCCCTCTCCAATTAAGTGCAATATTTTGATTTTAATGTTAAAGTCGCAGCATTTGTAGTTTTTTTGGAGCCTTAAGACATGACGTTGAGTGTAGTGATTTTAGCCGCAGGAAAAGGCAAACGGATGGTTTCCCCGCTTCCAAAAGTGATGCACCGCTTAGGGGGTATCACGATGTTGGAACGTGTTGTTCAAACAGCGCAGTTATTGTCTCCTGCAAAAATTCATGTGGTTTATGGTAATGGTGGATCTGCCTTACCGGAGGCACTTCCTCATTTAAATGTACACTGGGTGTTTCAGCAAGAACAATTGGGAACGGGTCATGCGGTTATGCAAGCCCTGCCTGGATGCGATGATGATGAACGTATTTTAGTGTTATACGGCGATGTTCCGGTGATTACTGCGGAAACACTGCAGCGCTTGTTGGAAGAAACACCTAAAGATGGCGTAGGATTATTGATAGCTGACTTACAAGACCCAACGGGTTTTGGTCGTATTGTCCGTGATCATCATGACAGCATTGTTGGCATTGTTGAAGAAAAAGATGCAAATCCAACACAGCGTGCAATTCGTGAAATTAATACAGGAATTGTGACGGCGCCCGCACGATTTATGAAAGCCTGTTTGCCGCGTTTATCAAATCATAATGCACAACACGAATATTATTTGACGGATATGATTGCGTTAGCGGTTGAAGATGGATTGTCTGTGCGTGGTGTTACAGCAGAAAATGACAACGAAGTGCGTGGGGTTAATGATCCATGGCAGCTTGCAACGCTTGAGCGTTACTATCAATTAGAACGTGCGAAACAGTTGGCTTATAGTGGTGTCACCATTATGGACCCTGCGCGTTTAGATATTCGTGGAGAAGTGTTTATTGCCCCTTCCGTAAAAATTGATGTGAATGTTATTTTAGAGGGACGTGTCACTATTGGCAAAGACACTGAAATTGGACCGAATGTCGTTATTAAAAACACGACAATTGGTCAACATGTTAAAGTGTATGCAAACACGGTGATTGATGGTGCAATCATTGAAGATCATTGCGAAGTTGGCCCTTTTGCACGTGTGCGACCAGATTCCATTTTAAAAACAAAGGCCAAAGTGGGTAATTTCGTTGAAATAAAAAAAACCATTTTAGGTGAAAATAGCAAAGCCTCGCATTTAACCTATTTGGGCGATGCGATTATTGGTAACAATGTGAATATTGGTGCAGGCACTATCACGTGTAACTATGATGGCGTGAATAAATGGCAGACTGAAATTGGTGATGGTGCATTTATTGGATCAAATACATCGCTTATTGCGCCTGTAAAAATAGGAGAAAATGCAACAATTGGTGCAGGTTCTGCTATCAGTAAATATGCGCCTGCTGAGCAACTCACTGTGACACGCGCAAAACAATTGACGGTTGAAAATTGGAAACGGAAGGAGGGAGTGTGAGTGGGCATGTGAATGTGAGTTCAGAGGTGTAATTTAATTTGATTCAAATCTTACCAAAAAAATGGAATATTTTTCTCATTTTGGATCTTATTAAAATGTACCTCTGAAACGCACACGCACACTTCCGCTACTACTAATATAGTGAGACGCATTCGCATTTTTCATGAAGGCAATTTAACGACGGGCATTACAGTGATGTTGCATGCGAATGCAAGTCATCACCTATTGCAAGTGCTGCGTAAAAAAGCAGGTGAACGGTTTTGGTTGTTCAATGGTAATGGTGGTGAATTTGAAGCAACCTTGGTATCTGCCAGTAAAAAAACAGCCTGTGTTGAAATTGGTAATTTTTTTGAGCGTCAAACAGAGTCTGCATTGCATATTCATTTAGGCCAGGCAATTTCGCGTGGCGAACGTATGGATTATGCGATTCAAAAATCGGTGGAGTTAGGTGTTTCTGAAATTACCCCGTTATTTACAGAGTTTTGTCAGGTGCAATTATCCGATAATCGTGTTGAAAAACGTGTCGCACATTGGCAAATGATTGCGGTATCTGCGGCAGAGCAATCGGGACGTTGTTCAGTGCCTTTTATTCACATGCCTGTCACATTTGCAGACTGGATTATACAATCGCATCAACAAAAAATTATTTGTTGTCCTAAAGTAGAGAAAAATAATTTTACTGGGAATAACGTAATTAAAAATAGTTCGCTGACCATTGGGGCGGAGGGTGGTTTTAGTGATCGTGAAGTGGCCGCTGCATTTGATCAAGGTTTTCAAGCGATGTCGCTTGGCCCTCGCATTTTGCGCACGGAAACGGCAACCGTTGTTGCAATGACCTTATTGCAAAAAATGGGTGGCGATCTTTAAAGTGTGTGTGCGAGATCTCTTACATTCCTGTCAGATTTGGTTAAAAATCGCTGTAATGTTCATTTTATCAAAATCTTAGAATTCGCTGTAAATTAGCCATTATTTCTTGTTTTTAAGGAAAAATACGTTAAAAAACGACAAAAAGATAAAAAAAGTTTTCTTAAGGCCTTGTTAAATATAAATGAGATGATACATTGAATTGGGTTCGAGGATAATGGATGTATCCCATGAAACGGACCGAGCATCGCTACGGAAGCACAGCTCATTAGGGAAATGAACAGATTGGAAAGTTTTCTTTAGGGAAAAAGGTTCTAAGGACAGAGCGTGTTGGTAAGGATCGCCAAAAAAAGGGTGGCTTAGGCCACCCTTTCTTTTTTAGGATATTTGTACCGAGGATCAGTAGTTCCCGGCGAATGTCTGAAAAACCGCTAATTTTCAGATTTTAGGCGAGGTTGAACGATAATTTGTTGAGAAAAGCGCAGTGTACACGAAGTCCATGAGCATTTTCGAAATAAATTATCGTTCAAGGTCGTCAAAAGATGAAAATTTTTTATTCACCGGGAATTGCTGACCGAGGATACGTTTGTGACTTCAGTTATTAGTAATGTGTTGACAAGTTCAGAATTAATTTTAAATCCCAATGGCAGTGTTTATCACCTTAATTTATTACCAGGGGATGTTGCTGACACGATTATTTTAGTGGGTGATCCTAACCGTGTTGCGGAAGTCTCTCGTTATTTTGATCGTATTGAAGTTCAAAAGACAAAACGTGAATTCGTCACGCACACGGGTACCATTGGCTCAAAACGCATTTCTGTTGTTGGGACGGGTATTGGTGCGGGTAATATTGATATTGCAATAAATGAGCTTGATGCGCTGTTTAATATCGATTTAAAAAACCGTGTAATAAAAGAAAATCATCATAAATTGCGCTTTGTGCGTTTGGGAACGAGTGGTGCCTTACGTCCGACTGTCCCGATCGATTCTTGCGTTATTTCAGCGTATGGTGTTGGATTAGATGGCATTGTGATGTATTACGATTGGCATCATACTGCGAATGAAGCAAGCTTATCACGGGAGTGTAAACACGTTTTTGCATCCTTACCGATGGTAAATGCATTGTATGTGGCATCGGGTTCACAGACATTGATTGATTTGTTTGAACAAAAGAAAATGGGCCAAGTGGGTATTACCCTTACCTGCCCTGGTTTTTATGGTGCGCAAGATCGGCAGCTTCGTGCAAAAGTATCGCATCCTGATTTCCTCTCGCTCGCAAAGCAAGTGCATTTTAATAACATAGCAATGACAAATTTAGAAATGGAAACGGCGGCTATTTATGGCCTGGCACGATTATTAAATCATGACGCTTGTTCAATTAGTGCAATTGTTGCGAATCGTGAAGCGCATATTTTTTCGCAAAATCCTGAGAAAACCATTGATCAGATGATTCAGAAGGCGTTGGAAATACTGTTGTAAATAACAGATGTTTGATGCTTGTGAGATGTTTGATGCTTGTGAGGTGTTTGATGCGAGCATGAGCGTAGCGAGTGTTTTTGCAGGGTTTGAGATTTCCTGCAAAAAAACACTTGCTACGCTCATGTTTGCAGCATCAGAGCGTTCAACCTTGCTTAAAATCTGAAAATTAGCGGTTTTTCAGACATTCGCCGGGAACTACTGGTGGAGGGTTAGGTTAGTAAATCCACCAGCGGTTTTCGTGCTTCAGGTCCATAGGCAACGCCACCAACAGGCACTTGAAAATTTGTCGCTTCTAGTACTTTGGCAATCCAGATGGGGCCAAATCCACCGCATAATTCGATCATTTGAGCACCGTTTGCTATCATTTCTTTTGCAACTTCAATCACACGTTCCTTTTCATGAAAGCTGATACCTACGGTTGTGAAAGTAGTTTTTTCTGTTGTAATCGTTGCGCGATCACGGGCTGGGTCAAAGTCATGTCCCAAAAAAATATATGCAAACTGATTGAATTTCATGAGGATCCTCGTTTGTTCACCTGTTTCCGTATTAAAAATAGAATGCTTCATTTAATAGCGTTTTACAAACTCGAGTACCAGCGGTTGTAAATTTTGTGCTGCTATTTTTGCACCAGACAAAGTGAGTTCGTGACTAATTTTTTCTTTGCTCATGCCTGCGGCCATGTTAGTCACTGCAGAAATCATTGCAATTTTCATACCGCAATGATGCGCAGTAACGACTTCATTAATCGCAGACATCGCAACCACATCACCGCCCATTTGTTTGAATGCGCGAATTTCAGCAGGCGTTTCAAACTGTGGGCCCAGCACCGCAAAATAAACGCCTTTTTTCAGTGGAATAGCCAATTCAGTCGCAATAGCTTCTATTTTTTCGCGAAGCGCAGCATCATAAACATCTTCAACCCCTAAAAAACGTGGGCCGAAATCATCATCGTTGTGGCCTGCTAATACATTTGTAAATTGAAAATTAATATAATCATGAATGAGCACCAAATTACCGGGCACGATATCGTCGCGCATGGATCCACACGCGTTCGTCAATAGCATGGTTTCACACCCAATTAATTTCATTGTGCGAACATAGGTTTTTGCAACAAGAGAGGATACGCCTTCATATAAATGGGCGCGCCCTTGCAAGCAAGCAACTGGCACACCGTTCAAATAACCCAAATGTAAAACACCAGCATGACCTGCAACACCGCAAGGTGGAAAATCGGGCAGGTCTGCGTAAGAAATTTTAATGGTATCGGTTAATAAGTCTGCAATGCCACCAAGCCCAGAGCCCAATGTGATTGCTAAAACAGGTTTAAAATCACCCATTTTGGAATGAATAATTTTTGCAGCAGCGATCGCAGATTGTGTCATCGTTATTTCCCTAAGTTCGTGGGCCCAAAAGCCAGTGGAAGTAGTTGTGAAACAGTAATTTGTTCATAGTTGCCATCCACTGTGCATAAATGAATGATGGCTTCTGGTAGCGCATGTTCTAAAAATCGTTGGCGACAAGCCCCGCAAGGTGAACAGATTTTATGGTCTGCTACTAAGACCAAGGCCTCAGTGATTTTGTGATGGCCGTGTGAGAATAAAGCGGTAATTGCACCGACTTCAGCGCACATGCTTACCGGAAAAGCAGCATTTTCAACATTGCACCCAGAAAAAATTGATCCATCTTCCGCTCTGACACTTGCGGCGACAGCAAAATGCGAATAGGGTGAATAAGAATGTGGAAGAGCTGCTTTAGCGGCATTGAGTAAATCAATAGGTGGTATTTTCAAATCCTATTCTCCTTCGTATAATCGAAAGTGGATAGAGATTATACCTTTTCATTTTCAAAATGCGAATTATCTCATTTTGGGAGCTTAGGAGCTGTGCGTTAAAAAGGGTAAGTTATTTTTGCATAGCTCCTTAGTGTTCATTGTCAAATATTAAACTCAGGAAGAGTGGCATGCTAGATACTTTGGCGGTAATGGCTTATTTGTTGGGAAGTGGTCCTGAAAAGAGTAAAGCACTCCATATGGCGGTGTCTTTTCCAGAGAAGGCTGCCGTAGTATCTCCTGTGATTCGTTGGAAAAATGTTCCGCCGGAGGCAGAGTCATTGGCGGTTGTTATTCAAGATAATCAGAAAAACTACTATTGGGTTGCTTACAATTTACCGGCGGATGCAAAAGGATTGCCGCTCGGTGCTAATCAAAACATGCTGCCTTTTGATGAAGGGGTGAATAGTTTTGGTGAGCACAATTATCATTCCCCTTGGTCTTTGGGCGCGATGCCCCAGGGATTGCGTGTTGAGTTATATGCATTAGACAAACGGTTTTCAATACACAAACCGTTATCGGGTAATGACTTATATGCAAAAATTAAAGGACACACGCTCTTGAAGACCAAGGTTGTTCTATAATCCTAGATAGGATAATCCTAGATTCAAAGCAATACAAACATGCGCTCACATTTCTTGATGCGAGCATGAGTGTAGCGAGTGTTTTTGCAGGGTTCATGTTCACATCAGAGCACTCATAACTCCCCGGCTTTGTTTGCGTAGGGAGTTACATTAAGGAACAACATTTTTATTCGGCGGGAGATTCAATCCTCTTCACGCGATGTGCTTGTGGGCCATCGGTGCCTTCACCCTCGATAAAGTGGACTGACATTCCCACAGACAGATGGTTAAACGCTGGGTCACTGACATGATTGGCATTGAAATAAAATTCAGTGCCGTCATGGCCTTCAATAAACCCAAAACCATCGGCGTGAAATAAACGCACAATTTTGCCAGACAACAATGATTGGTGATTTTTCATCTCACCACGCATTTGTGCGACGTATTCTTCCAGTTGTCGTGTCATATCTTCGAATGCTTCACGAATGGAAACATACATGTTTTCGTCTTCATTGTATTTCGAGACCAATTCTTTTCCAGGTACTGCAATTGTTACGCGGGTGTTATGCAAATTTCCTTGATGTTGTTTTTTGTTCGATAGCTCAATGACGACATGGCACGCAATGATGTTATGACAAAACAATTGCAGTTTTGCTATTTTTTCTTGCACGTGGGCCTCAACAGCTTCCGTATGGGGCAAATTGTCGCGGAGGGTGATTTGAACTGGGACTTGCATAAATTGCGCTCCTTTTAAATGGGTAACTGCCTGTTTTTATATTGCCATCCATGACAAAGCAATTATAGAAGAGTTTTGGAAAGATGTGGTAATTGGTCAGTCAAATTGGTCAGGCAATGACGCCAACTTAAGCATTTTTTGATGCGAGCCGCGCGCGTAGCAAGCGATTTTCAGAGTCAATGCCTTGATGCAAACACGTGTTACACTCGCGCTCGTATCAAAGCACTTAATGCAACGGGCAAGGATGTTTTTGTAAAAATGTTTAAGTTGACGCCATTGATTGGTCAGTCCTGATGTCTCAAACAGATAAAAACACCACGCTTTTTTCAAAAATTGTTCAAAATTTGATTGACAGGTTTCTTGAACGGAGAGTAGGATTGTTAGTACATCAACCGACATTGATTATCACCAGAGACATTGTTAAGTTTCCCAGCTTAACAAACAAAAAACCCCGCTTAAGCGGGGTTTTTTTTAGAGATTCTCGACTTCGTTTAGGTCCGCTCATTTTTACGCGCTTTTTCACGATAACTTTCGTTAAAATGCTTGATGTACCAATCAAGTACACCTGCGCTTTTAACTCAAGTTATCGTGAAAAATCATCGTAAAACTGAGCGGTCGCGGTAAGGCTGTTTTACATCATTCCACCCATACCGCCCATACCACCCATGCCGCCCATACCACCAGCGCCACCTTGGCCATCTTCTTCTTTTCTAGGCATATCAGTGATCATGCATTCTGTCGTGATCATCAAGCCCGCAATCGAAGCTGCATTTTGCAGTGCAATACGTGCTACTTTCGTTGGGTCCAAGATACCCATTGCGATCATGTCACCGTATTCATCAGTTGCTGCATTGTATCCGAAGTTATCTGCTTTATCAGCGGCAACTTTTGCAACAACAACGGCTGCTTCAACACCCGCATTAAATACGATTTGACGCAAAGGAGATTGCAATGCGCGACGTGTAATTTCAACACCGATACGTTGATCATCATTATCCACTTTCAATGAAGTGATCGCACGTGAAGCACGCAATAACGCAACACCACCACCAGGAACAACGCCTTCTTCAACGGCAGCGCGTGTTGCTGCTAATGCATCATCAACGCGTGCTTTCTTTTCTTTCATTTCGATTTCAGTTGCGGCACCTACTTTGATCACTGCAACACCGCCAGCCAATTTAGCCAAACGTTCTTGCAATTTTTCGCGATCGTAATCTGATGAGCAATCTTCCATTTCACGGCGAATTTGTTCAACGCGTGCTTTGATTTCTTTTTCATCGCCGGAACCGTCGATAATCGTTGTGTTATCTTTCGTCACAAGAACGCGTTTTGCAGTGCCTAAGTCTTGTAGTGTTGCATTTTCAAGGGTTAAGCCCACTTCTTCTGCAATCACTTTTGCACCAGTCAAAATAGCAATATCTTGTAGCATGGCTTTACGACGATCGCCAAAGCCAGGTGCTTTTACAGCACATACTTTTACGATACCGCGCATTGTATTGACCACTAAAGTTGCCAATGCTTCGCCTTCAACATCTTCTGCGATGATCAACAAAGACTTACCTGCTTTCGCAACACCTTCCAAAATAGGTAGCATTTCGCGAATATTTGATATTTTTTTATCAACTAACAAAATAAAGGGAGTTTCTAATTCAGCACTCATGTTTTGTTGGTTGTTGATAAAATAAGGTGACAAATAGCCACGATCGAATTGCATGCCTTCAACCACAGATAATTCATCCACCAAACCAGATGCATCTTCAACGGTAATGACGCCTTCTTTACCCACTTTTTCCATTGCTTCAGCAATGATTTTTCCAATTGATTCATCAGAGTTTGCAGAAATCGTTGCTACTTGAGCAATCGCTTTGTTATCTGCACAAGGCTTAGAAATCACTTTCAATTCTTCAACCACAGCGGCAACTGCTTTGTCGATACCGCGTTTCAAATCCATTGGATTTGCGCCAGCAACAACAGAGCGAATACCTTCACGCAAGAAAGCTTCTGCTAAAACAGTCGCTGTCGTTGTGCCATCCCCTGCGATATCTGCAGTTTGAGACGCCACTTCTTTGACCATTTGTGCGCCCATGTTTTCGAATTTGCAGGATAATTCAATTTCTTTTGCAACGCTCACACCATCTTTAGTGATGTGTGGTGCGCCGAACGATTTGTCTAATACGACATTACGACCGCGTGGTCCCAATGTTACTTTGACAGCACCCGCTAATTTGCTAACGCCTGCTGACATTGCATGTAGCGCTTCTGCGCCGAATTTAATATCTTTTGCACTCATTGTATAAACCTCATTTTTATTTTTGTGGAACGTTAAAATTTGGAGTTTTTACGTAATTTGTAAGTGACTGTGACTGTGACTGTGTCTGAGGCGTTGTTGAATACAAACTAAAATTCAAAATTTCTAAAAAGAGTTGAGCTTTAGTTTGTATGCAGTTAGCCCTCCGACACAGTCACAGTCACAGTCATCATCAATTATTTCTCAATCACACCTAAAATATCTTCTTCACGCATGACGACAACTTCTTCGCCGTTCAATTTAATTTCTGTGCCTGCGTATTTGCCGAAAACAACAACATCACCTACTTTTACTTCAAGTGGTAATACTTTTCCGTCAGCCAATATCTTGCCAGTACCAACAGCGAGGACTTTGCCACGTACGGGTTTTTCGGTAGCTGTATCAGGAATCACAATGCCGCCAGCAGATGTACGTTCATCTTCTAAACGCTTAATCACGACACGGTCATGTAATGGTTTCATGCTCATGTTTTCTCTCCTTTACTGAAACATAATCTGTACATCAGTTGATACTATTCAACTGATTTGATGGAGATAAAGGATATGGGTTAATTTTGGGAATTCAAGGGGGAGGTCGAATATAAAAGTCCGTCAGACACGTATGAGGCAGCCTTGTAGTGAGCTTATCTTGATTTTGTAGCTATAATTGAGACTATGCCAAAAAAACCACCTGAAAAAATGACATGTAAGAAGTGCTTTGCAGAACTTTTTTGCACGTCACTGCATACGCAAGATAATGATGCCTTGAATGCGCTTTTGCATCAGACAAAAGCATCACAAGTATTTCAGGAAAATGAATATCTTTTTCATTCGCACGATTCTTTTTTAAATTTTTATATGGTTAAACAAGGGGCATTTAAAAAATTTTTATTAACAGCAGATGGTCGTGAACAAATCGGTGCATTTTTTCTTCCAGGTGAGTTAATAGGGTTAGATTCTGTGGGGTATCAAGCCTATCAATTTTCTGTTGTTGCTATACAGCATGATAGTATCGCTTGTGAAATTCCTGCAGAAAAATTATTGCCTTTTATACAACAAAATACCGATATGCAATCGCGTTTATTAAAAATTACGTCAGAGCAATTTCATCATATCGATTTTATTTCACGCAATGCGCATGCTAAAGAAAAAATAGCTGCTTTTTTGTTAAATATTTCTGAGCGGTATCATGCTTGCAATAAGCAAAATACTGATCAAATAAGGCTGCCTATGTCACGTCAAGATATTGGTAATTATTTAGGATTAACCATTGAAACTGTCAGTCGAATTTTCACGGAGCTTAAGAAAGACTTAATTCTTGAAATACAAGGTAAAGAAGTGATTATTTCAGATATTCAAAAATTGTCGAAAACTGCTGGTTTTTGACATAGATCAATGTTTGTTTTTTCTCATGGCGTTAAGATTCGGGCACCTGGCAGTAATACATACATGAGGCGTTCTATGAGAAAAAATACTGATGTAATGATTGTAAGTCATCTATCAAGCCCCAATTTGGCAGCGCTTTTAAATTCTCCAGATAAGTCAACGCGATTTGTTTTTACCATTTTGCAACTTTATGCGGCATGTGCACAGTCTCAAAATAAAAAAATTGAAAATTGCCATGTTTTAGGGAAAGTAGTGGGTGATGATAGGGTAGTGAATGATATACATTTTGTTAATGTCAATTTTTCTTCAGCTGAAGCATTGGAAAAATTGGTTTTTAATCGCTGCCGCTTTGAAAACTGCTTTTTCAAAAATGAAAATATTTTGGATGCAGCAATAGACTGTTATTTTTCAGACAATATTTTTGAAGAAGGGGCCGATGAAAAATCACTTTCAAGTTTATCAAGAGGGTTTTTTGAAAAAAAACAGGAAGTTTTTGATGACGATGATGTGAGCTCTCAGTTGAGTGATAATGAATGTTTTGGAAAAAATGGTCGAACGGAGTTTAATTTACCTAGTTTTAATCTAGAGCTTGCTTAAGGATTAATTGCTTTGATGCAAGCACTTTTTGTGGGAGTGCTTGCAAAATTTTTTAATGTTTCAGAAATATTGCTTCAACCTTTCCACGATCAAATGCGAAATGATGATTGCAGTATTCGCAGGTCACTACGATTTCCGCTTTTTCTTTTAGAATGGCATTGGCTTCAGTTTCACCCAGTGTAAAAATAGCATTTGCCATTTTATCGGTTGTGCATCCGCATACGAAACTCAATTCGCGCGCATCGAATAATCGCACTTCGTCTTCTGGAAAATAATAGGCAAGAAATGACGCGTTGTTATCATAAAATATTTCAGCAGCATTAATTTCTGAAACCTGTTTTGAAATGGTCTCCCAAGATTCTTTTCGGTTAGTATTGTTTTCTTCGGGCATTAATTGCAATAACATGCCGACTGCATATTTTTCGGTTACGGCTAGCGAAAACGTGGTGGGTAATTGTTCGGATTGTAAAAAATAAAAAGAGAGTGCTTCGGAAATCGTTCTATTTTCCAATGACACGATGCCTTGCATGGGGCGATCAAAGCCTTTTTGAAAAATGGTGATTACCAATTCGCCTTTTCCAAAGCCGCTTGTTAAGGCAGCTTCATCAACACTGCTATTCCATTGTGCCAATCCGCGTAAGTGTCCATCGCTATTGATGTGCGCAACTAACAATTGAATGGCGCCTTCGCTTTGAAATTGAATCGTCATGCGACCATTTAATTTAATGGTTTCAACGAGTAAGGCACTGGCAACTAAGACTTCACCCAATAATTTTTGAATGGGTGCAGGGTAGTCGTGTTGTTTTAAAATCGTTTGATAACTGTCGGTCAAATGGACAATAACGCCGCGTATGTCATGATTTTCAATGAGAAATTTCTGTACGGAGTCGCTGTTTAGCATTTTTATCGTTGGTTGGGTCATGGGTAAAGTCTCTTGGTATAGGTGCGTGCATCATATAGCATGAATTGTTTCTTGTCAGGAGGGGGGGATTCTCTTAAGATGAATCTCCAAATAAATACAATGAGTTGCAGAGAGATGTTTTTTCAGGCAAAGATTTTACTGGGCTTTTTTGTTTGTGTGGTTACTTTATTTTTCAGTGCAGATCTTTTTGCTGGTAATTCCTCTATTTCTCTCTCTGGTCCATATACGGTAGATTTTGAAAACAATTATTTTTCTGTTAATCCAGAGAGCGATAGCGCTCAAAATAGACAATATTTTTACGATCCCGATGAGAAAACCACTTGGCAAAAAATAAAAGGTGTGCCTACGCCAAATAGGTTAATACTTGGCATGTTTTCTCTTCATTTGATGCCTTATTTCAAGCATTCGCATCATTCAAGCCATGATAATTGGAATAATCAATTGATTGCTATAAGCTATCACGGTTATTTTGTAGGAACCTTTATTAACTCTCTTTATAAACGTGCATATGCTGCAGCTATTGAGAGGTACTGGTTTACGACGAAAGTTAATGAAAGTTTTGATTATAGTTTGGGGTATCGATTAGGGTTAGTGACAGGGTATACCCAAAAAACATACCCTCTTGCAAAATATTCACCTGTATTACCATTCCCACAGGTGATTTTTGACATGAGTATTTATCATGTCCAAGTAGAACTTATGTGGTGTTTTCAGGTTGTTAGCATTGGCTTTGCTTATCGTTTTTGATTTGTTCATCGAAGATGGCTTACATATTTTGTTAACTTATACAAACTCGGCTACTATTAATCATAGGAATATTCACTCAATAAGAAGGATCTTATGATGCACACTAAACTATCTGCCACGGCCGCATTGCTGGGGTCGCTTATTATTACCGCTTCTTTTGCCTGTACCGATTTTCGCTTAAAAGCGAATGACGGCACACTATTAATCACTCGCACGATGGAATTTGCGATTCCAATGAATGCCAATTTGCACAGCTCCTCGCGTGACAAGGTATTTCAAAATACAGCCCCAGATGGCAAACCTGGTTTATCGTGGACTGCAAAATACGGCTATGTGTATCTCGATGGCATGGCTATTAATAACACCATCGATGGCATGAATGAAAAGGGTTTGTCGATTGAGGCGCTCTATTTGCCGGGAGAAACCACCTATCAAACGGTTCCTGTAGGTGCTGACGCTCATGCGCTGCCTTATATTGCAACAGGTGATTGGGTTTTAAGTAATTTTAGAACTGTAGATGAAGTGAAAGAAGCATTGAAAAAAACATATGTATTTTCTCAAAAGATACCGGGAAAAGGTAACACAGTATTTCCATTACATTTTATTATTAATGATGCTAGTGGGAAAAGCATTGTTGTGGAATATGTTAAGGGGCAAGTGAAAATTCATGATGATCCACTCGGCGTTGCAACCAATTCCCCAACGTATGACTGGCAAATTACCAATTTACGAAATTATGTGAATTTGTCTCCTAATTTACCCAGTGGGCATATTATTAATGGCATTATGTTTGGTGCAACGGGTCAAGGCAGTGGCATGAATGGATTGCCGGGTGATGCAAGTCCTCCTTCACGATTTGTTAAAATTGCCTCATTGGTGGCAACAGCAATACCAGCGGATAATACGGCAGCTGTGTTGAATTTAGCGCAGCATATTATTAATAATGTTGATATTCCAGTGGGCTTTGTGCGTGCTGTTGAAAATGGTAAAACCAATTATGATCATACGCAGTGGACCGTTTTTAAAGATTTAACGCATAAAATATTCTATTTTCGCACCTATGGAGATTCAACCTTACGCTATGTTTCCTTAGATAAAGTGGATTTTTCAAAAAATGCCGTGCCATTGAAAATGCCTATTGATAGTAGTAATACCAATAGCACAGTGGATGTAACGAATGCTTTTTTGCACGCAAAATAGACTGTGTTGCATAAATCCCCCCGGTGTGAAGCACCGGGGGGATTCATGCAAACTCGTTTGGCTTCGAACTCTATAACCACAAATCTGGCGTGAAAACCAATTTCGTACTACTATTAAGCCCTTAAAATCCAATCTCCGAGGTCTTCATGAAAAATACCTATGACACGCACTGCGAACTTTCCGTCGATGGTCAAAAGTACCATTACTTCAGCATTCCAGCGTTGGCAAAAAAATTTCCTGCCATTCAGAAATTACCTTTTTCGCTAAAAATCCTTTTAGAAAATCAATTACGCTTTGAAGATGGACAAACGGTAACCAATAAAGATATTGACGCTTTTGCGACTTGGCTTGAAACCCGGCATTCCGAGCATGAAATTGCGTATCGTCCCGCGCGCGTTTTAATGCAAGATTTTACAGGTGTTCCAGCAGTGGTTGATTTAGCCGCTATGCGTGATGCCATGAAAAAAATCGGTGGTGATGTTGAAAAAATCAATCCCCTGTGTCCGGTAGATTTGGTGATTGACCACTCTGTTCAAGTCGATAAATACGGTACGGATCAATCGTTTATTCAAAATGTGACGATTGAAATGGATCGTAACCATGAGCGCTATACGTTTTTGAAATGGGGTCAGCAAACCTTTAATAACTTCCAAGCGGTACCGCCAGGCATGGGTATTTGTCATCAAGTGAACTTGGAATACCTTGCGCGCGGCGTGTGGAATGATGGAAAAACAGCTTTCCCAGATACTTTAGTGGGTACCGATAGCCACACAACGATGATCAACGGGCTAGGTGTGTTGGGCTGGGGTGTTGGGGGAATTGAAGCGGAAGCGGCGATGCTAGGACAACCTGTTTCTATGCTAATTCCAGATGTGGTTGGCTTTCGTTTAGAAGGCAAATTGAATGAGGGTATTACCGCTACAGACTTAGTCTTGACCGTGACACATATGCTCCGTAAAAAAGGGGTGGTTGGGAAGTTTGTTGAGTTTTATGGCCCAGGATTAAAATATTTGCCATTGGCTGATCGTGCAACGATTGCCAATATGGCACCAGAGTATGGTGCTACCTGCGGATTATTTCCGATCGATGCAGAAACTGTTAAATACATGCAATTGACAAACCGTGATCCAAACACGATTGCCTTGGTTGAAGCCTATATGAAAGCGCAAGGCATGTGGCATGATGAAAATGCAATCGAGCCTGTTTTTTCCGATACCTTGTCATTGAATTTATCAGAAGTAGTGCCTTCTGTTGCGGGTCCAAAACGTCCACAAGATCAAGTGCCGATTAATCAGTTGCCAAAAGCGGTACACGATTTTCTAGATTTAAATAAAGTGGCAGATGACGCACAAGCATTTGCGACGGGTGAAGGCTTTGATTTGCATCATGCGGATGTCGTGATTGCTGCCATTACAAGCTGCACGAACACCTCCAATCCATCGGTTATGCTAGCTGCAGGTTTATTGGCGAAAAAAGCCGTAGAAAAAGGCTTAACAGCGAAACCTTGGGTGAAATCTTCTTTAGCCCCTGGGTCGAAAGTGGTAACCGATTATTTAGATAAAACAAACTTAACATTGCCATTAGAAAAGCTCGGATTTTATTTGGTGGGTTATGGTTGCACAACTTGTATTGGCAACTCAGGTCCATTGAATGAACCTATTGCAAAAACGATTATGGATAATCAATTGGTGGCTTGTGCCGTTTTATCAGGCAATCGAAATTTTGAAGGCCGTATTCATCCGAATGTTCGCGCAAATTGGTTGGCGTCTCCGCCACTCGTTGTTGCCTATGCATTAGCGGGCACGATGAAAATTGATTTAACGAAAGATCCGATTGGTACGAATGATCAAGGTGAAAAAATTTATCTTAAAGATATTTGGCCAAGTAATGAAGAAGTGCAGGAAGCATTGCGTTCTGTTACACAAGGCATGTACGCCAAAGAATATAGCGAAATTTTTGAAGGGGATGATACGTGGAAATCCATTCAAACAGCGCCAACAGAAACCTATGCGTGGGATGCAAAATCGACTTATGTAAAATTGCCCCCTTATTTTGAAGGTATGAAAAAAATACCAGATGCGCCAATGGATGTAAAAGACGCGCGTATTTTGGGTATTTTTGGTGATAGCGTAACGACGGATCATATTTCTCCTGCAGGCGCGATTAAGCTCGATAGTCCTGCTGGAAAATATTTGAAAGAACATGGGGTGTCGCAACTCGATTTTAATTCTTACGGTGCGCGTCGTGGCAATCATGAAATTATGATGCGCGGCACTTTCGCGAATATTCGTATTCGTAATGAAATGTTAAATAATGTAGAAGGCGGTTATACGCTGCACTATCCGGAGAGGGCACAATTATCGATTTATGATGCGGCAATGGAATATCAAAAAACAAAAACACCTTTAGTGATTTTTGCCGGCGCAGAATATGGTACGGGTTCATCGCGTGATTGGGCTGCAAAAGGTACCTTATTGTTGGGTGTTAAAGCCGTTATTGCAGAAAGCTTTGAGCGTATTCACCGTTCAAACTTAATTGGTATGGGTGTGTTGCCATTAGAATTTATGAATGGCATGACACGTAAAACTTTACACCTTGATGGCTCTGAAGTGATTAGTATCACGGGTGTTGCGCATGATTTAAAGCCGATGAAAAAACTACAGGTGCAAATTACGCGGGCGACAGGTCTATCAGAAACGATTGACGTGTTGTGCCGTATCGATACCATCAACGAATTAAATTATTATTTGCATGGTGGTATTTTGCAGTATGTGTTGCGGTCTTTGAATGCGTAATAACTCACCGCGTGTCGCAGATCGACAAAAACGCCAAGGTTGAGATGATTTTTGATGAAAAATAGTGAGAAAAGCGCAGGCGTATATGGAATACGTCGAGCATTTTCGAGGGATTTTTCATCAAAAAGCGCTCAAGATTGGCGTTTAGTAAGCGGGGCTGTTACGTCACTGCCTCGTTAAAAATAAAGTCACCACACTTGTTACAGCACAGGTAAACATCCCCCACGCTGCATCAACCAAGGTCACTTTCAATGACCAATTCTGTAGTGTTGCAAGATTTGTAAAATCGTAAACGCCATACGTAATCAATCCAAATAATGCCCCAAAAAGCAGCGCATAAAAAAGTGAGCCTTGCGTCTTCGGCAATACAAAATAAACAATTCCAAGCGCTAATAAAATGTAAACCATAATGGCAGCAGGATAGTGTGGGTGTAGTTTTCCCTCGGAAAGCCGCAGTATATTGCCTAGTTGTTGAAAATAAAATTGCCGCGCAATTAGGGCAAACCAGATAAGATCTAAACAGATCATGCAAAACAGAGCGATTAAAAATGGCATTATTTATCTTCCTTGATAATCAGTGCTAGTATAAATGAAATCAATCCTAATGCTGATATTAAAAACATGAAAAAATTATATTTATTAATCTTGCTTCTTTTTAGTGTAGCGTTACAGGCACAAACAATACAACCTTTACCTGCTGACCAAGCATTTCAGCTTTCAGCGACCGCAAAAGACTATCAAACTATTTTATTGCAATGGAAAATTGCGCCGAATTATTATTTGTATGAAAAAAATTTTTCGTTTGTGGTATTAAAACCAGCGCATGTATTGCTGGGAAATCCATTGTATCCCGCGGGTGCGCAATCTTTAAAAACACCTTTAGGTGATTTTATGGTGTATGCACACAATGTCATTCTCCCGCTTCCTATTATTCAAGCTAATGAAAAAAGCCTTGTTTTACAGGTGAATTATCAAGGATGTGCGCAAGCAGGCTATTGTTATCCACCGACAAGTAAAATTGTCTCTATTAATTTAGCGGGTAATTACATGCAGTGGGTTAGTCCCTTAGCAATTGATGTTGCGCCTGTCGTTGCAACACCTCCCTCACAAATTAAAAAATCACTATTACTAACGCTAGCCAGTTTTTTTGGTTTGGGTCTTCTGCTGTCATTTACACCCTGTGTTTTGCCGATGGTTCCCATTATATCCAGCATTATTGTCGGACAAAAAAATAAAAATCATTTTCATGCTTTTCTATTGTCTTTATTTTATGTTATTGGTTCAGCAGTTTCTTACGCGGTAATTGGCGTTTTGTTTGGGGTGATTGGAAAAAACATTCAGCTTGTTTTTCAAAACCCTTGGGTCATTGTTTTTTTTAGTGCGCTATTTATTGTAATGGCTTTGTCATTGCTTGGGGTTTTTCAGTTGCAGTTGCCTGAAAAAATTCGAGGGTTCATTGCGGCAAAAAGCCAGCATCAAAAAAGCGGATCTTATGCGGGTGTGTTTGTTATGGGGATGCTGTCGACATTGATTTTGTCGCCTTGTATCACACCCCCTTTGGTAGCTGCTTTGGCTTATATTAGCCAGAGCGGAGAAGTTTACTTGGGAGGTAGCGCGCTTTTCATGATGGGCTTGGGCGCTGGGTTTCCTTTATTATTGATCGGTGCAATCGGCCCAAAAATTTTGCCAAAACCCGGTCGATGGATGAATGTTATTAAGTATGCCATGGCCATTTTCTTGTTTGTGATTGCGGGTATGTTGTTGCAGCGCATCATGCCAACGAAGGGCGAAAGCTCCCCACTAGCCTTTCAATCCGTACAAACTGTTGCTGATGTCAATACGGTACTGGCAAAGTCTAGTCATAAAATTGTGATGTTGGATTTTTATGCGGATTGGTGTGTGGCCTGTAAAGAGTTTGATCGCTTTACCTTTTCACAACCAGCGGTTCAAGCAAAGCTGCAGAATGTGGTGTTGTTGCGGGTTGATTTAACACCTAACTCCGCTGAAAATGCTGCGATCATGCAGTATTATGGTGTTATTGCACCGCCAACGATCTTGTTTTTTCAAGATGGAAAAGAGTTGCCAAATTCTCGGGTGATTGGTTATGAACCTTCAAGCATATTTTTGACGAAAATACCTTAGTTGGCTGTTATCTTCGTCGATCTAGACAATAACGTGCAAGTACGGCATACTTTGGATATGGTAAAAATTCTGACAATACATGGTCCAAACCTAAACCTGCTTGGCATCCGGGAGCCTTTGCATTATGGAAAGGAACGCTTGGAGGATATCAATAATCAGTTGATTCAGCAAGCCATCACAATGGGCTATATTTTAACGACTTTTCAAAGTAATGCTGAGCATGAGCTTATTGATCGTATTCACCAAGCATTAAATGAGCAGGTTGATTTTATTATCATCAACCCCGCAGCCTTTACGCATACCAGTGTTGCGCTTCGTGACGCGCTGTTGGCTGTCAACATTCCTTTTATTGAAGTTCACTTAAGCAATATCTATAAGCGAGAACCCTTTCGGCAACATTCTTATTTTTCGGATAGTGCTGTTGGCACAATTGGTGGATTTGGTGGCAACAGTTACCAATTAGCATTGCAGGCAGTGCATAACTATTTACAAACGAGGTGAACGTGGATACACGCAAAATTAGAAAGCTCATTGAATTGGTGAAAGAAACAGGAATTGGAGAGCTCGAGGTAAAATCGGGTGAAGAATCTGTTCGTATCAGCTGCCAGGTCAGCAGTACAGCGCCAATGATGACGTCGGTAGCAGCGCCTGTTGTGCAGTCCGTTGCGCTTGAAGCATCTGCTGCAAAAGTAGAAGCACCAGCGAAAAAGCATGCGCCGCATATTGAAGGTCATCATGTAAAATCACCAATGGTCGGTACGGTTTATTTATCAGCGGCACCGGGTAGCGCGCCTTTTGTGAGTGTGGGCCAAAAAGTAAAAATGGGTGACACACTTTGCATTATTGAAGCGATGAAAATGTTTAATAAAATTGAAGCGGATAAAGCCGGCACAATCAGCGCACGCTTAATCGAAAATGAACAGCCGGTTGAGTATGATCAGTCGTTATTTATTATTGAGTGTGAGTGACTGTGACTGTGACTGTGCCAGAGGGGCAGTTTAATTTAAGTCTAAATTAAAAAATCGGATTTGCAGCTGGTTTTATTTTAAGCTTGAGCCAAACTAAACCTCAGACACTGTCACCGTCACTGTCACGGTCACTAACAACAAAACAGGCAAAGAACCATGTTCAAGAAAGTATTAATCGCCAATCGCGGTGAAATTGCATTGCGTATCCATCGTGCGTGCAAAGAATTGGGTATCAAAACGGTTGCTGTTTATTCCACTGCGGATCAAGACTTAATGCATGTGAAATTGGCTGATGAATCTGTGTGCATTGGTCCTGCAAGTTCTGCACAAAGTTATTTGAGTATTCCCGCAGTGATTAGCGCTGCTGAAATTGCGCATGTCGACGCTATTCATCCTGGTTATGGGTTTCTTGCTGAAAATGCCGATTTTGCTGAACGCGTTGAAGAAAGTGGATTCGTTTTTATTGGACCACGATATAACACAATTCAATTAATGGGCAATAAAGTATCTGCCATTGAAGCGATGCGAAAAGCAGGAGTGCCTTGTATCCCAGGATCCAATGGTGCGCTGGGTAATGATCCTGAAGAAAATTTGGCTATTGCAAAAAGAATTGGTTTTCCAGTGATTATTAAAGCCTCCGGTGGTGGGGGTGGTCGTGGTATGCGTGTTGTGCGCGAAGAAAATGAATTGATTAATTCAATTGCCATGACAAAAACGGAAGCGGGTGCGGCTTTTGGCACTGACGAAGTTTACATGGAAAAGTTTTTGGAAAATCCACGCCACATTGAAATTCAAATCTTGGGTGATGGTAATGGTAAGGCGATTCATTTGGGTGAACGTGATTGCTCGATGCAGCGTCGTCACCAAAAAATTATTGAGGAAGCGCCAGCACCAGGTATTACATCGGAGCAACGCCAAAGAATTGGTAGTTTGTGTGTGAGAGCCTGCGAAGAAATTAAGTATCGTGGTGCAGGTACTTTTGAATTTTTATATGAAAATAACGAATTTTATTTTATCGAAATGAATACGCGTGTTCAGGTAGAACATCCAGTGACAGAAATGGTAACTGATATTGATATTGTGAAAGCGCAAATCCGTATTGCTGCTGGTGAGTCTTTGCCCTGTAAGCAAGAAGAGGTGCGTTGGCATGGTCATGCGATTGAGTGTCGCATTAATGCCGAAGATCCTTATACTTTTTTACCATGCCCTGGCACGATTACTGTGTATCATGCGCCGGGTGGGATGGGCGTGCGTATGGATTCGCATGTGTATACGGGCTATCGTGTGCCGCCTTATTATGATTCGTTGACGGCAAAATTAATTGTGCATGCAACGACCCGTAAAAATGCCATTGCGCGTATGCGTAATGCCTTAGAGGAAACGGTGATTGAAGGGATTAAAACCAATATTCCGTTGCATCAAGATTTAATGGATGATGAGCATTTTCAAAGTGGTGCTCAAAATATTCATTATCTGGAAAAAAAGTTGAAGCAGCCTCACTAAGTTTCAGTGATTCCCCACGAATGTCTGAAAAACCGCTAATTTTTAGATTTTAGGCGAGGTTGGATGGTAATTTGTTGAGAAAAGCGCAGTGGTCATGAAGTCCATGAGCATTTTCGAAACAAATTACCATTCAAGATCGCCAAAA
>JAUXWQ010000043.1 GCA_030680235.1 Coxiellaceae bacterium
CACATCCTCCTTGCGCTATCTTCCTTGAGTGTGTGCCTGCGGCACACAATGTATTTCGTGATTATGATGGCTATGCATTTTACGCTTATGAATTTTATCAAACAGCTTGCTGCCAATTGACTGTATTGTGTTTGCATCCCAACGCTTCATACGTTCTGGCCTAAAATCTTGGCAATGAATTACGATAGTATTCCCTATAATCGTCCGGGTTCCAAAATTTTATACACGCCTGACAAGTCTGCCAAGGTTCTTTATGACCGTCACTGTAATGTGAATAACACAAGCTGAACCGTTCATGCGCATATTGACATCGTCCATCTCCACGAAAAGATAAAAATTTTGTATCGCAACAAATCCACTCATCACAGCATGGCGTTTTAATTAACGGTTTGTCAGTATCGCCACAAAAACGACAATGTTCTCCGGGAATTTTTTTTGCTGTTGTGCGATCGTTGGTCATATTTTTAAAACACCTTTATTTTGTAATGAGTGTCCAGATAGCGCGTATTATTGCATTTTTTTGACAAATGGACATGGATTTTATGAGTCAACTATGGAAGTTAACCAAAGCACGAGATGATTGGAAAATAAAAGCAAAAAATCGTGGCACTACTGCCCGCGCGTTGCGTAAAGAACTTCACAGAATAAAAGCAGATCGTAATCTCAAGCAGAAAAAAATATTAACACTCGAAGAGAAATTAAAATCAAAAAGCACCGCACTATCAATTAAGCCAAACAAAGTGGCGCTTGTTCATATCACACTGTCATTATTTTTAACGGGTCGAATTGGATTTCGTGCCATTTCCAGAGTATTAAAAGTACTTGGCGTGCAACTTGGCATAGCGAAAGCACCTTGTGCTCAGACGATCAGCAATTGGGTGATGCGCTTATCCATTGTGAAAACACAAGCAGCAATTGAATTTGAAAAAGCAGGCTGTCTTGTGCGCAATATTACCAATGGGTATGTTTGGTTGATTGATCTCTCCATTGGATTGGGTGCGGGTAAAATTCTCAGTGTATTGGCATTAAATTTAAATCATCATTCACAGCATGATCATGCACCCACATTGCAAAATGTTGAGTGTGTTGCTGTGTCGGTAGCGGCATCGTGGACAGGAGACGCAATAGCTGCGTTTTTAAAAAAAGTAATTCAAAGTGTTGGCGGTGCACCCAGCGCTTTTTTAAAAGATGGTGGAACCGATCTTGCCAAAGCAATTGATTTATTAAATATACAAGGAGCACACTACCAAAGTATTTCTGATATTTCCCACGTCATCGCTAATTTATTTAAACATGCTTACGGCGAACACCCACTGTTTAATACATTTGTTTCAGCATGCGGCAAGGTTTCAAAAAATTTAAAACAAACGATATTGGCTTGTCTTGCGCCACCAAAAATAGCGATCAATGCTCGATTTATGAATTTACACATCTTATGCAAATGGGCTGATTTATTACTGAAGCATTCTTCCACTGGTCGTGCACCTCAAGACTCAATGCTCGCTAAATTACGCGGTAAGCTTGATCAATTACCCAAGTGCAGAGCATTTATTAAATTATTTTTGCGAGATGCATTGCCATTATTAGCGTGCCAAAAAATTCTTAAGCAAAATGGACTTAATAAAATAACATATCAAGCATGCAAAAAATTGATCGCTCCTCTTCCTGTGACATCATCCATTAGAGCTGGTTTTATTGATTGGGCAAAAAAACATTTGGCAATATCCAGGAAATTACAATTAGATAAGTCTGGGTTACCCATCAGCACTGATGTTTTAGAATCATTGTTTGGTGTTGGTAAAAGATTTGGCACAGGTCAAATGAAAGATGCAGATCGAATCGCATCACGATTGCCAGCATTTTGTGGATCATTTAGTGCAATCGATGCAAAAAAAGTGGTTGGTATTACTGTGGCACAACAGAATGCTGCGATGAATTGCGGCGGTTCGTTAATTAAATTGCGACGCGATGTTTTACCGAATGTTGGAAAACTGGAGACTTTAGCGCAACTGCCTGATCGGAAAAATTTTCAATTAATTCGGGGAAGCGAGGTGATTTGCGAGGTCCAAAACATGGGGAACGCATTTGGGTGAATTTGGACACCCTAGT
>JAUXWQ010000044.1 GCA_030680235.1 Coxiellaceae bacterium
TTTTCAGATTTTAGGCGAGGTTGAACGATAATTTGTTGAGAAAAGCGCAGTGTACACGAAGTCCATGAGCATTTTCGAAACAAATTATCGTTCAAGATCGTCAAAAGATGAAAATTTTTTATTCACCGGGAATTGCTGGTAAGGAGCGCTCGCATCATACAAATGAGAGGGCTTGTTATATCGCATTGAATCGAGATCGTGACACCCTGGTTTTGCAGCGAATCACTGTTTCTCCACACAAAGCTATGTCACCGGCAACGTCACACCACGCTGACCCTGATACTTTCCACCACGGTCTTTGTAAGAAGTTTCACAAATCTCATCTGACTCTAAAAATAGCATTTGCGCAACGCCTTCGTTCGCGTAAATTTTTGCCGGCAAATTCGTCGTGTTTGAAAATTCTAAAGTGACATGCCCCTCCCATTCAGGCTCTAAAGGGGTGACATTCACAATAATGCCACAGCGTGCGTAGGTCGATTTACCTAGACAAATGGTGAGTACACTGCGTGGAATTTTGAAATATTCCACCGTGCGCGCTAAAGCAAAAGAATTTGGCGGAATGATACAAACATCTGATTCAATATCCACAAAACTGTTGGCATCAAAATTTTTAGGATCGACAATAGCCGAATTAATATTAGTAAAGATTTTAAATTCACGCGCACAACGCACATCGTAGCCATAACTACTCGTACCATATGAAACAATTTTTCCCTGCGCATTTGATCGCACTTGATTAGGTTCGAAGGGTGAAATCATGTCATGTTCTTGCGACATTCGACGAATCCACTTATCAGATTTGATAGACATACTATTTCCTCGAATAATTATAAGCATGCTGCGCATGCGTTTTTTTGCTATTTAAGAAGCCACTGCCCAATCCATATCGCCGACAGCATGCCAATGATATCAACAATAATACTTAATGACAGCGCATGACGTGCATTGCGTATCATTACCGCACCAAAATAAATGGCTGCAATATAAAACGTCGTGTCCGCAGAGCTCGCCACAATAGCGCCCAAATGTGAAATAGGTGCATTAGCGCCCTGTGCATGCAATAAATCAGCAAGCACCGCCAATGCTGCGCTTGCTGAAAAGGGACGAATAATGGCAAGGGGTACAATTTCTGCAGGAACATTCATTTTTGAAAATACCGGCGATAATAAGTGGCTCAATAAATCAAAGACACCCGATGTGCGCAGCATGCCAATTGCTACCAACATAGCGAGCATATAAGGAAAAATACGCAAAAAAGTGGGAAAACCCTCTTTCGCACCCTCTACAAATTTTTCATAGATGGGGACTTTTTTAAAAAACCCATAAGTAGGAATTCCCACTAAAAAAAGTAAAATTAAGACGTTACCAAGCCATTCACTCACACTTGAAAAATTCATGACAATTCTCCAGATACTTCAGGAGCAGGCATACATGATTTTTTCTTTTCAAATACCTTCGCAAATAACAATGCTGAAAACACAGCACATAATGAACTTAATATTAATGGCACAACAATATCGGTTGGATGCGATGCACCTGCCGCTGCTAACAAGGCAATTGCCGTCGTTGGAATTAATTGTAAATTTGCGCTGTGTAACGCAATAAACGTACACATCGTATTGGTTGCTGTCCCCGACTGTGGATTTAATTTTTCTAATGCTTCCATTGCACGCAAACCAAAAGGCGTTGCAGCATTTGTTAATCCCAACATAATCGCTGATAAATTCATGGCAATAATGCCAATAGCAGGATCATCTTTTGGAATATCCGGAAAAATTTTAACGAGTAATGGCCGTAGTAATTGCGTCAGTTTTTCAATCAATCCGGATTCTTCTGCAATGCGCATAATCCCAAGCCATAAAGCCATTACACCCGTTAATCCAAACGCAAGGGTTAAAGCAAATTTTGCGCTGTCGGTCACGGATAAAACAACCGCATCTATTTTTCCGGTGAAAAATGCGGTGACAACAGCGATAAGCATCATCGCAAGCCAAATAACGTTTAACATTATTTGCTCCTAATTCAACTATTGGTACGCACAAAGCGCTGCAGCCATTTAATAAATCACTCGTTACACTCGTGGCTCGCATCAAGTAAGCTCACCCTTTTTAAGGCAACAATTCAGCTATTTTTTCATACGCTTTAGCAATAACGCTATCCGGTTCTGCAATAACAATCGGATTTCCTGCATCTGCTTGTTCACGAATTTTTAAATCTAATGGAATTTTGCCAAGCAAAGCAACCTCATATTCCAACGCCATATTTTCCGCGCCATCTTTACCAAAAATATTTTCTGAATGATGACAATGCGGACAAATATATTCGCTCATATTTTCAATAACGCCAATAATTGGCACGTTGACCTTACGAAACATTTCCAAACCCTTACGTGCATCAAGTAAGGCAATGGTTTGCGGTGTCGATACAATAATGACCCCATTCAAAGGCGTTTTTTGCGATAAAGTTAATTGAACATCCCCCGTGCCCGGCGGTAAATCTATCAACAAATAATCCAAATTATCCCATGCGGTAAAATACAACATTTGATGCAAGGCTTTGACCACCATGGGGCCGCGCCAAACCATGGGCTCTTCAGAATCTACCAAATAACCCATCGACATCGTCTGCAATCCAAAACGCTCAATAGGTTTAAATCTTTCGTTGTCGATCAATTCTGGTTTTTCAGCACCCCCCAACATATGCGGTTGATTAGGCCCGTAAATATCGGCATCCAAAATACCCACGCGCTTACCCAATTTTGACAAAGCCAAAGCAAGGTTAACCGTTGTTGTTGATTTACCGACACCGCCTTTGCCAGAAGCAATAGCAATGATTTTTTTAATACCGGGAATGGAAAAAGGCGTTGACATAAGACCTCGCAAGATTGGCTCAAATCGTAGCACAAAATAACGATTCGCCGTATCATCAGCAATTCCCCACGAATGTCTGAAAAACCGCTAATTTTCAGATTTTAAGCGAGGCTGCACGATAATTTGTTGAGAAAAGCGGAAGGTACACGAAGTACCTGAGCATTTTCGAGACAGATTGTCGTTCAAGATCGCCAAAAGATGAAAATTTTTTGTTCACGGGGAATTGCTGCCGTATCATATCGCCAATAACCAGAAATGAGAACACTATGCTACCTATGCCACGCCAAATTTTAATCACCTCCGCCCTCACCTACGCCAATGGCGAAATACATTTGGGACATATGCTAGAAGCGATTCAAGCCGATATTTGGAAGCGTTTTCAAATTATGCGTGGCAACACCTGCTATTACATTTGCGGGTCCGATGCCCATGGCGCACCTATTATGCTTGCCGCTGAAAAAAATAATATCGCACCTGAGGTCATGGTTGAAAATGTGCGGCAAGATCACATCAATGATTATCAACAATTTCATATTGGTTTTGATAACTATTACACAACCCATTCTGACGAAAATAAAAAATTATCCTTAGACATTTATGCGCGTTTAAAAAAGAATGGTGATATTGTTACAAAAACCGTAACGCAATTATTTGATCCTGAAAAAAATTTATTTTTGGCGGATCGTTTTGTGCGCGGCGAATGTCCTAAGTGTGGCGCAAAAGATCAGTATGGCGATAACTGTGAAGCTTGTGGCGCAACCTATGAACCTACTGAATTAAAAAATCCAAAATCAGCAATTACCGGTGCAACACCCATTTTAAAAGAGTCTGAGCATTATTTCTTTGCGCTTGATCACTATGCAGATTTTTTATCGCAATGGACACAATCAGGCGTACTGCAATCTTCCATTGCCAATAAATTACAAGAATGGTTTAAAACGGGTTTGCAGCAATGGAATATTTCACGTGATGCACCGTATTTTGGTTTTGAAATGCCGGATGTGCCGAATAAGTATTTTTATGTATGGCTGGATGCACCGATTGGTTACATTGCGAGTTATGAGAACTTATCAGCGAAATTAAAATCCCCGTTACCCCCTTTTTTCAAAGCAGGAAACAATGATACAGAACTCTACCATTTCATCGGCAAAGACATTATTTCTTTCCATGCCTTATTTTGGCCGGCGATGTTACAGGCAGCAGATTATCGTTTACCCACAAAATTATTTGTGCATGGTTTTGTTACTGTCAATGGCGAGAAAATGTCAAAATCTCGTGGCACATTTATTACGGCAAAACAATTTGCAAAAATTATTCCAACGGAATATTTGCGTTATTACTATGCGTCGAAATTAAACAACCAAGTGGAAGATATTGATTTTAATATGGCAGATTTTGCGGCAAAAATTAATTCAGATTTAGTCGGAAAATATGTCAATCTCGCTAGTCGCTGCGCTGGATTTATTTCGAAAAAATTTAAGGGACAATTATCTGCAACCTTGCATGACGAAGCATTATTCCAAGAGTTTACCCATGCATCAGAATCGATTGCCGCAGCTTATGAAGCGTTAAATAATCATCGTGCCGTTAAAGAAATAATGTTATTGGCCGATCGCGCAAATCAGTATATTGATTTAAATAAACCCTGGTCGCTTGCAAAAGAAGAAGGGCGTGAAAACGACGTCCAATTAATTTGCACACAAGGATTGAATTTATTTCGCTTATTAACCCTGTATTTAAAACCGATTTTGCCGATCACTGCAGAAAAGTCTGAGAAATTTTTAAATATTGATGCGTTGCAATGGAGCGACGTTGCCACACCCTTGTTAAATCATACCATCAATAGTTTTGAACCATTGATGCAACGCGTAACACCAGAACAATTAGCAGCATTTGCGTAAATCCCCCCGGCGCTGCGCACCGACCCCCTTTTTCAAGGGGCTTTGTTGCATAAATCAAATTCATGACAGCAAAGCCCCTTGAAAAAGGGGGTCGGTGCGCAGCACCGGGGGGATTTACACTTTATAATTCACGAGGCAAACCATATCTTGGTGTTGAAACACCTGCTAATAAACATGTTTCTTGATCATTAACCTGATCATGCCATAGCACACGATGACGATTCACAGCAGCAGGTGAAGTAACTCGATTCCCTGCTTCTACATCGGCAGCAGATGCAGTACCCACTTTTGACGCTCTCAAAAGATAAGCAACTGAGCCCGCTAAAAATATAGCGGCTACGATAAAAAACAATCCAGCCGATACGTAATCAGTGCCACGCACATCCGTGCCCACACATCGCCCTGTCGCATTAATAGCACCATCAACGGTGTCATTAGTGATATTTAACATAAATTGAAATGTATTATTGAGCAACGACGTATTTCCACAATGCTCTACAAGCAGTTGACAGGCTTGAACAATCATCGAAACATTCGCCCAATCACGATTAACAGGACATTCTACAGTTTGCGTCCTGTTTAAAGCTGTCACATTGAATTGAAAATCTTTTGCTATGTGTTCAGACGCAACAGATCTTGATAGTGCAATTGACATTGCACCTGTGCCACCAAACATGAGGCCCAGCATAAAACTAATGGCTGCATACCTGTAATTTTCAGTTTTTGCTATGGCATTGGGATCTATCGTAACGATAGGCTCACTGACAAGCTTAAAACGTTCAGTATTTTCAGCTGCAAAGTTACGCATGCACACCTCTTTCTTTTTTTATCATTAATTTATTTTAAGCAAAATAAAGGAACAAGCTCTTACTATCCATTCCATTAAACCTAGATTCAGCAGTTGAGATCTACTGCGAGGATCTAATCGTAAAATCACCCAAATTAAGCGGGAGAAGGATCAAGTAATGATCTCTGCTCACCTTCAGCTTCTTTGTTATCAGATAATGCCGTGAAAAAACGATACATCCCTTCTGCCACATTCGCCATTAAATAACCTGTACAAGCTACATAACCCACATCAGTCAAAAAAGTGGCCGCTTTTCCAGCATTTTGTTCTACACCACCAATCAGAAAAAGCACACTGCCAGGAGCGAAAAATAATAAGGCTGCTCTACCGGCTATTTTTTTAGCAGTATTTGAATTTGAATCAAGCAAAGTATTCACTAAAGAGGCAAGAGAGCCTACGATAAAGCATGCTGAAGCTGAAATAAAAACTGCTTCTTGAGATGATTTCTGATCAATCATCCTATCAACGCTACCCACTGTTAGCGCAACAGAACCTGTCAAAAAAAGCGTAGCCACTGTAATAGGCGGTAGTTTTAAAGCAATTTTATTGTTATTTATTTCTGCATTAAGAGAAGTGTCTTCAGAGACAACAGAAGCCACCCGATCTTGATTAAGAAAGAGCGCGACAAAATTAACTATCCCTCCAATAAAAAAAGTAAGACCCGCTATTAAAGCCGTTGCCGTTTGCAAGCCATTTTTCTTATCCTCTTTTGCAACAGGATACACTTCTACAAATCCAAATGCCGCACCTGCAAACAAATAACAACTTGCAATAAAATAATTTTTAGCTTGTTCTTTCGTCATTCCATCACCGTAATTTATTTTGTAATTTACTTGCTTCAAGATAGAATATCGTGCTCACTTTAGCAAAAGAAGCGATGTCTCAACAAATAATTAATACGTGCTTAATGAAAAACAACCTCGATATTACCGCAATTAACGACGTTCTGCCCCAAACGCAGTGTGGGTTATGTACGTATAAAGGCTGCAAACCCTATGCAGAAGCCATCGTTGAAAAAAACGAACGCATTGATTTGTGCTTGCCTGGCGGCGTCGACATATTAAAAAAAATTGGCGAAATGCGCCATGTTGATACTCTCTCTCTCGAAAATGACATGGCGAAAAGAGCAAAACCGCCGATGTTAGCGATTATTCGCGAAACAGAATGTATCGGGTGCACCAAATGCATTCAAGCATGTCCTGTCGATGCCATTATGGGTTCTGCAAAATTAATGCATACCGTGATCACTGATGTCTGCAATGGCTGTGAATTATGCATTGCACCTTGCCCTGTTGATTGCATTGATATGATTGTATTATCGGAAAAAACAGCCTCCGAAAAAAACGCCTTTGCGAAACAATCTCGCGAACGATTTGAAAAACATGAAGCGCGCCTTGCTGCACATCACTCACAAGAAACCATCAGCAGAAACACCTACATTGAAAATGCTGAAAAAAATAAAGCAACAAAGAAAGCGGAGATTCAAGCGATACTAGAAAGACTACGCAAAAAATAAAATCAGGTTATGCGCATGGACAAACGATCAATTGAAAAAATATTTTCTATACTCCAAAAAAATAATCCCACCCCAACAACAGAACTCCAATTTAACAGTCATTTTGAATTACTAATTTCTGTCATTTTATCAGCACAAGCAACAGATATTAGCGTTAATAAAGCCACAAAAATTTTATTTCCCATTGCCAACACCCCTGAAAAAATCTTTGCATTAGAAGAAACGGGTTTAAAAAAATACATCAAAACAATCGGTCTTTATAATGCAAAAACCAAAAACATTATTGCCACTTGCAAAATCTTAATTGAAAAATTTAATTCAGAAGTGCCTAATAAACGAGACGACTTAGAAGCACTCCCTGGCGTGGGCAGAAAAACTGCCAATGTTGTTTTAAATACGGCTTTTGGAGAACCCACTATTGCCGTCGATACGCATATTTTTCGCGTTAGCAATCGCATTGGTTTAGCAAAAGCGAAAACACCTTTAGCAACAGAACAGCAATTATTGAAAATCATTCCAGAAAAATATTTGAAAGACGCGCATCATTGGTTAGTCTTGCACGGAAGATATGTTTGCATTGCGCGTAATCCAAAGTGCGATGCTTGTCCAATTTCTGCTTATTGTACTTATTTCAAGGAAACCATAGCAACCCAATCAACAAAATAACAGCAATTCCCGTGAACAAAAAATTTTCATCTTTTGGCGATCTTGAATGGTAATTTGTTTCGAAAATGCTCATGGACTTCATGTACACTGCGCTTTTCTCAACAAATTACCATCCAACCTCGCCTAAAATCTAAAAATTAG
>JAUXWQ010000047.1 GCA_030680235.1 Coxiellaceae bacterium
ATGGACGTGATGAGTAACATGCTGACAGCTTCGCTCGTCGCCTTGTCACTTTCCATCCCATTGTTGATGGCTGCCTGGTTCTCGCCATTACTGGTGATCTTCCATGATGTTCCACCGGTACTTGCAATGAAGAAAAGTTTCTTCGCCTGCCTGAAAAACTTCATTGCATTCCAGCTTTATGGTATTACCCTGATCATACTGGCAATGATCGCCATTATTCCCTATGGACTGGGACTTTTCCTATTAATACCCGTTGTTTTTACTTCAATTTACGTTAGCTACAAAGATATTTTTCTTGCTGAGCCGGTAACCATCAAGGATAGTCAACTGGAAGTGACTGCACAGAAGGAAGTGTCATGGAGCAATACCGAAGAAGACCAGGAAGAAAAGAAAGAAAAAGAAACAACAACCACCAGAACAGACATGGTCAAATGCGCCCAGTGTCACGTACATATTCCTGAAAATGAGGCAATTAGTGCTGATGATCAATACTTTTGTAGTGACGAACACCGCCGTGAGTACGAATCATCTTCTAAAAAATAACGGGTACGGTAGCTACGGTTATTTCGAGTTTCTATGCGCCAAATCAAGGTAATGGATACATAGGGTCAGTTATTTACGGTAAAATTTTCACTGTTCTCAAACCAAACTGGCGCACGCCGTAAAGAAATTCAGTGGGAATGGGTCAATGACGGTTTCTGATTTATAATAATTCAGAAATATCAGGAGATTTTATAACGAGACAAAAAGGTGGGCACAATGCTAAAAAGAATATTTTGGGTATTCTGTATCGTCTTCATAGTTACCAGCAAAAGCTGGGCTTTAGATGTCTTATATTATTCTGCTACCGATGGAACGGTAAGAGGCATAGATATCACAACGGGGGGTGAAGTCGCTTCTATCCCGTCGACAGCATTTAAAGGTGCAATTGTCGGTGCCGCCAGGGAAATTACTGTTGACCCTGTTGATCGCTTGCTGTGGTACTCCGCGACGGACAATGCCATTTATTCTATTAATCTTGATACGCTAAGTGAGGGGCCTTCTATCAGTAGCGGAAAAATCACAGGTGCCATCGTTGGGGCTGCCCGGCATTTGTATATCGATTACTCACGTCGCCATTTATTAGTAACCACAACCAGCGGCGACATACAACGATTTGACTTGGCGACACAGGCTGATCTCAGTGCGATTCCAGCAACTTTCTTTACCGATGGAAATGTCGGCATCTTACGTCATCTAGGCAGTGATATTCGTACGGGCAATATTTGGTATGCTGCAACGAACGGTTCATTTCGTGAATTTAACCCGGATAGTCTGACCCCTACCGGACGTGAAATCTCATTTGGGGAGCAGGTTGGTGCTAATCCGGGGGCTTCCCGCCATTTTGTAATTGATCCAAACCGCGATTTGCTATTATATTCCGTTACTGATGGCAGTCTGAGTAGTATCCCTCTATCCACATTAGCCAGAGGTGCAACAATACTGGGATCAAATATTTTTGTCGGAGCTAACCCTGGTGCAGGACGCATCATCAGTTATGACATTATTGGTTTAGCAGGTGGCAACTCAGGCCGTGCAACTTTCGCTTCCAATAATTTAACCTTACCATTTGTCTCTTTAGGGAACAATGATTTCGTCTCCGCAACCCTGAAATTTGATGTTGACCTGAATATTTTTAGGCTTGAACATCATGAGCTGACAAATCAGACTGCTGCCAATGCAGCGATTTTTGACTCAAATACAGGCACGTTGACTATTCCAGCAGTTGATTTCCAAGGGATTACTTACCGCGCCACATTAAGCCAGATTGCGGGCACATTCAACTTTAAATTAGTAACAGCGGAGATCCCATAACAAGTGGATGTAAAAGCTAGGAGTCTGTCGGACTTAAGGTTGATCTACTGCGCAAATGGGACAAGCGGTTCATATTACCCTGATTTTTCGTTGCATAGAATGACTATGCGCCTCAAAATCCGGCCAATCTGTCCTCGCTTTCCCACTTTGCTCGC
>JAUXWQ010000049.1 GCA_030680235.1 Coxiellaceae bacterium
GCGAGCAAAGTGGGAAAGCGAGGACAGATTGGCCGGATTTTGAGGCGCATAGTCATTCTATGCAACGAAAAATCAGGGTAATATGAACCGCTTGTCCCATTTGCGCAGTAGATCAACCTTAAGTCCGACAGACTCCTAGAGTCTCAATCCTTTTCGTCATCTTTCTTTTTCCCTGAGAACATGGTCCACCATATAATGAAAACAAACAGTCCTATGGCCAAAGCCGCTTCGAGTGCGATTACCCACATATTTTAAGGTTAATGTATAGTTAATGAATCTAAAAAATTTGCCGCGAACTGAAATTTAATGAAAATCCAATCCACTTTTTCCCTATTTGCATTAGTACTGTTACTAAATGCTTGTTCGGTTGAGAAAATGACATCTCCTGTTGCGACGGACAAACCGGCAGAATCAATTACGCCACCACCTGCCAAACAATCATCTGCCGCATCTCCAGAAAACCCCATTCTTAAAGCAAATGAGTGGTCTGCACTGACGGGCTGGGCGGATGACGATATTCGGCCAGCATGGGATGCATTCTTACATAGCTGTATTGTTTTAATTAAACAGCCACTATGGGAAGAAACCTGTTCTGCTGCTATCTCAGTTAAGAAGCTTGATAATGCCACACTAAGACACTTCTTTGAGACCTATTTTGTTCCTCATCAGGTATTGAATGCGGATGAAAGTGATGAGGGGCTTGTCACGGGTTACTATGAACCCCTGCTGCAGGGCAGTCGGCAACCATCCAAGCGTTATCGTTATCCACTGCATACCGCGCCAGACGGGCTTCTCATTATTGATTTAGGAGAAATTTATCCTGAACTAAAGGTAACGCGGGGTCGTTTAGAGGGGCGAAAAATAATCCCTTACTACACGCGTGCCGAGATAAGAAATAATCCTGAAATACTCCGTAGCCATGAGTTCTTATGGGTAGAAGATAAAGTAGAGCTATTCTTCCTGCAAATTCAGGGATCTGGTCGAGTAGTGCTGGAAAATGGTGAAATCCTTAAAATAGGCTATGCGGAGCATAATGGACATCCTTACAGTTCAATTGGAAAATTATTGGTAGAACGTGGTGAGTTACTCCTGGAAAAGGCTTCCATGCAGGGAATTAAGCAGTGGGGACAGGAGAATCCAGATAAATTGGACGACTTGCTTCACCAGAATTCGCGTTATATATTTTTCCGTGAATTATCCCCTGATCTGTCAGGGCCAGTGGGTTCACTCGGCGTACCACTGACTGCGGGTAGAAGTATCGCCATTGATCCCCGTGCGGTCCCCCAGGGTGCGCCGGTTTTCCTTGCGACAACCTGGCCGAATACGGATAAGCAGCTACAACGTCTAATGGTCGCTCAGGATACGGGGAGTGCCATCAAGGGTAATGTGCGCGTTGATTTTTTCTGGGGTTTTGGTCTGGAAGCCGCAAATCAAGCGGGAAAAATGAAGCAGAAGGGTAAAATCTGGGTGCTTATGCCGAATGGTCATACTCAGTCTATTGTGGCCCAGCAATAAAACCGCAGTAGATCATTCTATTCTCGGACAGCCTCCTGGCGATCAATATGACGCGAACTTACTTTTTCATCGCATGATTTAAATTTTCTTCAATTTTGTCGGCGGGAATCAACCCACCGACAATCGAACCATCAGCAAAAATCAGCGTGGGTGTCCCGGTAATTTTGTGCTTCTGGCCTACCTGAACCAAGGTTGAAAGTGGCGTTTCGCAGTCTTTTCCGGTTGGCTCAATATCTCTCAGCATATAATCGTCCCAAGCCTTATGTTTGTCATCAGAACACCAAATCTCTGTCGCCCGCTTAACCGAGCCATTTAATACGGGATAAAGGAAGGTATGGATGGTGATATCCGTGATTTTAACCAACTCTTTTTCCAGTTGTTTGCAATAAGGACAATGCGGGTCAGTAAAAACAGCCACTGTACGCTGACCATTACCTTTAACGGTTTTAATTGCATGTTCCAGGGGTAAAGAATCGATGGTTATCCGGCGCGCATCCCTGATTTCCTGCAAACGCTCATTGGTTAGACTGACTTTGGTTTTTGTATCAATCACATGGCCAAAGAAGAAATAATCTGCTTTTTCATCGGTATAAAATAATTCGCCACCGACGGCTACTTCATATAACCCCAGGTAAGGGGTTTTTTTCAGACTTTGAATCTCTTCACCGGGAAAATGTATTTGAATTAATTTTTTCAGTGTTGCCTCATCAGCCAAAGCGCTATCCGATAGAAAATAAAGAAACAAAAGTGAAATTAATAAATTCAAGCGCAAAGCCATAATTACTCCCGTTAATAAAATGATGATTCAGCGAATGACTAACTCAGCGCATGCTGTATCAGACGATTCTTTAAAAATGGTAAGCGATTGGTAATCTCAAGTCCTAAATTGCGTAACCGTATAAGCGTCGGATTCTTATTACTAAATAATTTTTGCAAGCCATCAGTAACCAGTGCCATTGCCAGAATATCTTCTGCGCGCGCGCGCTCGTAGCG